>DATJEU010000001.1:0-53259 GCA_035496255.1 Vicinamibacterales bacterium
CACCTGCTATTACTACCGCGGCGCCTATTACAAAGCCGTTGCGCTGACGCCGCCGTCCTGTGCCGTTCGCGGGCCGGCGCGGCGCTATCGCGGCGAAACGATGCTCCTGCTGTTCCAGAACCTGCATCGCTACACGTTGTATGGCGCGCTGTTCCTGATCGTGTGCCTGTGGTGGGAAGGCCTGTCGGCGTTCTTTCGCGACGGGCAGTTCGGCGTCGGCGTCGGCACGATCGTGATGATCGTCAACGCGGCGCTCCTGTCGGCGTACATCCTCGGATGCCATTCCTGGCGGCACCTCGTCGGCGGACGCCTGGACTGTTTCTCGTGCCCACACGCGGGCGGCGGGCGCGACGACGCCGGTGTTTCGCGGCTCCCGGCCTACGCGCTGTGGCGGTCGTCCACGTGGTTCAACGAACGTCACTTGCTGTTCGCCTGGTGCAGCCTCGTGTGGGTTGTCCTCACCGATTTCTACATCTATCTCGTGGCCACCGGCACGATTTTCGATCGCAGCACGTGGTGAGGTAACTCGTCGCGGTGATGACGACTCGGCCGCGAGTCGGCGTTACGAAGAGGCCTGCAGGAGACGAAGAAGCTCGCGGGCTGGACCACTCAGGATGCGGCCGCGTCGATGGATGATCGCGAGCCGCCGGCGACACGGCCCTTCGGCGATGGCGACCGATACCAGCACCCCACTCTTCACCTCATTCGCAATCGTGACCTGTGGAAGGATCGAGATCCCGTTGCCGACGATCACGCACCGCTTGATGGTTTCGATGTTGTCGAACTCCATCACGCGGTTCACCGGCACGCCGTGTGCCCGCAGCAGGCGATCGACGGTCTTCCGTGTGGGGATGTCACGTTCGAACGCGACGAACGGTTCCCCGGCGAGCTGCCGCAGGCTGACACGCCGCCGCGCCGCCAGACGATGGGCCGGCGAACAGACGATCACCAGATCCTCGTCACGCCATTCCGTCGCCGTCACCGACGCCTTCGGCAGCGGCAGCGCCACGATCCCGAGGTCCACCGTGCCGTGCACACAGTCATCGCAGATGCGATTGGTCCGGCTGTACTCCACATGAACGGTGACCTGCGGATGCATCGCCATGAACCGAGTCACGTACGGCGGCAACGCGTGCAGCCCGACGCTGTACACCGTCGCCACCCGGACGACGCCGGCGATGGTGGTGGACTGCGCTCGTACGCTCGACTCGAGCGACGCAAACCGTTCCAGCAGCAGCCGGCATTCGGAATAGAACGCCCGACCGGCATCCGTCAGTGTGACGCCGCGTCCTGAGCCGCGGTCCAGGAGCTGGCAGTCGTACCGCTGTTCCAGCATCTTCAACTGCTGGCTGACGGCCGACTGCGACACGAGATTCAATTGCGCCGTCTTGCTGAAGCTGCCCGTCTCGACGAGGTCGCGAAACGTCTTCAGCGTCTCGATGTGCATGCGCCGGATATTAGCACCGCTAATGAATACGACCCATGCCTTGTGTCCCGCTAATGACAGGCGTTGGAACCATCGCCGAACGAGAACTGCGATCTTGCCGCTTTCGTCGCGCCAGCCTGTCAGGCGAAGCCCCCATCACAGTCTGAACGCGCACTGAACAAGCTGTTCAGGCGACGTTCACGTCCCGCCGCATACGCTCGGCACAGGGAGTAGACATGAAGTACTCGATAGTCGCGGCACTCATCGTGATGGCGGTGGTGGCCGCCGGAGCGGTCGACGCCAGGCCGGCGTCCCTCACCGGCGACTGGACGCTGTCGGTGGAACATCTGGGATTGAAGCTGACGCTCGATCAGAAGAAGAGCACCGTCACCGGTACGCTCGACTGGCCGCATGGTGACCCGATCATGCTGACTGGTCTCTTCGCCGATGACACGCTGATCTTCTCCGGGGATTCAGCCGGCGAGAACTTCACGATCCACATCGACTCGACCGGCACGCGCAAGGCCGATGGTACGCTGACCGGCACGCTGAAGGCGCACTTCGACGAGTTCAACGACGAGCACCAGGTGATGCGCGTCAGGAACCAGGAGATTCCCTGGACGGCCACGCGCGGGTTGCACGACCTCACGCACTTCCCGCGTTAACGCGGGACGTCCCGACGACGGGTCTGAACACCCGCCGCTACGAACGACCGGCGCGCCGGCGTGCCGAAATACACCGCCGCGTCCGCCATCTGGCCCGGCGTCAACCGGCTGTCCTTGAACGCGCTGCGGCACGCGGCCGGCGGCGGGCAACTCACGAGTGAGCCGGCGTCTGGAGCTCGCGCGGATATCGGACGCTACGATCGCGCCAGCCAGTCCTTGAAACGGATCTCACCGAATCGCGCGTCACCAGCGGGAACGAGCGATCGCTCACCGAGTTCGGCACCGAAGTACCGCGCGTGCGGATCGGCAATCACCTGTCGGGCGTCGTTGCGGGCGACCAGTCCCTGACGAATCAAGTCGTCGAAACGGAACTGCTGCGGACCAGCCACGTCCACGGTCCCATTCACCGGCGCGCCAACCGCCGCGCTGGCCACCGCGCCGGCGACATCGTCAGCCGCCATCGGCTGAATGAGCACCGGCGGCAGGCGGACCGTCGTTCCGACCGTCGCCTCGTCGGCGATGCGTGCGACGAACTCGAAGAACTGGGTTGCGTGCACGATCGTGTACGGAATCCCGCCGGCTTTGATCAGCGCTTCCTGCGCGTTCTTCGCGCGCATGTACGGACTCTCCGTCAACGCCTCCGTTCCGACCACGGACAACGCGACGTAATGCTTAACGCCGGCGGCCGCTGCGTGCGTGAGGAGGTTGCGCGTGGACGTCGTGAAGAAGTCCATGACCGCCTTCTCCTCGAACGACGGAGAGTTGGAGACGTCGACGACGACCGACGCGCCATGAAGCGCGTCGGCAAGCCCCGCGCCGGTGAGCGTGTTGACCCCCGTATTCGGAGCCGCCGCCACCGCCTCGTGCCCCTGTTCGCGAAGACGGCTTACTACTTTTGACCCGATGAGTCCGGTGCCGCCGATGATGACGAGTTTCATGTTCGAAACTCTACTCCTTCATCGCGCGTTCGCTCGATCGCCCGCTCTGAGCCGGGCCAGGGCCATGGATTCGGGGACGGGGGTGGGGGAGCGCGCCGCCGCCGCCCCGAACAAGGAACCGAACCTGAACACGAACAGAGAACGCAAGAACCGAGAAGCGCGAACACACTCTGTCGTTTACTCGAACCGCAGCGACGCCGACGGGTCGATCCGGCACGCGCGCCGGATGGGCAGCAGCGTCGCCACCATCGTGACGCCGAGCACCACGACGAGCGCCGACGCGAGAATCACGGGATCGGACGCGCGCACTTCGTACAACCAGCTCGCGACCAGACGGCCGGCGCCGTAGGCCACGGCGACGCCAGTGATCGCGCCGGCGGCGGCCACCGTCAGTCCCTGCCGCGACAGCAGCCAGAAGACGTTGCGGCCGGTGGCGCCGAGCGCCAGGCGCGTGGCGATCTCCGTGTGCCGCGCCGCGGTCGCATACGCAATCATCCCGTAGATGCCGATCGTCGCGAGCAGCACGGCGATCCCGGCGAACAGCAACATCAGCGTCGTCCCGAGCTTCTGCCGCGTCAGCGTCGATGCGACCAGCGCGCTGACCGGCTCGACGGTCAGCGCCAGTTGCGGATCGAGCTTGTCCACCTCGGCACGGATGGCTGGAATCAGCGCGTTCGGATCGCTGACGTTCGTCGTCACCACGATTGACAGCCGCTGCGTGACGCCGGCCTGATCCTGCACCAGATAGAACGCGGGGTCGGCGGCATCCCACAACGAGTACTTCACGTCGTTGACCACGCCGACGATGGGCCGCCTGGTCTTCGGATTGACGCTGGGAAATCCGTACGACACCTGTGCGGTCAGCGGGTCGCGGCCATCGAGATACTTGCGCACGAACGCTTCGTTGACAATCGCCACGGGCGCCGTGGCTTCGCGATCGAAGCTGGTGAAGCGACGCCCCTGCAGCACCCGCATGCCCATGGCGTTGAAGAAGTCGGCCGTCACGATGCGCTGCAACGCGACCACGTGTTCGTGTGCCGGCGACCAGCCGTCCAGCTCGATGCGCGGCCGCGAGCTGATGCTGTCGCGCAGCGGGAAGTCAGACGCGGCGCCCACCGTGCGCACGCCCGGAACGCCCTGAAGATTCGTCAGCAGCGTGTCGAGCCACACACGCCGCTTGTCCGGCGCCTGGTAATGGCTGGATGGCAACTGGATGTCGAAGGTGAGTCGCCCGTGACGCTGGAAGCCGGGATCCTCCCTCTGCAGATTCACGAAGCTGCGCGCGAGCAGGCCGGCGCCCGCCACGATCGTGACCGCCACCGCGACCTCGACGACGATCATCGTCCGAAGCGCGCGATTGGTCAGTCGTGCCCCAGTGACGCTCCGGCCGCCTTCGCTCAGGAATCGCTCGAGGCCGCCGCCGGCCAGTTGCAGTGCCGGCGCCAGGCCCACACCGATGGCGCAGATCACGAGCATCGCGATCGCGAACAGCAGCACCGGGCTGTCGAACGGCACGGCCTCGAGCCGCGGCAGTCGCGAGGCGCCGTACACCAGCAGCAGCCGGACGCCGCCGTACGCCACGCCCAGGCCGGCGAGCGTGCCCGCGCCGGCGAGCACGAGCGACTCGACGAGCAACTGCGTGATGATCCGCCTCCTTGTCGCACCAACCGCGGCGCGGATGGCGATCTCCCGCGAGCGGCGGGTGGCGCGCGCCAGCAGCAGGTTGGTCACATTGACGCACGAGAGGACCAGCAGCAGCGCGGTAGCCGACAAAACGATGATGAGAATAGGCCGCAGGTCCCCGACCAGCGTCTCGACGAGCGGTTGGACGATGAAGGCGCGGTTGCCCTCCGGTCCCGGGTAATCGTGCCCCAGTCGACCTGCGACAATCGCCAGGCTGCTCGAAAGCTGTTCCGGCGTGGTGCCAGGCTGGACCCGAAGGTAGCCGTCGAAGCTGTGATCGGTCGATTCGGGATTGACGTGCAGGTTGACCCACAGATCGATGCCGCGCGGCACGTCCATGTCGGGCGAGGCGACGCCGACGATCCTCCAATCGCCGTCGACCCGTCGGATTGTCTTGCCGACGACGTGCGGATCGCTGCCGAACACGGTGGTCCAGAAGTGATGCGAGAGCACGACGGACGGGGCGGCCTTGTCGTTTCTCGCGAACTGATCGGGCGTGAACCCTGCACCCAGTTGCAGCGGCAGGCCGAACAATGGGAAGAAGTGCTCGTCAACGCCAGCCGCGGCAATCGTCAGCGGCGCCTGCCCATCGCGAAGCAGCGTCTCATCGAAACGCAGCGACATCGCCGCCTGGACGATCGGCAGCTTCGGATCTTTCATGCGCGACATTTCCAGCGGACCCACGAGTCCACTCGTGACCCGCCCATCGGTGAACGTCGTCCTCACCGTCCGCAGATCGCTCCAGCCCGGATACGGCAGCGGCCGCAGCAGCGCCGCGTTCGCCACGCTGAAGATCGCCGTGGTCGCGCCGATGCCGAGCGCCAGCGTGCCGACCGCGGCGAATGTGAAGCCGGGCGTACGCGCGAGTGTGCGCAGCGCGTAACGGATGTCGCGGCTGAACGCGTCCAGCGAGACGAATCCCCGCTGGTCGCGTACGTGTTCCATGGTGCGATCGACGCCACCGAAATCGCGGCGTGCCGCATCGCGCGCGCGTTCGGGCGACAGCCCCTTCCGGATGTACTCCGTCGTCAGGAGCTCGAGATGCGCCTGGATTTCATCATCGAGGTCCGCGTCCATGCGCTGACGGACGAACAGCGACCGGACGCGCGCCAGCAGCACACGCCAGGCGGTCACGACGGATCCTCCAGCAGCCGGTTCACCATCGCCACGGTGCGCTCCCAGAGTTCCGTTTCCGCCGCGAGCTGCTTACTGCCGGCGCGGGTGATCGAATAGAAGCGCGCGCGGCGATTGTTCTCGCTGGTGCCCCACGCGCTCTTGATCCAGCCTTTCTGTTCCAGCCGGAGGAGCGCCGGATAGATGGTGCCCTGGTTGAGCGCGAGCGCGCCCTGCGCGATCTGCTCGATCCGGCGGGCGATGCCGTAGCCGTGCTGCTCGCCCATCGCGTCGAGCGTGCGCAGGATCATCAAATCGAGCGTCCCGTACGGGACTTCACTCTGCTGATTCCCCACCTCGAACTCCTTCGGCGGTATGACCCGGGCATCCGTAGAGGCCGACCTTTAGGTCGGCCTGCTGCGCGAACGCTCGTTCGCCTGGCCATGTTGACGGGCCACAGGAGCATGTCCCATGCCATGTAGAAAGGCAACAGGAGTCCACCGGATCGTCCAGGACACGAGTTCACGGCGTGCACTGGCGGGATCGCATCGTCCCGCAAACGGACACCGCTCGATCGACTCTGAAACGAAACGGCCAGGCAGGTGCCTTGTTCCGCTTGGTCGCGCGGCGCGCCCGCTTACAGGCGCGAGGTTCGAGCTGCGACTCGCGACGCACGTGCTTGGCGACCGCGACTCCCGCGCTGCACAAGACACCTGCGTCGCTGCCAGGATCTGATTCGCTGTTCGGCTCACACTCGATCGATCAGCCGGCTTTTGCTACTCCTCGCGGATCGCGTCGAGCGGCGCGATCGAGGCCGCGCGGTGGGCGGGAAATGATGCGGCGACCGCGGCAACCCCCACGAGGGTGACCGCCACGATCGCGTACGTGGCGGGGTCCAGCGGGCTCACGCCAAACAGCAGCGTCGTCATCCACCGCGTCGCGGCCACGGCGGTCGCCGCGCCGATGACTGCCCCGGTAGCAGCGAGCCTGGTCGCATCGCGCACGAACAGCATGCGCACCGCGCGCGTATGTGCGCCAAGCGCCACACGAATCCCGATTTCCCGCGTCCGCCTGGTGACGGCGTAGGCGACGACGGCATACAAGCCGACCACGGCCAGCAGCAGGGCAATCACTGCGGCGATGGCCAGCATCAGCAGTGTGAACGACGTCCGCGCCAGCGATTGCCGATACAGATCGTCGAGCGTGCGCACCTGCGTGACCGGGAGATTGCCATTGACGGACACCACAGCGCGTGCTGCATCCTCAACAAATGCGGCCGATCCCGCCTGGCGGCTGCGAACGATGAAGGTCAAGGTGCGTGCGGCAAATTGAACGTCGCCACCAAACGCGTCCATCAACGCCGGCCAGTAAACGACCTTCGATGCTGCCCGATTCAGCCCGTCATCGTGAACGTCCTCGACCACACCGACAATCTCCCGCCACGGCTCACCGGGAAACGAACGCACCTTCCTGTGCAGCGCGAGCTCCGAACTTCCCCACAGTTCGCGCGCCAGATTCTCCGACACCAGCACGACCCGGTGACGCTGATAGAGATCGTCCCAGGACACGTCGCGACCGGCCACGAGCTGCGTTCCGAGGACGCCGAACGTTCCAGGCGATACGAATCGATAACCGCGGACCGGCGGAACAACACCCTGCGGCAACGGATGGTCCTCCGTGAACAGGGGATCCGTGCTGGCGAACGGCTCCAGGGGCGCCGAACTGGCGAACGCCACGCTCTCGACACCTGGCAGCGCGGCAAGGTTGTCGCGCATCGCCGCGGCAACACGAATCACGCGTTCCGAGTCCGCTGCCTCGCTGTCCGGGATGCTGACATGCAGCAGTTCGATCGTCCTGGCGTTGGTGAATCCGGGACGGACGGCACGCAGCGCGCTGAACGTGCGCACCATCAACCCCGCACCGATCAGCAGGAGCACGGCCAGCGCGACCTGCACCACCAGCAATGACCGCTGCCCCGATGAACGACCTGGCGCGATCGTGCGCGAGTGGAGCGCGGCCGTCAGGCGACGCAGACGCAGCATCGGCGCACACGCGATCAACACGCTCGCGAGGACTGCGACGACAGCCGCGAAAGCAAGGACGTCGCCGTTGATGGCGATGTGCTGCGCCCGCGGCAGAGTGTCCGGCGCGAAGAGGACGAGCAACCTGAGCGCAGCGGTGGCGCCGGCCAGACCACACAGACCACCAGCCGTCGCAATCACCAGGCCTTCGCTGAACACATCGCCTGCCAGACGCTGCCAGGCAGCACCCAGCGCGAGCCGGATCGAGAGCTCGCCGATCCGGTGCTCCGAGCGCACCAGGAAGAGATTCGCGATGTTGGCGCATGCGATCAGCAGCACCACGCCGACCGTCCCGAACAGAATCCAGAGCGTTGGCCCGACGTCGCCGATGACGTCGCGTGACAACGGACGCACGTCCGGAGCGATCTTCGCGCTCGCGATCAGTGCGCGATCGATACCGGGCGGTTCCGGCCAGGCCTGCAGCCAATGCGGCAGCATCCGCGCCACATCGGCATTTGCAGCGGTCAACGACACACCAGGACGCAGGCGCGCAATCCCCTGGTAGTTGAAGTTGCCGAGTGCCAACTGCCGGCGATCGAATCGGAACGGGAGGATCACGTCGAGCGGAGTTCGATCGAGAAATTCGAAGCCCTCCGGCATGATGCCGATGATGCGGCTCGAGCGGTCGTTCAACGTCAGCATGCGGCCGACCACCTGTCGATCGCCACCGAAGGCGCGCTGCCAGAACGCATGCGTGAGGATGACCGTCGGCGCCGACGCCGCATCGTTGTCGCGGCGCGCGAACCACCGGCCGATCATCGGCGCGACGCCAAGCGCGTCGAGCGTGCCGTAAGTCACGCGCAGCGCAGGGAGCTCGCGCGGCCGATCGCCGTCACGGAACGTGGCCCGATCCGATGCCCACAAGCCGATCGATTGAAACGCGCGATTCTCTTCCGAGTAGGTGACCCACTGGGTCAGCGACATCTGCGCGTCTTCCGGCACGCCAATCCCGGGCGCCCGATGCCAGACGCCGACCAGCCGCTCTGGGTCCGGATAGGGCAACGGATGCAGGAGTACCGCGTCCACGACAGCGAAGACAGTCGTCAGTGCGGCAATCCCTATCGCGACCACGAGCACGCTGAGCGAAGTGAAACCGCGGGCTCGGGTCAGGCGGCGAACCACAGCCGGAAGCAGGCGCATCGATGCGAGTTGGGTCAAACAGCGTACCAACCAACCCCACAGATCATTGGGAAAAACAATCGGCGGAGTCCATGGCTGTTCGGGCATGGGATCGCGGCGTTCGGTTCCGCCAATGAATCGCAGTCACTGGAATCGGACGGGCTCCCCAACCAGTCGATGGGAATTCGGAGAGTGCGGCCCCGCAAACGGACGGCCGGCGCGGGGGCGGGGGCAGGTCTGAAGACCCGCCCCTACACCGATCAACGCACAGCGAAGGTGGCGATGATGGTTTCGTGGTCCGACATGCGCGGCGCGTAGTTCAGCGGCTCGTACAACGACGTGCCCTGGCTCGCGATCGGGTTGTCGTTGGTCACGTCACGGGTGTCCGGCACCTGGACGGAGAGCAGATCCAGCGGCGCGCCGAGCGACGTCCGGATGTAATCGATCCGTTCGCTGCGCGTAATCAGCGCAGCCGACGGGTTGTCTGGATACGACGTGCGGTGCGCCACATCGTCCCACGTGTCCACGTACGCCGGTGCGACGAAAAGACGAATCGCGTCTTCCTGCGGGTCGGCGTTCAGATCGCCTCCGAGGATGCGCGTCGAGCCGAGTGCTTCCGCCCACGGCAACAACTGCTGTACTTGGGCGGTGCGGCACGCGATGTTCGCAGCGCCCTCGTAGGACGACAAGTGCGTGTTCACGATGGTGATCGAACGGCCCTTCACGGTCATCGCGGCGCTGATGGCGGCGCGCTGCACGATATCGGCGGCCGGGCACGGCTGATACGCCATCGACGCCGTGCTGTCGATCCGCAGGCGCGTGAAGATGGCGATGCCCTGCGCCGACGTACTGTCGCCGTCGGCGTCGGTACGGAAGAAGTAGGACCACGTGGTGCCGGGCAGCGCGCTCTCGAGCGCCGCCTTGTACTTGTTCGCCGCGGTCGTCCCCATCACTTCCTGCAGCAGGACGACGTCGGGATTCGCGGCGGCGATCCACCGCGACTGCAGCCAGATCTTCGATTGCTCGGTGCGCGTGTCGGTCGAGCGTCCCTTGTAGGTGTTCAACTGCATCACCTTCAGGGTGGGCGCTGACGGATCGACGGGCGCCGCGGCGGCAACCGTGACGGACCCCGACGCCGTCGTGGCGTTGCCGGCCTGATCGGTGATCGTGACGGTTGCGGTGAACGTTCCACCGGCGAGATACGTGTGCACCGCATTCTGCCGCGACGCTTCGGGCGTCTGCGAGTAGGTCTGCACCGGCGAGCCGTCGCCGAAGTCCCAGGCGTAGGTCAGCGTGTCGGTCGCTTCCGGACCGGTGGCCGACGCCGAGAACAGCAGCGTGGCCGGCGCCATCATCGCCCCTTCGAGCGAGCCGATGCGGAAACCGTCCTCTCCGGGTTCGATCACCGGCGGTGCATTCACTGCCGGCGGCGGCGGGTCACCGCCCGTTGACAGGCCGGAACCGTCGGCCGGCGCGAGGATCACCGTATCGTTCTTCAACGCGCCTGGTGCGGTCGAGAGATACGTGGCTGGCGACAGGACGATCTGGTCGATCGACAGGCCGTCTTCGCGCACCTGCACGCGAATCGTGTGCGTGCCGGTGGTGGCGAAGTAGATCAGGTCGCCCGGAGCAGCCCCGTAGTAGTTGTCGTTCCAGCCCCAGCCCTTGACGCCGCACCCGGAGCAGTCCTCGATCGTGTAGACGGTCGACCCGGTTGACCCGATGCGGAACGCCGGTGCGCCGGCGCTGGTCAGACTGTCGGAGAACTGCACGTGCGCGGAGTCGTTCGCATACGAATCGTTCTGCGCGCGGCCGCGGATCCACAGCCGGTAGCCAACGCCCGCTGATGCGGTGAAGGGCAACTCGAAATAGTCGGTGGGTGACGCGAGGGCGGTCGTCATCTTTGCCGCGCCCTTGTCGGGGTTCGACACGCGCGCGCCGCCGGCCGCGGTCGCGTCGCTGACCAGCGTCCAGTTTCCGAAGCGCGCGGCCTGCGACGCGTACAGCACCACTTCCCCAGGTCCGGTGGTCGTCGGCGGCGGCGGCTCGGTCGGTGGCGGAGTTGGCGGCGGCGGATCGCTCGGCGCCGGGTCCACGACCGCGACGGTGCCCGATTCCGGAAGAATGACGGTGTCGTTCTTCAACGCGCCAGGAGCCGCCGCGAGGTATGTCGCCGGCGACAGGACGATCTGATCTATCGACAGGCCGTCCTCCCGTACCTGCACCCTCACGGTATGCGTGCCGCTCGTCGCGAAGTAGATCAGGTCGCCGGCAGCGGTCCCGTAGTAGTTGTCGTTCCAGCCCCATCCCTTGACACCGCAGCCGGAACAGTCCTCGAGCACGAAGATCGTGGCGCTGGTCGTCCCGATTCGAAACTGCGGCAGGCCGGCCGCGGTCACGCTGTCCGAGAACTGGACGGACGCGGAGTCGTTGCTGAAGGAGTTCTTCTGCGCGAGGCCACGGATCCACAACCGGTAGGGCACGCCGGCGTCGGCGGTGAAATCCAGCTCGAAGTAACTGACCGGCGTTGCCGAGGCCGCGAGCTTCGCGCCGCCCTGATCGGGATTCGCCAGACGAACGCCATCGGCGGCGGTCGGATCACTAACTTTTGACCACGCCCCCACCGTCCGCGCGTTCGTCATGTGGAGGGCAACTTCGCCCGGCTGCGCGTCCGCAACACGCACGACGGCAAACGAGCACAACAGTGTTGCGGCGGCAAGAAGCCGCACACGACGATCCGTCATTGAGACGCCTCGGCAATTCAGCGGTCGCAACCCGCTTCAGTTCGGTTGTCAGGAGGGCTGCCGCTGGGCGCGACAGGCGGGTATCAATGTAGGCGCCGGATGCGGCGGGCGCAAGGGGCGCGTCGCCTTTCGAGTCGGTTTTTCTATGAACTGTAGAGTTCCTGATGTCGATAACGGCAGGGCTCGCTGCGAAGGGATCAATTGGCGGCTGCCGTGGTGACGCGTGGCCGCGCCGACCTGAGTTCCCCGAGCAGGTCGTGACGTTCGCAGCGTTGATCCCTCTCGGTGCTCGACGTTCCTGTGCCCTCTGAAACAGCGCGTACGTCGACAGTGCTGCGCCGAGCGCTGCCGGACCATCCGTCCCTTGAGTGGATGCAGAGACGGCGTCCCAAAGGTGATGCGTGCATTCATCGCCCGGTCGCGGCGCACATCTTGCGTCGGGCCCCGGCCGTGTCGATCGACGACCTCTGGTACAAGAACGCGATCATCTACTGCCTCGACGTCGAGAAATACCAGGACGCAGACGGCGACGGCATCGGCGACTTCGAAGGCTTGATGCGCCGGCTGGAGTACCTCTCCGGCCTGGGCGTCACCTGCGTCTGGCTGCAGCCGTTCTACGGATCGCCGAACCGCGACAACGGCTACGACGTCGCCGACTTCTATAACGTCCACCCGAAGCACGGCTCGCTCGGCGACTTCGTCAACTTCATGAATCACGCGGAAGCGCTCGGCATCCGCGTCCTCGTCGATCTCGTCGTCAATCACACCTCGATCGACTGCCCGTGGTTCCAGAGCGCGCGCCGCAGCCGCAAGTCGTACTTCCGCGACTGGTATGTGTGGGCCGACGAGCGGCCGAAGAATCACAAGGAAGGCATCGTCTTTCCCGGTAAGCAGACGACGACGTGGACGCTCGATCGCCAGGCGAAGCAGTACTACTTTCACCGCTTCTACGATCACCAGCCGGATCTGAATACCTGGAACCCCGTGGTGCGCGCCGAGATCTACAAGATCATGGGCTTCTGGCTGCAGCTCGGCGTGTCGGGGTTCCGCATGGACGCCGTGCCGTTCCTGATCGAGCGGAAGGGCCCGGGCATCGAATCGCAGCAGGACTTCAACATGCTGAAGCAGATGCGCGAGTTCCTGCAGTGGCGGATCGGCGACGCGATCCTGCTGGCCGAAGCGAACGTGCCGCCGGAAGAGAACATGAAGTATTTCGGCGATGACGGCGATCGCATCCAGATGATGCTGAACTTTCCGGTGAACCAGCGCCTGTTCTATGCGATGGCCACCGCCGACATCGAGCCGCTCGTCTCGGCGCTGGAAGAAACGTACAAACGGCCCGCGAACGCGCAATGGGTCCAGTTCCTCCGCAGCCACGACGAGCTCGATCTCGGACGCCTCAGCGGGGAGCAGCGGCAGAAAGTGTTCGACGCGTTCGCGCCGAAGAAGACGATGCAGTTGTACGACCGCGGGATCCGGCGTCGGCTGGCGCCGATGCTCGGCAACGATCGCCGAAGGCTGGAGCTGGCGTTCAGCCTGCTCTTCTCGCTGCCGGGGACGCCGATGATGCAGTACGGCGACGAGATCGGCATGGGCGAGAACCTGCGCCTTCCGGAACGCGAGTGTGCGCGCACGCCGATGCAGTGGAGCAACGAGCGGCATGGCGGCTTTTCACGCGCCGCGCGCGTCGTGCGTCCGGTGATCGATGTCGGCGAGTTCGGCTGCGACAAGGTGAACGTGGCGGATCAGCGGCGCGAACCGCACTCGCTGTTGAACTGGACGGAGCGGATGATTCGCGCGCGCAAGGAATGTCCGGAGATCAGTTGGGGAACGTTTGCCGTGCTGCGTACGACGGAACCATCGGTCCTGGCGATTCGCTATACGTGGCGCGACACGTCGCTGGTGACGCTGCACAATTTCGCGAGTCATCCGGTGAAGGTCCGGCTGAAGATCGGCGTTGACGCCGACCAGCTCCTGATGGACATCTTCGCGGATCGCCACAGTCGCGTGCGTCACGACGGCCTGCACCAGATCGCGCTCGAGGCCTATGCGTGGCGATGGTATCGAGTCGGCTCGATCGATACGACGCTCGACCGCACCGACCTGCAGGACGGCAAGCGCCCGCCGACCGCGCGCGACCCCGGGGCGTGAACCAGTCGACGTCGGGGGCGGGTCTTCAGACCTGCCCTGGTTTTGGATCGAGAGCGCTCGCGACTTTTCGGCGCGCCACACGGACTGCCAGCACGCAACCGAGCACTTCGGTGATCGCCACCAGCACCGCAGTTGTCGCGAAGAGCGCACGCGACCGCTCGGCGACGTGAGCGACGTGATCCGGACCGGCGATCAGGAAGTGGTTCACGACGCCAAAGACGAATGAAGCCGCCATCGCCACGGCCACCACCCAGCTCCCGGCGCGGTCGCTCACCCACGTCCACGCGAGACCGGCCACCGGCCCGGCAAGAATGACGATGAAGACGAATAGATTCGCGGCCAGCGACATCGGCACCTGCGCCTGCATGTGCGCCGTTCCGTGGACGATCGAGATGACCAGGTGCGCGAGGACGACCACCGCGAGCCATCGCCACGCAGATCTGCTGTGACCTGCCATGTTCGGTTGACCGGCGGCGACGACCAGACGTGACCGCTGGTCATCGCGTGCCGAACGTTACCTCCGTCTGCAGCGCGAGGTCGTGGTGACGACCATCGCCGCGCGGCGAAGTCTACATGGTCTCGCGCGTTCGAATCTCGCACAGGCGTTGCCGGTCGCGCGGATGCAGGCGGATGTCAGGTGGGACGCCAGGCGCGCCGCAGCTTCAGGCAGTGCGCGCACTTCGTGAAGTGCCCACACACCTTCGGCCGCGGCGCGTTCTCACGTGTGACGGCGCTATGGCGCTGTGGTCGCGGGTGAACACGATCCGATCGCGGCCCGTACGGACGACACTTCCAGCTCTTCGAGCTTGAGATCGCGGCTGCCAGGCAGGTCGGCCGTCGGACCGCCGGGCGCTGTGGTAGCCGCCTTGACGATGCCGGAGATCTCTACCTTTCGGCCGATGAACGCGGCGGCGTCGCCCTCCTTGGTGCCCGTCAGTTCGTAGGCCTTGCCCGCCGTTCCGGCTGTTCCGGTCGCGGACGGAGCGCCGGCTCCCGATGTGGCCGCCGGAGCGCCGGTGCTCGCCGGCGACATCATCGCGTTCGTCAGCACGAACTCATTGCCGGCGCCAACGCCGGTTCCGGCCGCGCCGGCGCGACCGGCGCCAGCCGACTGCCGGTAGTCGGCTTCACGCTCAACGCATCCTGTGATCGTGACCCGCTGATCGGCCGAGGTCCCAGCCGTCTGAGTACTGGTCGTTGATGGCGTCGGCGACTGTGCCGCGGCCACCGGTTGCGTCAGCATCGCGAACGCAGCCGCTCCGGCCGCAGCCGCGATGGCTCCTGTTAGATGCCGTTTCATTGCCTGTCCCCCTTGTTGTCGGTCCACGAAGGGGCCGCTGCTGCAAGCGACAGGCCTAGCGGGTCTTCGCGCGGCCTTTCCGTCGTGCCACTCGCCGCTGCAGGATGCGTTTCGCGTGGTCGAGCTCGCACACCCCGGCACCATCCTCGCCCGAGTCGCGCAACTTGCCAGCCAGACTCCCATCCGCGACGTCCCACGCAGAATCACCAACGTAATCAGTGCGGACCCCATGGCGCGCCGCAAACCGGTTTCACCCACCGCGACGGCTTAGACTTCACGCCCATGCGGGCGATTCGCTATTCAGTGGCGTGCAGCGTCGACGGTTACATCGCCGGGCCACACGGGGAGCACGATTGGATTCCGCACGATCCCGAGATCGACTTCGCAGCCGTCATCGCGCGCTTCGACACGCTACTCGTGGGCCGCAAAACATTCGAGCAGATGCGAGTGGCGAATCGGACGACGATGCCCGGCATGAAGACGGTGGTGGTCTCGTCGACCATGGAGGCCGACGATCAGGACGGCGTGTCGGTCATCAATGCCGACGTGTTCGATCGGATCCGGTCGATGAAGTCGAATCCGGGCCGGGACATCTGGCTGTTCGGCGGGGCGGCGGGGTCGATCGATCAGATTGGAGCGGAAGGCCGACCTGAAGGTCGGCCTCTACGATGTGCCCCTGCCAGTAGCGCTGCCTGTCGAGAGCGCCACGAATCAGGATCGAAGCACGTCCTGCGTGCTCGTCACCAGCACGCAGGTGCAGCCGGTCTCGCTCCACACGCGCGTATCCGCTGTACCCGCCTCCGCCCGGTTGTAGTCACCGGGATAGAGCTTGCGGTCGTTGATCCACAACTCGCCATCGAGCAGGAACAGCTCCTCGAGGCCGGCGTGGGTGTGCGGCGGGTACTCGACGCCGGGCAGCAGGCGCACCAGCATGCTGATGCGATTCCGCTGCGTGTCGGTCGCCATCAGCTTGCAGAAGATGCCGGGGGCCACCTGTTCCCATTCAGGCTCGCGCCACTGCGGCGCCGGCGGAACAACCGGAGTCGTACCGGTGTCCGCGGCGAGGCGGCGGGCGAGGCGGTCGGCAAGTGGAACCGGCGGCCGCAGGACGTCACCCGGCCAGAAGACGAAACTGCCGGCAACCCCGCGCAGCATTTCAAGTTCTGTGCGACAGTCGGAACAGGTGGCGACGTGCGCGTCGAAAGCAGCCGCTTCCTCCGCGGGAAGGGCCTGCATGGCGTATGCGCCCACCTGCACCGCCTGCGGACAGGTGCCATGACCCGGAGTCGAGTTCATGACCGCGGCCCTCCCTCGGCGAGTGCCTGCCGGAGCTTGTGCAATCCCGAACGGATGCGCGTCTTGATCGTGCCCAGCGGCTGGTCCAGTCGCGTCGCCGCTTCCGCGTAGGTCAATTCGGCGAAGAACGCCGTCTCGATCGCCGTGCGCTCGTCCGGTGTCAGCACGTCGAGCGCCCGCCGAAGCGATTCGCCCTGCTCCTTGAAAACCACCAGCGTTTCCGGACTCGCGGCAGCGGCCGTCGGCAAGGCGCCGCCCGTTTCCCCGGGCACGCGCTTCTGGCGCAGCTCGAACCGCGTGCGATCGATCGCCCGCGACCGCGCCTGCATCATGATCCAGCCGAGCACCGTCCCGCCGGCCGCGTCGTACATGGACGCGCGGCGCCAGACGTCATGAAAGACGTCAAGCGTCACTTCTTCCGCGGTCTCGCGATGGACGGTGATCCGCATGATTAAGGTAAAGACGACGCGATGGGCGCGTTCGTACAACGCGAACAGCGCATCCTGGTTGCCGGCGGCAACGGCCTGCACGAGCGCCACCCATTCTGCTTCCGGGACAAGCGCCTTCGGCTGGGCATACAGCACCTCCCCAAGTGTTCCGGGCGACCCGTCGGGGGATGGAATGGACTGACGTGCAGCGTCCATGTCGCAAGGTTTATAACATCCGGAACCTCTCAGACAAGCCTCGACCGCTGTCCCCACTACTCCTCGTCGAGCGATTTGGCGTCAAATACCGCCTCGTCCGAGTCGGGACGGTCCCTCGGTGCACGCTTCATGATCCCCGCGGCCTCGAAATCCGACGGCATCCGCGGAACCGCCCACTCGTATCCGCAGGCGGGGCAGGTGAACAGCGCCGCATCGGCACGGACCTTTGGCGCGGCTTGCTCGGCCTGGCAGCGCGCGCACCGTCGTGCCCCCCAATCACCGATGTGCATGGCGGGTCACTGCTCCGGTTTCCGGGTCGCGACGGCTTCACCATCAGCGCCAATCACATGTGAATGCTGACTGCAGATGTCGTCGACGCTCGCCTCTTTGTAGAAGTGGCCGAATGCGTAGCCGCACAGCAGCGAGAACGTTTCGGTATGCGCCAGTTCGTTCCAGAGCACCTCGAGGCGAATCGCGGCCTCGCGCTGGCCGCGCTGCCACAGGACGTCGACCATCTGGCCGAACAGGCGAACCGGACATTCGCGCCGCCAGCCGGACACGGTCGCAATTGCCTCCGACATCTGCGCTCTGAATCGGCCCGGCTCGGGATGGCCGTCGATCATGAACGTCGACAGCATCGCCTCGGCATCGAGCACCAGCAGGTCGTGCCCGCGCTCCAGTGCGGCGACATCCATCGATTGAGCGGCCAGCGCATGGGCGAGCACGTCTCGTTGAGCCGCGGTCGCGATGACAATCGCGGGGTGTCCGGCCGCGAAGCCTTCGATCAGGAACTCCGCCACGATGCGCGCCAGCGACTCATCGTCCTGGTAAAAGCGAACCGCGTGATAGAGGGATGCGGGCCTGCCCAGATCTGCGGCCTCGCTCGTGCGCGAGTTATCGGCTCCGAAGCGTTCTCGTGTGGTGTGGGTGACTGTGCCGGACGACCGGGGTTGCGTCATTCACCTGATAAAACGACAACGGCGCGCAAACGGATTGGGCCGCCATCCCTTCACGCGAAGGCCGGCAGCGTGGCGCGGTGAAATTGAATGAAGCTCGACGGGAAGGGGAAGGAGTGTCAGCTCGTGAGGGAAACGCGATGTGCGTTTCCCTCCGAGCGTCGTGCGGGACCTACCAGCGGGAATCGCGACGTGGACGACGGCCGCCGCCGCCACCGTCGCCGCCCCGGAATCCACCGCCACCGCCGCCGCCGCCGCGCGGTTCCTGCGGCCGCGCTTCGTTCACGGTCAGCCGGCGACCTTCGAATTCACGCTGGTTGAGCGCGGTGCACGCCGCCTCTCCGTCGGCGGAATTCGCCATCTCGACGAACCCGAACCCGCGTGACTGACCGGTTGCCCGATCACGAACGAGATGCACCGAGGTGACCTGGCCGACAGTTGCGAAAAGCTGCTCGAGCCGCTCCTCATTGGTATTGAACGAGAGATTACCGACGTAAAGTCTCATAGCGCAGTCCTTGGAGAAGGGTTGGAAGCGGCGGGCTTGATCACTGCGGCGTGCTCCGGGCTGCACGCAGTCGACACAAACTGGCGGGGTCCAACGCGAGGCCGACAGTCTAGCATGGGCTCTTCGCCCGCTGAATCGGCTGGCGGCCACCGACCGTAACGGCCACCACGACGCCCGCGACGGTCACGAAAACCTTCTGGAAATTAATGCCGTGCTCGTCGTGAGCGTCGTGGTCGCGTCCCTGCTTTCTCGGCTCGTGGGCGGGTGTAAAAAACGGCCCCGGCACCGGGTCAGGGTCCTACGACGGGCGATACGGGATGCGGACGAACAGGTCGCGGGCGGCCCCTTCCCTCGCATCAGCCTGCCGCAACAGTGACAGGCTCCCCTTGCGGAAGGCCGTCGCGCGCAGGCGCCAGCTCTCGATCCGGACGCGCAGGTACTCGCGTGACGCATCGCGCAATGCCCGCTGATCGTCCGGCACCAGGGCGTGCGACGCCAGCGGCGGCTGTTCGCGTTCGAGTGCCGGGATGATCTCCCGCTCGATCAGATCGATCATTGCCTGATCGCCGACGCGTCCGAGCGCCAGTTGTTTCGCACGGTCACGAAACAGGGCGGCCGTGCGATCGTCGGTCGCGATCATGCGATCGACGTCCGGGCGGACATCCGTAATACCCCGCAGCGGTATCGCCGCCGCAAGTGAAAGGGCCAGCGTCACCGCGCCCATGATGGCGCTGCGCCGGATCGGGATGGGCGACGAGCCGACCTCGCGGGCGATCGCGAGTCCACTGACGACGCCGACGATCAGGCCGGTCACTTCCGCGGCGAATGGAACAGTGCCGCTGGGGACGTTGTAGAGGAGAAAGACGAGTCCCGACAGCACCAGCCACTTCATCACCGCCCAGGGTACGGCGACTCGTGGCTCCCGCAGCACACGCCACATCCAGATCGCAAGCGCGAGTCCGTAAATCCCGCAGATTGCCGTCGAGGCGCCGGCGCTCACATCCAGCGGATACACGGAAACCGTGAGCAGACTGCCAAAGACGCCGGATGTCACGTAAACGACCGCAAACGCGACCGGCCCCACCAGCCGCTCGACGACGAGGCCAACCGGCAGCAGGCCGATGAGACAGGCGAGAAGCTGCAGCGGGCCGGCGTGCACGAACAGCGCGGTCACCAGCCGCCACCATTCGCCGTTGCTCGTGCGCGGACCAAGGCTGGCGCCCCAGTCCACGAGCGTGTCACCGCCGCCGATGACGCTGCCGGACACGATCACCAGAAACCAGATCGTCGTGATGATGGCGATGGCCGGCGTCACCGGCGCCACCGGCGTCCGTGCCCGCAGCGTGTCGAAGTACGGTTCCTGCGCGCGGTACCACTTTCTTGCCAGCGCGATACGACGCTCGGTCAGCAGCCGCAGGTCCCTGGCCACGCGGGCGCGCTCGGCCACGGTGGTCGCCCTGTAGGCGACGACCGCGAGCGCGATCAGCAGAAGGAGCAACACCACCGGGATGGCGCAAGGTCAAGGGACGTGCCACGGGAGGCGCACCGGTTTTCGAGACGATGCGGCGGCGTCGTGCGATCACCGACCTCGAGTCTCGTGCGTCGGCCCACGACGTTGTAAGCCCGCGCTTGACATATTCCTTTAACGGAATATGATTCGGAGCGTGCCGCGGGCCGCCACCCACTCCGACGTCTTCAATGCGCTCGGCGAGTCGCGGCGGCGCGACATCCTGGCGTTCCTGGCCGGCGACGAACGGCCGGTTGGCGACATCGTCGACGCGCTCGACCTGCCGCAGCCCTCCGTCTCGAAGCACCTCAAGGTGCTGCGTCATGTCGGGCTCGTGCACGTCAGGCGCGACGGCCGGCAGGTGTTCTACCGCACCAACGTCGAGGCCATCCGGCCGCTGTACGAGTGGACGAAGACATTCGAACGCTTCTGGCGACATCAGCTCACGCGCGTGAAGGAACGCGCGGAAGCGAACACAAGGAGGGAACAACCGTGACGCTGACCGCACCGATGGAGAACCTGACCCTGACGATCACCGAGGAAATTCACGTTCGCGCGTCGCTGCAGGCGACCTTCGATGCGCTCCTCGCGCAGATGGGTCCGGGCAACGAAGGCGAGAACGGCACGCCGATGCCGATGGTGCTGGAACCGCGGCCGGGCGGCCGATGGTTTCGCGATCTCGGCAACGACAACGGCCACTTCTGGGGCGTGGTGCAGGCGATCAAGCGCCCCTCGCTGCTCGAGATCACCGGACCGTTGTTCATGTCCTACCCGGTGGTCTCGAACATCCAGTACCGGCTGAAGGACGTGGACGGCGGCACGCTGATCGCCTTCCGTCACGCCGCCCTCGGCTTCATTCCCGATGATTTCCGCGCCGGACTCTCCCGTGGCTGGCAGGCGCTGCACGAACGCGTGCGCCTGGCGTCGGAAGGCCGCCGCACCACTCACTGAAAGGACTTCTCATCATGTCGACGATCGAAGCGTTGATTCAGGAGCTCGAACAGGAAGCGACAACCACGCGCCGCGTGCTGGAGCGAGTGCCTGAGGACAAACTCGGGTGGAAGCCGCACCAGAAGTCGAGGTCGCTCGGCGAGCTGGCCCTGCACATCGCCCAAACGCCCGGTGGAATCTCCGACGCTGTCCGGCAGCCGCGGCATCAGGCGCAATTCAAGGAGGCGACGGCGACGAGCACCGCCGAACTTCTGTCAACCCTGGACGCGGGGGTGGCGAAAGCCAAAGACAACCTGCGCGCGATCGGGGATGCCGGCCTCGGCAACCTCTGGCGCCTGGTGGACGGTGACCACGAGATCGTGGCGATGCCGGTCGGTGCGGCGTTGCGGACAGTGATGCTGAATCACTGGTATCACCATCGCGGGCAGTTGTCGGTGTACTTGCGCGAGCTGAACGTGCCGCTGCCGTCGATCTACGGCCCGACCGCGGACGAAAATCCGTTCGCGAAGCCGGCCACCACGACGGCGTGAGGCAGGATTGATGTCGTCGCAGGATTGATGTCGTAGAGGCCCGACAAGTCGGCCTTCAGTCGTAGAGGCCGACCTGAAGGTCGGTCTTCAGTCGTAGAGGCCGACCTTCCGGTCGGTCTTCAGTCGTAGAGGCCGACCTTCAGGTCGGCCTTCAGGCCAGTCTAAAGACCGGCCTCTACGACATCAGTCCCGGCGGCCAGCTGATAGCAGCCGGGCGCCGTCATCGTCGCGTACCCCTCTGCGACGAGCGCGCGATTGCCGCGACCGGCTTCCGGACGCGATAAGCCGGTCACGCGCGCGAGCTCGCCGCGCACGGTCAGGCCTGCACTGGTGAGGAAACAGCGCGCGATCTCCTGCACGGCGGTCGCCCGGTTCACGCGTCGCCGCAGTGCGTCGGGGAAGCGGCCGAGCGCGAGCGTCCATACGTAGGTGAACTTCGGCACGTAATACACCGCGCTCGGCACGACGATCATCGCGGCCTGCAGTTCGTCGAGGCCGCGATTGAAGGCGGCGCGGTCAGTGATCCGCGAAGCCGTGCGCAGGTCCGACGTCGCGATCTCCCACTCACGCCGCAGCACGCGCAGGATCGCCTGTGCCGGCCGGCCGAGTCGCGCACTTTCCTCGGATCGCCGGACGCCCCACACCGCATGAAAATGCGGAATCATCCGCGGCGCCAGAAACGTCGCGCGGCCGCGCGCGAGCTTCCCGTAATAGACATGGCCGCGCATCGCGAGTTGATCCTTGAGCGTCCACGCCAGCGACGCTTCCGGATCGTGCTGCACGTGCCGCGGCAGCACCGCGTCGCGCCGGCCACACACCGCGACGTAGAGCGACGGACCCGGCCGGCGCGCATCGGTCAGGCACGCGGCGAAGCCGACACGCTCGACGAAGCGCTCGGCGGCCACCGCGGTGTCGACCGGGAAGAGCGTGTCGCGATGCCAGTGGCGATCGCGAAACGCCTCGATGTCTTCAGGAATGGCAGGCGCGAGCAGAACGCTCCGATTACTTCGCGAACACCAGCGTCGAGGGCGTTGGCGTGGGGACGATGTCGACGGAGGTGAAGCCGGCGGCAGACAGCCAGTTGCGGTAATCGGACTGCCGCCACGCCGTGCCTTCCTTCGTCACCAGCAGCATCTGCGCCGCAAACATCATGGCGAACGGGTGACCGTTGCGCTCCTCGTCGAGGATGAAGTCGTTGATCACCAGCGTGCCACCCGGTTTCAGCCCGCGGCGGAATTTGCGGAAGAGGGCGATATTGCTGTCCGGAGATTCCTGATGGGCAATGTGACCCAGCACGCCGTAGTCGTACTTCGCGTCGCCGAAATCGGCCTCGTGGAAGTCACCGTCGATCGTGTGGAAGCGTTCGCCGACGCCGAACTTACCGACGAAGCCGGTCGCGATCGAGTTGACCAGCGGCCAATCGAGTTGATAGCCCTGCCCGGCGCCATTCGCCTGCAGCCATACCGCCGACCACACACCGGAACCGCCACCGACGTCGAGCCACGAGACCGCGCCGGCCTTCGGCAGCTGCAACCGCTCTGCCGCGATCTGCGCGACGGGAAACGACAGCGCCGCAATCGCCGGCACCAGCACGTGCCAGAAGTCGTTGTCGGCCATATCCGCCGTCGTCGCGGCCGTGGGTTCGCCGGTTTTGACGGCTTCGGGCAGCGTCGCCCACTCCGGCAGTGAACCCGACATGACTTCCGCCATGCCGCCGAGATAGGACGGCTTGTTGCGCCGCAGAAAGGCCTCTGCCTCCGGCGTGTTGCGGTATTGCGCGCCGGCACGCGTCAGCAGACCGAGGCCGGTGAGCCCGTCGAGCACGGCTTGCGCGCCACGCGTCGAGATGCCGGTCTTGCCGGCAACCGACTTCGCATCGCCACCGCCCTCGAGCGCATCGAAGACGCCGTGGCGGGCGGCCGAGCCAAGAATGGCCGACGCCCATCCGCCGGTGATGATCTGCATGATTCTGTCAGGGGTCGGACCGGCGGGTGCGCTCACGATGAAAACTCCTGCGGCGAAAATTTCGGTGGTGCTCGGGAAGGGGCGGGATCCTCGCCCCCACATTCATTTTCCTCGCAGTGGCTTCATACCTTCAAGACTGTTTCTCGCGCCGGCGGCTGCCTACACTCACGGTCCATGGCGGCGCAACGCACGGACCTCGCTCGCCTGCTTCACGCACGACACCTCGAACTGATCGTCCCGCGCCTGCCGTCGCCCGTTCTGCATCGGCTCGTGCAACAGCTCGGCCTCGAGAGCGCCGGCACCGTGCTCGCGCTGGCGACGCCGGCGCAGCTCGCCCGCGTGATCGATGACGATGTGTGGCGTGCGCGTGCGGGAGCGGGTGAAGAGCTCGACGTCGAGCGATTTGGCGTATGGCTATGTGCGCTCGTCGACACCGGAACGACGGTTGCCGCCGACGCGCTGGCGCAACTCGATCCCGATCTGACGGCGGCCGCGTTCGGCCGCCACATCGCGGTCTTCGACCACGCTGCGGTGTCTGCGTATCTCTCAATCGATGGCGATCTGCGCGGCGGCCGCGAATCCAGCGCACCGCGCGCAGCAGACATCGGCGGCTATCGCGTCGAGGCGAAGGCACTGCCGGCGTGGGATGCGATCCTCGAGCTCCTCACGTTCCTGCACGACGATCGCCAGGAGGCTTTTCAGCGCCTGATGCGTTCGTGTGTGCGGCTCTCGAACAGCGACGCCGAAGAGGATGGATTTCACGCGCTGCTGCAGGACAACGCGCAGCAACTGGCCGATGTGATGGAGACGCGACAGGAGCGGCGCGAGCGCGAGGGCTACGTGAGCGCGGCGCAGGCGCGCGCGTTCCTGGCTGGTGCACGACGACTGGACGTCCAGGGGCAGCGACCACCGCGGAGCGTCGTCGCCGGCGCGTACTTCCGCGAGCTGACGTCGGCCGCATCGGACACTGCCTCGACGTCCGGCAGCGATGTGCCTTCTGCTCCCAGTGAGCCTGACGACATCCCGGCGATCGAGTTAGCGGTCGCTGATTTCGTCGAGGCACTGGCCGAGGCCGGCGTGCTCGATACCCAGCCTCGTGCGCTGCTCGGAACGGGCAATGAGCAGCCGCCGGCGTTGCTGACGGCACACGTCGCGTCGCACGGCCTCGCGGCCGAGGAGCTCGCCTACCTCGCAAACGTGCTGCTTGCCGGATGCACGGTCAGGCGCCGCGCCTTCTCGCCTGCCGAAGCATCGGCTGCCGCGGCGGCCACGTGCAATCTCGGACTCGAGCATTGGCCGGCTGCCTGGCGCGATCGGGATCTGGTAACCGCGTTCCAGGTGGGATGGCAGGTACTGCAGCGCGAAGTGTCGCTGAACGCGGCGCGACACCTGCACGCGGCACTCGGAACGTTTGCATGTCGCGATCGCATTCTGCAGCTACGGCTCGCCCACTTGCGCGTCCGACTCGGACATGCGATCGCTGATGGGGCGCCCTGGCGCGTCGGCGAGGCGCTCGACGCCATCCTGCCGCTCAATCCCGCGGTGTGGACTGGTCTCGCTGGGTTGATCGACGAGTGCCCGGTCCTTCACGCGGCAGTACGAGACCCGCGCACGGCTCGTGGCATTGCTGCCGATGACTTCCGATTCTTTTCGAGCAAAGCGGACATCGCCGTCGCGCGCGAGTTCATCCGCACGCTACCCGCTCTCCTGGCACCTCGCTGACAAAACGACACCACGACGGACACGACGATCACGACGAAGAAGCGACGGTCACGGCGGGTCGGTTCTGATCGATGCTGAGCGGCCATCTTCGACACATGGTGACGTGATGTCGCCAGCGTGTGTCGCCATTGAACTGCCGTCGTGACCGTCGTGGCCGTCGCGGTGTCGCTTGAAAAGGAATCCGTCGTGTCCGTCGTTTCTTCTCGTCGTGACCGTCGTGGCTTCCTTTTTGGGACGCATTCCTACAGCGATCGCAGGAACGCCACGAGATCGCGCTTGTCCTGCTCACTGAAGCCGATCCCGAAGTGCTGATCGTAGAAGTCCACCGCCTCGCGCAGCGTCGCCGCCGACCCGTTGTGGAAGTACGGCGCGCGCGCGGCGAGGCCGCGGAGGATCGGGCCCTTCACCTTGCCGATGTCGTCGCACCGGCCGGTGACCATCGCGCGGCCGGGATCCGACGTGTTGACCACGCGGCCGTCGTCGCACGTCAAGGTGTAGAGCGGCAGGTCGGGCGTGCGGTTGGCCGCACGGGAGACACCGATGTCGAGCGGAATAGAAACGGAGTGGTTGCCGACGTTCGGTGTGTCGTGACAGGTGGTGCAGGTCACGTTGAGCGGACCGGTCACGTTCGTGAGCCCAGGGACATCGGTGACGCTGAACGTGCGCGTGTTGAAGATCTCCTCGCCACGCGCGATCGCCTGGCGTGCCGCGCTCACGCCAGGCGTACCGGTGTCGCTCCATGCCGCGAACAGCGTGAACGCCCGCTGGTCGAACGGCGTTCCGCTTGGATTCATGCCGAGCGGGTCGTTGATGCCGATGAAGAACGGCTGCTGCAACAACGCCGCCGGTCCGCCGTCGGCGTGCTCGGCATCGAGTGGGCCGGCGTCATCGTCTCGTGATTGCGCGGTGTGGAGTCCGAGCTCAAAGCGAACGATCGCGTCGAGGTCTGCCGTTGACGGCTCGACCGACGCCTGCGCGTGGCCCATCGTGGCGTCATGCGCCTGCGAGAAGAGATTGCCATACAGCGAGCGCCCCGGCTCACTCTCGCGGCCGTCCCACATCACGGCACTCAGGAAGCGCAGGTTGGTTGACGGAAGCGGCCGCCGGTAGAGCGACAGCTTCGACGAATCCGAGCAGCCATACGGATCGTCCATGGCCGTAACCGTGAACTCCGCATTTGCCGGTACCGGCATCTCGACCCGAATCAGCCCTTTCGCCAGGAGCAGGCGATACGCGTCGCGACGCGCGGCGGACGTGGACACGTCGTCCGACGGACAGGTCGCGCCGTCGGCGGGCCGGAACACGGGATCGCTTTGATTGGCGGCGAAGCGGCGTTGCAGATGCGACGGCGTGATCGACCACCCGTCTTCGGGGTCATGGCAGGTCACACACCTTCGGCCGTTCGTACCCAGGCTGCGGAAGAACGGATTGTCGGTATCGGGCGATCCGGTCGTGACCGTGCGAATCTGGCCTGTGGGATTCGCAAAGGCTCGCAGGATTGGCGGCGCATCGCCTGCGTGTACGCGAACAGATGCGGCCGCCACCAGCGCCACCGCCGCCACACCAAGCGAAATCGGTACGGACGTTCTGGATGCCACGACACTGCTCCTTGGCCGGGACCAGAGCTCCAACGGGAACATGCCGACCTTCATTAGTCGATTCAGTTCAGAGATACGAACGTGGAAACGGTGAGCCACGGCACCTCGATCGCGAGCGTAGTGTAGCGCCGTGTTTGGGCGCCGCAATCCCTGATTCAGGTGACGTTCTCGGAGGCGCACGCTGCTGCGCACATTGTCAGCGTTCGACACTTCAAACGAAAAGACACCACGGCGGACGCGACGGTCACGACGGTCACGACAATCAGTCGATTAATTTGGGGTTGTCTTTCAGACGCGCGCGACGGCGCGCTATCAGCGTCCGCCGGAGACGTCGAGAAAGCTGCCGGTCGTATAGGACGCCTCCGAGGACAGCAGCCAGAGAATGGCGCGCGCCACTTCCTCCGGTTGCCCGCCGCGCTGCATCGGGACGCTCACCTTCACACGGTCGACGCGATCCGGCTCGCCGCCGGCAGCATGAATGTCCGTGTAGATGTGGCCGCAGCGAATGGTGTTGACGCGAATGCCTTCGCGCGCCACTTCGTGCGCCAGACCGAGCGTGAAGCTCTCGAGCGCACCTTTCGACGCGGCGTAGTCAACGTATTCGTTTGGTGAACCGTACTGCGCGGCGCGCGACGACACGTTGACGATCGCGCCGCCGTTGCCGCCACGCTCCGTGGACATCCGGCGCACGGCCTCGCGCGCGCAGAGAAACGGTCCGAGCACATTCACGGACAGCGTGCGCACGATGCGCTGCGCGGACATGTCCGCCACTTTCATCTGTCGATCGAGCACGCCGGCGTTGTTCACCAGCGCGTCGAGGGTCCCGAACCGCTTATCAACGGTCGCGAAGAGCCGCATCACGTCCGGTTCCGACGCCACGTCGGCCTGGACGGCAATCGCCTCCCCTCCGGTTTCGGCGATCGCGCGCACCACGTCTTCCGCAGCCTCCCGGTTCGCACGATAGGAAAACGCGACGCAATAGCCCCGCTCGGCTGCAAGCTTCGCGGTGGCGGCGCCGATGCCGCGGCTGCCGCCGGTGATGACGATGGTCATGGGTGGATGAGCCGAGACGATTGTAGTGGAGAGGCAACGCCGGCCTGCTTCGCGATGCCCAGGGGGCCGGGCCTGCTTCGCCAGGCCAGGCCTACTGGTGGCGCAGGCTCGCGCTCGGACTACCGTTTGCCGCTCTCCACGCGGGCACGAGCGACGCGATCAGGGCGAGTCCGATCACCACGATGGTCGCGACGGTGAATGAGGCGAGATCGGTTGTCGCGACGCCGAACAGGAATCTCGCCATCAGGCGAGCGACACCGAGCGAGGCCAGCACGCCAATCGCGCCGCCGAGCAACGCCAGCCGTGCGCCTTGGCGGAGAAAGTGGCCGGCGATCGTCGTCCGCGTCGCGCCAAGCGCCGTGCGCACGCCGATGTCGTGCGCCTTCTGCTTCACCGTGTACGCGACCAGGCCGTAGACACCAAGCGCCGCGATCGCGACGGCCAGCACGCCCACCAGCGTCAGCATCCGCGCCAGCGTCTCGTAGATCGAGGTCGCCGATCGCAGCGTATCGGTCATCCTGCCGGACTGGAGGATGGTGAGGCTCGGGTCGAGCGCTGCCGCGTGCGCGCGAATGCGCGTCAGCACGGCCGTGGCATCATCACGCGCCCGCACCTGCAGCGTCAGATTCGGCCTGTAGGCCTGCGATTCCAGCACATAGATGTACGGACGTGCGGCTTCGTCCAACCGGGCGTACTTGATGTCTCTCGCGACACCAACGATCTTCCAGTGACGATCACCGCTGCTCATGGTCCGGCCGATCGCCGCCGCGGGAGTCGCCCAGAATCGCCGGGCGCACGTCTCGTTCACGACGATGTGGAGATCGCCGGTTGCAGTGTCGGTCTCGTCGAACTCACGGCCGGCAACGATCGGAATCGCAAGCGTCTGGAAGTAGCCGTCGCTGACCACGTTGACCGCAAACGCGTGAGCCTCGTCGTCGCGCAACCGCCTGCTGTCGGGCTCGAGATTCCACGACATCCAGTCGATCAGCGTCAGCGGCAGCCACGCCGCCAGACTCGCGGCGCTCACACCGGGATCGGCGCGAACGGCGTCGAGCAAGCGTGGGTACAACATGCGTCCGCTCGCCTCGTCGTGTCCGCCGGCGCGAACGTCGAAGCTGGCCCAGGTCACGTGCTGTGGATCGAAGCCGGCGTTCGCGCGCTGCGCCGCTTCGAGCGTCCGCAGGATCAATGCGGTGCCGACGAGCAGCACCAGAGCCAGGGCGATCTGCGACACGACAAGCAGCGACCGCGCACGGCTGTTGCGAATGCCGCTGGACGCGAGCTCTTCCTTCAGCACCGCTGCCGGATCGACACGCGACAACCGCAGCGCGGGAATCAGTCCGTAGACCAGCGCACTCACGATCGCGAGCATCAGCGTGAAGCCGACGACAAGATGGTCGGGCTCGGTATTGAAGAAGAGCGGCATCGAGACATTGGCCGCCGCCGCCCCCAGGAACGACTGCAGGGTCCGCGGCAGCAGGAATCCGACGATCGTTGCCGGCGCCGCGAGCACCAGGCTCTCGATCAGCAGTTGCCGCAGGATCCGCCCGCGCGTGGCGCCAAGCGCCAGCCGCGCTGCCGCTTCACCGGATCGCGCCAGGCTGCGCACGAGGACGAGTCCTCCCACATTCGCGGCCACGACCACCAGCAGCAGCGCCGCCATCACATTCAACAGGCTGACCGCCGGAAGCATGAGGCTCTGCGCACCGAACGGCCACTGCCATATGGGCACGATCGCCGCGCGACTTCCGAGCGTCGGGATCGGGTACTCGCGTGCGAGCGCCGACGACGCTCGCGTCGCCTCCCTCTCGAGTTGCACGCGCGTCATCGACGGCTGCGGCCGCATGAACGCGAGCACCCAGCGGTCATTGCGTTCGCCGAGCTCCGTGTTTCCCGCGAGCAGGTCGTTGAGCGTGAGTGGCACGAACAGCTCCGTGGCCAGGCCGACGAGGGCGCCCCTGAACGTCGCGTTCGCGACGCCAATCACGGTGAGCGGGTGGTCGTTGATCCGGATCGTGGTGCCAATGACCGCGGGATCACCGCCAAACGACCGCTGCCACAGACCGTCGCTGAGCACCGCCACCGGCTGTTGGCCGCGCCTGCTCGCATCGCCTGGCGCGATCAGCCGTCCTGCCTCGGCATGAACCTGCAGGACGTCGAAATAGTTGCCGGTCACAAGTTCCGTCTGCACCAGCTGCGCGCCGCGGTGCGTCAGGATGAGCGACTGGACGGCGGACGCACCCAATCCTGGAAATGCACGGTCGCGAATGTCGACGTAGTCGGGATACGAGAGTGGCACCACGTTGCCGCCACGCTCGCGTGCACCGACATACAGCAGCGATCCCGAGCGCTCGACGCCTGCCAGCGGCGCCAGCGCCACCGCCTTGAACAGGCTGAAGGCAATGACATTCGCAGCGATGCCGACCGCGAGCACGCCGATGATGACGAGCGAATAGGCGGGACTCCGCCGCAACATGCGGCAGCCATACAGGACGTCGCGAAGCAGATCGTCAAAGGCGCGCAGGTGGTCCACGGCACAGAGGCTACTGAGGCCGCCGCTCGGGCGCATGTGCTGGAAGTCATGGACAACTCCCAATTTCCGAAATGTCTGGCGCACGACCAACTCCCAATACGCCGAACTGCGGCGGTTTGCGAGTTGGTCAATCGCCAGTCGTTGGGAGTTGGTCAAACGTCAGTCGTTGGAAGTTGGGAGTTGCCTGTCGTCCCGGTCGCGAACGGTGTCCGTTTGCGAACTTCTCGTCATTCGGCTACACGCGTCGGCGTAAGCCAACCCCGTCGATCGCGCGCCCGTCTAATCGCAGGGATCGGAGGTGATGATGCGGGGACCGGGATGGCTCGAGGCAATAGTTCAGGATCTGCGGTTCGGCGCGCGGATGCTGCGCCACAGCACCGGGTTCACGGTGACCACGGTGTTGCTGCTGGCACTCGGGATCGGTGCGAACACGGCGATCTTCAGCGTGATCAGTTCCGTGTTCCTCCGTCCGCTGCCCTTCGCCAACGCCGACCGGCTGGTGCTCTTCTGGGAGGACTTCACCGCCGCTGGCGGTCCCGCCCGCGTCGAGGCCTCGCTCGGCGACTACTCGGAGTGGAAAGCGCGCAGCCGATCGGTTGCCGACATGGCGGTGATGACCACGGCCACCTACAGTCTCACCGGCAGCGGCGAGCCCGAGAAGGTCTCCGGCGTGCGCACGACGTCGAACCTCTTCGATGTCCTGGGCATGCGCGCCATTGCCGGACGAACGCTGCTGCCGGCGGACGAAGCGGCGGGCGCATCGCCGGTCGTGGTCATCAGCGAACGATTCTGGCGTACCCGCTTCGGCGCCGACGCCAATCTGGTCGGCCGCGAGCTGACACTGAATGGCGCGCGCTACACCGTCGCGGGCGTCATCGCCGCGGACTTCCTGTTTCCGAACCCCACTGCCGTCCTCTGGATGCCCGCCCACCTCTCGCCGACGGAGTTGGCGGACCGCTTCAACTTCTATGCATACGTCATCGCGCGGCTGAAGCCGGGAATCTCGCTGGCGCAGGCGCAATCCGAAATGACGGCCGTCGCCACGCAGCTCGCGGCCGAACGGCATGCGCCGACCCGCATCGGCATCACGGTGGCGACACTGCGCGAGCACGTCACGCGCGACGCGACCCGGCCGACGCTGCTGCTGGTCGCGGGTGCGTTCCTGATCCTGCTCATCACTTGCGCCAACGTTGCCGGTCTGCTGCTCGCGCACGGTACCAACCGGCGCGGCGAACTCGCCGTTCGCAACGTCCTTGGTGCAGGAGGACGCCGGCTCGTGCGACAGTTGCTCACCGAGAGCGTGATGCTCGCCGGCGGCGGCGCTGCCCTCGGCGTCGGACTCGCCACGTTGACGTTCGGCTACCTGCGCCGGCTCGTGCCTCCCGGACTTCCCGCAAACCTCCAACCCGAGCTCGATGTCCGCGTGCTCGCGTTCACCGTTGCAGTCACCGCGCTCGTGGTGCTGACGATCGGCACGCTACCGACGCTTGTCGCTGTGCGATTCGGGCTTGACGCGGTGCTCCGCTCGAGCAGCCGCCGCGTCACCGGGCACACATGGTCGCGTCACGTCCTGGTCGTCGGCGAACTGGCGCTCACGGTCGTCCTGCTCGCGAGTGCGGGACTGCTGCTGCGAAGTTACGCCAACGTGCTCGCCGCGGGAGCCGGCTTCAACCCGGAGAATCTGTTACTGGCCGAAACGACGCTGTCGCCGGCGCGGTACGCGTCGCCTGAACGGCGTGCGGCTTTTTACGACGCGGTTCTCGACCGCGTCCGCGCGTTGCCCGGCGTGCACAGCGCTGCCTACGTCAACTTTCCGCCGCTGGTGTTCAAGGGCGGTCGAACGCTGATCTCACTCGAAGGTCAGCCGCCGCCACCGCCGTCCGAACTCTCGCGCTACATCACGAGCGACCGCGTCGCCACCGCCGGCTACTTCTCGACGCTGGAGGTGCCGATCGTCCAGGGCCGCGAGTTCGATCGTCGCGACGTCGCCGGATCGCAGCTCGTGGCCATCATCAACGAGAAGATGGCGCGTGCGCGGTGGCCGGGAGAGAACCCGATCGGCCGCAGGCTCACCGTCGGTCCGGGAGGCGCAACCGCCCGCTGGACAACGGTTGTCGGCGTCGTCGCCGACATCCGTCAGATGGGCCTCGATATTCCGCCGGAGGCCGAGGTCTACTTCCCTGCCAGTCAACTTGGAACCGCGGGTCCGTTCCTGTGGCCCCAGAGTCTCGTCATCCGAACCACGGGCAATCCGAGCGACCTGACCGCCGCCGTGCGGAAGGCCGTGTGGTCCGTCGATCCCGAGCAGCCGGTCGCGAACGTGCGGACGATGGGGGACGTGTTCGATGCAGAGCTGCTCGCGCGTAATACGCAGCTCACGCTGGTCAGCGCGTTCGCGCTGCTGGCACTCGCGATCGCGGTGGTCGGCCTGTATGGCCTGCTCGCCTACGGCGTGTCGCAGCGCGTGCGCGACATCGGGGTACGGATGGCGCTCGGTGCCCGCCGCGCGACGGTGGTGACGGCGATCACGCGCCAGTCGTTGCTGCTGGTCGGCGCCGCGCTCGCGATCGGCTTCGCCGGCGCGTTCGCATCGACGCAGCTGCTGCGGTCGTGGCTGTTCGACGTCAGTCCGGGTGATCCGTTGACGTTTGCCATCACCGCAGTGGTCCTGCTGATCGCCGCGATGGTGGCGTGTATCGTCCCGGGGATGCGTGCCGCGAGCATCGAGCCCGCAGTGATACTGCGCGCGGATTAGAACCGGTTCGTGGGTTCACCGCGTGAACCCGCGAGCCGTCATTATTCGGTTCTCAACGTGCTGACCGGATCGAGCCGCGAGGCGCGCCAGGCGGGAATCGCGCCAGCGGCGATGACGGTGGCGATGACACCCAGCGCCGCGGTGACATATGACCATCCGTCGTAGGCGGTCAGGCCGAACAGCAGTGTCGCCACGAATCGCGCCAGGGCGAGCGCGAGCGCCAGTCCGATGACCACTCCGCCGGCGCCGATCACGGCCGCCTGCCGCAGCACCGCGCCGACCAGTTCCAACGGACTCGCGCCCAGCGTCAGGCGCACGCCGAACTCCTGCGAGCGCAATGCGGTCGAGTACGCGATCAGCGCATAGACGCCTGCCGTGGCCAGCACCAGCGCCAGCGCGCTGAACAGCATCAGCATCGCCATCGCGAAGGTGCGCCCGGCGATCGTCCCCTGCAGATACGCGTCGAGCGCCTTGACGTGCGACACCGGGGCATTGCGGTCGAACGCGGTGAAGGCAGCGATAACCGGCTGCTCGATCGCCGCGGTATCGCCGTCCGTGCGGGCGAGCAGCCGATAGAAGCGGTTCATCAGCTCCTGCGTTTCCGCCACGTACAACTGCGGAGCGGGCCCAGCGTCCAGTCCTTCCTGGTGCACATCGGCAACCACGCCGACGATCGTCAGCCATGGCCGCGACCCGTCGAGATCGCCGAACTTGAGGCGTTGTCCGATCGGGTCGGTCGAGCCGAACTCCTGTCGCGCGAAAGTCGCGTTGACGATGGCGACGCGCGGACTGTCCGGTTGGTCGTCATCGGTAAACGCGCGCCCCTGCAGCAGTCGAATGCGCATCACGCGAAAGTAGTCGGGCGTCACCGAATACCACTGGGCAATGGCCGCGGATGCCTCGTTCGTGACCGGTGCTCCGGCCACGTGAAACCCCGTCGTGGTCGCGTAATCCATCGGAATCGCGCTGGCGAACGCGGCGCCTTCCACGCCAGGGATATCGCGCACGCGGTCGAGGACATCGTGGTAGTACGCCTGCGCGGGTGCGTCCTTCCAGTACCTCGGGCTCCACAAGCGGGTCGTCAACGTCAGCACGTGATGCGGGTCGTACCCCGGATCAACCTGCAACAGCCGCGCGTAACTTCTCGCCACCAGCGTCGCCCCCACGAGCAGGACGAGCGCAACAGCCACCTGGGCGATGACGACCCCGCTCAACATCCGGCGCCGAACCGGCACGCTCGTGCCACGGCTTCCCTGGAGCACGTCGTGGAACTCACCGCGCAACGCCCACAGCAGCGGGGCAAGACCTGACAGCACACCGGTCGCGACGGTCAGTGCGAGCGCGAACAACAGCACCGCGCCGTCGACATGGATGCCGGACACCCGTGGCACGCCTGGCGGAATCACCCGCGCGAGCGCCGTCGTACCCCACGCGGCGAGCACAGTACCGGCGAGCCCGGCGATCAGCGCAAGCGTCAGGCTCTCGATCAGCAACTGCGCTCCGAGCCGCCGCCTCGTTGCGCCCAAGGCCACGCGCACCGACATTTCCTTCTCGCGCGCGAGCGTCTTCGCCAGCGACAGGCTCGTCACGTTGGCGCAGGCGATCAGCAGCACCAGCACCACGGCGACGAGCACCGCGCGGAACGCGACATCCATCTTCCCGAGCAGCCGTTCACGAAGCGGGACGACCGCCAGGCGGGCATCGGGATGATGACTTGCCGGATCCTCCTCCCGCAGATGGTCGAACGCTGACGCGAGATCGGTCGTCGCCTGGGCGACGGACATTCCAGGGCGCAGGCGGGCGATCGCCCGGACCGCCCGGTTCGTTGGCCGGCCGAGCGGCATATACACGTCGGGCAGCAACTCCGAGTTCCCTTTGATCAGCGGCTCGAAACGTTCCGGCAGCACTCCCACGACCACCACCTGCGCCTGATCGAAGCGCAGCGCCCGACCGAGAATCCGCGGATCGCCGCCGAACCGGCGCTGCCAGAAGCCGTGACTCAGGATGACGGCGCGGTTCGGTCCCGGCTGGTCCTCCTCGTCGGTAAAGGTGCGTCCGAGCGACAACGGCACGCCAAGCGTGTCGAAGAAGTTCCGGCTCACATGAAGCGACCGCACCACTTCCGGCTGACCCGACTCGATCAGGTCGCCGACACCGTCCTCATAACTGGCGACGCTTTCAATCACGCGGCTTCGCCGCGCCAGCTCGGTGACATCCGCATATCCGATGTCCGGCTTGTCGGGCGTGTCCGGCACCACCTCGGAGACGAACACCAGGCGGTCCGGCTCGGCATATGGCAACGGCCGCAGCAGCACGGCCCGGACAACGCTGTAGATGGCGACATTGGCACCGACGCCAACGGCCAGCGTGGCGATGGCGATCAGCGCAAATCGCGGGTGGCGCCACAGGCCGCGAAAGGCGAGCTTCAGGTTGTGCATATAACGGAGTCGGACACCCGGTTCCCGGAAACGAACACGCGCGAGGCCGATGCGCACGCCGTCCAATGACTTACGGGCTCTCCTCGCGGCAACAAGCTGGATTCATGCCCGTGCGCGGAGAACGGGTCCACGGTGCTCATGTGCTCGGTGCCTGAGTTCTGACTCCATAGCGAACCAGAACCGGAAGCCAGGGACCCGAGCACCCCGGGGACCCAAGAACCGTTCCCTACCCGGGAAAGAACGATGGCAGGCGCGTGTCGCGCATCGTGTGGAAGCCGGGCGACGCGCTCAAGACTGCCGGTATGGCGTTGACGGTCATCGACGCGGTGGCGATATCACCGTGCACACCGCCGTCAATCTTCGAACAGATGCGCGGCACGCCTTCGATCAGGATCGAATCGTACGAGTCGGGCGCGCCGAGATACGCTTCCATCCGCAACGCGATCTTTGCCTCGTCGCCGACATAGCCGGTGCCGGTCTGAATGATGCCGCAGACATAGCCGGCATCCACCGCCAGCAACTCGCCCTCGATCGCTTCCGAGGCCACGCGCGGCTGCACGTCGTCGACGATGCGATCGAGCTTCCAGCCCATCGCGTCGGCGATCATCTGGATCGATTCCGTGAAGCCGACGTGCCGCACCGTGCCGGCTGTCACCTGGCGCTCGAACTGCTCGCGCGTGAGGCCGGCGCCGATTTTCTGCTGGAACGGCAGTCGCCGGATCCGCGCGTCCTGCACGCGCCGCACCTCGATCCGATCGACCCGCTGGCAGACGGCGGTCAGCGCAATCGGCAGCGCGTCCATCGTGAACCCGGGATTGACGCCGGTCCCGAGCACCGCGACCTTCGCCTTCTTCGCCGCTTCGTTAATCCGCTTGAACGTCGCCCGGTTGTATTTGGCCGGATACGCGGCCTCTTCGGTGGTCGTGACGATCGGGACGCGAGCCTTGAGGACCGTCTCGAATTGCGTGATGACGCTCTTCAGCGACGAACTGGTGCACAGGATCGCCACGTCGGGCTTCGTCGACCGAATGGTCCTGGCAATTGAGTCCGTCACCTTGACGCGCAGCTTGCGGTTCGCGCCGATAACCTCTCCGATGTCCTTGCCGACTTTGTTGGGGTCGACGTCCACGGCACCGACGATTTGAAACCCGCGCCGCTCCAGCAGCTGTGTTGCGATCGCCGCGCCAATCGGCCCGAGGCCTATGTGCAGTACCCGAATCTTCATCGCCGAGTTCTCCGCGTCAGAGTGAAAAGCGATTATAGGGGTAACATCCGGCAGCGGTCGGGCGCGCGCTGCGCATCCTGCCCGTCAGTGTCATGCGGATATCGTTCGCGATCGTCTCTGTGCTGATTCTCGCCGCCGCCCAACGGCCGAGCGCCCTTCGACTCCGCGCACAGCAGGACCCTCCGCCTCGCTCAGGCCAGGCTCTCACTCAGACCTTCGATCAGCCGGCGCCAGGCGCGCGCTCACCTCGCAACGCGAACTATCAGATTGATGTGCGTCTCGACCAGGCGACCCGCACCGTGCGCGGGCGCGAGCGGATCGTGTGGCGCAACATCAGCAATCAGTCCACGCGCGAACTGCAGTTCCATCTGTACTGGAACGCCTTCCGCGATCCGTCGTCGACATGGCTGACCGAGGCACGGCTGCTGGCCAGGCCGGTCGTGCTCGGACGCACTGGCGCCGGATCGATCGACGTGACGGCTGTCCGTCTCGTCGACGCTGCGGGGGCAGCGCACGACATCACCGGCACGATGGAGTTCATCTCGCCGGACGATGGGAGCAGGACCGATCGGACGGTGATGCGCGTGCCGATTCCGGATACCGCGCCACAGGTGATGGCGACGGTGGAAGTCGAGTGGACCGCCAAGGTTCCCAAGGGGCTCGCGCGCACCGGATACATCGGCGACTACTACTTCTTCGGGCAATGGTTCCCGAAGCTCGGGGTGATCGAAGACGCAGGCTGGAACACGCACCAGTTTCACTACGCCACCGAGTTCTACGCCGATTACGGGGTTTACGACGTCGGCATCACCGTACCGCAGCGATTCGTCGTCGGGGCGTCAGGCGACGAGCGGGGCTTCACTCCGAACGGCGACGGGACGACGACGTACCGGTTTCACGGTGAAGACATTCACGACTTCGCGTGGGCGGCGAGTCCTGACTTCGTCGAGTACCGACAGGTGTTCTCGAGCGGTTCGCTGCCACACGTGAACATGCGCCTGTTGCTGCTGCGCGAGCACACCGGCCAGCAGGAGGCCTATTTCGCCTCGACGGTCGCGGCGCTCGAGTACTACGGCCTGTGGTTCGGGCCGTATCCCTACAGCACCCTGACGATCATCGATCCCGCATACAAGAGCGGGACGGACGGCATGGAGTACCCGACGCTCTACTCCGGCGGGACGCGCTGGCTGACGCCGACTCCCACTCCGCTCGTCAATCGCGCGGCCGTGCACGAAGCCGGTCACCAGTTCTGGTACGGCATCGTCGGCAGCAACGAATTCGAACATGGGTGGATGGACGAGGGGATCAACACCTATTCAACGGCGCGGGCGATCGCGGCGGGACTGCCCGACGATCACCTCGTCCGGCGCTTCTTCGGCGATCTCGTGCCCTGGCAGTTCGACGACATCCCGCTGCGGCGCGAGACCGACAACAACCGGCTTCCTGCGTACCGTGACGATCCCGAAGCCGATCTGCCGTCGATGCCGACCTACCGCTACTCGCCGCGAACCGCGCGCCTGACCACGTACAACAAGACGGCGCTGTGGCTGAACACACTCGAGAACTATCTCGGGTGGATCAAGATGCAGCGGGTGATGTCCACGTACTTCGAGCGCTGGAAGTTCCGGCATCCCCAGCCCGAGGACTTCTTCGCCGTCGTCAACGAGGTCAGCGGCGAGGATATGACCTGGTTCTTCGATCAGGTGTATCGCAGCTCGAACCGGTTCGACTACGGCATCGAGTCGTTCACGAGCGCTCCCGAAGGCGATGGCTATCGCACGACGGCGGTGGCGCGCCGCTACGGCGACGCGTTTTTTCCCGTGCAGATGCGCATCACGCTGGAGGACGGCCACTCCTACCTGGATCAGTGGGATTACCGGCAGGATGGCATGGGCCGCCGCTTCACGATGACGTACCACACGAAATCACGCGGGGCTGTTGTCGCCATCGACGGGATTTCGCGCGAACCGCGCGACAATGCCGGCACCGGCCGCGATCGGCGCGACCGACCGCGCGTGCTGCTGCTGGACACCAACATCACGAACAACACGATGACGTTGACGCCGCGCGCGGGCGAGGCGGCGCAAAAGTGGGCGCTGCAGTGGATGGCCTGGATGGAAGACCTGATGCTGACGTGGGGAGCGCTCGCGTGAACGATGGCGCTGCCGGCACGGCAGGGTCCGCATGGACCGACGGATGGCGCCGCGTCTGGGCCGCACCAGCCATCTGGATCGGCGTGTGGGTGATGACGATCGCGCTCGCGGCGCCGCTGGCGGCAACCGTCGGCGGGATGATCGAGACGCAATTGGGCGGCAGCACCGAGGCCGACAGCGCGGCCGACGGCGTCAACTGGGACTGGTGGCAGGAGTTCACGTCGCAATCGAGCGGCCTTGGCGCGACGTTTACCCCGCAGATCATCGGCTTCGCCGCGACGCTGCAGAACTTCAGCGATTTCCTCGACCGCACGCGCGTCATTGCGCCGGTCGCCGGCGCCGTCGGGCTGTACCTCGTGACCTGGATCTTCGTGTCGGGCGGCATCATCGATCGATACGCCCGAGAGCGCGCCACGCGCGCGAACGGATTTTTCGCGGCGAGCGGCGTCTTCTTCTTCCGCTTCCTGCGGCTGGCGCTGATCGGCGCAGTCGTCTTCGGGTTGCTGTTCGTCTTCATCCAGCCCTGGCTGCTGACGCGCTGGTTCGCCGCCGGGACGGCGAACGTCGACAGCGAACGGGTAGTCTTTGCGTGGCGGCTGCTGCTGTATGCGATCTTCGGCCTGGCGCTGGCGGCGGCCGATTGCGTTTTTACGTATGCGCGGGTCAGGCTGGTGATCGAAGATCGACGGAGTGCGATCTGTGCGGTGCTCGCGGCACTACGCTTCCTTGTCCGGAACGCCGGCCGCGTAACCACCCTCTATGTCCTCGACGCGCTCACGTTTGCCGGCGCGCTCGCGCTCTGGGCGGTCATCGCGCCCGGGGCACCACGCGGTGGCGCGTCCGTCTGGCTCACGTTCGCGTTGATGCAGATGTGGATCGCCGTGCGGATCGCCCTCAAGCTGCACTTCATCGCCTCGGAGACGTCGCTGTTCCAGGCATCGCTCGCACACGCGGGCTACACCGCGGCGCCGCTGCCGGCATGGCCCGAGTCGCCGGCGGCGGAAGCCATTCGATAAAGGGATCCATTTGGCGGGTAACGGATTGATTTTCGCTCACCGCGGGACGGCCACCGCCGCCCGTGAAAACACGCTCGGTGCGTTCAAGGCGGCCATCGAGGCCGGGGCCGATGGCCTCGAACTCGATGTTCATGTCACGAGCGACGGCCACCTGGTCGTGCATCACGACGACGCGATCGGCGGGGCGCGGATCGCGGCGATGACGGCAACGGCGGCTCGCGAACTGACTCAGAGCGCGGGCTATGAGCTTCCCGAGCTCGCCGAGGTCATCGAGCTCGCCCGTGGCCGGGTCCGGCTGGACGTGGAAGTGAAAGCTGCCGGATGCGAAACGGCGGTCGTCAAGCTCATCGCCGATCACGCGCTGTCAGCGGCCGACGTCATCGTCACGTCATTCGATGCGGCGATCGTGAAGCGCATCATCGATATCGACGCCGACGTCCTCACCGGGTGGCTCGTGAGTTCCGGTTCCACCGCCGGCGCCATCGACACCTACTTCGAGTGCGGCGCCGACGTGCTGTCACCGCGGCACGATCTCGTCACCGCCGACTTTCTTCGCGAAGCGGAACAGGAAGAAGTGGCGCTCCTGCCGTGGACCGTCAATGATGCCGGCTCGATGCGATGGTTGCTGCGGTCGAGCACCGTGCTCGGCATCATCACCGACCGGGTGATCGAGGCGGTTCGCGTTCGCGATGAGTTGAGACGGTAGCACGAAGTTTGCGCGGTCGAGCTTTCGATCGGGTCTCGTTCGTACATACTGACTCGATGTTTGGCGCGCGCCCCGCATGAAAACGGTCGACCCCGCAGCCCTGCGACTTGCGGCGATCGTCGAATCCTCCGATGACGGCATCATCAGCCACGACCCTGCCGGTCGTATCGAGACCTGGAACCGTGGTGCCGAGCGCATTTATGGATACACGCCCGCGGAGATCATCGGCCGCAGCGTGGACACGCTGGTCCCAGCGGACCAACGCCGGGACGAAGCCGCGCTGACCCGCCGGGTGAGCGGCGGCGAGGCCTTGAGTCACATCGAGTCGAAGGCACTGCTGAAGAACGGCGCGGTGATCCCGGTCTCGTTTTCGATTTCACCGGTACGGACGCTCGAAGGCGAGATCATCGGCGCCTCCCGCATTGTCCGGGACATTTCCAGCCAGGCGGCGCTGCAGCGCGACGCCCTGCGGCTTGCGGCCATCGTCGATTCGTCTGACGACGCCATTGCCTCGAAGGATCTGAACGGCATCGTGCTCACATGGAACAAGGCGGCGGAGCGCATGTTCGGATTCACGGCCGGCGAGATCGTCGGCCAGTCGATCCTGAAGATCATTCCGCCGGAACGCTACGGTGAAGAGGACATCGTCCTGAACCACATCCGGGCCGGCCTGCCGGTGGATCACTTCGAAACCGTCCGGCAGCGCAAGGACGGGTCGCAGGTGGAGGTCTCGCTGACCGTGTCCCCGATTCGCGATCCGCGGGGCCGGATCATCGGCGCGTCGAAGATCGCGCGCGACATCACCGGCCTGCGCCGGCTCGTTCGCGAGGCCGAGGACGCCAACCGCATCAAGGACGAATTCCTGGCGACGCTCTCGCACGAACTGCGGACGCCGCTCAACGCGGTACTCGGCTACACGCGGATGCTGCGCGACGGGACACTGGGTGAAGAACGGCAGGGACGCGCGGTCGAAGTGATCGAGCGGAACGCGACGCTGTTGCACCAGCTCGTGTCCGATGTCCTTGACGTCTCGGCGATCGTGACGGGCAAGATGCGGGTCACGCCGAGCGATTGCGACCTGAACGAGGTCGTTCGCGCGGCCTGCGACAGCGTCATGCCGTCGGCGCAAGCGAAGGGCGTAACTGTAAGCGTCCAGGTCCCTCTCGAGCCGACGGCGGCGCGATGCGACGGCGATCGGATGCAGCAGGTGTTCTGGAACCTGCTGGCCAACGCCGTCAAATTCACGCCACGTGGCGGCGCCGTGCACGTCGACACCGCCATCACCGATCACGTCGCGCAGGTGACCGTGCGCGACACCGGCATCGGCATCAGACCCGAGGCACTCTCCCAGGTGTTCCAGCGCTTCTGGCAGGGCGACAGCGTGAACAGCCGGCAAACCGGTGGTCTTGGTGTCGGCCTCGCGCTGGCGCGCCATTTCGTCGAACTGCACGGCGGCACGATCAGCGTGGCAAGCGAAGGGACCGGCAAGGGCTCGGCGTTCATGGTGACGCTGCCGTTGGCTGGCTAGTGGCCGGGCCGGTGGCCGGTGGAAGAGCCTGCTCCCCACCAGCCACCTGCCTGCCTAATGCGCGCCGACCGGCGCGCTCCCACCCTTCGGGCGCTTCATGATGAACACGAGCGGGATCATCAGCAGGAATACCACGCCCATGATGCGGAAGATGGTGACGAAGGCGACCATCGACGACTGACGGAACAGCATGCCCGCGAGCACGGCGTAGGCGCGCTGACCCGCCGTCACCGCGTCGGCGCCCGCGGCCATCAAGCCGTTGGTGATCTGCGACAGCATCGATTGCGCGACCGGGTCGTAGGCGTTGATGTGCTCGCCAAGCACCGAGCTCACGACTTCGCGGTGGCGCTGCAGATAGGTGCCGCTCACCGCGATGCCGACGCTGCCGCCGATGTTGCGCATCAGGTTGAACAGACTGGTGGCGTTTCCCATCCGCTGCGGCTGAATCGTCGCCATCGAGACGGTGGTCAGCGGCACGAACAGCAACGCCATACCGGCGCCCTGGAGGAACTGGGGCCAGAAGATATCCCAGTAACCCGCGTCCAGATTCAATCCGCCCAGCCACCACATCGTCCAGCCGCCGATCGCCAGGCCGACGATCAGGAGCTTGCGTGCGTCCACTTTCTGCGTCAGCATGCCGACGATCGGCATCATGATCAGTGAACCAACGCCCCGCGGCGCCATCGCCTTTCCCGCTTCGACCGCGGAATACCCGAGCAGCGTCTGCAGCATGATCGGCAGCAGCACCAGGCTCCCGTAGAGGACGAAGCCGACCACGGTCATCAGGAACACACCGGTGGCGAACGATCGATCCTTGAATGCGAACAGGTCGACGATCGGATGCGCCGTATGCAACTCGCGCAGAATCAACGCGATCAGGCCGACCGCGGCGACAACCGCGAGCGTCGCGATCAGGGTGGACCCGAACCAGTCATCCTGCTGGCCCTTGTCGAGCACGTACTGCAGTGTGCCGATGCCGACCACCAGCAGTCCCATGCCCCAGTAATCGATCTTCCAGGTTTCGCGCCGCAGGTACGGCGGGTCGAAGACGTAGAGCTGCGTCATGATCAGCGACGCGATCCCTACCGGCAGGTTGATGTAGAACACCCAGCGCCAACTGTAGTTCTCGGTGATCCAGCCGCCGAGCACCGGCCCGAGGATCGGGGCGACGACAATGCCGAGGCCCCAGAAGCCCATGGCCTTGCCGCGGTCTTCGGGCTTGAAGGATTCGAGCAGCACGGCCTGCGAGAGCGGCTGCAGCGCACCGCCGGTGGCTCCCTGGATGATGCGGAAGATCACGAGCGACGCCAGGTTCGGGGCCAGGCCGCAGAGGAGCGACGCGGCGGTAAACCCCATCGTCGACCACATCAGCAGTCGCTTGCGGCCGAAGACGCCGGCCAGCCAGCCGGTCATCGGCAGAATGATCGCGTTGGCGACGAGGTACGACGTCAGCGCCCACGTGGCTTCTTCGATCGTCGCCGACATCGTGCTGGCGATGTGCGGCAGCGATACGTTGACCACGGTCGTGTCCAGCACCTCCATGAAGGTGGCGAACATGACCGCGATCGCGACGATCCAGGGATTGACCTTGCCGTGTTCAGTCATCTGGGCATTGCGTTATCGCGTATAGACCGTCGGCGTCACCGACATGCCGGGACGCAGCAGATGTTCGGGATCCTGACCCGAGTCGAGAACGATCTTCACGGGCACGCGTTGAACGACCTTCACGAAGTTGCCGGTGGCGTTGTCGGGCGGCAACAGGCTGAAACGGGCGCCGGTCGCGGCGGCAATGCTCTCCACCTTGCCGCTGAAGTCGTGACCGCCGTACGCGTCGACGTCGACCTTGACGCGCTGGCCGACCCGCATGTCCTCGAGCTGCGTTTCCTTGAAGTTCGCGGTGATCCAGACATTCTCGAGCGGCACGATGACCATCAGCGGCTGGCCGGGCTGAATGACCTGGCCGGGCTCGACGGTGGACTTGCTGACGATGCCCTTGATCGGCGCTTTGACGGTTGTGTATTCGAGATTGAGCTGCGCCTGTTTCAGCGCAGCGTCGGCCTGCTGCACGCGCGCCGCCGCCGATGCGGCACGCGCCCGGATCGCCTTCACCTGTTCGGGCGCGGTCTGGGCGCCGCGGAGTCCGGCGCTCGCCTGCTCGCGATTGGCTTGCGCCTGGGGGAGGCGGGTTTCCGCCTGCCGGATCGCCGCTTCGGCCGCGCTGACCTGAGCGCGCGCGGTGTCGGCGGCCGCTTTCTTCGCATCGGCATCGGCAACCGCGGCATCGAACTGCTGCTGCGGGATTTCCTGCTTGTCGAGCAATGGGCGCAGCCGTTCGACGTCGCGCGCCGCACGGGTGGCGTTCGCGTCCTGTTCGCGCACGTGGGCCTGCGCGGCGACGAGTCCCGCCTTGGCGCCTTCGAGGCCCTGCTGCGCGTCGGCAATCCCGGCCTCCGCGCCAGCGAGCGAGCCACGCGCGTTCGCCACGTTGCTCGTCGCGGTCGTCGACGTGATCGGCACATTTGCCTGCGCGGCCTGCGCTTCCGCCTGCGCGTTGGCGAGCTCCGCCTGGGCGCGGGCGAGCGCCAGCTCGTAGTCGCGGGTGTCGATCTGCACCAGCACGGTGCCGGCGTCGACCGCCTGGTTGTTGACCACCGGCACGACCCGGACCGTACCGCCGACACGGGCGGCGATCGGCGTCACGTGCGCATCCACCTGCGCGTCGTCGGTGGATTCACGGCCGCGCGTCGCCCACAGCCAGCCGACCACGGCCAGCAGCAGTACGACGACCACCGCGATGATGATGCGAACCCGTTTGCTCATTGCGTCGGACCTCCGAGGTACTTGCGCACCGCGTCCTCCGCAGTGCCGATCGACTGGGCCAGCAGCGCCTTGGCGATGTTGTAGCCATACAACGCGCTGATGTACTGGTCGGTCGCCAGCGCCACCGCTTCCTGCGCCTGGACCACTTCGATGTTGCTGGCGACGCCCGCGGCGAAGCGGTCGCGCGACTGCTGCAACTGCTGATTGGCGAGATCGCGGCCGCCGGTCGCGGTCTCCAGCTCCTCCTTCGTCGCCTGCAGATCGAGGAACGCGGAGCGGACCTGGTAGTAGATCCCCGACTTCATGTCGTCGACCTGAGCCTGCTGCCGTTTGAGCTCGGCGTCGGCCTCGGCGAGCTTCGCCTGCTGACGGCCACCGTTGAAGATCGGAACATTCACGGCGCCGGCGATGTCGAACGTGTTGAGCGCGTCACTGGCCGTGAGCCCGATCGCGCCGTAGTCGGCCGTGACCGTCACCGTCGGGAGACGGCCAGCGACCGCCGCCCGCCGCGAGGCCTCGGCGGCCTTCAATTGCTCGAGGGCGGCGAGGTAGTCGGCACGCGACCCATACGCCTGATCGAGCGCCTCCTGCAGCGTCATCGTCGGATCGGGCACCGTCGGAATCTCGTCGACGAGGGTGAACGCCTGGCCGATCGGCAGACCGACGATCCGCGCCACTTCCAGCTTGGCCTTCTCGGCGTCGTTGGCGGCCGCGGTCACGCGCTGCCGGTCGGTGCTCATGCGCACCTGGGCGCGCGTGACGTCAAGGCCGGCGATGATGCCGCTTTTCTGCAGGTCGATCGCCTGCTGGTAGATCGCCTGCGACGAATCGAACTGCGCGCGCGCCGCGGTCGCCCGGGCGTCGGCGGCAAGCGCCTGCAGATACACATTGGCCGACACCAGCACGACCAGGTCGCGAGCGCTCGTGTAGGACAGCTTCGCTGCCGCGACGCGATGCGCCGCGGCGCTGGCGTCGTTGAGGGCGCTCAGGTCGAACACCGGGATGCTGGCGTTGACCCGCGCGTCGAACACGTCGAACGGCCCGACGACGCGCGGGAATGGCGGGCCCAGGCGGAAGCCGAACACCTCGAGGCTGCGCCGGCTGCGCGTTTCACTGACGCTGGCCGAAATGCTCGGCAGCAGTCCGCTCAATGCGGTCCAGCGCTGACCCTGGGCGGTCCCGGTGTTCTGCTCGGCGAGCAGGACGCCGAGGTTGTGATCGAGCGCCCGGAAAATCGCCTGCGCGACGGTGAGGCGAATCGGCTCCGGGCTCAACGTTCCCGTCGGAACGCCGCCCATGAAGGGGCTGCTGGCGGGAAGCGACGGGACTCCCGAACGCTCCTGAGCGGCCGCCGGCAGCGCGATCGCGAGAACAATCGCCGCTGTGGTTACGCGTATTGACATGGAGTGCACAGAGAAAGGTCTCGAAAGGGGTTGCGGTCGACCTGATACTTCAGTATTTTATAACTGTTAACAGTATCACAAGTTCCTCACGCAGCGCCCGCGCGGCGCCGCCGGATCGACGAGGAAGGACCATGGCCCCAGGGGACGGCAGGAAGGCAACGCGGACCTGCACGCAGCAGTTGACCAGGCTCGTCTCTACTCTGCGCGAGATCCAATTCTGCCGGGGGGAACGGCCGTGGCTGCTGCTCGATCTGACAATGGCCCAGCTCAAGGCGATGATGCTGATCGTGCAGACCGGCGGCGTCCGCGGGCGCGAGCTCGCTGACGGGCTGGGCATCGCCCCGTCGGCCGCGACGCCGCTCGTCGATCGTCTCGTCGATCAGAAGCTCGCGCGCCGTGAAGACGATCCCGACGACCGCCGCATCATCTGGATCCGTCCCACCGCCAAGGCGCACGCCCTGCACGATCACCTACTGCACACCAATGAAGAAGTGTTGAACGACGTCATCGAGGCCGTGCCGGCCGACGTCCGCGCGAAGGTGCAGGAAAGCGTGCGGTTGCTGCTGGAGAGCGCCGAGCGGGTGCTGGAGCGAAAGTAACTCCCGACCCGGGAGCCGGGAGTTAGATATTCGCTTCCGCGCGCGCGACTGACGACACCCGCGCCGGGACGACGTGCTCGGCGAGGATGTGGCGCAGGCGATCGGCGTCCACCGACTCGACTTCCAGCAGCTCGAGGGCCAGCGCCTTCAACGCCACGCGCTGATGCTCGATGATCTGGCGCGCCGTCTCGTAGCCGCGCATCACCAGCGTCCGAATCTCGTCGTCGACGCGGCGCGCCGTGTCTTCACTGAACCCGGCGGCGCGGCTGTCGTTGTCGAACGCGCTGGACGGGCGTTTGAAGTGCACCGGGCCGAGTGGCGACATGCCGAGCTCGCACACCATCTTCCGCGCCAGCTCCGTGGCGCGCTCGATGTCATTGGATGCGCCGCTGGTCATCTGCCGCAGGAACAGCTCCTCGGCGACGCGCCCGCCCATCAGGATCGCGATCTGCGATTCGATGAACGGTTTCGAGTGCGTGTAGCGATCCGCCTCGGGCAGCTGCATCGTCACGCCAAGGGCGCGGCCGCGGGGAATGATCGTCACCTTGTGCAGCGGGTCGGCCTCGGGCAGCAGCGCGGCGACGATCGCGTGTCCGGCCTCGTGATACGCGCAGGTGACGCGCTCCTTCTCGCTCATCGCCACCGACTTGCGCTCGACGCCCATCAGCACCTTGTCACGGGCGGCGTCGAAGTCCACGTTGCTGACCGTGGATCGACCCGCGCGGGCGGCGATGAGCGCTGCTTCATTCACGAGGTTGGCGAGGTCGGCGCCGGAGAAGCCTGGCGTGCCGCGCGCAATCGAGCGCAGTTCGACATCGGGTTCGAGCGCCACCTTCCGCGAATGGACGCGCAGGATCTGTTCGCGCCCCTTGAGATCCGGGTTGCCGACGGTGACCTGGCGGTCGAACCGTCCGGGGCGCAGGAGTGCGTTGTCGAGAATGTCCGCCCGGTTGGTCGCGGCCACGACGATGATGCTGTCGGACTGCGTGAAGCCGTCCATCTCCACCAGCAGCTGGTTCAGCGTCTGTTCGCGTTCTTCGTGACTGAGCGAATTGCCGCCGCGGCTGCGGCCGACGGCGTCGAGCTCGTCGATGAAGATGATGCACGACTTGTGTCGCCGCGCCTCCTTGAACAGCTTGCGGACGCGCGACGCGCCGACGCCGGCGTACATCTCGACGAAGTCCGAACCGCTGGCCGACATGAAGGGTACGCCCGCCTCACCTGCCATCGACCGCGCCAGCAGCGTCTTGCCCGTGCCCGGAGGGCCGACGAGCAGGATCCCGCGCGGAATCCGTCCACCAATCGACGCGAACCGCTCCGGCTCCTTCAGGAAGTCGACAATCTCGCGGACCTCGTCCTTCGCTTCGTCCACCCCGGCAACGTCCTTGAACGTCACGGTGACTTCCTGCGGGTCGATCGTCCGCGCTTTCTCGAGCGTCGGAACGCGCCCGGTCACGACGCGAAAGAGGGCCAGACCGGCGAACCCGAAGAAGAGGAGCCCAATCGCCATCGCGCCGTAGCTGCCGGCCCGGGACGGCTCATCAGGCGTCACGTCCAGCTGCACGCCCTGACGGGTGAGCTCGGTCACGAAGCTCGGATTGGCCGCGACGAACCCATGAGGAGCGACGGTGGCAAAGCTCTTCCCGTCGGGCCGGCTGAACGTCAGCGTGTCGCCGTCCACCACGACGGCGCGCACATGATGGCCCTGCACGTCCTGCATGAAGGTGGAAAAGGCCACCGCCGGCGGCTCGGGGTTCGCATTCATGCGAACGAGACCGGCCACGACAGCGAACAGGACGAGAAGCACACCGACACCGATCCAGATCAGGCGGGTGCGTGGAAGCTGGCCTCCGACCACAGGGTAGTCCTCTAACGGCAGAAAGGAGCCGCCGTCCGGGTCGGGGAATCGACTCACGGGAACGGCCCGGAATTTGTGGGTGTTCAACGAGTGTATCGGACGGATGCTGGCCTGTAAATAGTAGTCACCGCAGGATTTATGCTACTGAGCCATAAAACGGAGCGGCACCGGGCCGCCCGAAACCACCAGCAGGTCCGGATCGGCTGTTCAGGCTGGCAGTACAGGCACTGGTCGACGGCCGCCAGCGGGTCGGCGCGGCCGGACGAGGCGTTCTACCCGGCGGAACTGCCGCAATCGCGCTGGTTCGCGCATTACGCGCTCTCGTTCGATACCGTCGAAATCAACAACAGCTTCTATCGCCTGCCGCCGCCGGAAACGTTCGCGCGCTGGCGCGACCAGGCCCCGCGACACTTCCTCTATGCGGTGAAGGCCAGCCGCTTCCTGACGCACATGAAGAAGCTGAAGGATCCCGAAGACCCGCTCTTGCGCTTCTTTACGAATGCGCGCGAGCTCGGGCGGCATCTCGGCCCGGTCCTGTATCAGCTGCCTCCGAACTTCGGTTTAAACCTCGAACGGTTCGAAGTCTTTCTTCGCGCCCTCGCTCGCGTCGCCCGACGCGCCCACCTCCCCTCACCGCCGCAGCACGTCGTCGAGTTTCGTCATCCGAGCTGGTACGACGACCGCGTTTACGCGCTGCTCGAGCGGTATCACGTATCGATGTGCCTTCACGACATGCAGGGCTCGGCGACCGGCAAGGTCGCGATCCCGGCGGTTCCCGACGCTGCGCGGCGGTCGTGCGTTTACGTCCGCTTCCATTTCGGGACGTCCAGATACGGCGGCCGTTACGAAGACCGCCGCCTCGATGACTGGGCCGACTGGCTGGTGGAACGGATCGCGGAGGGACGGGACGTCTTTGCCTACTTCAACAACGACGGCGGCGGGCACGCGCCGCGGGACGCGGTGCGGTTGCGCGATCGCATCCACATTCGACTGCAACAAGCTGTGGCATCGTGAGCCGGCAGCTACAATCTGTCCGGATGTCCACAACCCACCTCTCGCTGGCGCCGGACGTCGAGGACTTCCGGCGGCAGTTCGAGCAACTGTCGACCGATGCGGATGCGCTGGTCGCGCCGTTGACCGACGCGCAGTTCAACTGGCGTCCCGCCCCGCCGGTATGGTCGATCGCCGACTGCTTCGAGCATCTCAACACCACCGCGCGGCTCTATCTGACGCGGCTCGATGAAGGGATCGCGGACGCCATCCGCAACGGCACGTACGGCGAAGGGCCGTTCTCGTCCAACGTGCTCGGCCGTCTGCTGGTGGCCGTAACCGAGCCGCCGCCGAAGTTTCGGCTGAAGACGCCGCAGGCGTTTCAACCCAGGCCGGATCGTCTTCGGTCGGAAGTGATGGCGGCCTTTCATGCGTATCAGGTGCAGTACGTCGATCGATTACGCCAGGCGAACGGCGTGGACCTGTCGCGCGCGCGCGTCAGTTCGCCGGTCGCGGCGTGGCTGCGCATGCCGCTCGGGTCAGGCTTCGCGCTCATGGCCGCTCACGAGCGGCGCCATCTCTGGCAGGCCCGCAACCTGACGCAGCATCCGGCATTTCCCCGGTGATCGTTGTGTGCGCGCTCGATTGAGCTATTGACCGACGGCCGCGACGATGTGGCGCGCGGAGATGCCGTAGTGGTCCAGCAGCTCGTCGGGCTGGCCGCTGCGCGGGATCTCGCGGATGCACAGGCGCTGCTCGACGACGAAACCGGCGGACGCGATCGCCTCGGCCACGGCATCACCGATGCCCCCACCGTGATAGTGGTCCTCGACCGTGATGACGCGGCCCTTCGTGGCCCGGGCACACGCAACCAGGGTCTTCGCATCGATCGGCTGCAGCGAATACAGATCGACGACACGGATCAGCGTCCCCCGCGCCTTGAGCGTCTCGTACGCCTCGAGCGCCTCGAACACGGTGACGCCGGCACCAACGACTGTGGCCGCGTCGGTGTCGCTCTGGCGCAGCACCTTCAAACCGCCGAGGGGGAACGGCTCGTCGTTGCTGTAAATCACCGGCGTCTTGGGCCGTGAGGTCCGCATGTATGCCGGCCCCGGCGTGTACGCCATCTGTTCGATCAACTTCTCGGTGCTGACGGCGTCGCACGGGTAGAGCACCGCAATCCCCGGCTGGGCGCGCATCATCGCGAGATCTTCCAGCGCCATCTGCGATGGGCCGTCCTCGCCAATTGACACCCCCGCGTGCGATCCCGCCATCTTGATGTTCAAGTGGCTGATGGCCGACATCCGGATGAAGTCGTAGGCCCGCGTCAGGAAGGCGGCGAAGGTCGACGGAAACGGAATCGCGCCGCGCGAGGCCAGTCCCATTGCCGACCCGATCATCGCCTGCTCGGCGATGTAGTTCTGGTAGAACCGCTGCGGGAACGCCTTCTCGAACTTCTCGCTGAACGTCGAGTTGCCGACATCCGCGTCGAGCACGACGATGCGCTCGTCGGTGCCGAGGCGCGCGAGCGCCGATCCGTACGCTTCGCGGGTGGCGATCTTCTCTCCGATTTTGTACGGCAGCGTGCCGAGCGAACCCTTCCGCGGCGCCGGCCTCGACACGCGCCTGGGCCTGGGCGGCGTCGGCGCTCCGTCCTCTTCGGGCACGAACTGGCTTTCGAGTTCCCTGAGGGCGGCGTCCATCTCCTCGCCCTTTTTCAGGGCCTTGCCGTGCCACCCTTCCTTGCCGGCGATGAACGAAATGCCCTGGCCCTTGATCGTGCGGGCGAGGATGACCGTGGGCCTGCCCTTGGTGGCGCGCGCCTGATCCAGCGCGCCGAGAATCGCGTGCAGATCGTGCCCGTCGATCACGACCGCGTGCCAGCCGAACCCGCGCCAGCGCGCGGCGTACGCGTCCATGTCGTGATCGAGCTGCGTGGCCCGGCTCTGACCGAGGCCGTTGACGTCGACGATCGCGCACAGCGAATCGACGGCCTCGGCCACCGCCACCTCGGCCGACTCCCACACCGACCCTTCAGCCGTTTCGCCGTCCCCGAGCAGGACGTAGGTGCGATAGTCGGACCCGATGCGGCGCGCGTTCAGCGCGATGCCGACGCCGGCGCAGATGCCCTGTCCGAGCGAACCGGTGGCGACGTCCACCCAGGGCAGCCGCGGTGTCGGATGCCCTTCCAGATCCGAATCGAACTTGCGGAGGGTCAAGAGATCGTCACGGCCGATGATGCCGGCTTCCGCCCACGCCGCATAGAGCACCGGCGCCGCGTGCCCCTTCGACAGCACGAAGCGATCGTTGTCCTCGTTCTCCGCATCGGCGGGGTCGTAGCGCATCTCGCTGAAGAACAACGCGGCCATCAGTTCGGCCGCCGAACAGCACGTGCTTGGATGACCGCTACCGGCTTCGCTGGTCGCGCGCACCGAGTCGATGCGTAGCCGCGTGGCGATGTTCTTCAGCGCGGAGACGCGCGTGGACGACTGCACTGGCAAGGACGACCTCCGGAAAGGCTCATTATAATGACCAGATGCTCGCGCTGCGGTACGCCTACATCCTCGCGCTGGTCGTCTGGCTGGGCGGGATGGTCGTGCTGGGCGTGCTCGTCGCACCCACCACGTTCTCGGTGTTGCAGGCCAGCGCCCCGCAGGTCGGCCGTGCGCTCGCCGGCGAACTCTTCGGCGTGACGCTGGCGCGCTTTCATTACCTCGCCTACGGCGCCGGCGGCGTGCTCCTCGTCTCACTCGCGGCGATGGGCATGCTCGGTCCCCGCCCGGCCGGCTTTGCCATTCGCATGGGCGTGATCGTCGTGATGCTCGCGGTCGCGATCTACTCGGGCGTCGTCGTCCTCGGCGAAATCAGCCGTATCCAGGCGGCCGTCGGCGCGCTGCCCTCGACCCTGGCCGCGACCGACCCCCGACGCCTGCGCTTCGACGCTCTTCACGTGCTGGCGACGCGCCTGATGGGATTCAACATTTTCGCCGCACTCGTACTCCTCTACTGGGAAGCACGGGAGCAGGTCCGCTGACGTCTTCCCGCAACCAGGCACACGGCATCGACGTGCTGATGGACGACATTCGCCGCGAACTCGAGCCGCTGAGCGATCGTCAGCAGCTGATGACGCGCGCGGTCGAGATGCTGCAAGCGCGGATGCCGTCCTACACCTGGGTCGGCATCTACCTGCTCGAAGGCGACATGCTCGTCCTCGGACCGTATCGCGGCAAGCCGTCGCCGCACACCCACATTCCGCTCGGCCGCGGGATCTGCGGCGCCGCCGCCACC
>DATJEU010000002.1:0-18471 GCA_035496255.1 Vicinamibacterales bacterium
CGAGCCAGGTATCGTGCGGAGAAGGGAGTCGCGGTCGCCAGAGTTCGAACGCTGCGGATCGCAGCTCGAGCCGACGCCTCCCTGTGGGCGAGCCGCGCGACCGCCGGAGCACGATGCCTGGTTCGCCCTGTATGTCAGAGCGGCGGGGGCGTTGATCTGGGACCTGCTCGACCGACGAGGTCACGAATATGCGAGGCAGGTATCTTGCTCCGCTTGGTCGCGCGGCACGCCCGCTTACAGGCGCGAGGTCCGAGCTGCCACTCGAAGCGCACGGTGCTCGGCGACCGCGACTCCCGCGCTGCTCAAGACACCTGCCTCGCTACCAGGACGTGGCTCGAAATGCCATTCCACACTCCATCGAGGCCATGCGTGCCGCGAGGCTCGCCCTACGCGTTGTCGCGGCGCCGCCAGCCGTCAGCGCCTACCGTCCACCGCCAAACGCCCGACGGTCCACCGTCTGACCAGACTAGCGGCCGGGGACTACCGGCTGCAGCGGCTTCCGTCCTGCGGGTGGGTCAACCGAGGGCCCAGTGCCGGGACCCCAGACGTCGATGCCTTCCGATGTATTCCCGTGCGTGGCGGCGGGCGCGATCGGTCCGAGCAGCGTGAAGCCGCCGCGGCCGGTGGGTCGCGCGGGTGGATGAGCGGGATCGATGTCCTTCGGCAGAATGGCGGCGAGCATCTCGTTCTGCACGAGCTGCGCGGCGATGTGGCGGACGAACGTCGGCGGATCGACCTCGCCCCAGTCCTCGTGCACGATGTCGAAGTAGAGCGTGTCGCCGACGATCCGGATGTTCTCCATCGCACCGGTGGTGTACGGGTTGTCGCAGCGGCCGCAGACGACGCCGCGCAACTGGTTGCCGACGAGCAGGAACGTGAAGAGCTGCCGGTTCATGCCGAGGCCGAACGAGGCGACCCAGGTGCCGACGACGTCCGAGGGCCGCAGCATTTTGAAGGGTCCGGCCTGCCAGTAAGGCGCGGGACCAGCGAAGCCGCGGCCACCACCGCCACCGGCGGGGCCGCCAGCACGCGGAGCCGGCAGCGCCGGCGGCGTGCCGGGCGGCAGGTGATACGCCGGTGCTCCGCCCGGATCCGCGCCGCGTGGATCCTTGATCAGCGTCAGCGGCTTGTCGTTCATCGCCTTGGCGCCGGTCACGATCAGCCGTCCATCGACGAGCGTCGCACGCTGATCGTCGACGCTGGTGATGCGGCCCTCGGGCGTGGCAAACGTCACCGTGAACGTGAGGCCGGCCTTCTCGTCCCAGGTGCCGTCGATGAAGCCGATGGTGGTGGCGTCGGAGCAGTTGCGGCAGTAGACGCCGGTGACACGGCTGCCGCGGATCACGAACTCGTAGATGTGCGGCGCCTCGCCGAGCGGCGTGCGCCATCCGCCGCGCCAGTAGTCGGCAGTGAGCGCAGCCGACGGCTGCGCCACGAGCAGCATCGCGATCGAGGTGAGCAGCAGGCTGGCGACGCGTGTCATCGCGCGGAGTGTAACAGCGGCGGGCGGCGGGCGGCTGGCGGAGGGCGGCGGGCGGTAGGCGGATAGCGGTACGCGGCTGGCGGTGGGCGGCTGACGGATGGTGGCGGCGCCGTCGCCGATTCGCACGTCCCTCCCTGGGCCATGGCGCGCGCAACGCCATACGCGATTCGACGCGGGTGCGTACCAGCATGCCGCGAATCACGTCCTGATAGCGAGCCAGGTATCGTGCGGAGAAGGGAGTCGCGGTCGCCAGAGTTCGAACGCTGCGGATCGCAGCTCGAGCCGACGCCTCCCTGTGGGCGAGCCGCGCGACCGCCGGAGCACGATGCCTGGCTCGCCCTATTTCGCAGAATCGCCTGAGCGTGCATGTTGTGAGGTCTGCTCGACCGACGCAGTCACGAATGGGCGAGGCAGGTATCTTGCTCCGCTTGGTCGCGCGGCACGCCCGCTTACAGGCGTGAGGTCCGAGCGGCGACTCGTGGCGCACGGTGCTCGGCGACCGCGACTCCCGTGCTGCTCAAGACACCTGCCTCGCTACCAGGACGTCACTCGAGACTGAACGCCACACGCGATCGACGCGTGGGTGCGTACCATCCGCCGCGAATCAGTCTCTGGTCGCGAGCCAGGTATCGTGCCGAGAAGGGAGTCGCGGTCGCCAGGGTTCGAACGCCGCGGATCGCAGCTCGAGCCGACGCTTCCCTGTGGGCGAGCCGTGCGACCGCCGGAGCACGATGCCTGGTTCGCCCTGTATGTCAGAGGCGGCGGAGCGTGTATCTGGGACCTGCTCGTGCGACGCGGTCACGAATGGGCGAGGGAGTCTCTTGCTCCGCTGGGTCGCACGGCACGCCTGCTCACATCGATCGCTACCGCCCGATCACGAGGTGCATCGCCTTCTCGGTGGTCACGTGCTCCTTCATCCGGTAGCCGAGCGCCTTCAGGTCGATGCCTTCGAACAGCGGTTCGCCCCGCCCGAGCAGGACTGGCGACATCGCGAGGTGCATCTCGTCGATGAGTCCAGCCTTCAGATACTGGCGGATGGTGGCGGCCCCGCCGCCGATGCGCACGTCCTTGCCCTTGGCGGCCGCCCGTGCCTGCTTCAGTGCCGCTTCGAGTCCCTCGGTCACGAAATGGAAAACGGTGCCGCCCTCCATCTCCAGCGACGGCCGCGAATGGTGTGTGAGGACGAAGACCGGTACGTGATACGGCGGATTCGCGCCCCACCAACCCTTCCACTCAGCGTCGGGCCAGGGCCCGCGCACGGGCCCGAACATGTTGCGGCCCATGATCCAGGCGCCGAGATTCTCGAACGACCGCACCGCAAAGTCATCGTCAACGCCAGTGGTTCCCCCGTCGCGGTGCAGCACGCTTCGCTGAAAGGTCTGCGTTGGAACGAACCACTGGTGCAGCTCTTCACCGCCGTGGCCCAGCGGGTGCTCGAGGTCCTGATCGGGTCCGGCACCGAAGCCGTCCGCCGACACGGTGAACGCGTTCACCCGAAGCATCGAATTCTTCACGTCGTGATGTTACCCCGGTGCGATCCGCCACACCGCCGTCGCACCGGCCACCCGTCTGTTCGCGCGGCGCGATGCCGCGTGCCCATCGAGTGTGGCGTGGATCTTTTCGCGGCGGCCGCGAACAATCCCGCAGTCGAACGAGAGGTGCTGGCGAGACGCTCAGCAGAACAGAGACGCGTGCACGTTCCGGACGTGGCCACTCGCTTGCAATTCGGCCTACGTCCACCTCAGGGAGCGTTCGCATGTGGCCACGAGAGCACGGTGCCTACGGTCAGGCCTTTTGTCCATTGTTGACCGCGTTCGCAGTGGCCGGGGTCGCCCGGCCGTCCGTCTTCACCACGACTGCCATCGCGGCGATGTTCCTCGCGCACGAGCCATTGGTGATGCTGCTCGGTCATCGGGGCCGCCGCGATCAAACCGCTCAGGCCGGCCGGGCCTGGTGGTCGCTGATGATCTGTCTGATGGTGGCGACCGCGAGCGGGGTCCTCGCCATTGATGCCACGCACCCCGATCTGCGCTGGACCTTCCTGCTTCCGGCGGTGCCGGCGATCTGGCTGCTGCGCGCGATCGTCACGGGCCGCGAAAAAACGCTCAGCGCGGAAGTCACCGTCGCGCTCGCGTTTGCGGGCGCGGCGATTCCGCTGTGCGCAGGCACGGGCCATGTGACCGCGGGGATCGTGATTGCCGCGGCGTATGCGCTGGTCTTCATCCTCGGGACGCTGACGGTGCGGGTCATCATCCTTCGCACCCGTGGCGGTGGTAATCCGGCGGCGGTCCATCGCACACGGCTCGCCACCTTCGCGGTTGCGATGCTCGGCGCATTGATCGCGCTGGCCGGTGCGGCCAACGGCGTGGTGTCCTGGCTGGCAGTGGCCGCCATCGTCCCCGCCATCGCCTTCGCGATGACACTCGCCGCGTATCCACCTCCGGCGACGCGGCTCAAGAAAGTCGGGTGGTCGCTCGTGGCCGTCACCGTCGCGACCGCGGTGCTGCTCGTCGCCGCCGTCTGACTCCGCATCGCGTCAGACATACGACACCTACCTCGTTACCCAGGACGTGACTCGCATTGCATCCCACACTCGATCGAGGCTACACACGCGGCGGCGGAGCTGTCGCGATGGTGTAAGCCGGTTTTGCGAAGTGCCATACGGGTCCGCGCGCCGTTCACCGCGGCCGCGAGTGAATGCTCGAACGACGCCGTCACGAATTGGGCGAGGCAGGCATCTTGCTCCGCTTGGTCGCGCGGCACGCCTGCTCACAGGCGAGAGGCCCGAGCTGCGACTCGCGGCGCACGGTGCTCGGCGACCGCGACTCCCGCGCTGCTCAAGACACCTGCCTCGCGACCAGGACCTGACTCGAAGCCGATCACACACTCGATCGGCCAGTCGGTGCCAACGTGCCGCGACATCCGGCGTGCGGAGCTGTATGGCCGCAGCAATGTCCACGACTGCAGGGACGTCATGACGTCAGATGACGCGTGCGAAAAAGCCGAGGAGCGCAGTCCCGGCATTGTTCCTGCTCACGATCGCTCCCGCACCATTTCCCGGTCCCGGTGCGTGGAGGCTCCATGTATCACCACGTGAAGAAGTTGATGTACACGGTCCGCGTCGATACGCCGGACCCGGCGTTCGGCAACATGCTGCTCGAGCAGTTCGGCGGCGCCAACGGCGAGCTTGCCGCAGCGATGCAGTATTCGATTCAGGGATTGAACTGCGAGGATCCCGAGCGCAAGGACCTCCTGATGGATATCGGGACGGAAGAATTGAGTCACCTCGAGATCGTCGGCACGCTGGCGCGCATGCACCTCAAGCCGACCAAGTTCGATCGGGAGGCGGCGGAAGAGGATCCGCTGATCGCCATTGCGGGCGGCGGTGGTGTGAACCTGTTCAACTCGCAGGGCAATCCGTGGACAGCCGATTACCTCAAGATCACGGGCGAGCTCGACGTCGACCTCCGCAGCAACATCGCCGCCGAGGCACGCGCGAAGATTGTCTACGAGCGCTTGATCAACTTCACGACCGACGCGGGGTCGAAAGACGCCCTGCAGTTCCTCATGACCCGCGAGATCACGCACATGAAGGCGTTTACCGCCGCGCTCGAGTCGATGAACAAGCCGCGGTTCATGATTGGCAGGATTCCGCCGACGCCGGGCCTGGTCGACCAGTTCTTCAACGATTCGACGGGCACCGGCGACGACGGCGAGATCGATGCGCGCGGCCCATGGAACAGCGGCGGCGACTTCGACTTCGTCGAAGCGCCGGCATTCAAAGAGGTGGCGCAATCAATGCCGGCAGGTGGCGGCGGCGCGGTGGACGATCGCACGACGAGCTCCGCGGGCGACGTCGAAATGGTCGAAGAACTCCTCACCGAACACCTCCGCGATCTGCTCAATGCGGAAGGTCAGCTCGTGAAGGCGCTGCCAAAAATGGTGAAGGCCGCACGCAGCGAGGGCCTCAAGATGGCGTTCGAGCACCACCTCGAGGAGACGAAGGAACAGGTCGACCGGCTGAAAGAGGTGTTCGGGTTGCTCGGCGTGCCACCAAAGAGCAAGGCGTGCAAGGGGATGGCGGGGCTCGTCGAGGAAGGCGAGGAAGTGATGGAAGAGGGCGAGGAGATGGACGACTCGGCCGCCGACCTCGCCCTCATCGCCGCCGCGCAGAAAGTGGAGCACTACGAGATCTCCGCGTATGGAACGGCGCGCACGATGGCCGGACAAGCGGGCCTGCCGGCGGCCGCCGAGCTGCTCTCCAAGTCGCTCGCGGAGGAGGAAGTGGCGGATAACCTCCTGACACAGCTCGCGCGCGAGCTCATGTCGCAGTCGCGCACGGGCATGACGAAGGAGCCCCGACGCGCACGAGCGGCGGTCGCCGACGACAGCGACGAATAACAACAAGGCGGCAGCCGGCTTGCTCACGCAGGCCGGCATGCCCTCCAGATCCTTTTCTCAGCAGGACGCCGGTGTCGATATTCCGCAATGGGTGCCTTCTACCTGCGGGCTCTGCTCGATCGGCTGCGGCGTCGAGATTGGCGTCGCCGGCGGCGTCATTGCCGGCGTCCGCGGCCGCGCTGGCCATCCGGTCAACGATGGCCGGCTCGGTCCAAAAGGACTGAATCAATACTTCGCGAACCGCCATCCAAGCCGCGCCACCTCTCCTCTGATTCGCGCGACCGCCGGCAAGCTCGTGCCTGCTTCATGGGACGAGGCGATGCAGCTCGTCGTCGATCAATTCAATGACGCGCTCGCGACAGAGGGTCCCGACGCCGTGGCGATCTACAACAGCGGCCAGCTGCTGCTCGAGGAGTACTACACGCTCGGCAAGATCGCGCGCGGCGGCCTCGGCATCGCGACGATCGATGCCAACACCCGGCTGTGCACGGCGACCACCGCATCAGCCTTGATGGAATCGTTCGGCGCCGACGGTCCGCCGGGGGCCTACGAAGACCTCGAAAAAACCGAATGCATCGTCCTCGTCGGCCACAACGCGGCTGAGCAGAGCACGGTCCTGTGGATGCGGATCCTCGCAGCTAAACAGGGCCCGCTCCATCCGAAGATCATCGTCATCGACCCGCGCCGGACGCTGACGGTGACGACCGGCGCCGACCTGCACCTGGCCTTGAGGCCGGGTACGAACGTCGCCCTGCTGAACGGCATCTGCAATCTGCTTATCGAGAACGGCACGATTGACGAGCAGTTCATCGCCAGGCACACGTCCAAGTTCAACCAGTTTCGCGAGATCGTCAGCCGCTCCACACCCGATCACGTCGAAGCGACGTGCGGCATTCCGCAGGCGCAGTTGCGCACCGCCGCCGACTGGATTGGCCGGTCGAAGACGACGGTGACGACGTGCTTGCAGGGGGTGTATCAGAGCAACCAGGCGACCGCGGCCGCGTGCGCCGTCAACAGCATGCACCTGCTGATGGGAAAGATCGGCCGCCCGGGATGTGCGCCGATGCAGTTTGCCGGGCAGCCGAGCTCGATGAACACGCGCGAGACGGGTGCCGACGGTACGTACCCCGCCTACCGCAACTGGGAAGACCAGAACCACATGCGCGATCTCGCGAAGCGCTGGAACGTCCCGGTGGAACTCCTCGGCAAGAAGCCGATTGGCGCGCCCGAGATTTTCGAGCTGTGCGAGCACGGCTACACGAAGGTGCTATGGAACATCGGCACCAATCCCGCCGTGAGCATGATGAACCGATCGACGCACCTGCGGACGCTCAACGGCGTCTTCCTGATCGTCCAGGACTGTTTCGCCGACACCGAGACGGCGCAACTGGCGGACGTCGTGCTGCCGTCCGCGATGTGGGGCGAGAAGACCGGCTGCATGACCAATGCGGAGCGGCGCTGCACGCTGCTGCGGAAGGCGGTGGATCCGCCGGGAGAGGCGCGCAGCGATCTCGAGATCTTCCTGGACTTCTCGCGCCGGATGAACCTGCGCGACCGCAGCGGTGCACCGTTGATTCGTTATACCGATCCGGAAGGCGCGTTCAACGAATGGCGCGAAGTCTCGCGTGGCTGCATTCCCGATTACTCGGGCATGACCTACGAGAAGCTCGCGGGCAGCGGTGGAATCCAGTGGCCGTGTAACGACGCGCACCCGGACGGGACGGTCCGTCTGTACACCGATCCGCACTTTCCGACGGAATGGCAGATCTCCGAATCGTACGAGAAGGATCTGGAAACGGGTCATGAGCACACGCTGAACGAATATCGGAAGAAGCGTGATCCGCGTGGCCGCGCGGTGCTGGTGGCGGCCGACTATCAGCCGCCGCTCGACACCACCGACGATCGCTTCCCGCTGATTGCCATCAGCGGCCGGCAGGCCTACCACTGGCACACGCGAACGAAGACGGCCAAGGCGCCGCAACTCCAGGAGGCCGCCCCCGCGGTCTTCGTCGCCGTCAACGAGGCGGACGCCGAGGCGCTGGGGATTCTCGATGGCGATCGCGTCCGGATCGTCTCGCGTCGTGGCTCGGTGGTCGCGCCGGCAAAGGTGGGCGACGTCGTTCCCGCGGGCGTGGTCTTCGTACCGTTTCATTACGGCGATCTTGGTCAGGAGCACGCGGCCAACAACCTGATGCCGCAGACGTGGGATCCGGTGTCGAAGCAGCCGGTTCAGAAGAGCGCCGCCGTGCGCCTCGAGCGGATCGAGGCGATTGCCGGAGGGCAATGGTGGCAAGTGGAGGGGACGCGATGACATCGCAGCAGGCCGCGATCGCTTCGCTGCGGGAGACGGTGCAGCCGCTGATGACACGCGAAATCGCCGGCATTGCCGCGATCGACGCCGCGCTTGCGCACGAGTCCGCTGCCGATTACGTGGTGATGTTCCAGGGCGCGAAGAACGGCAAGCAGGCGAACGTCGAGCAGCTCACGACGCTGCTGCGCATGCAGGGCGGCATCCCTGACGAACGCGGCGGCATCCGGAAGGTGTTGACGATGACGCAGGCGGCGGTCTCGTCGCGCGTGAGCACCATTGCGACGCTGCGCGCGATGCAGCTTGCCGAGGCGGCGCTGGTCAAGTTGTATTCGGCCGCGCTCGACGAGGCGTCAGATCTGGCGGAGCGCGCGTTCAGGAAGGCGCTTGGTCGCGCGATGGTGCACGCGCACCTGCTGACCGCCCATATCGCGAAGCGGTCGGGCACCGAGGCCGACGCGAAGGTGCTGCCCGCACCGCTCCTCGACTACTTTGCCGGCGCCGACGCGCGCGCGTGCATGCGATGTCACCTCGATCGTCCCGGCCGGGCCGGTGCGCTCGAGCGCCGGAACCCGCATCCGTACACGTATATCTGCGCTGCCTGTCACGACGAAGTGCTGGGTGAATTCCCGACCGATCTTGCGTCGCAGATGGATCGCTGGCCTTCCGCGGTGAGGGAGGCGAAGGTGCTGCAGCACGCGATCGGTCGCGTGTCGAAGCTGAACGCCATCGGCCGGGTGCTTTATCCGCTTGCCGGGCTGCCACCCGAGGTCCCGGTTCCCGCGGCCGAACGCGCAGTGATCGTCCCCGCGATGACACCGACGCCGGGGCCGGCGCAGGGTGAGCGTGCCGGAACGATCGACATCGAGATCCCCAATGGCCTCGAGGCCGACTACATTCGGAACCTGTTCTCGGCGCGGGAGGTGTGGCGCAATTGGTGATGAAAGAAGGCACCCAAGCGGACTTCTGGCTTCAGCAGAGATAGCTTCCGTTTCGGCTGCTCATACAATCCCCTGAACGCAACCAACCGAGTCGGCTTCAGGGAGCGGCGATGACGCCGGAACGGAAGAGCGGGTCAATGAAAGTTCCTGACACTGGCAACCAGGCGCATCTCGACACGGCCGATCTCAGCCAACTCGTCGATCAGGAATTGAAGCGCTGTCTCGACCGGGCGGCCGAAGGGCTTCACTGGGTCGGGCCGGACGGGACCATCCTCTGGGCGAACCGGACCGAACTCGATCTGCTCGGCTATACGGCTGAAGAGTACCTCGGCCACAACATCGCCGAATTCCACGTCGATGCTCCGGTCATCACCGACATCCTCGATCGCCTCACACGCGGCGAGACCTTGCTTGGGTATGAAGCTCGCCTGCGGCATCGCGACGGATCGATCCGCCACGTGCAGATCAATTCGAACGTTCAATGGGACGGCGCGAAGTTCCTGCACACGCGCTGTTTCACGCGCGACGTGACCGAGCGCAAAGCGGCGGACGAAGTCGCCGCCCGCCTGGCGGCGATCGTCGAGCATTCCGACGATGCGATCTTCAGCGAGGACATGGAGGCCGGCATCACGTCCTGGAATCCGGCGGCGGAACGCATGTTCGGCTACACGGCTGAACAGGTGATGGGGCAGCTCGCTGGGTTGGTGATTCCCGCCGACAAGTGGTCGGAGGAGCAGGCCGTCCTCGGCCGGATCGGACGCGGCGAACACGTCCCGACGTACGAAACGGAGCGCGTCTGTGCCAGTGGCGAACGGCTGACGGTGTCGGTGACGGCCTCCCCCATTCGCGACCGTACCGGACGGCTCGTCGGTGTCTCGAAAGCCGTGCGCGACATCCGGGTCCGCAAACACTTCGAGCTCCGCGACCGATTCCTGCTGCAGGTAAATGACTCCGTCCGCAGCCTGTCGGACCCCGAGGAGATTGCGCTTACCGTGGCGACGCGACTGGGCGAGCACTTGAAGGTGAATCGCTGCGCCTACGCGGCGGTCGGCGCGGATGACGTGGCGATCGTGCTGGGAAATTTCACCTCGGGCCTGCCGAGTGTCGTGGGCGCCTATCCACTCGCACGCCTGGGCGACGAGCACGTGCGGCGGCTGCACGCCGGGCAGCCATACGTCGTGCCGGACGCAGACGCCGGCGGGCGTCCCTATCCAGGTTCCGCGACCGATGACCCCGTTCCCCTCCAGGCGTTCATTTCGGTGCCGGTCCTGAAGGATGGCCGGCTCGCCGCCACGATGTCGGTGTCGTCGAAGACGCGGCGCCAGTGGACCGCGGACGAAGTGGAGCTCGTCGAGCGGATTGCGGCACGCTGCTGGGAATCGATCGAGCGCGCGCGGGTCGGCCAGCAGTTGCGGGAGAGCGAGCGTCAATTTCGCGACCTTGCAAACTCCATCGCGAACCTGGCATGGATGGCGCGGGCGGACGGGTGGATCTACTGGTACAACGACCGCTGGTACGAGTACACCGGAACCACGGCCGCCGACATGGAGGGCTGGGGCTGGCGGCGCGCGCACGATCAGAAGGCGCTCCCGCAGGTCATGGATCGGTGGCAGCGGTCGATCCAGACGGGCGAACCGTTCGAGATGGTGTTCCCACTGCGTGGCGCCGACGGTGAGTTCCGGCGGTTCCTCACGCGCGTCAATCCCGTGCGCGACTCGCAGGGCCAGGTGGTTGGCTGGTTCGGCACCAATACGGACGTCGAGAACGAGCGGCGTGCCGCCGAAGTGCTCGACCTGCTGCGCGAGCGGGAAGAGCAGGCCCGACGTCAGGCCGAAGCGGGCAGCCGGGCGAAGGACGAGTTCCTGGCGATGCTCGGTCACGAGCTCCGGAATCCGCTGTCGCCGATTCTCACCGCACTGCAGCTGATGAAGCTCCGCGGTGAAGATCGGGTGGAGCGCGAGCGAACCGTGATCGAGCGGCAGGTGCGTCACCTCACGCGACTGGTGGACGACCTGCTCGACGTCTCCCGCATCGCCCGCGGCAAAGTCGAATTGAAAGAGGAAGTGTCCGAGATCGCCGAAGTGATTGCCAAGGCGATCGAGATGGCGAGTCCGTTATTGGAGGAACGTGCGCATGCGCTGACGGTTGACGTGCCGCCGCGCGCGATGGCCGTCAATGGCGATGTCGCACGGCTGGCGCAGGTATTTGCCAACCTGCTGACGAATGCCGCCAAGTACACCAGTCCAGGCGGCCACGTATCGGTGACGGGAGTCGTCGAAGGCGCGGACGTGGTCGTGCGCGTCCGCGACAACGGCATCGGCATCGCGCCGGACATCCTGCCAACCGTCTTCGATCTGTTCGTGCAGGAACCGCAGGCGATCGATCGGGCCCAGGGCGGCCTCGGACTCGGCCTCACGATTGTGCGCAGTCTCGTGGAGCGTCACGGCGGTACCGTCACGGCGACGAGTGCAGGTCGCGGGGCCGGCTCCGAGTTCGTCGTGCGACTCCGTCGCGTCGAACACGCGGTCGGGGCGCGAGTCGCCACGCGGGCGCCGGCCGAGCGCGACAACAGCCACGTGCGCGTCCTCGTCGTTGACGACAATCAGGACGCCGCGGAGATGCTCGTCGAATCGCTGAAGGCGCATCGCTACTCCGCGCAATGCGTGCTCGACGGCCCGACCGCGCTCCAGGCGGCGACCGATTTCCAGCCGCACGTCGCGTTCGTCGACATCGGCCTTCCGGTGATGGACGGCTATGAGCTTGCGAACCGGCTGCAGTCTCAGATGACCAATCCGCCGCGGCTGGTGGCGATTACGGGATACGGACAAGACAGCGACCGCGCTCGATCGCTGGCCGCGGGGTTCGAGCGACATCTGGTGAAGCCGGTCGACTGGCAGCAGGTGCTGGAGGTGCTCGAGTCAGTCTCCGCGACAACTGATCAGTAGCGTCCGAGGTCTTGCGATCTTTACCGCGGTCGGACGATATAATTTGCTTCGGCGCTGAATCGCAACGAACGAATATGGATACAAGCCCTGCTGTGAATAAGACGGCCGCGTATCCACACGCGGTGAAGTTCTACCACGACGAACACTCGCTTGCCCGTACCGTGGCCGAGTTCATCGCTCCGGGATTGCAGAACCGGGAACCGGCGATTGTCATCGCCACGCCGGAACACCGGCGAGTGATCGCGGCGGAATTAACGCTGCGTCACGTCAACGTCGCGCAGCGCGAGCGCAGCGGCGATCTGCAGATGGTCGACACCGACGCGCTGCTCAACCGTTTCATGGTGGGCACGGAGCCCGACCCGCTGGCCTTTCACGCGACCATCGACGAGCTCATCGCCCGCGCGTGCAAGGACCGGAGCCCGTGCCCGGTTCGCGCATACGGAGAGCTGGTGGACGTCCTCTGGAAACGCGCGAACGCGGCGGCCGCGATTCAGCTCGAGGTCCTCTGGAATCAGGTCGCCATCCAGTCGCAGTTCTCGTTGCTGTGTGGGTACGCCGTCGGGAACTTCTTCAAGGAAATCTCGAACGGCCCGACGTTCCAGACGGTCTGCGATCAGCACAACCACATCATTCCCGAGGATCGCTCAGCCTGACGCGGGCGGCCACGGGGCCATGCTGCCAAGGCCGCCGCGCCGGCGAGTCTCTGTGTAAACCGTATGGACATGGACGGCTCGTACGAGCGCTTCGCCCGGCATCATCTCGCCAGGATTGTCGATTCATCTGACGATGCGATTGTCAGCAAGGATCTGAATGGCGTGATCCTGTCGTGGAACGCCGCTGCCGAGCGCATGTTCGGGTACACCGCGGCGGAGGCCATCGGACAATCCATCCGGATCATCATTCCCGACGTCCGGCAGAGCGAGGAGGATTTCGTCCTCGGAGAGATTCGCGCCGGCCGGTCGGTGCGCCATTACGAAACCATCCGTCAACGAAAAGACGGCTCGCTCATTCCGATCTCGCTGACCGTCTCGCCGATCTACGACGAGCAGGGTGTGATCATCGCCGCCTCGAAGATCGCGCGCGATAACACCGAGCGGGCGCAGTTGCTGGCGCAGGCGCAGGCGCAGGCGAAGATTCTGCACACGTTGAGCGAAGTCGGCGCCACCGTCGCGGCGTCGCTCGATCAGGCGGCGATCGTCCAGAAGGTGACCGATGTTGCGAGGGAGGTCACCAGCGCGGAATTCGGCGCGTTCTTCTACAACGTCACCGATGAGAAATCCGGCGAAGCGTACATGCTGTATACGCTGTCCGGAGTTCCGAAAGAAGCGTTCGACCGATTTCCGCAGCCGCGCGCGACCGCCATCTTTGCCCCGACGTTTCATGGGGAAGGCGTCGTGCGACTCGCGGACGTGACCCAGGATCCACGATACGGCCGGAACCTGCCGTATCACGGCATGCCGCCGGGCCACCTGCCGGTGCGAAGTTATCTCGCCGTTCCCGTGAAGACCGCGTCCGGCGACGTCCTCGGCGGGCTCTTCTTCGCACATTCCAAGGCCGGCGTGTTTACCGACGACCACGAGCAGCTTGCGCTCGGCATCTCCTCGTGGGCATCCGTGGCGCTCGAAAACGCGCGCCTGTACCGGACCGCGCGCGAAGCGGATCGGCTGAAGGACGAATTTCTCGCCGTGCTCTCGCACGAGCTGCGGACGCCGCTCAACGCGATCGTCGGCTACTCACGACTGCTGCGAGGGGGCATTCTCTCGGGTGACAAAGCGACGCAGGGCCTCGAGACACTCGAGCGCAACGCGACGTCGCTGACGCAGATCGTCGAGGACGTCCTCGACGTCTCGCGCATCGTCGCCGGGAAGATTCGGCTCGACGTGCAGCCGGTGGACCTGCCGCTGATCGTGCACAACGCCATCGCCACCGTGCAGCCGGCCGCCGATGCAAAGGCGGTGCGGCTGCAGACGGTCATCGACCCGCGCGTGGGCCCGGTCTCCGGCGATCCGAATCGCCTGCAGCAGGTCCTCTGGAATCTCCTGTCGAACGCGGTGAAGTTCACGCCGAAGCAAGGCCGCGTGCAGGTCCGGGTCGAGCGCGTGAACTCGCATATCGACATTGTCGTGAGCGATACGGGCGTCGGTATCCGTCCCGATTTCCTGCCGCATGTCTTCGAACGGTTCCGTCAGGCCGACGGCGGACTCAATCGCCAGACATCCGGCCTCGGATTAGGGCTCTCGATCGTCCGCCACATCGTCGAGATGCACGGCGGGTCGGTTGATGCCGCCAGCGATGGCGAAGGGCGCGGTTCGACGTTTCGCGTCCGGCTGCCCTTGATGATCGTGCACGAGGCGACCCCGCGTGAGCCGCGCGAGCATCCACGGACCGAAACACCGGCGCCGCTGACCGGCTTGAAGAGTCTGCTGGGCGTCCGGGTGATGGCGATCGACGATGAAGAGGATGCGTTGGGCGTGTTGCGCGCCGTGCTCGAAACGGCCGGCGCCGAGGTGTTCACGATGCCGTCTGCCGTCGACGCCCTGGCGCGCGTGAACGAGGTCAAGCCAGACGTGCTGGTAGTCGATCTCGGGATGCCGGCGATGGACGGATTCGACTTCATCACCAGGCTCCGGTCGTCCGCCGACGCCGACGTGCGCGACATTCCGGCCGCGGCCCTCACCGCGTTCGCCCGCTCGGAGGATCGCACCAAGGCGCTGGAACGTGGTTTCGAAATGCACCTCGCGAAGCCGGTCGATCCCGGTGAACTGGTGGCATCCATCGCGACGCTGCTTCGGCGTCGGCCAAAGCGGTAGTGAGAGCGCGACGCCATCGACGCGTCAACACCTGATCGCGTCCGCCGTCTTCATCAACGCCGCGGCGACCGCGTGTGCCGCTTCGGGAGTCATGAGCACCTCGCGCACCAGTTCGCTCGGAGAGTCGCCGCGCAGCAGCCGGAAGGTCACGACCGGGTTCTCCCCGTCATTGCACACTTCGATGTGATCCTCGTCGTTGTCGACACTGCACACACGGGTAACCAACTGAATGAGCGCCATCGGTCGTCTCCTCTGAGAACGGGGGGGTGTCACGACCTCTGCCGTTTGTATGCCGTGTGCGCTCTGGCAGGCTGATCACGAATCTCCGGGCATTCGGCATAGCCTCCAACCGTCGGCGTGTCCAAGTTCGGAACGCCGATGACGAAGATCGCTTCGTTGAAGCGACCACGAAGGACCACGTCACTGGCGGCGCTTTCGAATCGGCGCCGTCGTCAGGCCGACCTGAGATCGGCCTCTACGAGGCCGCCGCGACGGGGCGTCGCTTACAATCAGTCGGTGCGGGGCAGGGCGCCGAGTCGCGCCATCGTTCTCATCGCAATCGTCGCGCTCGCGGCTGCCTGTTCGCGGACGACAGCGCAGGCCGAGAAGCCCGCACCCGGTCCGGTGACGTTCAACCACGACATCGCGCCGATCCTCTACGGCAACTGTGCGAGCTGTCATCGGCCGATTGACGGCGCCGCACCCCCTAAACCGACGGCGACCTCAGGTTCCGAAGACGACCCGATCTGCGTGGCGGGGGCGCCTTTCAGCGTGCTCGACTACGACTCGGTTCGTCGTCACGCGCGCGAGATTGCGGCGGCGGTGCAGCATCGCGTGATGCCGCCGTGGCTGCCGGAGCCGGGTCACGGAGAATTCGCGCACGAGCGGCGGCTCCGCGACGAACAGATCGCGCTCATCACGAAGTGGGTCGCGAGCGGCGCGCCAGAGGGAAATCCAGCCGAGGCGCCGAAGCCGCCAACGTTCTCCGGCGGCTGGCAACTCGGTACGCCTGATCTGGTCCTGACGCTGCCGGAGCCGTACGTGCTGCAGCCGGGCACGCGCGACGTCTTCCGCAACTTCGTCATCCCGGTGCCGATCACCAAGACACGCTACGTCCGTGCAGTGGAGTTCCGCGCCGATCGGCCGCAGGTGCTGCACCACGCGGACCTGGCCGTGGACATCGGCCGCGTGTCGCGCGTGCTCGATCGTGCGGATCCTGGTCCGGGCTTCTCGACGATGGACGGGGACCAGGTGGAGAACGTGTATGGGTGGACGCCGGGGAAGGTGCCCGAGATGGATTCCACCGACACGGCGTGGACGCTGGAGCCGGGCACCGATCTCGTCCTGCTGCTCCACATGATCGCGGGCGCCGAGAGCGAGAAGGTGCAGCCGACGATCGGCCTGTTCCTCTCCGACACGCCGCCGCAGCGTACGCCGATCAGCGTCAAGCTCGAATCCAAGACCATCGACATCCCCGCCGGCGACGCCAACTACGTCGTCGAGGACAGCTACGTGCTGCCCGTGGATGTGGACGCGATCAGCGTGTACCCGCATGCGCACTATCTCGGGAAGGAGATGCGCGGCACGGCGACGTTTCCCGACGGCTCACAGAAGGATCTGATCTGGATTCGGCAGTGGGACTTCCGCTGGCAGGACCGGTATCAGTACAAGTCGCCGCTGTTTCTGCCGAAGGGCACGCGCGTGGCGATGCGCTACACCTACGACAACTCGACGGCGAATCCGCACAACCGGTCTCGTCCGCCGGTGCGTGTGCGATCGGGACCGCGCTCGACCGACGAGATGGGGCAGCTCTGGCTCGAAGTGGTGCCGCGCCGGGCCGAGGACGCGACGATTCTCAGCGCCGACTTCACGCGCCGCTCCCTGCTCGCCGATATCGCGTTCGCGGAGCACAACGTCCAGGTTGAGCCGGACGTCGCCGCCGCGCACAACCTGCTGGCGTCGAAGTACCTGCAGGCCGGACGGCTCGCGGAGGCGCAGGCGCAGCTCGAGGCCGCGCTGCGCGTGGACCCGCGCGATGCGGAAGTGCACAGCAACCTCGGGACGCTGCTGCAGGCGCAGGGGCGGATCAACGACGGGATGCAGCACCTGCGCACGGCGGTCACGCTGAAGCCGAAGGACGATGCCGTGCACTTCAATCTGGGCAACGCGCTGCTGGCGGCCGGTCAGACCGATGCGGCGATGCGCGAGTTCCAGACGGCGATCACGCTCAATCCCGAGAACGCCGACGCGCACTTCAACCTGGCGATGATTCTCGGGCCGCGCAATCGGCTCGACGAGGCGATCACGCATCTGCGGCGCGTCATCGAGATCAACCCGCGCAATGCCGACGCGCATCGCAACCTGTCGATCGCCTACGCACTGCAGCGGCGGATCGATGAAGCGACCGCGGAAGCGCAGGAGGCGGTGCGTCTGCAGCCGGATTCAGCGCCGGCGCAGCAGCAGTTGCAGCGAATGCTCACCGCGCGCGGCAGCCGCTAGCGTGCGCGTGTACCTGTAGGGCCGGTCTTGCTTTTTAGACCGGCCAGCCGGCGGGTCCACAAAGCAGGACCCGCCCTACAGGGATTTCTGCGCCACGCCGCTGACTCACCATTTCTTCAACTGCGTGATCTGCAGCAGGTTGCCGCACGTGTCGTTGACCATCACGATCGTGGCGTAGCCCACGTCTGTCGGCGGCGTCGCGAACTGCGCTCCGCCGCTCTTCATCCGCTCGTAATCCGCCTTCACATCGTCCGAGAAGAACATCGCCGCGGGCTGGGTCTGCTGGAACCGCGCCTCCTGCCAGGCCTTGGCCGCCGGATTGTCGGTCAGCGCCAGTTGCAGCTCCGTACCGTCGGCGTCCTCGGGTGCGACGACCGTCAGCCAGCGATACGGTCCGTTGGTGAAGTCGGCCTTCTTCTGGAAGCCGAGGACCTCGGTGTAGAAACGCAGCGCCTTGTCCTGGTCGTCGACGTGCACGCTGGCGAGTTTGATTTTCATCGGTGTGTGTTCTCCTCATGTTGCCCGGCAGGTCGATCACCGGCCATACCGACACCATGACGGATCGGCGGGGCAAAGTGTGACTGGGGCCGTCACAAACGAAACCACGACGGTCACGACGTTAAGATCTGCTGTCTCTGACATGCGGAAGAGCCTCACCTCTCTAATAGCGTTCATCGTCATCGCCGGCCAGACCACGTCGGGTCTCCGGGCTGACCCGATTCCGGACTTCTCGGGGCACTGGCAGAGCAGTCCCGCGCGACTCCAGGTTGGTCGCATCGTCCATCGGATCCCTGATGGCTGGGATCGTTATATAGAAGGTGTGCGGTCGATCAAGGACTATCGGGTCGAAATCCGCCAGACCGGCGATGAGATCGCGGTCGTCTTTCCCGGCGGCGCCAACAACTTCCTTTCGGTCCCGCCGTTCCCGATCGGCAGCTCACCGCGATCGTCCGTGGAGAATCTCGGCGCCTCGTGGCGGAAGACAACGTGTCGCGGCTGGTGGGACGGCGGACTGCTGTCCCTGACGGCCACGCGTCAGGCGGATCGCTGGGCCGATTCGGATCCCGCCACGGCGAAGCCGCAG
>DATJEU010000003.1:0-50144 GCA_035496255.1 Vicinamibacterales bacterium
CCCGACGCGGCGCAGATGAACCGCTCGCGGTGGGAATGTGGCGACGACGATCGCGAAGAGCAGGCCAGGGGTGACGGCGAACGCGGCGGCGCCCGGGAGGATTCCCACGGTGGACGTGCCGATCGCCACTACGAATCCGGCGGCGGCGACCGTCAGCGCCATGTTCCGCGTGTGACGGGCGGCGTGCGGCCGGCCGCCGCCGCGGGTTCGCAGGATGACGACGCGAACGGCCAGCGTCGAGGCGACGAACAGAAAGGCGAACGCCACCGCGATCGCGATGCCGATCGCCGGGTGAAGACCTCCTGCCGCGCTGACCGGCACGGCAATCAGCGCGAAGGTGACAGCCGCCAGCGTTTCGCCGAGCGAGGTCTTCTCGTGCCCGCGAAACGTCAGGAGCACGAGGCAGGCACCGGGAATGATCGGCAGGAGGAGGGTCCAGAGGGTCGAGGGATTCGTGAGCGCGATCGCTACGACGCCGGTACCGCCCGCGACGATCAATTCGCCCGTCAGCAGAAGTCGGGCGCGCCGCCCCTCGTCACGTAACGCTCGCGCGCCACGCTGGTTGAGCAGCACGAGCAGCGGCTCGTGAGCCAGGAACAGGGCGATCGCGGCGATCGCGAACAGGAGGGGCGCAGCCGTGAATTGGCCTGCCGCCAATGCGGTCGCCAACGGAAATCCCAATTGTCCGTAGGCGCCATGTTCTTTCGGGACCATCAATGCCGACGCGCGACGCACAGGCGCGGCGCGATCATTCGATCCGGCGCGCGCCGATGTACCGCTTCTTCCAATAGTCGATCGTATAGCTTTCCACGCGGACGACGCCGCGGGAACTCGGCGCGTGGACGAATTGATCGTTGCCGAGCGCGATACCGACGTGCGACGCCCCTTTGCCCTCGATGTCGAAGAAGACGAGGTCGCCCGGCTGGACGTCCTCACGATCAATCTTCTCGCCGACGTCGTACTGATCGTGAACCTCGCGCGGCAGCGCGCGTCCCTCCTGCGCGAATACCCATTGGACGAAACCGCTGCAGTCGAAACCGCTGGGGTCGCTTCCGCCGTTTCGGTACGGCACACCTCGATAGGAGAGTGCCGTGGCGATCAGTGGCGCGCTGATGACCTCGGACGGCGCCGGTGCCGCCGGCGGCAAGGCCGGCGCGGAGCTCGTCGCGCCAGGGGGAGTCGGCGCGCCCGGAAACGGACGGGGCACGCCGCCGGTGCTGGCGCACGCCGCCATCAAACTCCCGACTCCCAACACCGAAATCCCAAGACACAGGTCCCGAGCCACCGCTGAAGCCCATCGCGCCGATCGCCGGCCGGCCCCGTTGGGAAGTGGGAGTTGGGAGTTGGGAGTTGCCGTTTGCACCATCGTCATTCTATCGGCCTAAACTGCTGTGATCGTTGCGACTTAGGGCCGCGCTTCCCTTGACAGCCCAGCCATCGCCGGTCATCATGAATTGCCGCCTTCGTCACTGCGATGGCCGGCCATGTTATGGAGCAGGCGCTCCTTCTGAACGCGTCGTACGAACCTCTGAAGGTCGTTCACTGGCAGAAGGCGATTACGCTCTGGTGCCAGGGAAAGGTGGAGGTGATCGCGCATCATGAGCGCGAGATAAGGACGGTGTCCTTCAGCTTCCGTCTGCCTTCCGTCATCCGCCTCCTCCGCTTCGTCAAAATCAAACGCAGGTTCGACTACGTTCCGTTCTCGCGCGCCAACATCTACGCGCGCGACAACTACACCTGCCAGTACTGCTACGACGTCTTCCCCTCGGCGGAGCTCACCTTCGACCACGTCGTGCCAGTGGCGCACGGCGGCCGCAAGGACTGGGAAAACATCGTCACCTGCTGCGTGACGTGCAACCGCAAGAAGGGTGGACGGACCCCGGCCGAGGCCGGTATGCGCCTGCTGAAACCCCCACGGCGACCCGATCATGCACCGGCGGTGCGTATTACGATCAGGTTGCGAGACGCGCCGGAAAGCTGGCGCGATTACCTGTACTGGAACGTCGAGCTGGACGAAAGCTAGCGAGGCGAACCTCGCTAGTCGACTGTACTGGCTTGCCCCGCCGCCCTCGGCGGGGCGTTTAGGGCGACCTCTGTCGAACGTCACCGCGATTATCCCGCTGCGCGCGGTCGAAGGTGGCCGCGTCACGTTGCGCGGCTCCGGCTTTTCTCTCGAGCAGGGCGAGGTACGCCTCGGCGACACGCCGGCTCGGCTGGCCTTCCGCTCATCGTCGCGCCTGGTCATCACCATCCCGCCGGACCTCGAAGGCGGCCTGCTGCCGATTCGGCTTCCCGATTTCCGCGGCGAGACCGCGCACGTCCACGTCGCGTCGCCGTGGGCCACGGGCCTGCATCAGGTCGACAGTCCGGTTTTCGATCGCAGCGGCAACCTGTTCGTCACCTACAGTGGATCGCGTGGACAGGAAGCTCCGGTTTCGATCTTTCGAGTGACCCGCGCCGGCACGCGCGAGCCATTCGCGTCGGGAATCGTCAACGCGACGTCGATGGCGCTCGGCCCGGACGATCAGTTGTACGTCTCGAGCCGATTCGAAGGCGCGGTGTATCGCATCGGCGCGGACGGTCAGCGCGAACAGGTCGCGTCGGATCTGGGCGTCGCCTGCGGCATCACCTTCGACGCCGAGGGCTGGATGTACGTCGGCGATCGCTCGGGCACGATCTTCCGTGTCCGCGACCGCCGCGCGTCCGCCTTTGCGAGCCTGCCGCCAAGCGTCGCCGCGTTTCACCTGGCGATGAGCCCGCACGGGGAACTATTCGTCGCCGCGCCGACGCTCGGCGCCTACGACTTCGTCTATCGCATCTCGCGGACCGGCGATGTCCAGACCCTGCCGCATCCCTTCGGGCGGCCGCAAGGCCTGGCGTTCGATCCGGACGGCGTGCTCCACGTGGTCGATGCGCTGGCGGGCACGAGCGGCGTGTATCGTCTCGCCGATCTCAACGCCCCGCCCGAACTCGTCGTCGCCGGCGGCTCGCCGCCGCTCGTCGGCCTCGCATTTGGTCCGTCAGGCGAGCTCGCGGTCGCCTCGAATGAAACCGCCTACAGGTTTGAGAATTAGACAAGCGATACCACGACGATCACGACGCAAGAACGACGGTCACGACGAACGCACTAACAATGCCCTTATCGTCGTGGCCGTCGGTAACCGTCGTGTCCGTCGTGGCTTCTTTTGTCGAGGCTGTGTTTTCTATCTGTCGTAATCAATCTGGGCGGCGTCCTTGGCGACTTCTTTCGCGGCGCCATCAGGCGTCAGCGACAACTGCACGGCCCAATAGAAGATCGCCAGTGAGAAGACCATGACGACGGCGATGTCGATCCATTCCGGGAGGAGGTTGCGTGACGTCGTGCCGTAACGACCGATATATCCGATGAGCACGTGGCCGCCCAGCCACGGCACCATCCAGAGCGCGTTGCGCACTGTCCGGCCCGCGCCCGTTCCGGTTCGCGATGCGCCGATGCTGAACAGCACGAGGCCGGCAGCCATCGCCACGGTCAGCTTCCACGTGGACTCGAAGCCGCCCCAGTAGATGATCAGATTCGCCGCGCAGAATGCGGCCGGGAGTACGACAGCGGGCATCGGTACGCGGTAGGAGCGCGGGCGTCTCGCATCGACGCGGTGCAGCGCTGCCAGCGAGAGGGGACCGAACGCATACATGATCGCTGTCGCGCCGGTGACGACGTTCACGAGCGACGTCCAGCTCTTATAGGGGCCGAAGGCGAGCGTCCCGACCACGGCCCCGACCAGGATCGAGACGACCGGTACACCTTTGTCGTTGGTCGACGCCAGTGCCGATGGCATCTCGCGCTCCTCGCCGAGCGCATACGACAATCGGGCCGTCGTCGCCAGGTAGACGACCCCGGCGCCGGCGGGCGAGACGACGGCGTCCACCAGCAGCAGCTTGGCGAGCCAGCCGAGCCCGACGGCCAGCGCCAGCGTGTACCACGCGCCGTAGTTCGACGGGTCGGTGCCGAGCGGACGTTTCCAGCCGCTCGCGATGTTCGCGGGATCGAGGGCGCCAATCATCACCAGCTGCAGCAGCGAGTAGAGAATGGCGCCGATCGTCATCGCGACGAGAATTGCCCGTGACAGATCTTTCTTGGGATCGCGCGCTTCACCGGCCAGTTGCGCGGCCTGTTCGAACCCCTGCAGCGCGAACACGACGCCTCCGGCGAGCGCGGCGAAGACGCCGTGGAAGCCGAACGGCAGGAAGCCGCCCCCGGCGTGGAAATTCGCGGGATTGAATTGCAGCATCGCGACCGCCGACAACGCGAGCAATGGCACCGCGGTCTTGAATACGACGACCACCGAGTTGCTGTCGGAAAAGAACTTGGCGCCGGCCAGATTGACTGCCGTGAACAGCACCATCATTGCGATCGCAACGGTCAGACCGGTGGCATTCAGCAATCCCGCGCTCGGGCCGCTGGCCGTGATCATGTTGAAGTGCGTGTGCACCCAGCCGACGCTGTTGATGTAGGCGATGACCGCGAGCACCTCGATCGGCGCAATGAACACGGCCTGCAGCCATGATGCCCAGCCGGCGGTGAACCCGACGATCGGACCATGGGAGTAGTAGGGAAACCTCGCCGATCCTCCCGCCACGGGATACGCGGCCCCGAGCTCGGCGTAGGTGAGCGCGAGCAGTGCCAGCATTCCGGCCGCCAACAGCCAGGAGAGGATCGACGCCGGCCCCGCGACCTCCGCCGCGTTGAGGGCGCCAAGCAGCCAGCCTGATCCGATGATCGACCCCAGCGACACGAACATGAGGCCGTAGAAGCCGACATCGCGGCGCAGTCGTCCCGGCGCGTGTGTGCTGTCCGTCTGCGTGGTCATTGTTTGGAGTGCCGGAACGATAGCACGCGCGTCCAAATCCCAAATCCCTTGGAATTCGGCGTTTGGGATTTAAGATTAAGGATTCCGGGTTTTCAGAAAATTCTCTCTATATGGGGCACGACTGGATCGCGGTGCGCGGGGCCCGCGTTCACAACCTGAAGAACATCGACGTCGATCTGCCGCGGGATCAGCTCGTCGTGATCACCGGTCTGTCGGGCTCGGGCAAGTCGTCCCTTGCCTTCGACACGATTTACGCGGAGGGCCAGCGCCGCTACGTCGAATCGCTCTCCGCCTATGCCCGGCAGTTCCTCGAGCAGATGGAAAAGCCGGACGTCGACCTCATCGAAGGGCTGTCGCCGGCGATCTCGATCGAGCAGAAGACCACCGGGTCCAATCCGCGCTCGACCGTGGGAACGGTCACCGAGATCTACGACTACCTGCGCCTGCTGTTTGCCAATATCGGCACGCCACATTGCTACAACTGCGGCCGCGCGATTGCCTCGCAGTCGCTCGAGCGCATTCTCGACCTGGTGATGCTCTACCCGCAGGACGCGCGCATCAACGTGCTGGCGCCGATCGTCCGCGGCCGCAAGGGCGAGTTCAAGAAGGAACTGCAGGCGCTGCGGCAGCGCGGCTTTACGAAGGCGCGCGTCGACGGCCAGTTCCGCGCGCTCGACGAGGAGATCAAGCTCGATCGTCGGCGCAACCACTCGATCGATGTCGTCGTCGACCGGCTGATCGTCAAGTCGGGGATCGAGCGGCGTCTGTCGGAGTCGCTCGAGACCGCGCTTGCCCTCGCCGACGACATCGTCGTCATCAACACCTTCGAGGGCGGCGATCAGCTCTTTTCGCGGCGGCTGGCCTGTGTCGAGTGCGGGATCTCCATTCCGGAGATGACGCCGCGGGCGTTCTCGTTCAACTCGCCGCACGGTGCGTGTCCGGATTGCCAGGGGCTGGGCGCGACCTATGACTTCGACCCGCGCCTGGTGGTACCGGATGATTCGAAGTCGCTGCTGGCCGGCGCGATTGCGCCGTGGGCGCGCGGCGATCGCAAACTCGTGAAGGAAGCAATCGCGACCCTGTCGAAAACCTACGGCATCGATTCGTCAGTGTCGTTTGCGAAGCTGCCAAAGAAGCATCGCGACCTCCTGCTGTTCGGGCCCGCCGCGAAAGCGAGGGCCGATGTCACGGCGCGGCAGAAGCCGGGCACTGCATCGGTTGAAGACGACGACGAGGATGACGGCGACGAGGAGTTCGAAATGCCGCACCGGCGGCGCGGCAAGGGCGATTCCGGGCCTGCCGATCCTTTTGGTAAGAACTTCGAAGGCATCATCCCCAACCTCCGCCGCCGGTACGACGATGGGTCGTGGGCGGTTCAGGAGGATCTCGAACCCTATCGCACCCTGCGCGAGTGCCCGGCGTGCCACGGGCGGCGCCTCAAGCCCGAGAGTCTGGCGGTGCGGGTCAAGAGCCGCGGCATCGCCGACTACGTGAACCTGCCGATCAGCGAAGCGGTCGACGTGTTCGAGAAATTCGAGCTGACCGATCGCGAGGAACTGATCGCCTCGCGCGTGCTGCGCGAGATCCGCGAGCGCCTGCGATTCCTGCACGACGTCGGCGTCGGTTACCTCACGCTCAATCGCAGCGCGGCGACGCTTTCAGGGGGCGAAGGGCAGCGCATCCGGCTGGCGACACAGATCGGCGCCAACCTCACCGGCGTGTTGTACGTGCTCGACGAACCGTCGATCGGTCTGCACCAGCGCGACAACCGCAAGCTGCTGTCGACGTTGTCGCGCCTGCGCGATCTCGGCAACACGGTCGTCGTCGTCGAGCACGACGAGGAGACGATTCGAACCGCGGACTACGTCGTGGATCTTGGTCCCGGTGCGGGCGAGCACGGTGGCCACGTCATCTTTCAGGGGCGGCCGGAGGAACTGCTCGATCCCGCCCACGTCGTGCGGGGCAACGGCTCGCTTACCGGGGCATACCTCCGTGGCGAGCGATCGATCCCGACGCCCAAGGCGCGGCGGCCGCCGCTCAAGGGCGAGATCGTCATCCGCGGTGCGCGCGAGAACAACCTGAAGAATATCGACGTCGCCATTCCGCTCGGTACCTTGACCGCGGTCACCGGTGTCAGCGGCTCGGGCAAGTCGACGTTGGTCAACGACATTCTCTACCGCTCGCTGGCGAAGACGATCTACAAGGCGGCGTCCGAGCCGGGCATCCACGATCGGATCGACGGTATCGGGCTGATCGACAAGGTCATCGAGATCGATCAGTCGCCGATCGGCCGCACGCCGCGATCGAATCCGGCCACCTACACCGGCATGTTCACCTTCATCCGCGAGCTGTTCGCGATGATGCCGGAGGCGAAGGCGCGCGGTTTCAAGCCGGGACGCTTTTCGTTCAACGTCAAGGGTGGACGCTGCGAAGCCTGCCAGGGCGACGGCGTGATCGCGATCGAGATGCACTTCCTGCCCGACGTCTACGTGACCTGCGAGCAGTGCAAGGGACGCCGCTACAACCGCGAGACGCTCGAGATCCAATATCGCGGCAAGTCGATCGCCGAGGTCCTCGACCTGACGGTCGATCAGGCGCTGCCGCTGCTCGAGAACTTTCCGCCGATTGCCGGCAAGCTGCGGACGCTGCAGTCCGTGGGCCTCGGTTACATCGAACTCGGGCAGTCGGCGACGACGTTGAGCGGAGGCGAGGCGCAGCGGGTGAAGCTGGCGCGCGAGTTGTCCCGTCGCAGCACGGGCCGCACGCTGTACATCCTCGATGAGCCGACCACCGGACTGCACTTCGAAGATACGCGCAAGCTGCTCGACGTGTTGAACCGGCTGGTCGATCAGGGGAACACGGTGGTGGTGATCGAGCACAACCTCGATGTGATCCGCAGCGCCGACCACGTGATCGATCTCGGGCCCGAAGGTGGAGATGGCGGTGGCCGGGTGATCGCCGCCGGCACGCCCGAAGAGGTCGCCGCCAACGCGAAGTCCGCCACCGGCAAGTTCCTGAAACCGCTGCTCCGGCGTCGAGGCTGAAGCCCGCGCTTCCGCTCGTCCGTCGCCCTTGGCCCTTCACTTCGCACGTCGCCCTTTGATCTTGGCGCTTCGGACCTTGCCCTTTCGGACCTGTGGCAGGCTGGCCACACTCGTGATCGGCCGACGCGTGGTTTGGGTGCCACAAAATCAGGCTGGATTGTCCGGACCCTCCATCGCTCTGAGGTCGAAGCCACACTCCCTCAGTCGCTTACAAGCAGTGCGCTGCAGCCGGACGAACCGGCACTGCCATTGCTTTCATCAGGAGAACCCCCTGTCGGTCTAGACCTTGATGAACGCACAACGGACACTTCGGCGATCGATTTCCTGCGCAGGTATCGGTCTCCACTCGGGCAAGAAGGTCACCCTTTCTCTCAAGCCGGCCGGCGCGAACACGGGCATCCGCTTCCGTCGTGCGGACCTCGGCGGACTTGAAGTGCCGGCCACTGTCGATCACGTCGGGGGCATCAACTACGCCACCGGCCTGACCCGTGACGCGGTCCAGATCGACACGGTCGAACATTTGTTGAGCGCGCTGGTCAGCCTGGGGATCGACAACGTCATTGTCGAGCTCAATTCGCCGGAAGTGCCGATCATGGACGGCAGCGCGGCGCCGTTCGTCTACCTGATTCACGAAGCCGGCGTGAAGATCCAGCAGGGGAAACGGCAGTACTTGAAGGTGCTGCGGCCGATCGTGATGGCACGCGGCGACAAGCGCATCGCCATTTACCCTTCGGATCACTTCAAGGTCACCTACAGCATCGCCTACGAGCATCCGCTGCTGCGGCATCAGTCGCGGACGATTCGCCTGTCGGCGGAGGTCTTCACCGACGAGATCGCTCCGGCACGCACCTTCACCTTCCTGAAGGAAGTGGAGCAGCTGCGGCAGCGGGGGCTGGCGCTCGGCGGATCACTCGAGAACGCGATCGTCGTCGGCGACACCGGCGTGCTGAACCACGCGCTGCGCTATGACGACGAGTTCGTGCGTCACAAGATTCTCGACGTCATCGGCGACATGGCGCTGGTCGGCCATCCGGTGATCGGCCACCTCGTCGCCCATCGCGGCGGTCATGCCCTGCACACCGCCTTCGCGGCGCAGGTGCTCGAAGAGCGCGACGCCTGGACGCTCGTGGACGGCATCCCGGCGCCGGAGCATACCGCCGAGGGCGCGATGGCTCCCGCCAAAGACTCGATCTAACTGTTACCGTCCGGGGTTCAGCCGGATCGATCGCGGAAGCGGCCGGGCCCGATCGAGGCAACGCGTCAGCGCTCTGCCCCGTCCAAGCGCTCATGCGAGCCTCAGCGCGCTTCCCGGTATGTGCCCTCCTGCTGGTCCTCTATGCGATCGGTGCGCGGGCCCAGACGACCGGCCTGACTGAAGCCTCCTTCGAGGCGGCGTCGATCAAACGGAACGTGTCCGGCGCCGCGGGCTCGGCCTTCAACGCCCGGCCGACCGGCCAGTTCACCGTCACCAATATGGCCATCGCGGACATCGTCGCCGCGGCCTACCAGCTGCAGCCGTTCCAACTGGCCAACGCGCCGGACTGGATGCGTCACGAGCGCTACGACATCGTGGCCAAACTCGACGCGAAGATTGCCGCAGCGTTACAACCGGACGGCCTGCCGCCGACGTGGGCGCTGGCGCTGCGATCGCTGCTGCGCGACCAGTTGAAACTCTCTTTTCATCGCGAGAGCGAGGAGCGGCCGGTGTATGCGTTGATGCGTGCGCGACCGGATGGTCGCCTCGGGCCCAACCTGCGCCCGGCGGCAAATGACTGCGACACGCTGAAGGAGCAGGCGGTGGCCGCCGCCCGCATCGGCGGCGCGAATCCGTATCCACCAACCACTGACACGAGCATCGCCTGCGGCCTGCGCGTCGGCAACGGCCGCATCGTCGCCGGCGGATTCGGGCTGACGGAATTCCGGATGCGGCTGTCGCCGCTGGTTGGCCGGCCGGTCGTTGACGGCGGCGGCCTTGATGGTCAGTGGGATCTGCTGCTGACGTTTACGCCAGACTCGCAGGTGCACGCCGGCGAGCCGCTGCCGGCCGATGCGCCCGATCTGTTCACGGCGCTTCGCGAGCAACTGGGGTTGAAACTGGAAGCCACGAAGGCTCCGGTGAACCTGCTGGTGATCGATCGGATCGAGCGGCCGGAATCGAATTAGGCGGCGTGCCCGGCTGACGCCGGCCCTACTTTGCGATCTTGCGCATGTAGGCTTCCAGCTTGTCGTTCTCGTACTTCACCGTATTCAGGAACAGGCTCTCGAGGAAATAGGCGCGGCGCTCGGCATCGTCCATCTGGTCGATCAGGTGGGTGATCTCGCGCATCATGTCCTCGAACGAGTGTGCGAGCTCGCGCTTCGCCGTGACCTCGTGATAGAGGGCCTCCATCACCGCGAGCAGATCGCCATCCAGATGAATCTCGGTGCCGCTGGTCGTCTTGATCGTGCGCATCGCCTTATGCCCCGAAACTCTTGAGCGCGGACGGTTCGTCGGCGTGGATCTCGAGGAAGTTCTGCGCGCCGGTCATCGTCAGCATCGTTTCGACGCGCTTCTGGACGCCGGCGAGCTTGAGCACGCCGCCGGCGGCGGTGGCCTGACGATACAGATCCATGAGGCAGCCGATCGTGGCGCTGTCGACGTAGGTGACGGTCGAGAGATCGAGCAGGATCTTGCGGTCGCCGGCGCTGAGCAGCGATGTGACCGTGTTGGAGAAGTCGGACAGGATCGGATACATCAGCCGCGGCTCGCGCACGCGCACGACGGCGACGCCCTGATTGCGATCGGTAGTGAGATTCATCCTGATACTCCGGTTTTCGGCACGGCGTCCTGCTGGTCGCGCAGCTTCTGAATCTGGCGGGCGAGCTCGGTGCGCCCGCGATTGATCCGCGACTTCACCGTGCCTTCGGGCACGTTGAGCTTGTCCGCGATTTCCTGATACGTCATTTCCTGGATGTCGCGCATCAGGACGGCGGTGCGCAGCGTCGTCGGCAGCATCTCGAGCGCGGCGCGCAGCAACTGCACGCGGTCGCGCAGTTCCAGTTGCGCGTAGGCGCTGCGATCCTTCGACACCGGCATCAGCGTCGACGGGTCGATGTCGCGGTTCATCGTCTCGCGTTCCTTGCGGACGCTGCGGTAGTGATCGATGCAGAGATTGCGGCTGACGCTGATCAGCCACGTCTGGAAGTTGGCGCGGCGATCGAAGGTGTCGAGCGACCGGTACAGCTTCAGGAAGATGTCCTGGGTCAGGTCCTCGGCGAGGTCGTGTCTGCCGACGAACTTGTAGGCGATGTTGAACACCTTGCGCCGGTGAAGGCGGACGATGTCCTCCCACGCGGCCTGATTGCCGGCAAGGCAACGCTCGATGAGGGCATCGATCTCCGATTGTGGAGCGGGCTCAGACATCAGAGGTTGCGGCGGACGCGCCGGCACGCGCAGAGGACGAACGGCGGTTGCGGTGACCGCCGCATCGTCGAACGTCGCTGCAGCGCTGGTCGGGAATGCGCGCATGATACCATGCGAAATCCTCGTGTACCTACCGTTCCAGCCGGCAGTTGACGGCCTCGTGTGCGACGGCGTCAGCGTCCAGGCGATTGCGTCCGAGACCGGCACCCCCGTTTATATCTACAGCGCGCGCACCATCCGCGAGGCCTACCGCGGCATCGACGAGGCCTTCGCATCGTTTCCGCACGCGATCCATTACGCGCTGAAAGCGAACTCGACGCTCGCGATCGCGAGGCTGCTGCACGCGATCGGCAGCAAGGCCGATGCGAATTCCGGCGGCGAGATCCGCGTGGCGCTGCGCGCCGGCTTTGCGCCGGCGGACATCGTGTTCACCGGCGTCGGCAAGACGCGCGACGAGCACGAGTTCGCGATCGCTGAAGGCATCGGCACCATCAACGCGGAATCGGCGGGCGAGCTCGATCGGATCGCCGCGATCGCCCGCGCGCTCGGCTGCGAGGCGCGCGTGGCGCTGCGAGTCAATCCCGACATCGATGCGCACAGTCATCCGAATATTTCCACCGGCCTGAAGAGCAACAAGTTCGGTGTGCCGCTCGAGGAGGCGCGCCAGATCTATCGGGAACGGAAAGGCGTGCAGGGCCTCCGGTTTGTCGGCGTGCACATTCACATCGGCTCGCAGATCACGACCGCGGAGCCGCTGCGGCGTGCGGCTGAAGCGCTCGTCTCGCTGGCACTGGAGCTGCGCGATGACGGTCACGCGCTCGAACACGTCGATCTTGGCGGCGGTCTCGGCATCGCGTACGAAGGACGGCCGATGATCTCTCCGGACGAATACGCTGCTGCCGTGTTGCCTGAACTGCGGCGCGCCGGCATTCCCGTCGTCCTTGAACCCGGCCGCGCGATCGTCGGTCATTCGGGCGCGCTCGTGGCGCAGGTGGTGGATACCAAGAGGTATCCCGACGGCCGGCAGTTCGTGGTGCTCGACGCCGGCATGACGGAGTTGATGCGCCCCGCGCTGTACGGCTCGTTCCACCGCATCCTGCCGCTGAAGCCACGATCGGGTGCCGAGCAACCGCTCGACATCGTCGGTCCAATCTGCGAGAGCAGCGATGTCCTCGCGCGCGATCGCCTGATGCCACCGGTGGCGGTCGATGACCTTGTTGCCATCCTCGATACCGGTGCCTATGGTGCGGTGATGGCATCGAACTACAACCGTCACCTGCTCGCGCCGGAAGTACTGGTGGACGATGGTAACTGGCGGATCATTCGCCGGCGCCAGGCGCTCGATGATGTTCTGGCGCTTGAGAAGGATTGACGTGGCGCGGACCTTGGCCTGCCTCTGTCTCGACGATGGCGGGACCCGCCCCACGGGATTGCCATGCGCGGATTACTGATCGCGTTCGAAGGTCTCGATCAAAGCGGCAAGCAGACGCAGGCTGAGTTGCTGCGCGATCGGCTGGTCGAGCGCGGACGTCTCGTGCGGTTGCTGTCGTTTCCCGCCTACGACACGTCGATCGGTGAGGAAATCGCGCGCGCGCTGCACGGCCAGCGCGACTACGGTCCCGACGTGATGCAGCTCCTGTACGTCGCGAACCGTTACGAGTGGAAGCCGCAAATCGAGCGCGAACTGGAGCGTGGCACGGTCCTCGTCTGCGATCGCTATCTCGCGTCGAGCATCGCGTATGGCGAGGCGTTCGGACTCGACGGGTCGTGGCTGCGCGAGATGCAGAAATTTCTGCCGCAGCCCGACCTGACCTTCCTGCTCGACATCGCCCCGGACGTGTCGGCGCGCCGCAAGACCGCGGATCGCGACAGGTACGAACGCGATCTGGCGTTGCTCGGCCGCGTGAGGACGAGCTATCTAGGGCAGGTCGATTTGACGTGGAAACGCTTCGACGCCGACCGCGATCGCGGCGTTTTGTCAGACGAGATCTTCGCCGCCGTCGCGACGCTGTTGTAAAACGCCGCGCCGTTCGGTACTCGCGTGACCTCCGGACGTAATCCGCAGGACGTTCTTCAGCGCTTATTTACGATCCACGGCCCGCAACGCCGCGGTCAATGCCCGGACCTCGCGGGCTCCCGCCTCGAGCAGTATCTCGGCACAGCTGCTCAACGTCGCTCCGGTCGTCCGCACGTCGTCAACAAGCACGATCACCCGATCGCGCAGGAGCGCGTCGCGTCTGCGGCGGAAGAGTAATGGTGAGAGCGCGAACGCGCCGTGCACGTTCCGTCGTCGCGCGGCCGCACTCAGTCCGGATTGCGCCGTGGTCATTCGCTTACGCCACAACGCGTGCACGAGCGGAAGGTCGAGTGCTTTCGCGAGATCGGCTGCCTGATTGAATCCCCGCCGGACGTGCCGCCACGGATGTAGCGGAACCGGGACGACGTAATCTGCGTCGTGCAACATGCTCGAGCCACGCGTGCGCATGCGCGCGGCGAGCGGACGGGCGAGGGAGCGGCGGCCGTCGTACTTCAGCGCATGGACGATGTCGCGCAGGGAGCCGATGTAATCGCCGGCCGCAGCGGCGACACTGATGCTCGATGGCCAGTCCACGTGCGGCGGCGGCTCGATCGTCGCCCAGCACTTCCGACAGACGCAGCCGTCGACGGGCGAGTCGAGTGGATCGCCGCATGCCGCGCATGGCGGAGCGAACGCGAGCGTCAGCAGTTGGTTGCCGGCGCTTACCGCAAGCCGTAGCGCTTCCGCTTTTCCCATAGCGCCTTGCGGCTGATGCCGAGAATGGCGGCAGCCCTCGTCTGGTTGCCCTTCGCCGCCTGCAGCGTCAACGCGATGTAGCGGCGTTCCACTTCTTCCAGTGTTGGTCGCGCCGGGCCGGCTGGCGCGAAGTACGCTTCGCCGCCTTCGAGCACATCCAGCGGCAGGGCATCCACCTCGACCCGTTCCGCGGATCCGGCGAGCAGCACGCGTTCGATCACGTGCCGCAGTTCGCGCACGTTGCCGGGCCAGTGATAGCGACGGAGTGCGTCGGCTGCCTCTGACGTCAACGCAGGAACAGTGCGCCGGAGGTGCACCGCCAACTCGGTCAGGAATCGCGTGGCGAGCGGGATGATTTCATCGGGACGCTCGCGGAGCGGTGTGATGTGCATCGGCAGGACACGCAGCCGGTGAAACAGCTCGGCGCGGAATGCGCCCGTGCGCGCCGCTTCTTCGACACCCGCGTCGGCCGAGGCGATGATTCGCGCCCGGACGTCAGTGGTCGTCGTTCCGCCGAGACGGGTCACGCGCCGCTCCTCGACGACACGAAGCAACGCGCCCTGTCCGGAGGTACTCAGTCCGGTGATCGCGTCAAGGTAGAGCGTGCCATGTCCGGCGAGCTCGAAGCGGCCTGGCCGCGCGGTCGTGGCATCGGTGAAGGCGCCGCGTTCGTGGCCGAACAGCTCCGACTCGATCAGCGTGGCCGGGAGCGCGGGGCAATCGACCGTGATGAACGGCTCACGCCGCCGCGGGCCGGCAATGTGGATGTAGCGGGCGAGAGCGTCCTTGCCGACGCCGGTCTCACCGGTGATCAGCACCGTTGCCTCGACAGCCGCGTATCGACGTGCCTGGCGCAGAAGCGCGCGACCCGCGGGTCCCGCCGTGAGGATGGCCGGTGTGATCTTGGGGGCAGGCATGGGGAGCGCGCCAGGCTGAAGCCGGGCCCTACATACATGCCCGGCAAAAGCCGGGCCCTACATGCGAATGTCGGTCGAAGCCGGGCCCTGCGATAGCAGCGGCGATGGCTAAGGCCTGTCCTGCGAGATGCGGCGAACCCCGGGCACTACGATTCGTTCGGGAACTCGATTCGATCGGCGGCGCCCCACAGGCGTTCCAGGGCGTAGAAGCTGCGGCAATCGCGGCTGAAGATGTGGACGACGAAGTTGAAGTAATCGAGAAGGATCCACTCGGACTTGTCCACACCCTCGGCAAGGGCCGGCCGCTCGTCGAGCTGCTTCTTCAACGTGTCACGCACCGCATCCGCGATCGCGGTGATCTGCCGCGGGTTGTTACCCGTGCAGATCACGAAGAAGTCGGTGAATCCGCCAGCCTTGCGCAGATCCAGCACCACGACGTCCTCGGCCTTGCGGTCCTGTGCGGCCGCAATCGCCGTGGTCACGGCCCTGGGTAATCTCGCCGGCGCCTGCCGCTTTGTTGCCGGTCGGCCGCTCGCCGACCTGGTCGACGACGCTTTCGTGGCGGTACTCTTCGCGCGTGGAACCCGCGGTGCTGCTCTAAGCGCCCTGGCTGCTGATGCGTGCGTCTTTGCCATGTAGATGATCAACCGCTCCGTAGAGTTGATGCCTGACGATGTGCCGCGCGACCGCGGGCGGCACGAGATCATCGATTGAGTCGCGCGCGGTGAGGCGCGCGCGGATCTGCGTCGACGATACGTCGCGCGTCCGTGCTTCCACGAGAAAGATCGCCGGTGCCGACACGCCCGTTGCCGCTGGTGATGCCTGGTGCATACGGCTCGCCAACTCAGGGACACGTGCCGTCGCGGCCGCGATCGTGACGCCGGGCCGCGCGATCACGGCAAAATGTGCGGCGTCCAGCACCGACGGGTACGCTCGCCAACTCGCGATTTCTGCAAAGGCGTCGGCCCCGAGAATGAAGAAGATCTGCGACGGCATCCATCCTTCCGCGTGCAGCGCGCCCAGCGTCTCGATCGTGTAGGACGGCCCTCCGGCGCGGCGCAGTTCCTGATCCGACGCCGTCATCCACGATTCGTCGCTGATGGCCAGCGACACCATCGCGAAGCGGTGAAACGCGCTCGCGTGTGGATCGGCGGGACGGTGTGGCGGGTCGTGCGCCGGCATCAGCCGCACCTGGTCCAACCCGAGCGAGGTGAACGCCGCCTTCGCGGCGTCGAGATGTCCGTAGTGGATGGGATCGAACGTGCCACCGAGCAGGCCCAGCCGGCGCATGCAGGTTAGATGTTACGGCGGCGGCCGGGCGCGAGCCGCGCTGGAGCAATGAGGTCCACGCCCTCGTCCTCGTCCCCGGTGATGACCGCCGCCGCCGCGGCCGCCTCGCGATAGGCAACAATCTGCCGCCAAGCCGCTTCCAGCAGCGCCTCGACGCCGGCCCCGGTGACGCCGGAGATCGCAAAGAACGACAGTCTGGCTTTCTTCACGCGCTTTTCAAGTGCCTTCACGCGACTCTCATCGTCGACGGCGTCGATCTTGTTCGCGATCACCAACTGCGGTTTTGCCGCGACCGCCGGATCGAATGATTCCAGCTCGCGCTGAATGACCTCGAAATCACGAACCGGGTCGCGGCCCGAGGCTCCGGACACATCGACGAGGTGAATGAGCACTTTGGTCCGCTCGATGTGCCGCAGGAATCGATCGCCGAGGCCGTGTCCCTCGTGTGCGCCCTCGATCAGGCCGGGGACGTCGGCGACGACGAAGTGACGATCGTCGCTCAACGTCACGACGCCGAGATTCGGTGTGAGGGTCGTAAACGGATAATCGCCGATCTTCGGACGCGCGGCGGAGATGCGCGAAATCAACGTCGACTTGCCGGCGTTGGGAAACCCGACCAGTCCGACGTCGGCAATCAGCTTCAACTGCAGCTGCAGTTGCTTCTCTTCGCCGGCTTCCCCGGGCTCCACGCGTCGCGGGGCGCGGTTGGTCGACGACACGAACCGCGCGTTGCCGCGGCCGCCACGGCCACCCTTCGCTACCTGCACGCGTTGCCCTTCGACCGCCAGGTCGGCAAGCAGTTGCGGGTCCTCACCGTCACGCTTCTCGAATACGAGCGTGCCGATCGGGACCGCTATCTCGAGGTCCTCGGCGGTCTGGCCGGTCTTGTTCGAGCCCTGGCCGTGCTGGCCGCGAAGCGCCTTGAACTCCGGATGAAAGCGGAAATCGACCAGCGTGTTCTTGGTGGGAGTCGCGACGATGAACACGGAGCCGCCGGCACCGCCGTCGCCGCCGTCAGGACCGCCGCGGGGGACGTACTTTTCGCGACGGAAGCTGAGGCAGCCGCGACCGCCGTCCCCAGCCGTTACGTGGATGTCGACTTCGTCGACGAACATAGGAAAATGCCAGGAATCAGGAGCCAGGTATCAGGAAGCAGAATCACGCATTGCGGCGGACTCTGATGCAGTCCTGATTCCTGATCGCTGATTCCTGATTCCTACTCGACCGGGATCACGCTGATGCGGCGGCCGTGCTGCCCGTGGTCTTCGAAGCGCACCTTGCCATCAACCTTGGCGAACAGCGTGTGATCCTTGCCCAACCCCACGTTCAGGCCGGGCTCGAAACGACGGCCCTTCTGTCGCACGAGGATCGAACCACCGGTCACCACGTTGCCGTCGTGCCGCTTGACGCCCAGCCGCTGGGAATTACTGTCGCGGCCGTTGCGGGAGCTGCCCTGCCCTTTTTTGTGAGCCATTACTGAAAACCTTGTCTGTGCGACGCGTTCGTGCGTGAACCGTCAGGCCTGAATATCGGTGATGCGGACCCGCGTGAAGACGCTGCGATGTCCGCGCGTCTTGCGGAACCCCTTGCGGCGCTTCTTCTTGAACACGCGCAGCTTCGGCCCGCGCGCCTCGCCGTCCACCACGCCAACCACCTTCGCGTTCGCCACGAACGGGGCGCCAGCGACGATGTCGCCTGCGTCCTTCTCGACGAGCAGGACCTGGTCAAACGTGAATTCCGAGCCGGTCTCGCCCGGAGTACCGTCCACCTCGACGATCGCGCCGGGGGCCACCCTGAGCTGTCGGCCACGGGCCTGAATAATCGCGTACACGAGCGTTACCTCAGTTGGGAATGCTAGGGCGCGGCCAAATGGGCGCGCACAAAGGGGTTATGGTAGCACAAGCGTCGGGCCGGCCTAAAGGCCGGCCTCTACTGGAGAAGAATCCTGGTGCCCTTGATTTTCTGACTGCTCAGCGTGCTCAGAAAGCTCGGGATGACCTTGTCCATCAGCTCGAAATAGGACGACAGGGCCGGGGTGGTCTGGTTGGCGTTGTACAGAACCTCCTCGGCAAACCGTTCCGAGTGCAGAACCATCCCGGTGCGACCGTCGATGAAGACGAACTTCGGCCGCAGCGCGAATCCCTTGCGTTCGACGTAGGTGCGCACGGGAGTCGTGCGGCGACGGCCGAACGAGTCGAACTGTTCCTGCTCGCTCTGGACGACGCTGTTCTTCGTTTCCGGAATGAGCATGATCGTGCCGGTCACGATCAACGGCTGCTGATATTCCTCGCCGATCTTCTTCCAGTAATCGGCGTTGGCGAACAGCCGCTCGTACGGCGCGAGATCTTTCTCTTCCTTGATCGGCGCGGGGGGCGCCGCCGGAGCGGAAGCCGCAGCCGAATCCGTACCCGACGTGCCCTGATCGCTCGGCGGATTCTCACCTTGTGTCGCGACCTCCATCAACGGCAGGACGTCGGCGTCGATCACCCGCAGGTCCGATTTGTTCCGCAGCTGGCTGCGCAGCAGCCGCGTCGTCTCGAGGTTGCTGTCCACGTCGTCGGTGCCGCCGGAGATGAAGCCGGCGACGAGGACGCGCTGGAAGGCCGAGACGTCGAGCTTCGGGCGGATCGGTGTTTCGATGGGGATTTCGTAGTAGTTGGTGCACGCCGTCAGCAGCAGGACGGCGAGAAGACTACTGACCGTCCTTGCGAGTCGTGCGGTCATTGATTTCCTTGAAGAGCTCGTTGTTCTGTTTGATGTACGAGTTGTTCGGCTCGATAGCCAGCGCCTTGTCGTAGGCGGCGCGCGCCTTGTCGAGGTCGCCCTCGTGCTCGTAGGCAATCGCGAGATTGTTGAAGGCGGCGGCGTAGGTCGGGTCGATCTGGCTGGCGCGCTCCCACTGCATGATCGCCTCACGCCACAGGCCTTTCTGCGCAACGACGATCCCGAAATCGACGTGCTTCTTCGCTTCGCTGCGCGCGTCCGACGCACTCGCGGGAGCACTTAAAGCCAAGAGCACGATCAGGCAGGCGGCACAGGCGCGCATATATCGGAACGCCGCCCTCACTATAGTCACGGCCCAGCGGCAATCGCAAGGAATTGCAGCCACAATGGTGACGTGGTTTGAGCAAGGCATGTGCCACGCTCGACCGTGGAATCCGGGTTGAATCCGCCGGTTGCTGCCCTTCGTGTCCTCGTTTCTTTCGCAAACCGTCATCTGGAGGGCGACCGATGTCCGGCGTTCGAAAGACTGACGCTGATGCGGACGCTCGTATAATCGGAGCCGGGCCGGATGCGCAGGGCGCGGAGACGCGCCATGACGCTCAATCACGCGATCGCACTGTCACTGGTCGACGACCTCTCACGCGTCGGCCTGACCGAACGACTTACCTCGGAAGACCCCGAACTCCTCGAACTTGCCAGCCGGCGTCTGGCGGAGGCGCAGTGTCTGCGTGAACAGGCGGCTGCGCGCGGTATCGGCGCGCTCGCCTGGAACGACGCCTTGTATCCGGCAGCGCTCCTGACGACGACCGACTGCCCGCCCCTTCTCTGGTATCGCGGCGACGTGGCGGCATTGAACGCTCCGGCGGTCGCCATCGTCGGTTCGCGAGCGGCCTCGGCGGTCGCACTCGAAACGGCGCTGCGCATCGCCAGCGACCTCGCCGCGCACGGCATTGTCGTCGTCAGTGGCCTGGCGCGCGGTGTCGATTCCGCGGCCCATCGCGGTGCGTTGCAGCACGGACGGACCGCCGCCGTCCTCGGCTCCGGCCTTGACTGCATCTATCCCCACGAACACGTCGGGCTCGCCGATGCGATTGCGGCTGAAGGCATCGTGCTCAGCGAGTACCCTCCGCAGACCGTGCCGCTGCCGTTTCGATTTCCGCTGCGCAACCGGATCATCAGCGGCTTGTCGCGTGCTGTTGTGGTCATCGAGGCATCCGACAAGTCTGGTTCGCTCATTACCGCGGGCTGTGCGCTGGATCAGGGTCGGGAGGTCATGGTGGTTCCCGGCAACGTCCTGAGCGGCCGCAATCGTGGGGGTCACGCGCTGTTGCGTGACGGTGCGCACCTGGTCGAGACGGCAGACGACATCCTCTCGGAACTGCACCTGATTGAACCCGGCTCGAGCCAGACAAATTCTGTCGAGTCAGCGATTAGCGACGATCCGCTGCTCGACAAGATGGAGGCGGGTCACCCCTACGATCTGGACGCCCTGGCCGCAGCAGCCGGCCTCGACCTGCCGCGGCTCCTGCCCCGTCTGAGCCAACTGGAATTGAAAGGACTCCTGCGTCGCGTCGAAGGGGGCCGTTTTATCCGGTCCGCGCGAACGTGCTAGGGTAAAAACCGTTCATGGCTGCGAAACCCCTGGTCATTGTCGAATCGCCGGCGAAGGCCAAGACGCTCGGGCGATTCCTCGGGAACAAGTACCGCGTCGAGGCCAGCTACGGCCATATTCGCGATCTGCCTGAGTCGGCCGCCGAAGTCCCCAAGGAGATCAAGGAAAAGGACTGGGGACGCCTCGGGGTCGATGTCGACAGCGATTTCACGCCGTATTACGTCGTGCCGAGCGACAAGAGGAAGCAGGTCGCGCATCTGAAGACCGCGATCAAGGAGGCGTCGGAACTGCTGCTGGCCACCGACCCCGATCGCGAAGGTGAGTCGATCAGCTGGCATCTGGCGCAGGTGCTCAAGCCCAAGGTTCCCGTCCGCCGCATCGTCTTTCACGAGATCACTGAAGATGCCGTGAAAGCGGCGCTGGATCATCCGGCAGACGTGAACGAGAACCTGGTTCGCGCGCAGGAGAGCCGTCGCATCCTCGATCGGCTGTATGGCTACACGCTGTCGCCGGTGCTCTGGAAGAAGGTGCAGACCGGCCTGAGCGCGGGCCGGGTGCAGAGTGTGGCCGTGCGTCTGATTGTCGAGCGCGAAGAAGAACGGCGCGCGTTCCGCGTTGGCGTCTACTGGGACCTCGAGGCGAAACTCAAAGGCGACGGCCGCGAATTCACCGCGACGCTCGCGAAGGTCGGGGATCAGCGCGTCGCCAGCGGCAAGGACTTCGACGCCCAGACCGGCGCGCTCAAGAACCAGAACGTCCGTCTACTGGACGAAGCGGCGACCAATGCGCTCGTCGAAGCGATTCGCGCCAACGTGCCGTGGACGGTCACCGCGGTCGAGCAGAAGCCTGGCGTCGAGAGACCGGCGCCGCCGTTCACCACGTCGACGCTGACGCAGGAAGCCAGCCGCAAGCTCGGATTTTCCACCGAGCGGACGATGCAGATTGCCCAGCGGTTGTTTCAGGGGGTGGACGTCGGCAACGGCCAGATGGAAGGCCTCATCACATATCACCGCACGGACTCGACGACGCTGTCCGACAAGGCGATTAACGAATCGGCGCGCGTCATTCGTGACATGTTCGGCAGCGAGTACTACGACGCACCGCGCCGTTATCAGACGCGCGTGAAGAACGCGCAGGAAGCGCACGAAGCGATCCGCCCCACCGACTTCCGCCTGGCCCCGAGCCAGATGGACGGCCTGCTCGATTCCGACGAGCTCAAGGTCTACGAGTTGGTCTGGAAGCGCACGATGGCGTCGCAGATGGTGGACGCGCGCGTGCTGCGCACGAGCATGGAGATCACGGCGAAGGGGCCGAAGGGCGAGAACGCGGTGATGATGGCCAGCGGCAAGGCGATCGAGTTCGCGGGCTTCCGCCGCGCGTACGTCGAAGGCAGCGATGACCCGGCCGCCGAACTCGAGGAGCAGGAAGCGATTCTCCCGCAGGCGAAGGTCGGCGATCGTATCAACGTCGAAGGAGCGCGCCCGTCAACGGCGATCACGCTGCTGGGCACCGATCCGAAACGGCACGAGACGACGCCGCCCGCCCGCTTCACCGAGGCGTCGCTGATCAAGGAGCTCGAGCGGCTGGGCATCGGGCGTCCGTCGACGTTTGCGCCGACGATTGCGACGATCGTCCGCCGCGGCTACGTGTTCCGTCAGGGCAAGGCACTGGTGCCGAGTTTCACCGCATTCGCGGTGACAAAGTTGTTGCGCGAACACTTCGGCGACTTCGTCGAAACCGATTTCACCGCGGAGATGGAAGAGGATCTCGACGAGATCTCCCGTGGCGAGCGCGAGTGGGTCGCGTTTCTGAGGCAGTTCTATTTCGGCGACAAGAAGCATCGCGGCCTGTTGCCGGCGGTGAACACCGGCGCCGAGAAGGCGGACTATCCACTGCTGGATCTCGGGGTCGAGCCGGAATCCAGCGAGCCAGTACGGATCCGCATTGGACGGTTCGGTCCGTTCGTGCAGGTCGGCGAAGGCGGGCCTGGCCGGACGGCGTCGCTGCCCGACGAGCTCGCACCGGCGGACCTGACGGTCGACAAGGCGCTGGAGCTGGTGCGCGCGAAGGCCGAAGGTCCGCGATCGCTTGGCGTCGATCCGGCGACGGGTCAACAGGTGTACGTCATGAATGGCCGCTTCGGGTGGTACGTACAGCTCGGCGAGACGCCGGAGCCGCCGCCGAAGGTGAAAGGCAAGAAGGCGGAGGCGGCGCCGAAACCGAAGCGCGCATCGCTGCAGGCGGGCATGAGCGAAACCACGGTCACGCTCGACGAAGCGCTCAAGCTGCTGTCGCTCCCGCGCGTCGTCGGCGTCCATCCGGACGACAGCGAACCGATCGTCACGAACTTCGGCCGGTTCGGCCCGTACGTGAAGCACGGCGATGAATTCCGCTCGCTCGAATCGGAAGAGGACGTCTTCGCCATTTCGTTCGACAAGGCGCTGGAACTGCTGCGCGCGCCGAAGCAGTCTCGTCGGCGCCAGGGCGCGCAGAAGAAGACGCTGCGCGAGTTGACGAATGACGGCCAGACCCTGAAGCTGCTTGCAGGCCGTTATGGTCCGTACGTGACCGACGGCACGACCAACGCGTCGATTCCGAAAACGATGAACCCCGAGCAGTTGACGTGGGAACAGGCGCAGGAACTGCTGGCGGCGCGGCGAGATGCCGGTCCAGCGCCGAAGCGCGGCGGCTTCAAGCGCCGGCCAGCCGCGGGGGGCGGGAAGAAGAAGGCGGCACGCGCGACGGCGTAGTCGTGGCGCAAGCGTGAGAGTGGGGCGAGCCCTGTCAGGCTCGCCCGCGCGGACCTGACAAAGTCCGCGCCACGGCAACCCAGCGGCCCCACGGGAAATCCAGTGCCTACCATTCACATCATTGGCGGCGGGCTCGCCGGTTCTGAAGCCGCCTGGCAGGCGGCCGAGGCGGGTGTCGACGTCGTCCTGCACGAGATGCGGCCGGTACGGCCGACGCTGGTGCACAAGACCGATCGCCTGGCGGAGCTGGTCTGCTCCAATTCGCTGCGCGGCGACAAGCTGGATAACGCCGTCGGTCTCCTCAAAGAGGAGATGCGCCGCCTCGGTTCGCTCGTAATGCGCGCCGCCGAAGCGAGCCGTGTCCCGGCCGGTGCCGCGCTGGCGGTCGATCGGGACCGTTTTTCGCAGACGATCACTGACGCAATCACGGGTCACCCCAGGATTACCCTCACGCGGGAAGAGATCGAACGGATTCCGCCGGAGCCATCGCTCTACCCGCTGATCATCGCGACCGGACCGCTCACCTCGGAGTCGCTTTCCCGCGACGTCGCCGCGTTCGTCGGGGCCGATCACCTCTACTTCTACGACGCCATCAGCCCGATTGTCCTTGCCGAGTCGATCGACATGGACATCGTGTTTCGCGCGTCTCGCTGGGGCAGGAATATCAGAGCGCGGGAAGGCACAGGCGTGCCCGGGAGCAAGGACAGCGGGCCGGGCCTTGATGGCCCGCCTGTGACAGGCTCGGCTGATCAGCCCTCGTGCGGCGTCGACGACGGTCAAGGCGATTACCTGAATTGCCCGCTCACCGAACCGGAGTACAACGCCTTCTACGATGCGGTGACGCACGCCGAATCGGCGACGGTTCACGACTTCGACAAGGAGAAGTTCTTCGAAGGCTGCCTGCCGATCGAGGTGATGGCGCACCGCGGGCGTGACACGCTGCGCTTCGGTCCGATGAAACCGGTTGGACTGATCGACCCACGCACCGGTCGTGTGCCGTATGCCGCGGTGCAGTTGCGGCAGGATACGCTCGCCGGCGATCACTTCAGCGTCGTCGGCTTCCAGACGCAGATCAAATGGGGCGACCAGGAACGCGTGCTGCGGACGGTCCCGGGCCTGCAGCGTGCCGAGTTCGTCCGCTTCGGCATGGTCCACCGCAACACCTACATCAACGGACCAACCGTGCTGCGCGAGACGTGGCAGACGAGGCGTCGCCCGGATCTGTTCTTCGCCGGGCAGATTTCCGGCGTCGAGGGCTACGTCGAGTCGGCGGCATCAGGACTGATCGCCGGTCGTAACGCGGCCGCGCTGGCGAAGGGCGAGGAACCGGCCAGTCCTCCGCGCGAAACGGCGATCGGCGCATTGGCCTATTACGTCTCCCATGCCAATCCGGTGAACTATCAGCCGACCAACATCACGTTCGGCATCATGCCCCCCGCCGATCCGAAGGTGAAGAAGGATCGGCGCAAGATCGCGATCTCGGAGCGCGCGCTGACGGCCCTCGACGAATGGATGAAACGGGCGGTCATGCCCGGCTTCAGCCGGGCATGACATGAAGGAGCAGTTCCGCGCCTTCCTCGATTACCTTCGCTTCAATCGCAACGCATCGCCGCACACCGTCTCGGCCTACGACAGCGATATCTCCCAGTTCCTCGACTTCACCGCGAAGGAGCTGCACAAGCCGCGGGCAACGCTCGAACCGACCGACATCGATCTCACCGCCATCAGGCTTTTCGTCACCGCTCTGCACAAGCAGCGTCAGACGCGTGCGTCGGTGGCGCGCAAGCTGTCGGCCCTGCGCACCTTCGGTCGCTTCCTGAAGCGGGAAGGCTGGATCGAGACCGACCCGGCATCACTGGCCGTGTCGCCCAGGCGCGATATCAAGGTCCCGGCGCATCTCTCGGTGGACGAGATGTCGAAGCTGCTCGAGATGCCCGACGACTCGGAGCCGCTCGGCCGTCGCGACCGCGCGATCCTCGAGCTGTTCTACGCGTCGGGCTTGCGTCTGAGCGAGCTCGTGGGGCTCGATGTTGATGACGTCAACCTGTCGGCGCGGATGGTGCGCGTGATGGGCAAGGGCAGCAAAGAGCGGATCGTGCCGTTCAATCAGGCGACGGCGTCGACTCTGCGCGCATGGCTGAGGGATCGGTATGCGATTACGCAGCGTCCCAACTCCCAACTCCCAACTGCCAACGCCCAAGCGGCACTCTCGAAATCGCAGGTTCCAAGTGCCAGATTCCGCGATCAGAAGCCGAAAGCCCAAAGCCTCAGGCCTAAAGCGGGCGGTGATCCTCTGTTTGTCAACTTCCGCGGCTCGCGGCTGACTGGTCGCAGCGTGCAGCGGCTCGTCGGACGCTACGTCTCGATGTGCAGCACGCGCTTCGGGATCAGCCCGCACGCGCTGCGGCATTCGTTCGCGACGCACCTGCTGCAGGCGGGCGCCGACCTGCGCGCGATCCAGGAACTGCTTGGCCACGTGCAGCTCTCGACCACCCAGCGTTACACGCACGTCAATGCCGCCCAGTTGCTCGAGGTCTATCGCAAGGCGCACCCGCGTGCGGTTGGGAGGAATCCACGACCTGGCGAACGCGGAAGCGGTCCGGACGAGACCTCGTGACTCAACGCCGCTTCGGAATTCCCAGCAGATAACTGACGTGCGCCGGTAGCCCGCGGACGCGCAGCGACCCGATCTCCCAGTCGAACTGCTCGTGGCCACGTGTGGCCGCGACCACGTCTTCCAGTTCCGGCCGCGTGTACAAACGCAGGAACGACACGGTTCCGTCGAACAGTACGAGCAGCGGGATCAGCGGCAGCACGTACGTGAACAGCAGTCGTGACCAGCGAAATGGCCGCACGAACGGCGTCATCAGGAGGATGGCGGGAATCTGTGCCGGCATGACGATGAGCCCGAGCGCTCGCGTGGTCGCACCCTCGAAGATCGCGATCGCCTGACCGGCGGCTACTGCATCGGCCAGCACGGCGGTCGCCTGCGCGACATCGAAATGATGAAACGCGTTGAACATCGTCCGCACGCCGGTGAGTGAGCGTGGAACACGGGTGGCGTCGACGGGTTCGGTGCAGAACTCCACGCCGGCTGCCTGTCGCGCTGCGACAAAGGCCCAGACGTTCGGATAGAGGTCTGACAGGACGATCCGGATGCCTTCTCTGCACAGCGCTGGCGCAAGCGCGTGCATTGGACCGCCGGCGCCGGAACAAAGATCGACCACGACATTGGTTCCGGTCGCGTTCAAGGCGCGTCGAATCGGACCGAGAGCAGAGGTGAATGCGCCGCTGACGCTGCCGAGAAACGCCAGCCACTCGGTGCCGCCGTCCCTGATGGTCCTGGGACACCACGCGAGATCCTCGATCTCGATCAGTTGACGACGGCGCATGGCGTGTGCGGCGCCAGTGTACGGCAGCCAGGTGTTAGCATCGGCCGGTGATTCACATCGCGTTTCTGCGAGCGGTCAACGTCGGCGGCCGATCGGTCGTGAAGATGACCGACCTCAAGGCGGCGTTCGAGCGCGCCGGCTGCAGGAACGCGCGCACTTTCATCGCCAGCGGCAATGTCGTGTTCGAGGCACCAGCGAAACTGCCGGTGGCGCTGAAGACGCGGATTGCCCGGGAGCTGCTGAGGCTGTTCGGGAAGGAGCCCGGCGTGTGCTACCGCACGCTCGAGGACCTCGACGCGTTGATTGCCGCCAACCCGTTCGGCGCGGCCGCGGCCGACAAGGAGCTCAAGCTGTACGTCGCCTTTACCGTCGGCGCACCGAAGCAGCGGCCGGCGCTGCCGATCGTCGATGAGAAGGAGTTCGTCGAAATTACAGCCGTGCGCGCCGGAGATGTCCTGGTCATCAGCCGTCGCAAACCGAACGGAATGTACGGATTTCCCAACTTCTGCGTCGAGCGCCTTGGCGTGACGGCGACCAGCCGCAACTGGAACACGGTGGTGAAAGTCGCCGCATTCGCGCGCAAATGAAAAGGCCGACCTGCAGGTCGGCCTCTACGGATACTAATCGCCTCCCGCCTACCGCCCACCCAACTAAACCAGCACGTGATCCTCGGCTTCATCGGTCGGCTGTGCCTGCGGTTGCTGCGATTGCGGCTGCACCAGCGGGGCCGCGCGACGGCCGCGCGGGAAGTCGATGCCGAGCGTCTTGATCTTGTAGTTCATCACGCGCGGGCTGATCGCCAGCAGTTCCGCCGCGTCCTTCTGCACCCAGTTCGACATCTTCAGCGCTTCGATCAGCGCCAGCCGCTCGACTTCCTCGAGCGCGATGCCGGTTGGCGGAATCTTCACGACTGACGCGCCCTCGCGCGGTGACGTGATGCTGCCGGTGTCGCCCAGGCGCAAATCGTCGGAGGCGATGTGCGTGCCATCGGCCAGCAGCATCGCGCGTTCGATGGCGTTTTCCAGCTCACGGATGTTGCCCGGCCAGTGATAGCGCATGAGCAGCTTCAGCGCGTCCGGCTCGACGCCCTGGATCTTCTTCTTCAGCTCGCCGGAGAAGCGGCGAATGAAGAAGTTGGCGAGCGCCGCGACGTCTTCTTTCCGTTCGCGCAGCGGCGGCATTTCGATCGTCACGACGTTCAAGCGGTAGTAGAGGTCCTCACGGAACGAGCCGGCTTCGACCATCGTGTTGAGGTCGCGGTTGGTCGCGGCAATCAGGCGGACGTCGACCTTGATCGTGCGCGTGCCGCCGAGACGCTCGAACTCGTGCTCCTGCAGGACGCGCAGGATCTTCGCCTGCGTGTTGGCGCTCATGTCGCCGATTTCGTCGAGGAACAGCGTGCCGCCGTCGGCCTGCTCGAAGCGGCCGATGCGCTGCTTGTCGGCGCCGGTGAAGGCGCCCTTCTCGTGGCCGAAGAGTTCCGATTCGAGCAGGTTTTCCTGCAGTGCCGCGCAGTTGACCTTGATGAAGTTGCGCGCCGCCCGCAGCGAGTTGTGATGAATCGCGCCGGCAATCAGCTCTTTACCGGTACCGGTTTCGCCGCGCACCAGCACCGTGGTATTGCTCTTCGCCACCTTGCGAACGACTGTGAGCACTTTCTCCAGCGGACCGCTCGCGCCGATGATCCGGTCGAACTCGTAGATGTCGCCCTGCGCATGCCGGAGATAGTCGATCTGGTGCTGCATCCGGCGCATCTCGAGCGCCTTCTCGATCTTGACTTCCATCTCCTCGATTTCGAACGGCTTCTGCACGTAGTCGAACGCGCCCGCCTTCATCGCCTCGACGGCGGTTGAAACCGAGCCGAACGCCGTCATCAGGATGACCGCGCACGAGGGATGAAGTGTTTTGGCCGTCTTCAGCACGTCGAGACCGGTGCTGCCGCCCATCTTCAGGTCGCTGACGACAACGTCGAACACGCCTTCGTGCAGTTTCTCGATGGCGTTGTTGCCGTGCGGCGCCTCTTCGATGTCGTGGCCGGCTTCGGCCAGCGCCTGGGCGAGCCCGCGGCGGAGGGAGTCGTGGTCGTCGGCGATCAGAATGCGGCCCATAAAAGGTTCCTCGAAAATCTACGAATTGATGAATCGGTCTTCCGTGCTGACCGGCAGCGTCACCCGAATCGTGGTGCCTGCCCCCGGGGTGGTCTTCAGGTCGATACGGCCATCGTGCGCGTCGATGATCTTGCGAACGATCGCCAGTCCGAGCCCCGAGCCTTGTGCCTTCGTCGTGAAGAACGGCTCGAAAATGCGCTCGGCGACATCCGATGGAATGCCCGGCCCGTTGTCGGTGACGTCGACCAGCACGGCCGGCCGTCCGTCCGCGCCGTCTTCCAGGCGGACCGGAGCGGCCGTGATCGTCACGTGCCCGCGTCCGTCCAGTGCTTCGTACGCGTTGATGAGAAAGTTGGTGAACACCTGCGTCAGTTGCTGCTGATCTGCCTGGATCGCCGGCAGCCCCTGCGGGAGGTTCACGGTGACGTTGATGGCGCCGCGGCGCGCCTTCGTCCCCGCGAGCTGAATCGCGCCTTCGACCGCTTCAGCCACCCCGGTGCGTTCCACCTGCAGCCGGATCGGCCGAACGAAGTCGAGCACCTCCTGGACGATGGCGTTGGCCATCTTCGCTTCTTTGATGATGTCGCTGAGCGCCTGCTGGGCGTCGGGGATATCGGACACGCGGCGCCGCAGCAACCCGGCCATGACTTCGATGCCGGCGAGCGGGTTTTTCACTTCGTGGGCGATCACCGCCGCCATCTGTCCGACGGCCGCCAGTCGATCGCGGAGCCGCTCCCGTTCCTCGAGCTGTTCGACGCGCGTCAGGTCCTTGAAGAACATCGCCGCACCGGCAACATCGCCCTCATCGTCACGCACCAGTGCGAGCGTGTAGCCGATCACCTTATCGGACGGCTTGAGGCGCATCTCCACGCGGTTCGGCAGCAGATGCAGGTCGAACGCGGACATCAGCACGCGCACGACGTCGGGGTGGTCCTGAAGGACGTCGCCGATCGGCGAGCCGAGATCGGTGTCGCGTTTCGCGCAGCCGAAAACCCGGTACGCTTCTTCGTTGATCAGCGCCAATCTCGCGTCGCGCGTGATCGCCAGGACACCGTTGCGCATGCCGGCGACGATGTGGCGGAAGAACGCGTCGGGGACGGTGGAGGAGGGGCGTCGCGCAGGCGTCGCCTGAGAACGGCTGGGGCGCCGGAGCATTTCTCGCCGGGGTTTAGACATGTCGGTGAACACAGCCGTTCAGCCCTGAGGGGCAAACGGTGTGCCCGCGGTCGAGCCCGCAAACTCCATGACTTTCCGAGAGTTTCCGCGGATCTCGCACAAATTGGGTGCGCCGGGATGACGCCGTGATTACGATTCTGTAAGGCTAGCGCAGTTTTGGTGGCTTGAGAAGCCCGGCAGTTACGGTTGTTGCTGCTCGGCGGCGTGCTCCTGCAGCGCCTCCCACTGTCCCATGAGGTCGCCAACCTCCCACATCAGCGTCTGGTGCCGGTCGATCACCTGCTTCGCCGACTCGGGACGGTCATAAAAGCCGGGTGTCGCGATCTGCGCCTCGAGTTTCTTTACTTCGCCTTCGCGCTCGGCGATCCGGGCTTCAAGTTCGGCGATACGTTTCTGCAGCGCCTCACCAACTCGCTGCTTCTTCTTGCGATCGGCGTCGAGCTGTTTGCGTTGCTCACGGGTGAGAGATGGCTCGGCTGGTGGCTTGCCGCTGGTGGCTGGCGAGGCCTCAGGCTTTGAGCGCTGAGCTTTGGATTTTGGGCCTTGTGTCTTCGGCGCCGGGCTCTGGCTTTTGGGGGTTGCGAGTTGGACGTTGGGAGCTGACGCTTTTGCTGCGTGTTCCTTGCTCCACAAATATTCCGAGTAGCGCCCCGGATAGACCACCGCCTCGCCGTGGCCCACTTCAATGATCTTCGTCGCGAGCTTTTCGACGAAATACCGATCGTGCGAGACGAGCACCAGTGTTCCGCCGTAGTCCTCGATGGCGTCGAGCAGCACGTCCTTCGAATCGAGATCGAGATGATTCGTCGGTTCGTCCAGCAGCAGCGTGTTGGACGCGCGCAGCAGCATGCGTGCGACTGCGAGGCGCGTACGCTCTCCGCCCGACAGCACACCCACCTTCTTGTAGATGTCGTCGCCGGAAAACAGGAACCCGCCGAGGATGTTGCGGATCGACGGCACCATGTCGAGTGCCGACCCCTGCTCGAGCATCTCGTAAACGGTCCGCGTCGGAGTCTGCTCGATCATCCGCGACGCTTCGTCCTGCGCGAAGTACTCCATCACCACCTGGTGACCGCTCGTGACCGTGCCGCTGTCCGGCGCCTCTTCACCTGAAAGCATCCGCATCAACGTGGACTTGCCGGCTCCATTCGGGCCGACGAGTGCGATGCGATCCCCGCGTTCGAAGTGGAGACTGAGATTGTCGAACACGACGACAGGCTGCCCGCTCGAGCCGGGAGGGGGCGGATAGGCCTTGTGCACGTTCTTCAGCTCGAGCACCATCCGTCCACTCTTCGCGCAGGTCGGAAACGTGAAGTGGATCCGTTTGCGCTCCGGGGGCACCTCGATCGGCACTACTTTCTCGAGCAGCTTGATCCGGCTCTGCACCTGCGCGGCCTTCGTCGCCTGGTAGCGAAAGCGGTCGATGAACATCTTGATCCGCGCCACCTCCTCGTCCTGTTCCCGCTTCATCGTCCGCAGCCGTTCCAGCATCGTGTCGCGTTGATCGACGTACGTGCTGTAGTTGCCGACGTAGTCGACCAGCTTGCGCAGGTGAAGATCGGTGATTCTGGTGACGACGGCGTCGAGGAAGTAGCGATCGTGAGAGACGAGGATGACGGCGTAGGGGTACGCGCCGAGGTACTCCTCGAGCCAGTTGCGTGCTTCGAGATCGAGATGGTTGGTCGGCTCGTCGAGCAGCAGCAGATTGGGGCGGCCGAGAAGCAGCTTCGCCAGCGCGATGCGCATCTGCCAGCCGCCGGAGAAGGTTTCCGCAGGCCGATCGCGATCGTCGGGACCGAACCCGAGCCCGCGCAGGACCGAGGCGATCCGCAGGTCCATGCTGTAGCCCTCGTCAAGGCGGAAGCGGTCCTGCAGTTCGCTGTAGCGCACCAGCATCGGGTCGTGCTCGGCCTGCGGCACGCCGGCGTCGCCGAGGCGGTGCTCGATCTCGGTCATCTCGCGCTGCATATCCAGCAGCGGCTGAAACGCGGTGCTGACCTCCTCGAACACGGTGCGGCCGCTGTGCGTCAGGCCGTCCTGAGGCAGGTAGCCGATCGTCAGCGTCGAGGGCTTGATGATCTGTCCGGAGTCGGCCTCGTCGATCCCCGCCAGCATCTTGAGCAGGGTGGTCTTGCCCGCGCCGTTAGGCCCGCAGAGGCCGACACGATCGCCGTCGCCGATCTGCCAGGTGACGTGATCGAGGAGGACTCTGTCGCCGAAGGACTTGGTGAGATCCGAAAGCTGAATCACGAGAACGAATGGAGGAACTCCCAACTCCCAACATACCAACTCCCCATCCCGCTCGAACAACCCCCGTCCCATGGGGAGTTGGTCGGAATTCAGTTGGGAGTTGGGAGTTGCCTAGGCCGCAGGCGCCACGCCCAGCGCCTTCGCGGCAGCCGCGAGCACCTGCGGAACGCGGAACGGTTTGGTGAGGTATCCGGCGACGCCGAGGTTCACGGCTTCGATGGCGCTCGACTCGGTGGAGAACCCCGTGATGATGATGATCGGCAGTTCCGGCCGCAGCCGCTTGGTCTGCCGGATCAACGTCAGGCCGTCCATGCCGGGCATCTTCAGGTCGGCAATCACCAAATCGTAAGTGATGTTTTCGCGCAATCGCGTCAGCGCCGCGCTGCCGTCGCCCGCGGTGTCGACGTCGTACTCCGCGAGTGCGAGCGTCTTCGCCAGGAGATCGCGGATGCTGGCTTCGTCGTCCACGACAAGGACGCGGTGGCGGCCGGTTCTGCTGACCGGCATTGCGGCTGGCTCGTTGACGCCAATCACGGCCGGCGTCTGGGTGCGCTGGCTATCGAGCCAGGCGTCGATGTCGCGCTTCCGGAATCGCCACTGGCGTCCGACACGGACCGCGGGGATCTTGCCGGCCTTGATGAGGCGGTACACCGTTCGGAGATTGACCTGGAGGTACTCCAGAACCTCTTCCGTTGTGAGGAAGACTTCGTCGCTGGGCAGATGCAGGGTCAAGCGGGCACAAATTGTAGCCTAAGCAAAAAGGCTCGAACAACTTACGCCGTATCATGGCGATACCGGCCGATATTGCCGGCACACCGTCTTAATCGCTGAACGTCGACCTTGGCCGCCTCGATGACGTGGACCGATGAGGAGCTCGTTGCCCGCTCCCAGAGTGGGGACGTAGAGAGCTTCAACCAGCTCATCCTGCGATGGGAACGGCCGATCTACGCCCTGGCGTACCGGGTCCTCGGACGAGAAGAGGAAGCGCGTGACGTGTGTCAGGAGGCATTCCTCAGGGCCTTCCGGGCGCTGCCCGGGTTCAAGGGACAAGCGAAGTTTTCCTCCTGGCTGTATCGCATCACGCTCAATCTGTGCCGGGATTGGATCCGGCGGCAGCGGCGCGCGCCCGTGTCGCAATTGCCGGAGGACACCGATCCGATGGAACTGGCCAGCGAACGCGGGCCGGTGGAGTCCATCGAGGACCTGGTCGCCCGCCGCGAGTTGAGCGCCGTGGTCGAGGAGGCGATGGCGCTGCTCCCCGAGGAGCAGCGGACCGCGATCATTTTGAAGGAGTACCACGGTATGACCTTCCAGGAGATCGCCGATCTCCAGGGATGTCCGCTGAGTACGGTAAAAACGCGCCTGTATCAGGGTCTGTCGGTGTTGCGCCGGCATCTGGATCGGAAGGGCCAGTTGCAGACGCAGGCGGTGAGTCGTCGCGCCCGGCTCTAGCCGGGCGAATGGAGTGCCCGGATGTTGCCGGGCCTGGACACGGGTATGAACGATCACTTTGGAACCATGACGTCCGCCTGCGGAGACGCGGACGCGCTCATCACCTACCTCTATGGCGAAGGCACGGAGGAGCAGCGTGAACGGATCGAGGCACACCTGGTGCAGTGCGCGAGGTGTGCCGAAGAGGTCGCGACGCTCGGTGCCACCCGCGAGCAACTGGCCGCGTGGACACCTCCCGATCGCGCGCTCGGGTTTCAGATAACGCAGACCGCCGCCGATCGAAGCGCCAGCGGGATGGTTCTCCCCTTTGGCGCCGCTCAGGGTCCTTCGGCTGCGCTCGGGGCGGGCCCCTTGGCTGGGCTCGGGGCGGGCAAGCTGTTCGACGTCGGGCACCAGCCGCCGTCACGCTGGTGGCATCAGCCGTTGCCCGCGTGGGCGCAACTGGCGGCTGCCGTCGCGATCTTCGCATCGGGCCTCGCGATCGGCGCGGCGCGCAATCTTTCGACACCGACGGCTTCCGCCGTCACGGCGAGCGCACCCGCGGCGGCGGCCGTGAAGACGGCGGCGACGGCTGCCACGACGAGCGGCGCGGTTTCGCGCGAGGATCTCGCACAGGTCGAAGCGCGACTCCACAGCGAGATAGCGCAGGTGCAGACCGCGTCACGCGCCGCGGCCGAGGGCGTGTCGTTGCAGCGGGTGACCGGCTTGATCGCCGACAGCGAGGCGCGTCAGCGGAAGGAACTCGATTACCGGACATCGGTCATCGTCACGGACTTCCAGAACGCGCGCCAGTACGACAACAACAAGTTCGGCCTGCAGTTGCAGCAAACGAAGGGCGTGACGCAGGCCAACACGCAGAACATCAATACGCTGGCGCGACAGGTTGGTTGGTCACCGAACGCGTCGCCGTACGTTCCCTAGGAGCACGAACCGTGGTGAAGGTGTCGTTAATCGCAACGTTGGCTCTCGTCGGCGCCGCGAATTTCGCGTCCGCGCAGCCTGCCCCGCGGCCGAGCGACGAGACCATTCGATCGAGGCAGAAGATCTCGCTGGTCGAAGGCTCGCTGGAGCGTGCCGTGCAGAATGGCGCTGCGAACTTCGCGCGACAGGTGCAGGCGATTTCGCCGAACGCGGACGGCACGGCAATGCTGCTCGGTGCCCCGGTGGTACGCGGCTTTCCGATCGAACACTTCGGCGTGTTCTTCGACGTGCAGATGCCGTCGCTTCAACTGTCGATGGTCTGGCCGATGCGTTTTAACAACCAGCAATCGGACGCACTCCGGCGCAGCGGGGTCGCGCCCGTGTCGGCGACGGCGGTTCCGTTGCGGTCCGATCAACCGCCTTCGAGCGACCCGCAGCCCGGGATCCTGGACGACCCGGCCGCCGCGGCGGAGGCCTGGCGGAACGAGGTGAGGGCCACGCTCATCGACGCGATGATCGAGAACACGGGCAGCGTCAGCGTCAAGCCCGACGAGGTCATCGTCGTGGCCGCCCGTGCGATGCTCTCGTCCGATCGCATGCCCGATCCCGGCGAGACGCGCACGATCGAACTGACGCTCAAGGGCAGCGACCTGCTCGCGTACCGGGCCAACCAGATCACGATCGAGGAAGCACGCCAGAAGGTCCTCAAGCGGGAGTACTGAAGGCACGGCCGGGAACCATCCTGGTTATCCGGTGTCTCTGCGTACATGGCGGAGATGGCTATGTACAATGCGCGGATGCGGAAGTTCCTGAAGGGGCTGGCCGGGTTGATCGTCCTTGTGCTGCTGCCGTTATGTCTTGGCTGCAACCGCGGCCGTGACGTGCAGAAGGATTTGCGGATCGTCGAAACCCGCACCGGCTGGTACGACGCCGGCATCGTCGACGGCAAGAACAAGATCGTGCCCAGCATTGCGTTCAGGCTGCACAACATCTCGAGCGACGAGATCTCGCGCATCCAGGTCAACGCGATTTTTCATCGGGTCAACGAAACCGACGTGTGGGGTACCCATTACGCGCAGGCGATTGGCTCAGACGGCGTGCGGGCCAACGAGAACAGCCAGGAGATCGTGCTTCGCGGCAACCTCGGCTACACGAGTCCCGACCAATCGCGCGCGGAGATCCTCGCCGACCATCGGTTTGTCGACGTGAAGGTCGAAATCTTCGGCAAGAGCGGAGCGAAGGCGTGGGTCAAGATGGGTGAGTTCCCGATCGACCGGAAGCTGCTGACGATGTCGGGCGCTCCAGCCAGTACCACGGCTCCGACGGTACTGCCCACACCCTCTCCAGCGCCAGGCGAGTAGGGCCGTTTGGCCACGCTCGAGCGCCGGCTCGGCCCGCTCGACGCCGCGGCCATCATCGTCTCGAACGTCATCGGCGGCGGCATCCTGTTCACGCCGCCGCAGGTGGCGGCGGCCGTGCCCGCCGCCATTCCTTTCCTCTCCACCTGGCTCGTTGGCGGCTTGCTCGCACTGGCTGGCGCCGCCTCGTACGCCGAGCTCGCGGCGCTTCGTCCGCGCGCCGGCGGCGAATACGTCTATCTCCGCGACGCGTTCGGTCGCCTTCCGGCGTTTCTCAGTGGCTGGACGTCGTTCGTCGCCGCCTTCGCCGGTGCGATCGCCACCAGCGCCATCGTCGTGCCCTCGTATCTGTCGCGCTTCGTTCCCGCCGCCGGCAGCACGATGCCGTTCTTCACCGTGCCCGTTGTCCCGGGTCTGCTGACGATCACCGTCTCTCCGCAGACGTGCGTGGCGCTGGCGGCGATCTGGGGTCTTGCGTGGGTTCATCGCCGCGGTGTCGGCCCGGGACGGGTCGTCGGCAACGTGCTGGCGGCGCTGAAAGTGGCGATGCTCGTGATCTTCGTGGCGCTTGGTTTCGCGGTGGGTAGCCGATCGACCGGCGTCTCGGCGCCGGCAAGCGTCCCGGCAACCGGATGGCTGCTCGCGCTGATTCCGGTGATGTTCACCTACTCGGGGTGGAACGCGGCGGGATACATCGCCGAAGAGATCCGTGATCCCGATCGCAACGTGCCGCGCTCGTTCGCGCTCGGCACGGTCGCCGTAATTGCGATTTACCTGTTGCTGAACGTGCTCTACCTGACGGTGTTTCCGATCGGCGAACTGGCGCGGGTGCAGGGGAGCGTTCTCGACAAGGTTGCGGATCGTCTTCTCGGCGCGACCGCGGGCGACATCATGGGCGTCGTGTCGATCGTCAGCCTGCTCGCCAGCATCAGCGCGATGACGTTCGCCGGCCCCCGCGTGTACTTCGCGATGGCGCGCGACGGACTGTTCTTCGCCCGTGCGGCGTGCGTCCACGATCGCTACCGCACGCCATCGGTGGCGATCGTCGCACAGACGTTGTGGGCCTCGGTGCTGGTGCTCACGGCGACGGCCGACTCCCTCGTGACCTACACCGGTTGGGCGCTCACGCTGTTTCTCGGGTTGGCGGTGCTGTCGCTGTTCGTGCTGCGAGCGCGTGAGCCCGAAGCGTCACGCCCGTTTCGCGCCTGGCTGTATCCGGCAGCGCCGGCGCTGTATGTCGCCGCGAGCGCCGCCATTGTGATCAATGGCCTGCTGCGCGACCCGCTGCCGACGGGTGCCGGCGGGCTGATCATCCTGGCGGGTGTGCCTCTCTATTATTTCTTTACGCGGGGCGTCGGTGTCAGAGGCGGACCATGAAGGTCCGCCCTGCTGGTGCTAAGCGGCACGGTCAGCGGGGCGGGCTGTCATGGCCCGCCCGTGACTCTACGGACGTCCGCGGAGGAGGTCGCCGCGATACGTGGTCTTGCGGCCGGGAATGATCCGCACGTCGAAGTCGAGCGGCTCATAACCGGGCGCGACGATCTCGACGCGATACGCGCCTTCCTCCAGGGTCAACGACTGGAAGACGCCATCGAATTCGTCGACGCGACCCGCGTAGTAACCGTCCACGTAGACCTCGGCATCGCGCGGTCGAACATCCAGACGGAGCTCGCCGCTCGCATACCCGTAGCCATAGCCGCGAAACGGAGCGGCATACGAGCTGTAGCCGTACGAGTCGTAATACGGATCCCACAGATACGGGTCGTAATAGAAGTAGCCGAGCCCGAAGCCGCCGTAGCCGTACGGGTAGGAGCGGCGCGGGTAGTAGTAATAGTTGTTGTAGACCCGGGGCGGCACGTAGCGGCCGCCATTCCGATACCGGTCGCCATCGCGAAGAGGCGGCTGATTCGGCGGACGTGGTACCGCAGTACCCTGGCGGGGAGTCGCCGGGCTGCCACGGCGCGCTTCAGGCGGTACCCGCTGACGTCGCTGCGCGGTGGTCTCCGGCTGAGCGGCGCTCGTTGCCGGCGGCGCTTGACGAGGCACGGCGACGGAGCGTTCGCGTTCTGGTGGCGGAGCCGATTGTCGCGGGGGCGGAGCTGCCTGCTGCCGGGGTTGCGGTGGCGGCGTTTCGCGCGGAGCAGCCTGGGGTGGTGGGCTCGACCGGGGAGCTTCGCCGCCAGAATCGCGTCGCGCTTCTGGGGGAACGCGCTGGCGACCCTGCGCACCAGCTGCGGCCGGTACCAGCAGGGTTGCGATCAGGACGAAGGGGAAAGCTCGCATACCTGATACACAGGCAACTCCGCTGCCACACAAATTTCGTGATTCGCGGCCGGAAATCGCCCGCTCGCAGAATGGTTGTCCCCGGCTCAGGCCGGTCTGGCTGGCGTCTGGCGGGGACAAGTACACTTCCGAGGTGATGCATGCGACGACGATTCTCGGGGTGCGGCACCAAGGCCGAACGGTGTTGGCCGGGGACGGCCAGGTGACACTTGGGAATACGGTGATGAAGCAGGGCGCGCGGAAGATCCGGCGCCTGTACAACGACTCGGTGCTCGCCGGCTTCGCCGGGTCCGCCGCCGACTCGTTCGCGCTGTTCTCCCGGTTCGAAGCCAAGCTCGAACAGTACCGCGGCAACCTCGAACGCTCCGCCGTCGAACTTGCTCGCGACTGGCGCACCGACCGCCTGCTTCGCCGACTCGAGGCCATGCTCATCGTCGCCGACCGCAAGACGACGTTTCTGCTCTCGGGGACTGGCGACCTGATCGAGCCGGACGATGGGATTGTGGCCGTGGGGTCGGGTGGTCCGTATGCGCTGGCGGCGGCGCGGGCGCTCGCGCGACACAGCGGCCTCGACGCGCGTCACATAGCAGAGGAGGCGATGAAGATCGCCGGCGACATCTGCATTTACACGAACGCGAACTTGACGATAGAGGAGCTGTAAGACCGGGCCATGGCCATCTTTCTTCCCGAACGCACGGCGAGCGCGACGCATGATCTGACGCCGCGCGAGATCGTGAGCGAGCTCGACAAGTACGTCGTCGGGCAGGCAAAGGCAAAGCGAGCAGTGGCGATTGCCCTGCGTAATCGCATGCGCCGGCAGCGGCTGCCCGCGGATATGGCAGACGAAGTCACGCCGAAGAACATCCTGATGATCGGCCCGACCGGTGTCGGCAAGACCGAGATCGCGCGCCGGCTGGCGCGGCTGGCGCAGTCGCCGTTCATCAAGGTCGAAGCGTCGAAGTTCACCGAAGTCGGCTACGTCGGACGCGACGTCGAGTCGATGGTGCGCGACCTCGTCGAACTCGCCGTCGAAATGGTGCGCTCGGAGAAGTCCGAAGACGTGCGCGATAAGGCGCGCGCCGCGGCGGAGGAGCGGTTGCTGGATCTGCTGCTGCCGCCGACCCGACCGGCCGTTCCTGGCGAGGATACGACCGCCGTTCGCGACCAGGCGTCACGCACGCGCGATCGGATGCGCGAGCAACTGCGCGATGGCCGGCTCGACGATCGCGTCGTCGAGATCGAGATGCGCGATACGGCGATGCCCTCGTTCGAGATCGTCGCCGGGACCTCCGTCGAGGAGGTGGGTCTCAACATCAAGGACATGATGGGCAATCTGTTCCAGGGGCGGACGAAGTCGCGTCGTCTCAAGGTGCCCGATGCCCTCGAGCACCTCGTCGCCGAAGAACAGGGCCGCCTCGTGGACATGGAGTCGGTGAGCCGCACGGCCGTCCAGCGCGTGGAGCAGTCGGGCATCATCTTCATCGACGAGATCGACAAGATCGCCAGCCGCGACGGCATGGCCGGAGGAGGACACGGCGGGCCCGACGTCAGCCGCGAGGGCGTGCAGCGCGACATCCTGCCGATTGTCGAAGGCACGACGGTGAACACGAAGCACGGGATGGTCAAGACGGATCACATCCTGTTCGTCGCCGCCGGCGCGTTTCACGTGTCGAAGCCCTCGGACCTGATTCCCGAGCTGCAGGGCCGTTTCCCGATCCGCGTCGAGCTCGAGGCGCTCACGCGCGATGATTTCGTGCGGATCCTCACCGAGCCGCGCAACGCGCTGGTGAAGCAGTACATGGCGCTGCTCGGCACCGAGGATCTCACGCTCGTCTTCACGCCGGATGCCGTGCTGCGGATCGCCGACTTCGCGGCGCGCGTCAACGACGCCACGGAAAATATCGGTGCCCGCCGGCTGCACACGGTGATGGAGCGGCTGCTCGATGAGGTCTCGTTCGAGGCGCCCGACCTGCGCGACAAGACGATCACCATCGACGCGTCGTACGTGGACCGGATGCTCGCGGACATCATCAAGAACGAGGATCTGACGCGGTACATTCTCTAGCGATGGCGGCTGGCGGCTGGCGGCTGACGTCGCTATTGCCTTCGCCCACTGCCCGTGCGCCAGTCGTGTGCCGGCCACCGCCCGCCAACACCCCTGGACTCTGGCAATTCCGGAGGAATCCGGTAGAATCGGAACACCGCACGGCGGTGATGAAAACCCACAATTCGGTGATGCGGGTTTTCACTTCATACAAAAAGGTTGTAAGACCGCAGGCCCCACGATGTGCAGGCGGAGACGCGAGCGGCTCCCTGCTTGAGCCGCGCTCACTCGTGTTCACGATGGGAGATTTCCTATGCCTGCCGCCCGAACCGGACCCGACCCGACGATCGCTGCGCGCGATGCCCGCCGGCTTTCCACGCTGCTCGAAGTCAGCCAGGCGCTGTCCGGCACCCTCAATCTGAAGTCGTCGATGCAGCGCGTGCTGCAGACGCTGATCCGTCACCACAGCGTGGTGCGCGGCATGATCACGCTCGCGCGCGACGGCGAGCTGCACGTCGAGGCGGTCGAAGGCTTCGACGATCGCGCCCGCACCGTCCGCATCAAAATCGGTGAAGGGATCACCGGCAAGGCCGTCGAGAGTGGCAAGCCGATCGTGGTGCCGCGCGTCAGCAAGGAGCCGACCTTTCTCAACCTCGCGCCGCGCCGTCCCGACCAGTTGAAGGCGGAGCTCTCGTTCATCTGCGTGCCGATTCTCCAGAACCGGCAGCCGGTCGGCGCGCTGTCGGTCGACCTGCGCTTCAAGCCCGAGCGCGACTACGACAGCGGCGTCAAGTTCTTCGGCGTCGTCTCGTCGATGATTGCGCAGGCGCTCAACGTGCAGAAGAGCGTCGAGGAGGAGCGGCGCCGGCTGCTCGACGAGAACACGCACCTGCGGCAGGAACTGCGCGAGCGCTACGACTTCTCGAACATCATCGGTACCTCGGGACCGACGCGGCAGATGTACGAGCAGGTGGCGCAGGTCGCACAGACCAACACCACGGTCCTCATTCGCGGCGAATCGGGCACCGGCAAGGAGCTGATCGCGCACGCGATTCACTACAACTCGCTGCGCGCGAAAAAGCCGTTCGTCAAGGTGAGTTGTGCCGCGCTGCCGGATACGCTGATCGAGTCGGAACTCTTCGGCTACGAGAAGGGCGCGTTCACCGGCGCCAACGCCCGCAAGAAGGGGCGCTTCGAGATGGCGGAGAGTGGCACGCTGTTCCTCGACGAAATCGGCGACATCAACCTGAGTACGCAGGTGAAGCTGCTCCGGGTGCTGCAGGAGCGCGAGTTCGAGCGCGTCGGCGGCACCGAGACGGTTCGTGTCAACGTCCGGTTGATCGCCGCGACGAACAAGGACATGGAGAAGGCGATCGCAGACGGCACGTTCCGTGAGGACCTGTATTACCGGCTGAACGTCTTCACGATCTTCGTGCCGCCCCTGCGTGAGCGGAAGGCCGACCTGCTGCTGCTGGCCGATCACTTCCTCGAGAAGTTCTCGCGCGAGCACGGCAAAGTGATCAAGCGCATCTCGACGCCTGCCATCGACATGCTCACGGCCTATCATTGGCCCGGCAACGTCCGCGAGCTCGAGAACGCCCTCGAGCGCGCCGTGCTGGTCTGCGATGGCCAGGTGATTCACGGTCATCACCTGCCGCCGTCACTGCAGACGGCGGATTCCTCCGGGACGGTAACGCGCGTGTCGCTGAAAGATGCGGTGGCCGCGTTCGAACGAGATCTGATTCAGGACGCACTGAAGACCACGCGCGGCAACCGCGCGAAAGCCGCGCGCCTGCTCGACACCACCGAGCGCATCCTCAACTACAAGGTGCGCATCTATGGCGTCGACGTCCGCCGCTTCAAGTCGTCCGAACGGCGATCGATACTCGAACCGGTGCGTGACGTGCGGGAACTGCGGGACGGCACCGCCACGCAGTAACATCGCAATAGATTGATCCCCGACAACGCCCAACTCCCAACTCGGGAAAAGCCGCGTCCAACTCCCAATCGCTCGCTCAAGGCGCATTGGGTGTTGGGTCTTGGAAGTTGGGAGTTGGTCTCGGCGCTCGTGATCGCATGCGCCGCCGCCGCCGGCTGCGGCAAGAAAGGCCCGCCGCTTGCGCCGATCGTGCACGTGCCGGCGGCGGTGGACAAGCTGACCGCCACGCGCATCGGCAACGACGTCTATCTGTCGGTCACGATCCCCACTCAGAACATCGATACCACGTCACCCGCCGACGTCGCGCGGATCGAGATCTATGGCGTCGCCATGTTGACGACGCCGCCGCGCGCGCGGCTGGTCGAGGTCGCGACGAAGGTGGCGAGCTTCGACGTCGCTCCTGCATCGCGGCCGGGACAGGCGACGCCGGCGACGCCACCTGCGACGTCGCCGCCGTTGCCGGCCCAGGGAACGACCGTGGTCGTGCGCGACGTGTTGACGCCGGCGGCGCTCGAACCGAAGACACTGGCGCCCGTCGCGACCAGTGGCTCGCGGTCACCGGCTCGCGGCGCATCGGCCACCGCGTCGACACCGGCATCAAGCGCTCCTTCGTACCCTCGACGTATCTACTTTGCCGTGGCCATCAACGATCGAAACCGCCCGGGTCCGCCAGGGGCGCCGGTGGAACTGCCGTTGACACCGCTGCCGGATCCGCCTGCCGCGATCCAGGTGTACACGTCGGCGCCGGAGACGGTCACGGTCTCGTGGGAACCATCGGGTGGCGCCGTCGGATTCGTGCTCGAACGGCAGTTGCCGGTGGAGCAGCCGCCGAGCGACGAGTCCGACGCGGACGAGAAGGCTGCCGCCGCGCGCGCGGTCACGACCTTGCCGCCCGGGCCGACGCGGTACAACGTGTATCGTGAGATTGTGCCGGCGGCCGCAACGACGCCACCGCCGGCGACGGCAGTCAGCGTGCCGACACCGATCAATCCGGCACCGGTGGCGGACTTCACGGTGACCGATTCGTCAGGCGTGAGTGTCGGCCAGCAGCGGTGCTACACGGTGCGAGCCGTGCGCGGTACGCCGCCGGCCGAGGTCATCGGTGAACCGTCTGCTCGCGAGTGCACGACCGTCGTGGACACGTTTGCGCCCGACCCGCCGACGAACCTGGCGGCGTCGGTCGATCCCGACGGCGGCATCGATCTCGTCTGGGAACCAAACGGCGAGGCGGATCTGGGTGGATACCTCGTCTTGCGCGGCAGCCCCGGCGATGCCACACTGCAGCCGCTGACCGCGATGCCGCTGGCCGACACGCATTACCTCGATCGCGATGTGATGGCGGGCGTGCGATATGTGTACGCTGTACTGGCGGTCGACACGCACGACAACCACAGCGGCGAGTCGAATCGCGTCGAAGAAACCGCCAGGTGAATCCATCGCGGTGAGGAGCGTTCCATGAAACTTTTTGTCGACACCGGCAACCTGCAGGAAATCGAGACGCTGGCCGACCTCGGCATCCTCGATGGCGTGACGACCAATCCGTCGTTGATGGCCAGGGAAGGCGGCGACCCGCGCGCGATCCTCAAGCGGATCTGCGACATCGTGAAGGGCCCGGTCAGCGGCGAGGTCGTCGCCACCGACTACGCCGGCATGGTGCGCGAAGGCCGCGACATCGCGTCGATCGACCCGCACATGGTCGTGAAGGTGCCGTTCACGCAGGCAGGCGTCAAGGCCTGCAAGACGCTGGCAGGCGAGGGCAAGCACGTGAACGTCACGCTGGTCTTCTCGCCGACGCAGGCCTGGATCGCCGCCAAGGTCGGTGCCAGCTACGTGAGCCCGTTCGTCGGCCGCCTCGACGACGTCGGGACGACCGGCATGAATCTCGTTCGCGAGATCGTCGACATCTTCGACAACTACGAGTACGCAACCGAAGTGCTCGTCGCCAGCGTCCGCAACCCGATCCACATGGTCGAGGCCGCGCGCATGGGCGCGGACGTCGTCACGGTGCCGGCGAAGATCATCGAGCAGTCGTTCAAGCATCCGCTCACGGACATCGGACTCCAGAATTTCCTCAAGGACTGGGAGAAAGCGCAGGCGACCGCGGTAGCCGCGACGAAGTGACGGAGCCACGGACAGAGCCAGCCGCGTCGTGAGCGATTACCTCGACCAGTTGAATCGCCGCGCCGAGGCCGGTGGCGGCGACGAGCGCATCCGCCGCCAGCGCGAGGCTGGCAAGCTCACGGCGCGCGAGCGCATCGAGCTGCTGTTCGATCCGGGGAGCTTCGAAGAAATCGACAAGTTCATCACCCACCGCTGCCGTGACTTCGGCATGGCGGAGCAGGTGATTCCCGGCGACGGTGTGATCGCCGGCCACGGCCGCATCCACGGCCGCCTCGCCTACGCCTTCGCGCAGGACTTCACCGTCTTCGGTGGTTCGCTCTCGGAAACCAACGCCGCGAAGATCGTGAAGATCATGGATCTCGCGGTGAAGATGGGCGCGCCGATCATCGGACTGAACGACTCCGGTGGCGCGCGCATCCAGGAAGGCGTGCTGTCGCTCGGCGGGTACGCCGACATCTTCCTCCGCAACACGCTCGCCTCCGGTGTCGTCCCGCAAATCTCCGCAATCATGGGGCCGTGCGCCGGCGGCGCCGTGTATTCACCCGCGATCACCGACTTCACCATCATGGTGAAGGACACGAGCTACATGTTCGTGACCGGCCCCGAGGTCGTTCGCACGGTCACGCACGAGCAGGTGACCAAGGAAGAACTCGGCGGAGCGATGACGCACAACGCGAAGAGCGGCGTCGCGCACTTCGCGGTCGATACGGATCAGGAATGCCTCGCGCTCATCCGCGAGCTGCTCACGTTTCTGCCGAACAACAACGTCGATGATCCGCCGGTCGCGGCCGATTCAGGACCGTCCAGCGCGAAGGCGGAGCGGCTCGAGTCGATCATCCCCGAGTCGCCGAACCAGCCCTACGACATGCACGACGTCATCGATGCCGTTGTCGATGACGGATATGTCCTCGAGGTGCACGAGCACTTCGCGCCCAACCTGCTCGTCGGCTTCGCCAGGCTCTCGGGCCGTCCCGTCGGCATCGTCGCCAACCAGCCGGCGCACCTGGCTGGCACGCTCGACATCGACGCGTCGGTGAAGGGCGCGCGCTTCGTGCGATTCTGCGACGCCTTCAATATCCCGCTGGTCACCTTCGAGGACGTGCCCGGCTTCCTTCCGGGAACCGTGCAGGAGTACGGCGGCATCATCCGCCACGGTGCGAAGCTGCTGTTCGCGTTTGCCGAAGCCACCGTGCCGAAGATCACGGTGATTACGCGGAAGGCCTACGGCGGCGCCTATTGCGTGATGTCGAGCAAGCACATTCGCACCGACGCGAACTTCGCGTGGCCGTCGGCGGAGATTGCCGTGATCGGGGCGGAGGGCGCGGTCAACATCCTCTACAAACGCGAGCTCGACGCGATCGGCGACAGGGCGGCCGCGGCCGAAGCACGGAGTGCCCGAGTCGCCGAGTACCGTGAGAAGTTCGCGAATCCGTACGTTGCCGCCGAGCGCGGCTTCGTCGACGAAGTAATTCGGCCGCGTGACACCCGCGCGAAACTGATCGCGGCGCTGGCGGCGCTCGAGACCAAGCGCGACAGGAACCCGCCGAAGAAACACGGAAACATTCCGCTGTGATCGAGATTGACGATTGACGATGGGCGATTGACGAGTGTGCGAACGGCCGAATGGGCAGAGCCGCGGCGGCTCCGCCTCGCGACTGTCGCCATCGTGGTTTTCGTCATTGCCGGGCTGATCACGCACGGCACCTATGCCGGAGCGGGCGATCCGCCGCACTATCTGATGATCGCTTACTCGCTGGCGTTCGATGGCGATCTCGAGCTCGCCAACAACTATGCCGAGCATCCGGCGCTGATTGCCGGCGGGACGCTCGAGCCGGAAGCCCACGCCATCCCCGGCAAGGACGGGCGACTTCGTCCCGTGCACGACATCGGCATGCCGTTGATCGCGGCACCGATCATCCGCGTGCTCTACCCGCTGGCTGAATGGACCGGCGGCGCACTGCCACCGGAGTTGTTGCGCCGCACGAAGATGAACGCGGAGCTGATCCTGCGTCATGCCCTCAGCCTGATGATGGCGGTGGTCGCGGGATTCGTCGCGCTGCAGATCTTCGAGCTGTTGCGGCGAGAGGGGATCGCGGACACGCGCGCGATGCTGTGGTCGCTGCTCATGACGCTGTCGCCGCCGCTGCTCTCGCATTCGTTCCTGTTCTTCACCGAGATCCCGTCGGCGCTGCTCGTGTTGTGGCTGGTGCGCACCGTCAGCTCCGGCGCCCTCTCGCCGGCACGAGGGGCGGCGGTCGGTGTCGGCATCGGGTTGCTGCCGCTGATCCACGTTCGCAATATCGGCTTCGTCATCGTCCTCGGTCCGTGGGTGGCGATGCGGTTGTGGCGCGCGCGCGCGACCTCGGCTGGCGGATGGTGTGCCGCGGCGGCGGCGGTGCCACTGGCGATCCGCAGCGCTGCACAGTGGACGTTCTGGGGCACGCTGCTCACGAGTCCGCACGCCCGCCCGGACTGGTCGTTGCCCGTGTTGACCGTGATCGCGCAGTCGCTCGAGAATCTCGCCGGCATGTTTGCGGATCGTCATGTCGGGCTGCTGATCGTTGCGCCAATTTATCTCCTCGCGATTCCTGGTTTCGTGCTGCTGTTCCGCCGCTCGTCACGCATTGCCATGCCGGTGCTGGTGTTGTCGATGACGTATGTCGCGACCGTCGCGATTCCCTGGATCAACGTCCATGGCTGGACGGGCGGGTTTGCGCCGGCGGCGCGGATGATCCTGCCCGCGGTGGCGCTGCTCGCGATTCCGGTCGCGATTGCGGCCGACGCTGCGCGCAATGTCTTTCGCGCGGCTGTGGTCATCCTGGTGCTGCTGCAGGTGGGTATCGACGGCGTGATGTGGAATCAGCCGAAGCGCCTCTGGGGCGGTGCACAATCCACTGGACCCAACCAGACCGACGTGCCCTGAGTCTATTCAGCGTGTGACGGACGAGGAGCTGGTCCTGCTGGCCCGGCAGGGCGACCCTGACGCCTTCGACCAGCTTGTCGTCCGGCACCAGTCCGCGGTGTACCACGCAGCGTTTGCGGCGCTGCGGGTGGCCGAGGACGCCGAGGAAGTGGCGCAGGACGCGTTCGTGAAGGCATGGCGCAACCTCGGACAGTTTCGCGGCGACAGCTCGTTCAAGACCTGGTTGCTGACGATCGCGTGGAATGGCGCGATGAGCCGGCGGCGCAGCGTCGCCGGGTGGCTTCGCCGCACGGTGGCGATGGACGGTGTGATCGAGCCGGTCGACGAGCGCGGTGGACAGGTCGAGATGCTGCAGGATGGCGAGCTGCAGCGGTTCGCTCGCCAGGCGATTCAGGTGCTGACGCCGAAGCTGCGCGATGCACTGCTGCTGGCGCAGAGCGGCGATTACGGCTACGACGAGATCGGCGTCATGCTGAAGATTCCGGTTGGGACGGTGAAGTGGCGCGTGTCGGAAGCGCGGAAGAAGGTCCGCGAACGCCTTGCGGCCCTGGGATATGTCGATGCGCGATAGCGACCACGCAGGACGCGAGATCAATGTAGTGCCCGGCTTTGGCCGGGCAGACGCTTCGATCGACGCCGCGGCGCGTGACCTGACGCGCGGCGAGCCGTCGCCGCAGTTGCGTCAAGCGGTCCGCGCGCGGATCGAGACGCGTCGCGCATGGTGGGTCGAGCGTGCGTGGGTCTATGGATTCGCGAGCGCCGCGGCGCTGGTGATCGTGGCCGTGATCGTGGCGCGAGGTTTGTCGAACTCGCCGGAGGAACCTGCCAGGGTTCGCTCCGCGCAAGTCGCACATGTCGAGCCACCACGCGTGGAGCAGGTGCCGCCGCCGCCGCCCACGGCCAACGCGCCTCGCGTTGCACGGGCGCCCCGTCGTCAGGCCCCCGTGAGGAACATCGAGATTGATCCGCTGGTTATCGAGCCGCTGGTAGTACCGCGGCTGACCGCGGGGACGAGTTCAGGGGTAATGCCAATCGAAATAGATCCGCTGCAGATCGTGCCGCTGCAGCAGCAGTAGGACCGGAGCAGTGCGAGGGTCCATCGCAGGAGATGCTATGAAGACACTCTGTTCGCTCGTCATGCTGGGGCCGCTCGCCCTGGCATCCGTGGCCGTGGCTCAGACGCCGAACAACGGTCAACCGCCGCGCAATCTGCCTCCTCACACGGTACGCTTCGACCTGACGATCACCGACACTGGCGGCGCGAAGCCGGTGACGAAGACGATGACCTTGACGATGGCGACAGGGTTCAACGAAGTCGGATCGATCCGGGCAGGCGCGACGTTTCCCGGCATCATCGTCGACCGGGGCTACAACACCGATAAGGAAGGACGCATTCAGCCGATTCCGCCGGCTGCGCTGGTGCTGCCGCTGAACTTCGATGTTCGTCAGCCCACCGTCTACGACGACATGTCGGTGCGGGCGAGCGTGACGGTTGAATACCAACCTGTGCCCGCCGACGGCAAGACTCCGCCGACCACGGTGCGCGCGAGTTCGACCAGCGTGTTCGAGAACGGCAAGAAGACGGTGCTGCTTCAGGCCGCCGATCCTGTCTCAGACCGTCGGACGACGATCGAAGTCACGGCAACGGTATTGAAGTAGTCATGCGTACGGTCGTCGTCGTTGCAGCCACGTCGCTCGCGATCGTTCGCGTCGCGGCACAGCAGCCTGAGTCGCCGGCGCCTGCCGGCGACTGGCGCGCGCACGAATCGGGTTACTACCGGGTGTTCACGCGCGATGAATCCGACGCCGATCTCGTCTTCGCCAGGCAGTGGCTCGACGCGGCGGAACGGCTCATGGCCAGCAAGTACCGCGTCACGCCGGCGCGCTATCACATGTCGGTGTATCTGCTGCCGGCGCCCGAGCGCGACATCAACGCGTCGCAGAGTGGCCAGAACCAGTGTTGCACCACCGGTGCCGATGGCATCCACACCGGCACGATTTACTTCCTTGGCCCGTCGGCGTCCTTGTGGCGCCTTGCGCCCCTGAAATCGAGTCTCGGATTGCCGAAGGAAGGGCTGGACTACCACGCCAAAGTGCTGATGTCGGAATACATTCCAATCGGTCACTACGCGGTGCAGGACGCACGACCGGCTGGTGGCTGGCGCTACTACAGCGCCCCGGAATGGTTCGTCCAGGGCCTGCAGGAATATGACGGCATCTATCACACGACCGACGCGAACCGCCGCGACACCTCGTCGGCGCTGCTTGCCTGGGCACGAAGCCATCGCAACGTGTTCGAGTGCTGTGATCGCGGATTGATCATCTCCGACGCGTACAACGGCGGCGCCACCTTCATGGCGTTCCTTGCCGATCGATTCGGCGAGGACGTGCACCGCCGTATCCTTGCGAGCGGCGCCGCCTCGTTCGACGAAGCCCTCCGCAATGAAACCGGGTCCGCTCCTGTGACGCAGACTTTCGAGGAGTTTCAGGCATGGCTCGCAGGTTCACGGTAGCCACGGAAGCTTCAGGCTTCTTGGAACGAGGAGCGCGCTCGTCTGGGGCGACCGTCGTCTGCGTCGTGGCCGTCGTGGTGTCTCTTGTCGCGTCAGCAATTGTCCGGATCGATGCGCAGTCCTCGCAACCGCCGGTGTTCGATGCCGTGTCGATCAAGGTCAACGACTCCGGCCGCGACGGCGGCGGGTCGACAGCGCTGCGCAACGGCAGGTGGAACGCGACGAATTTCCCGCTGGTCGGTCTGATCGGCGGCGCCTGGGGCATCAACACCTACGACCGCGTGCTGGATCTGCCCGACTGGGC
>DATJEU010000004.1:0-11669 GCA_035496255.1 Vicinamibacterales bacterium
GCAGGCGGATGACCCGATCGTGCTCGAGCTGCTCGCGGACGGGCCGCACGAGGATGGGGCTCAATAGGACCTCCGACGCGTGTACATACGACTGCCATCCAGCCGGGAAGTACCGGCGAAACGCCGCTGAATATAGCACGACGTGCGCAAAATCTTCGTCGGCCGGCCCGACGGGCTGATGGCAAATCTTGACCGGAATCGCCGTGCTGACCACAATGAGCCGTGTCTTCCGCGCCGACGGCTGCCGCTCGCGTCCTGATTGTTGACGACGACGTGAGCGTGACCGACACGTTTTCGCGGATGCTCCGGCTGGAAGGGTATGAGGTGTGGTCCGCACAGTCCGCGGATGAAGGGCTCAACCTGGCTCAGGCACATCGGCCCCATGCCATCATCCTCGACCTCCGGATGCCGCTGACCAGCGGCTTGCAGTTTCTGCGCGCGATTCGGGCCATTCCCGGCCTGACCAACACGCCGGTGGCGATCGTGACCGGCGACTACTACCTCGACAAACCCCAGGAAAATGAAATCCAGGCGCTCGGGGCCCAGCTTCGCTACAAACCGCTGTGGCTCGAAGAACTCGTCACGCTGGCGCGCGAACTCCTCAACCCGCCGGTTCGGGACTGACGTTTGGCCAACGACCGTTTTCTAAAGGCCTGCCGGCGCGAGCCGGTGGATGCCACGCCTGTCTGGTTCATGCGCCAGGCGGGCCGCTACATGGCGGAGTACCGCGCGCTGCGGCAGCGATACTCGCTGCTGGACATCTGCCGCCAGCCCGACCTCGCCACCGAAGTAACGCTGCAGCCGGTCGAGCGGATCGACGTCGATGCCGCGATTCTCTTCTCCGATCTGTTGCTGCCGCTGGAGCCGATGGGACTTCCCTTCGACTTCGTCAAAGGCGAGGGCCCGCAACTCGAACGGCCGATCGCCGACGCCGCGGACATCGATCGCCTCAAGTCGTTCGAGCCGCGCGAGGCGCTGTCACACGTCCTCACCGCGATCGTCCAGATTCAGCGCGCGCTGGATGGCCGGGTGCCGCTGATCGGCTTTGCCGGCGCGCCGTTCACGCTCGCCTCGTATGCAATCGAAGGCGGCCATTCCAACAACTTCGCGAAGACCAAGTCGCTGATGTACGGCCATCCGGAAGCGTGGCACCGGCTGTGCGCCAGGCTTGCTGATGTCGTCGCGGATTACCTCGTCGCCCAGATCGAAGCGGGCGTCGACGCCGTGCAGTTGTTCGATTCGTGGGTCGGCACGCTGAACCAGGCGGACTACCGCGAGTTCGCACTGCCGCATACGAAGCGGATCTTCGAGGCCGTCGGAATGCAGGTGCCCACCATTCATTTCGGCACCGGTACAGCGACGATTCTCGAGGATCTCCGCGACGCCGGCGGCGATGTGATCGGCGCCGACTGGCGCATTCCGATCGATGACGCCTGGACGCGGATCGGTACAGATCGCGCGGTCCAGGGCAACCTCGATCCGACACTGCTGCTGGGGCCCACGGCACGCATGTTCCATCAGACCGACGACATCCTGCGTCGCGTCGGCGGCAGGCCCGGGCACGTCTTCAACCTCGGACACGGCATCCTGCCGTCCACGCCGGTTGAACACGTGCAGATGCTCGCGCAATACGTGCACTCGGCGTCGCGCCGGCTTCTGGGGGAATTCCGATAATGCAGAAGGCAGAATCCAGAATCCAGCATGAAGGCCGGACCTCCGCCCCGCGCTTCGTCCGCATCCTGCAGTCTGCATTCTGAATTCAATGCTCGACATCGCCATCGTCGGCGGCGGGATTTCAGGACTGGCCGCGGCGTACGAGCTGCAGCGCCGTGGTGTGTCGGTCCGTGTCCTCGAAGCCGGCGCGCAGCCGGGGGGGGTGATCCGCACCGAACGCGCCGACGGCTGGGTCGTCGACGGCGGTCCGGACTCGTTGCTCGTGCAGAAGCCGGCAGCGGTGGCGCTGTGTCGTGAGCTCGGGATTGCCGAGCGCCTGGTCTCGACGCTGACGCCCCGCACGGCGTACGTCATGCGGGACGGCACGCTGCACCCGATCACGGAAGGGTCGTTCCTCGGCTTCCCGCTGAAGTTCGGCGCGCTCGTCCGATCGCGCCTGTTCTCGATCGCCGGCAAATTCCGGATGGCCGCCGAGATGCTCGTGCCGCGCGGCGGCGGCGAGGATGAATCGATCGCCTCGTTCGTGCGGCGACGTTTCGGCACGGAGGCCGTCGAGTACCTGGCCGACCCGCTGCTGGCCGGCATTCATGCCGGCGACGCGGAACGCCTGTCGGTGCGCGCACTGTTTCCGCGGCTGCTCGAAGCCGAACGCTCGGCCGGCAGCGTCCTGCGGGCATTCCGGGCGCTCCACGTGAAACCGTCGCCGCAAGGCGCGTTCGTGTCGCTGCCCGGTGGCATCGGCGAACTCGTCGACGCCCTGACGTCGGCACTCACGCCCGGCACGGTCACCGTGAGTGCCCGAGTGGTCGAATTGCGGCGCGAAGGGATGTGGCGGATCCGCACGGAACCGTCTTCGCCCGACGGCACGCCAGCGGTGATCGAGGCGCGGGCCGTCATTCTGGCGACGCCGGCCTACGTCACCGGCACGCTGCTGCGATCGCTGGATACAAGCCTGGCGGCCTTGTGCGAAGGCATTCCCTACGCATCCACGGCGACCATCGCGTTCGGCTATCGCGCCGACCAGATCGCCCACCCGATGCGCGGTACCGGCTTCGTTGTGCCGAAGGTCGAACGCTGCGCGCTGTTGGCAGCCACATGGGTCACGTCGAAGTGGCCCGGACGCGCCCCACCGGGCCACGTCCTGCTGCGCGCGTTTCTTGGCGGCGGTCGCGACCCGCATCGCCTCGATGCTGATGATGCCGAGTTGATCGCCGTCGCACGCGATGAGCTCGCGGAGCTGCTCGGGATTTCCGGTGACCCGCTCTTCGCCCGCGTGTTCCGCTGGACGCGACGGAGCCCGCAATACGAGGTCGGTCACCAGCAGCGGGTGGAGACCATCGCGCAGCGCCTGGCGTCCCTGCCCGGTGTGTTCATCACCGGCAGCGGGTTTCGCGCGATTGGCATCCCCGATTGCATTGCCGACGCCCGCGAGACCGCCGGACGGGCCGCCGAATGGAGCCGAGGACGCGGCGGAGCGGACCTCGCACCGAGGAGCTGAGAAGCTCCCGCGCTGCTCCGCGTGAGATCCGCTTCTCTGCCCGCTCCGCTTCCGCTAGCATCGCGAGATGCGCCTCGCTCTCGCTCTTGGTTTGATCGCCACGCTCGCTGCCTGCACCCACGACGCCGCCACCCAGCCATCGCCATCGTCCAACACGCAAAACACTGCCCCCCGGCGCGCCAGCGGCGCATTGACGCCGGCGATCCAGTCGGTCCTCGATGACATCCGCGCCGCCGACAAGGGCGACCTCGCGGTGTCCGAGGAGGACGGCCGCTTCCTGCGCACGCTGATCGCGGCGCGCGGGGCGAAGTCGATTCTGGAAATCGGCGGCGCCAGCGGATACAGCGGGATCTGGCTCGGTCTCGGCGCCCGCGAGACCGGCGGCACGGTGGTGACCATCGAGTACGACCCGCAACGCGCGAAAGAACTGGCGCAGAACATTCAACGCGCCGGCCTCACCGACGTCGTCCGGCCGATCGCAGGCGATGCGTTCAAGGAGATTCCGAAACTCGAAGGGACGTTCGATTTCGTGTTCCTCGACGCCTGGAAACCGGATTACCTCAAGTTCTTCGAGATGGTGTTTCCCCGGCTCACGCCAGGCGGCGTGTTCACCGCGCACAACGTGATCAACAAGAAGGCCGATATGGAGCCCTTCCTGCAACGAATCCAGTCGGACCCGCTGCTATTCACCTCGATCGTCTCGCCAGGGTCGGAGGGCGTGTCGATCTCCGTGAAACTTCGATAACTCCCAACTTCCATCTGTCACCGGCCAGCAACTCCCAACGCCCAACTCAGTAAGCGCCCAACTCCAACCTCCACCACTCCAACTCGCAACTCTTCTCCGAGTTGGACAAGAATCAGTTGGGAGTTGGGAGTTGAAACCAGTCCACATCATCGGCGTCCCCCTCGATCTCGGCGGCGGCCGCCGCGGCGTCGACATGGGGCCGTCGGCGCTGCGCATCGCCGGTCTTCGGGATCAGATCTCGGCGCTCGGGCGTGAGGTCGTCGATCGAGGCAACCTCCCCGCGCCGATTCCCGAAACCCAGCACGCCATCGACCTGCACAAGAAGTACATCCACGAAATCTCCACCGTCTGCGCGCAGTTGTACTCGACCTGCCGCGAGTCGCTCGACCGCGGCGCGTTGCCGCTGGTCCTTGGTGGCGATCACAGCCTCGCTGCCGGCTCGGTCGCGGCAAGCGCCGCCTGGGTGCAACAGACGACGGGCAGACCGCTCGGGCTGATCTGGGTGGATGCCCACGGCGACATGAACACGCCCGACACGACCACGTCCGGAAACGTCCACGGCATGCCGCTGGCCGCACTGCTCGGGAACGAGCCGGCCGAACTCGCCTCAATCGGCAACCGTCCCGCCGTATTGCCGGAACATACCGTGCTGGTCGGCATCCGCAACATCGACGAGCGCGAGAAGGAACAGATTCGCGCATCGGGCATTCACACGTTCACGATGAAGGACATCGATCGCGCCGGCATCGCGACGATCGCCGAACGCGCAATCGCGATTGCGTCCGACAACACCGGCGGCATTCACGTGTCGTTCGATCTGGATGTGTGCGATCCCACTTACGCGCCAGGCGTCGGCACCCCGGTCAAAGGCGGGCTCGATTACCGGGAGGCGCACATGGTGATGGAACTGGTCTCGGATTCCGGTCGCCTGGTGGGCCTGGATCTGGTTGAAGTGAACCCGACGCTCGATCTGCGGAATCAGACCGCGGAGTTCGCGACCGAACTGGCGCTTTCCGCTCTCGGAAAGGGCATTCTCTGAGGAGCAGAGCCGCCTTCAGCGCTGAACGCTCGAAATGACGGACACGTCGTGGCCGTCGTGCTCGTCGGGTCCGTCGTGGTGTCGTTTGTGACGGTCGCCGCGGCCGAAGTCAGGCGATCGGCTGGGCTCGCGTGAGCATCTCGTCGAGCGCCCCCACCAGCCAGGTCAGGGAACAGGGCTTCTCGACCAGCCGGGTCCGTGGCCGCAGACGTTCCAGTTGCCCGCTCGACCCGCCCATTCCTGAATAGATGATCACCGGTGCCAGCGGTGGCATGCGCACGACGACGTCGCGGCCGGAGCCCTGCTTGAGGTGGATGTCGATGATCGCCGCATCCGGCTTATGGCGCTGCACCAGCTCGAGCGCGTCATCGGCGTTGTCTGCTGCGACGACATCGAAGTGCCGCAGCCGAAGAATGTGTTCGAGCGGCTCCCGCAGTTCCGACTCGTCTTCCACCAAAAGAACAAGACCTGCCGACATTGCTCTGTGTATCGGGTCAGCGATCAACCAACGTTAGTCCCCGTTAACGACGAGGTGGCCCTCGTGTTGCTCCTGATCGGAGCTGATGCGGGGACACGTGATCTCGGCGGCGGCCGCACTCATCGTCATCGTCGCGTTGTCGGCGTACCTCGCGGCGGCGCAACATCGCGGAGACGCGCCGACTGGCGACTACACACCCCGCCGGCTCCCGGCGTGGCACCTGACCGGCCGGGATGCCGAGCAACGGCGTTCGGCGATGCTGCTGCGCGCGGCCGTCCGTCCCGATCCCGCTGATATCGCCGCACTCCCCTGGCGTCTCGCGCCACTGCCCGACATGCCGACAATCACCTGCCGCTTCCTCAACGACCTGCCGACAGGGACGACGGCGAAGTTCAACTGCGTGCTGGATGGCGGCGCGGTGCTGAAGGTGAAATACGGACGCAACCCCGAGATTCAGGGCGAGGTCGCCGGCACGCGGCTGCTCCGTCTGTTCGGATTCGCCGCCGACGATGTGCAGATTGTGCCGCGGCTGCGATGTTACGGCTGCCCTCGCGAACCCTTTGTCGCGCTGGTCGCGAGCACGTGGACGTCCACGCGGCAATTCCTCGGACCGTCCGGATTCGATCGGGGCTATACGGATTTCGACTGGGTTGCGATCGAGCGCAAGTTCCCGGCGCCGGCAATCGAAACGGATCTGAACGAGGGCTGGGCATGGTGGGAACTGACCTCCGCGTCCGCACACCGCGCCGATCTCGATGCGCTGCGACTGCTCGCAGTGTTTCTGGCGCACTGGGACAACAAGGCTGAGAACCAGCGCCTAGTCTGCATGGATGCGGCGCTGGGGGAACCATCACGCGACTGCCTCGAGCCACTGGCGATGATTCAGGATCTCGGCGCGACATTCGGCCCCACGAAGGTCAACCTCGGACGGTGGCCGACGCTGCCGATCTGGAGCGACCGCACACGCTGCATGGTGACGATGAGGGCGCTGCCGTGGGGAGGCGGGACGTTTCCGGATGCCGCGATCACCGAGGCCGGACGCCGGCAAGTCGCCGACAGTCTCCGGCGGATCACGGACCTCCAGCTTCGCGATCTGTTTCGCGCGGCGCGGTTCCCTGAATTCCAGTCCGCGACAGACGATGCGCGCGATCTACGGGCATGGGTCGCGGCGTTTCATGAACGGGCGCGGCAGATCATCGAAGGCGGGTCCTGTCCGCAGTAGTTGCCGCAGGAGCAGAGGCGGCAGCTTGTGTGTGGACATGTCCGCCGATCAGCACCGGCCCGCAACGCGGGCCGTGTGCATCGGCAGCGCAGGCTGGCCGGCGCCCAGACGTCTGGGGTCGTGGCGTCCCGGCGTGACGTCCAGCCTTCAGTGTTTTGGCGCCAATCTCTTCGACCAGCCTTACTCGCGATCCATATGGATATCACTGAGCGGGATCGGCTGCGTCGCGAAGTTCTCGACCTGGATGAACCGGCCATCCTTGTCGGCGGTCACGCGGGCGGCGAGCATGATGGAGCCCGTTGCGCCGCCGTCGGGATCGAACTGCAGGTCGATCAACGTGAACGGGTACTGCGAGTAGCGCGGGTCCCTCCAGATCTCCAACACACTCATCGGCCGGTCGGTGGCCAGGAACACGCGCGTGCCGCCGTCCTCACCGGGTATCTGCCTCGCATAACGGAGGTCCCACGCCAGTTCCGTGTTGAAGCGAACGGTGCCGACGGACTTCTGGTCCTTCAGCTCCTCGAGGAGCTTGTCCTGACTTTTCGCCACGGCATTCACCAGGGTCGTCCGTTCGGAGGTCAATGACCACCGTTTGACGTTGATTTCGATCCGGGCGGTGCCGGTCGGATTACCGATGCCGCCGGCGCTGATCAGGCCAGCGGTGAGATGGAGCGGGAGCGTGACGCCGCTATGGTCGCGCTGTGCCGCCGGCGCGGCGGCCACAGCAGTGACCAGTCCAAGTGCCAGAAAAAAGCGCTTCATGCCCCGTGGCAGTTGCACGGGGGATGCCTAAATGAGGTCTCCGGCGAGGCCCGGTCGCCACGCCGTGGGGCCGACCTTGGTCAAGTCCGTCCGGCTGGAGCAGGCACCACAGGACGGCCGGCCTATTTTTCGGCGAGCAGCCGCTCCATTTCGTCCATCACCGAGTTCATCTTCTTGATCGTGAGGTCCAGCGGCTCATCGGTCGTCATGTCGACGCCGGCATCCTTCAACAGGTCGATCGGATATTTCGACCCGCCGGAACTGATGAAGTGCAGGTAGTGCTCGGTCGCCGCCTTGTCACCGCTGAGCACCTTTGACGAGAGTGCCTCGGCGGCGGTGAACGACGTGGCGTACTGGAACACGTAGAAGTCGCGGTAGAAGTGTGGGATGTAGCTCCACTCGTTGGCGATGTAGTCGTCCACCACCGTCACGCCCTGATCATTGCCGTAGTACCGCTTGGTGATGTCCATGTACAACTTCGCGAGCGCGTCGCCGGTGATCGGCTGGTCCTTCTCCGCCATCTCGTGCATCTTCAGCTCGAACTCCGCGAACTGCGTCTGGCGGAAGACCGTCGCCTTCGCGTTTTCGAGATAGTTGCCGAGCAGCGCGAGGCGGGTCGGCTTGTCCTTGATTTCCTTGAGCATGTAATCCATCAGCAGCGCTTCGTTGAACGTCGACGCCACCTCGGCGACGAACGTCTGGTAGCTCGCCGTCGGGTAGGGCTGCGTCTTGTTCGAGTAGTAACTGTGCATCGTGTGACCCAGTTCGTGGGCCAGCGTGCTGACGTCGTTGTACTGCCCGAGGTAATTGAGCAGCATGAACGGATGCACGTCGTACGCGCCGCCGTTCGAATAGGCGCCTGACTGCTTGCCCTCGGTCGGATAGAAGTCCACCCAGCGCTCGTTGAACGCGCGCTGCACCACCCGGTTGTAGTCGTCACCGAGCGGCTTCACGGCGGCGAGCACCAGCTTCTCCGCCTCCTCGGGCGTGTATTTGAGATCGACGTCCTTCACGAGCGGCGCGTACAGGTCGTAGTAGTGCAGCTGGTCGGTGAGTCCCATCATCCGCTTGCGCAGGCGCAGGTAGCGATGGAACGTCGGCAGGTTCTTGTTCACGCCGTCGATCAGGCGCGTGTACACCGACGTCGGGATGTTCGGCCCATCCAGCTCCAGCGCCAGGTTCGAGTCGTACTTGCGCGCCTTCGCGTAGAACCGCACCTTCTGCACTTCCGAGTTCATCGTCGTGCCGAACGTGCGGCTGAAGCTGCCGAGCGCGGTGAAGAAGGACGACATCGCGAGCTTGCGATCGTCCCGGTTCGGCGACGTCCGCATCGCGCCGTAGGTCGCCTGATCGACCTTCAGCTCCTTGCCGTCGCTGAACTTCACCGTCGGATAGGGAAAGTCGGCGTTTGCCAGGATGTTGTAGATGTTGCCCGCGGACCCGGCGAGCGGCCCCGCGTCGGCCAGGATCTTCTCCTCCGCGTCGCTCAGCGTGTGCGGCTCGCGGCGGGCGATGTCGTGGAGGTAGAACGCGTAGACCGTGAGCCGCGGCTCGGAGGTGAGGAACTGATCGATCCTCGCGGCGCCGATTCGCAGGATCTCCGGCTCGATGTACGACGCCGCGGCGCCGAAGTTCGCGTACGCCTGCTGCATCTCCTGCTGCATGCCCTGCGGACCCGACTGGCGGGTGTCGAGGTCCGACAGCATGCTGGCGTAGACGTATTCGCGCGACAGCTCCTTGTCCAGCCGCGACATCAGCTCCAGCGCATCCGCCAGCGTCGCCGCAGACGTCCCGAGCTTGCCCTGATAGTCGCGCAGCTTCGGCAGCTCCGCGACCGCCGTGTCCTTCGCGGTCCGCCACGCGGCGTCGGACGCGTAGACATCAGCCAGATTCCACTTGAACTTGTCGGGAACCTTCGCCCGGTCCCGTTCCTGCGCGAGCATCGCCACTGACATAGCCGTCACCACCACCACCGCTGTGAGCACCGATTTCATCCGCGCTCCCCTTCGCAGGGGCGGGTTCCGCAGATCCGCCCAACTCGCAGGGGCCGGTCTTCAGACCTGCCCAACTCGTAGGGGCGGGTCTTCAGACCCGCCCCGTCATGAAGTTCCCCTATACCCTATAACCGGTAGCCTGTAACCTCCTACACCGACAGATGCGGCGGCGGCAGCGACTCGGGAACGAATGGACTGACTTCGCGGACGAACAGCTCCTCGACGTCCGGCTGTCCGATCTTCCCGTGCAGGTCGAGGGCCCGCTGGCGGACCGGATCACGCAACTGCGGACCGAGCTCGCGGATCGCTCGTTACGTCTGCCGATCCACTTCTACCTGGCCGACGAGTGGTTCACGCCCGACGGCGCCACCTCGATTGCCATCCCGTTCTATCTCGCCCACCCGCGCCTCGAAAAGCTCGAGGAGTCGCAGATGTTCGAGGTCGAAGGCGGTGAGCACGAATGGGCGATGCGGATCCTGCGTCACGAGGCGGGACATGCGCTCGACAACGCCTTCCGGCTGCGGCTGAAACGGCAGCGTCGCGAAGTCTTCGGCAACCCGTCGATCCCATATCCCGAGTTCTACACGCCGCGGCCGCATTCGAAGAGCTTCGTCCTGCACCTGGACTCGTGGTACGCACAAAGCCATCCCGACGAAGACTTCGCAGAGACCTTCGCCGTCTGGCTGACGCCCAACAGCGAGTGGCGCGCGCGTTACGCCGGCTGGCCGGCGCTGAAGAAGCTGGAATACATGGATGCGCTGATGCGGTCGCTTCGCGACACTGAACCGCGCATCGACAACCCGGTCGAAGTCGATCCGCTGCCGAAGCTGCGGAACACGCTGCGACAGCACTACCGCACGAAGCGCAAACACTACGGGGTCGACTACCCGAACTTCTACGATCGCGATCTCCGCCGGTTGTTCTCGGACGCCCCCGACTTCGCGAACAACATCACCGCCGCCCAGTTCATTGCCCGTTTCCGCCGTCCCGTGCGCCGCGTCGTCTCGAGCTGGACCGGCATCTACCAGTACACGATCGACCAGGTCATCGAGGAAATGATCACGCGCTGCCGCGAGCTGAAGCTGCGCCTGACGACGCCCGAAGATGTCGCGCGCCAGGAGTTCACCGTGCTGCTCACCGTGCAGGCCATGAACTACCTGCACAGCGGCGGTCACCGCCTGTTCCTGTGAGAAAGCAACGCGTCCTCGCGCTCGTGCACGACCACCTGGTGCCGCCCGACGACATCACGGGCGTCGACGTCCTCGAAGCCGAGTGGAAGATGGAGTACGACGTCATCGAGACGCTGCGCGAGATCGGGCATGAGGTGCGCGTGCTCGGCGTCAACGACGATCTGAAGGATATCCGTGCGACGGCGGAAAACTTCAAGCCGAAGATCGTCTTCAACCTCATGGAGGCGTTCGCCGGCGTCACCACCTTCGATCAGAACGTCGTCAGCTACCTCGAGCTGTTACGGCTGCCGTACAGCGGGTGCAACCCGCGCGGCCTGATTCTGGCGCGCGACAAGGCGCTCTCCAAGAAGCTCCTCGCCTATCACCGCGTGCCGGTGCCCGAGTTCACCGTCGTCCGGCCGGGACGGAAGCCGCAATTGCCGAAGCGGATGCAGTTTCCGCTGATCGTGAAGTCGCTGTTCTTCGAGGCGTCCGCCGGGATCTCGCAGGCGTCGGTGGTCGAGTCCGAAGAGCAACTCGCACGGCGTGTCCACTTCATCCACGAAAACCTCGGCACGGCCGCGATCGTGGAGCAGTTCATCGACGGCCGCGAGCTGTACGTCGGCGTCATCGGCAACGAGCGGCTCGATACCTTCCCCGTGTGGGAGATGTCGTTCGAGAAGATGCCCGATAACCGGTGGCGCATCGCTACCGAACGCGTGAAGTGGAGCACGCAGTACCAGAAGCGCCACGGCATCATGACCGACAAGGCGTCGCTTGACCACGAGACGGCGAACCGGATCCAGAACATGGCGAAGCGCGCCTACCGCGCGCTCGACCTCAATGGCTACGCGCGCATCGACTTCCGCCTCGACGAGGAAGGACGGCCGTACGTCCTGGAGGCGAATCCAAATCCGAACCTCGCGTATGGCGAAGACTTCGCCGAGTCGGCCGAAGTGAGCGGCCTGTCGTACGAAAAGCTGCTCGACCGGATTGTCACGTTGGGCCTGCGATGGGAGCCGGAGCGAACCGGGTAGTGGCTAGTCCGTCGCGGCCGTCGCTGAGTGCGGAGATCGCGGAGACAACGG
>DATJEU010000005.1:0-18097 GCA_035496255.1 Vicinamibacterales bacterium
GAGGTCGCCAAGTGGGAGCGCCTGTCGGCCGGCGTCAACCTGGTGCTGCAGAGGACGTAGAACCGTGCGCGCCTGGAACATGCTCCTCACCCGGCTGCAGTCCCTGATCTTTCCCGCCCGTCGCGAAGCCGACCTCGACGACGAGGTGCACGCCCATCTCGAGCGTGAACTCGAGCGGCTGCAGGCCACCGGCCTCTCGCACGAAGAGGCACGGGTCAGGGCCGTCCGGCTCTTCGGCGGGATCGAACAGATCAAGGAGGACTGCCGCGACGCGCGCGGAACCGCCGCGGTGGATGCGCTGTCACGCGACACGCGTCACGCCTTCCGGCGCCTCATGCGCGACTGGCGGTTCACGATCGCGGCGGTGCTGATCCTCGGTCTCGCCATCGGCGCCAACACGGCGATCTTCAGTGTCGTCAACGCGGTGCTGTTCCGCCGGCAGCCGTTCGCCAACCCCGATCGGCTCGTCAACATCTACCGCAACGACCGCGCCGGCAACCCGCTCATCGTCACGACCTACGCCGCGTACCTGGAGATGGCCGAATACACCAACGTCTTCGCAAAGACGATGGCCACGACCATTCCAAACGCCGCGCGCTATCTCCATGACGGCAGCATCCGCACTGCCGCGATCGAGTTCGCAACCGGGACATATCTCGACGTGCTGGGCCTCCAGCCGTCGCGTGGCCGCTGGTTCGACGCAACCGAGGTGCGCCGCGACACCGCTCCCGTCGCGGTCGTCGGGTATCAAACGTGGACCAGAGCGTTCCACTCCGATCCCTCCATCGTCGGTCAGATCGTCAGAATTGAAGGCGTGCCGGTGACGATCGTCGGTGTCGGTCCGGCCAGCCTCCGCGGCACCATCGACGTCGGGCTCGGTACCGATTTCTGGCTGCCGATTCCGGCACTCCCTGCGATTCTCGCGAGCCCGGGCTCCCGCGACGCGTCCACGATTCGCGCACCACTGCTCGTGAAAGCGCGCCTCCGCGACGACGTGACGGTTGCGCAGGCTGGAGCCGCGATGGACGGACTCGCGCGCCGGCTCGTGACGGAGCATCCGGAAGACATCCGCACCGACGGCGAGCTCGCGATTGGCCGTGGCATCACCGTACTGGCCTCGAAGGACGTCAGAATCCATCCGCAGGCGGACGGACCCATCAGGGCGCTGGCGGCCCTGGCACTCGTCATCATCGGCCTGGTGCTTGCCATCGCCGCGACGAACCTGGCCACACTGCTCCTCGTACGTGGCGCGGCGCGCGCGAAGGAAATCTCGGTGCGGCTGGCGCTGGGGGCGGGACGGCGACAGGTCATCCGGCACCTGCTGATGGAGAGCCTGGTCCTGTCGTTGGCCGGCGGCATCGCGGGCGCAGTCCTGGCGTGGTGGGCGATGCGCGCGCTGCAACAGATCGATCTCCCCCTCACCGTGGATCTGACGCTCGACTATCGCGTGCTCGCATTTGCGATTGTCGTCTCGCTAGCCACCGGGATGTTGTTCGGGCTGGCGCCCGCCCTCAAGGCGACGAGAGTGGACATCCTCCAGACGTTACGCGACGAGGAACCGCCGCCGATCGATCACCGGCGGCTCACGCTCAAGAACGGACTGATCGTCTTCCAGGTGGCGGTGTCGGTGCTGCTGCTTGGCGGCACGAGCGTTTTCCTGCAAATGGTGGCAGAGGCGAAGGCGCTGCACGTGGGCTTTGCCGTCAAGGGCGTGGCGATACTCGAAACCGACCTGCGCTTTTCTGGTTACCCGGACACCCGGGCACGAACGGTGCTCGACGATCTGCTGCGCCGCATGCAGGCGATCCCCGGTGTCGAATCGGCCGCGTTGCTGCGTGGCTTGCCGATGGCGGCCGACGAAGTGCCGATCGTCATCGATACCGCGCCGGGTCAGACGGGATCTTCCGTGCCGGCTGCCATGATTGCGGCCGGTCCGGGTTTCTTCGACACACTGCGCATTCCGCTGTTGTACGGACGGGTGTTCGACGAGCGCGACCGGGCCGACACGCCTCGAGTGGCCGTGATCACCGAGCGAATGGCACGACAGTACTTCGGCGCCGTCAATGTCGTCGGCCGGCGATTCCGGCTGGCGAACGATCCCGACTCCTGGACCGAAGTGATCGGCATCGTGCGCGATACCGGGACGGGAGACCTGGCGGACGACGTCCTCGATCCGATCGCTCCCCCGTTCTACCGCTCGTACACCCAGACCGGCGTGGTGCCGGCGACGTTCATCGCGCGGACGTCAGGCGATGCACCAGCGCTGCTCGTCGCGATGGAGCGCGAACTGCGATCGGTCGACGCGACGCTGCCAATGACGACGGCGCGAACAATGGCGCAGAGTCTGGCACTGTCGCAGGCGACTCCGAAGGCGATCGCCGCGTTTCTGAGCATCCTCGCCGGACTCGGCCTGATGCTGGCGAGCATCGGTCTGTACTCGGTCGTCGCCTTCGCCGTCGCTCTGCGGACGCGCGAGATCGGAATCCGCATCGCGCTCGGTGCCGGCAGCCGGCAGGTGGTGTGGAGCATCGCCCGAGGTGTCGCGGGGCTGATTGCGGTCGGGACGGGCATCGGTCTTGGCCTCGCCGTGGTGATGATGCTCGCGCTGCGCCTGTCGTCGGGAAACATCGGGATCGGCAATATCTCGGCGCTGGCGTATCACCCGAGGATCGATCCCTCGGCACTTCTGGCGATCGCCGCCGTGACCACGGTCGTCGGAGTGGCCGCCGCCTTCGTCCCTGGTCGCCGCGCCGCGCTGATGGATCCGCTGGTGGCGTTGCGCCACGAGTGATCGATCCGAATGGTCCGCTGCTGGTCACTGGCGCTGCAGGAGCAGCCTGACCTCGAGCTCCAGTCGGCCAAGAGCAGGAGGGAGGTTGCCGCGTCGACAGTCGGGAACGGCCGATGCCCGACGGAGTTTCGACTTCGCGAATCGTCTTTCGCACTCGCTGAGAGCCGGACGCTTCACTCGCGCAGCACTGTGACTGGATCGATCGACGTGGCGCGCCGCGCCGAGACGTAGCTGGCGAGCGCGGCGGATGCGCCCATCCCCAGCGCGACTGCCGCGTGCGTCAGAGGATCGAGCGGCGTCACGCCAAAGAGCTGCGATGTCATCAGCCTTGTCAGTGTCACGGCTGCCATGAGTCCGAGCACGACGCCGGCCACGACGAGCGTGAGCGCGTGCCGTACAAACATTCGGCGGACGTCCCGGACCCCTGCGCCGAGCGCCAGGCGCACGCCAATCTCCCGCTGCCGCTGCGACACTGCGTAGCTGACGACGCCGTAGATGCCGATCAGACCGAGACACAGAGCGAGAGCGCCGGTGACGAGAAGGAGCAGCAGCGTCATCGACGTGCGCGCCATCGAGTGCCTGTACAGATCGCCCAGTGTCTGCACGCGCGCAAGCGATACGTTCGGCTCCACCGACCAGACCGCTTCCCGCACCTGCCGCATGAATTCCCCATCGCCAACCCGCGGGCTGCGCACCACGTAGGTGGCGTTGGCCAGACCGAGTGCCGCCACCGCGGTGACGTCCGTCACCGGGTGGTGCACCCCGTCATGGTGGACATCCTTGATCACGCCCACGATCTCGAGACCAGGATCACCGCCCGGACTGACGCGATGGCCGAGCGCAGCGGCCGCCGAGCCCCACTCGTGGCGCGCCACCGATTCCGAAACGAGCATGACGGGACGCCGCTGGTGCACGTCGTTCCAGTCGAGCGCGCGTCCGGCGACGATCGGCGTCCCCATTGCTTCGAAGAATCCCGGCGAGATGCGCTGCTGTTCCCAGACTCGGACGGTACCGTCGGGTGGTTGACGGCCGTCGAAATATGGGACGAGGGTGAATTGGCGGCCGTCGCCGTCGAGAGGCAAGGGGTCGTTGCCAGAGGCAAAGCCGGCTGTCTGCACGCCAGGAATGGCGGCCAGCCGGTCGCGGATGGCGTGATGCACCTGCACAATGCGGTCGCGCGCCGCGTCGAGCGCGGCCCCGGTCTTCCGGCTGCCATCGTCGGGCAGCGTCAATTGGAACGTCAGGACCGTGTCCGGCTCGGTAAACCCGGGATCGACGTGGCGCATCTGATAGAACGTCCGTACCATCAATCCCGATCCGATGAGCAGCACGAGCGCGATCGCCACCTGGCCGACGACGAGCACGTGACGCGCGCGGTTGGCTTCGCGAGTACCGATCGCGGAGTATCCCGTGCCGTGCATAGCCGCGGCGAGCCTGAGCCGCGGCAGCGCCAGTTGGATCACCGGCGCGAACGAAAACATCACGGTGCCGAGCAGGGCGCACGCGACGGCGGCGAGCAGCACTCGCAAATCGATGCGAATCGCCATCACCCCCGGCAGATCGTTCTGGCCGAGCGACACGATTAGCGGCAGGCACAGGTACGCCACGACGACGCCGAGGAGACCGCCGGCGGCGCCGATCAGCGCACTCTCCGTGAACACGACACGCGCGATCGCTCCCCAGCCGGCGCCGAGCGCGGCCCTCAGCACGAGCTCGGGTTGACGGCTGTGGGCCCGCACCATCACCAGGTTCGCGACGTTCGCGCACGCGATCAGCATCAGCAGCGCGATGGTGCCAAGCAGCAGCCAGAGCGTGCTGCCCAGGTCGCCGATCACCGAGGTCCGCAGCCATTGCAATTTCGGACGGAACTGCGCGCGCTCGGCGGTCTGCCGGCCGCCGCCGAACTCCTGGCTGATCAGCGGCACGATGCGCGTGACGTCGGCGTCGGCCTGCGCCAGCGTGACGCCGGGCTTCAGCCTCGCGATCCCGCGCCCGTCACCGGAGGGGAAGCGGGCGCCGGCACGTGTCGGCTGCAGCGGATAGTAGATGTCCGCCGCGTAGTCGAAGAACCGGAACGCCTGCGGCAGTACGCCGATGATCCGCCGCGGCATGCCGTCGACGACGAGCGTGCGGCCGATCGGGCCCGCGGCGCCGAAGCGCCGCTGCGCGTAGGCGTGGGAAATCATCGCCGTCGGAGCGGCACCGGGCACATCGTCGCCGACATTGAATGTCCGGCCGAGACTCGGGTTCCCACCGAGCATCGGCAGCACTTCGTGCGTGACTGCCAGGCTCGGAACCGACTCCGGTTCACCCTGTCCCGTGACGGTGACTGGCGACGCGTCCCAGTCCCAGAGGCCGACCGCGTCGAACACGTGCCCGTAGTCTCGATACCCGAAGTAAACGGCTGGTGATCCCTTCAGCGTGCTGACGCCGATCCCGGGCGCTTCGTGCACGAGCTCAACCAGGCGGTCCTGGTCCGGGTACGGCAACGGGCGAAGCAGGACACCGTTCACGACGCTGAACATTGCCGTCGTCGCACCGATACCGAGCGCGAGCGTGCCGACGGCGACCGTGGTGAATCCCGGCGCACGCAGCAAGGCCCGGCGGCTGAAACGGAAGTCGCGAACCAGGTGCTCGAGCGAGAGAGACCGGAACTGATCCCGGGTGGCGTCCTTCGTCTGCTCGACGCCTCCGAATCGCACGAGCGCCTGCCGTCGGGCGTCCCCGGGGCTCATGCCGGCGGCGACGTTCTTTGCGGTCTGCTGATCGACGTGGAAACGGATCTCCTCGTCCAGCCCCACGTCGAGCGTGTCTCGTTGCCACAAGGAGCGGAGCCACTGCCAGAGGGCCCGGATACTCATCACGCGCCTCCCGCCTGGAGCACGAGGTTGATGGCGCGCGAGATGCGCTGCCATTGCGCGAGCGCTTCGGTCAACTGGCGCCGGCCCCGGGCGGTGAGCGAGTAGTAGCGGGCGCGACGGTTGTTTTCCGTGGTGCGCCACTCCGACTTGATCAGCTCCTGCCGCTCCAGGCGATACAGGGCTGGGTACAGCGTGCCCTGCCCCAGTTGCAGGATGCTCTCGGACCACTGCTCGATCCGTTCGGTAATGCCCCAGCCGTGCATCGGCTCACGCTGCAGGGCCCGCAGGACGAGCATGTCGAGGGTTCCCTGGAGGACGGCTTCCTTTTCGCGACTCTGAACGCTCACACCCGTGCGCTCCCTTCGAACGACGAAAGGAGTCTGCCAGCGTTCCTTTCGAGTGTCAAGGGGAGACGAGACGACGCGCAGCGCGCCTGCTAAAGTAAGTGGCTTGGCCCGCATTTACATCGGGGGAGCCGGCGGCGCGCCCTCGAACAACGTCATTCGCTCGCTGCGCGAATCGGCGCGCCGGCATCATCTCATCGGGGCGTCGTCGGTCCCGTCGGACCTGATGCTCGCCGACGTCGACGAAAAGTACGTGGTGCCGGACGCGACCGCGGCCGACTACAGGCAGTCCATCCTCGAACTGCTCGCGCGCACGCGCCCGGATTTCATGCACGTGCAGCACGACTACGAAGTGCGTGTCGTCTCCAGCATGCGACGGGAGATCGAGGCGCTCGGCGTCCGATTGTTCCTGCCGGCGCCGGAGACCGTGGAAAACTGCGTGGACAAGGGCAAGTCGTACGCGATCTGGTCGCGCGCGGGCCTGCGGGTGCCGCGCACGATCCTGCTGAACACGCCGTCAGACCTCGAGGCCGCGTTCGACTCCCTCGGTGACACGATCTGGATCCGCGCGACGCTCGGAGGGGGAGGTCGCGGCGCCCTGCCGGTTGCGAGCTTCGATTTCGCCCGAGCGTGGATCGATCAGCACCACGGATGGGGGGAGTTCACCGCCGCCGAACTGCTCACCAGTCGGAGCGTCACCTGGCAGTCCATCTGGTACGAGGGCGAACTGGTCGTGGCGCAAGCCAGGCTTCGGCACAAGTGGAACTACGGCAATCGCACGCTTTCCGGCGTGACGGGTATCACGGGGGTCGCGGAAACGTGCTCGGACGAAGACGTGACCCGGGTTGCGCTCGACGCCATCGACGCCGTCGATTCGCGGCCTCACGGAATCTTCTGCGTCGACATGACCTACGACAACAGCGGCGTGCCCAATCCGACGGAGATCAACATCGGCCGATTCTTCACCACTTGCTATTTCTTCACCAGGGCTGGCGTCAACTTCCCTGAAATCTACTGTGACCTCGCGCTCGAAGGGCGCTTCCCGGCGCTCGATCGGAAGATCAATCCGCTGCCCGACGGGCTGGTGTGGATTCGCGGCATCGACTCCGCGCCCGTTCTCACCACGAGTGAGGAGTTGGCGAAGCTGGCGGCCAGCCGACCGAAAGGTGACTAGAACGGAGCGGCCGGTCGTGACGTCGGAAGAATCGACCATGACCGTCCTGGTCACCGGCGCGCGCGGATTCATCGGCGCCGCCCTCGTTCGCAGGTTGGCCACTCTGCCCGGCACGCAGGTGGTGGCTCTCGCACGATCCCGGCCGGACGACCCGGTCGATTCAAAGATTCACTGGGTTGAAAGCAACCTCGAGGACCTGGAGCCCTCGCGTTGGCGCGCTGCCGGCTGGCCGACGTTCGACGCCGTGATTCATCTGGCGGCCTTCACGCCGAAGAGCGCCGCCATGCGCGATCACGCTCCAGAAATCATCGCTGCCAACGTCATCGGGCTGCAGGCCCTGCTCACCAGTCTCCCGAATCCGCCCGGCAGATTCATCTTCTGCAGCACACTCGACGTCTACGCACGCTCAGCGTTCGACCACGTGGTGGACGAGCGCAGCCCGGTGGGTCCGGCCGGCTTGTACGGGTTGTCCAAGTTGCTCGGTGAGGGCCTGGTCGAGGCGTACGCGCGGTCGACACGCACGGAGTGCCTGATCCTCCGCCTGGGTCATGTTTATGGACCCGGTGAAGAGCGTTACGCGAAGCTCGTTCCCGAAACCATACGCCGGGTACTGGCGAACCAACCTCCGCGGATCGCCGGCGAGGGCAGCGAGGCGCGCGACCTCCTGTACGTCGATGACGCCGTCGAAGCACTCGTTCGAGCGTGCACGCGCGAGTTGAACGGCACGCGCATCATCAATATCGCCCGGGGCGCGTCGCATTCGATTCTCGAGATTGTCAACACGATCGCCGCGGCAGCGGGGTTTCGTGGCATCCCGGAACGAGTGCCACGACCGGGGGATACGTACTCCACGCTGTTCGACACGTCCGTGATGAACCGCGTACTCGGCGACTGGCGGTTCGTCCCGTTGACCGAGGGCCTCGAGCGGCAGATCGCGCACTGCAGACACGTATAGGGCATAGGCGGTCGCCACGCGGCCCTCCGCCGTCGCTTGCCGTCCGGGTCGAACAACGAGCCGGCAGCGGCAGCCATGCGCCTGGCGCCGACCTATGGAGTGCGCCGTTCCGATCACGGAATCGGGAGGCGCCGGGCGCGTGGCTGGCGCTGTCGGCGCTCTGAACGTGTGCCGGATTGTATGGCGCGGCTGGCGGTCATGCGCCGATCCTGGCGCGATGACCGTCGAACTTCAAACTGATACAGTGCCCGCATAAGTGAGACCGCCACGCCCCAGGCCGAACCTGTTCATCATCGGCTTTGCCAAGTGCGGAACGACTGCCCTGCACGAATACCTGTCGACTCACCCTAATGTCCACGCCAGCTTTCCGAAGGAGCCGCACTTCTTCATGGAGCGCGGCTGGCGTCCTCGCCCAGCCAGAACCGAAGCCGCGTACCTGCGCTTCTTTGCCGGAGCGTCACGAGATGCGCGCGTCTTCCTCGACTCGTCGGTCTTTCACATCAACTCGGCGGCCGCACTGCGGCAAATCCGTGCGTTCAATGGTGACGCAAAGATCATCGTGATGATCCGCCACCCGGCCGAGATGCTGGCCTCCTTCCACGCGTACGCCTGCCGGTTGTTCATCGAAACCGTCACTGATTTCGAGAAAGCCTGGAATCTGCAGACGTCTCGTGCCGCGGGTCGCGACTTGCCTCCGCATTGCGAATTTCCCTGTCTGCTGCAGTATCGAAACCTGGGATGCATGGGCCAGCATGTCGCGACGCTGCTCGAGATCTGGCCGCGCGCCCAGGTGAAATTCGTGTTCTTCGATGAATTCGTGCGGGCTCCGCTCGAACAGTACAAGGACATCCTCGAGTTCATTGGAATTCCCTACGACGGCAGGACGACGTTTCCGAGGGTCAACGAGAGCGTGGTCTGGAAGAGTCGCGCCGCCGGCAGGCTCATGCTGAAGGCCTGGCCGATCGTGATCAGACTGCTGACCCGCGCTGGCGTGATCGGCGCCGTTCGCAGGCGTGAGTTCTGGATGTTCCTGTGGAGACTCAATACGACGCGTGAACAACGCGTCGACATCGACCCGATGTTCCGTCAGCGATTGGTCGACGTATTTCGCGATGACATCGAGCTCCTGAGCGCCACGACCGGCCGTAACCTCGATCACTGGGTGATATGAGCCGATGCGGGCGCGGCGTAAACCGTGCCTGACGCGACCGCGAAGCCGGCGATCCCGGCCGGCCTGAAACGGTGGCGCGCCTGGCCACCAAGCGCAGCCGTGCAACGCGAGGCAACAATCCCGGGCGCAGAGCAGAAAGGCAGCGTAGAAATGGGTGATCGCGTTCCGAACCGAGACTGAACCACTGCGATCCCGCCACGGTCCTGAAGACGGCCTCTTCGAATGCAATGACGCCCTGTGTCGCCGTTATCAGGGCGTGGGAGTTAGAGCCTCAGGTGGTCCCGATTCTGCACAGGGTCGCGCTCGATGTGCTTGACCCTCGATGAGCTGGACGACGCGCCACATCCCGATCTCTCGGTCATCGTCCCCACCTATCGTCGCCTTGAACTCCTGACTCGCACGCTCGGCAGCCTTCTCTCTCAGCACGCTCCCGGCGTGCAGTACGAAGTGCTCGTCGTCGACAACAACTCCGGCGACGACACGCGGGGCGCCGTCGAAGCCATCGCCTGTGAGCACCGGAATGTGCGGTACCTGTTCGAGCCTCGACAGGGTGTGTCGCACGCGCGCAACGCCGGGATCGGCGCCGCGCGCGCCCCGCTCATCGCCTTCATCGATGATGACGTCGAAGCCAGCGAGACCTGGGTGGCCGCGATCAGGACCGCCTTCGAGTCGCATCCCGAAATCGACTGCCTCGGCGGGCCGATTCGCCCTCGCTGGGCGGCGCCACTGCCGGCGTGGCTGACGCCGATGTTCTGGGCCGCCGTCGCGCTCCAAAGCGACAAGGGCGACCCGCCGTACATCGATGCGAATCACGCCACCCCGTGCTTGATGACCGCCAACTTCGCGTGCCGTCGCGAGGCACTCCAGCAGGTTGGCGGGTTTGCGACCACGTATCGGCGCGACGAGGATCGCGAGCTGCAGCTCAGGCTGTGGGCTGCGGGAAAACGCGGCCTGTTCGTCCGCGACGTGGTCGTCACCACTGAAGTCCCGCGCGATCGTCTGACGAAGGCTTACCACCGCCGGTTCTACACACGCGTCGGCGCGTCGCATGCGCGAATGCGCTACCTCGAGTCGGTCGACGCTGCCGGACGGCTGATACGCGACGCGCCGAAACGCGCGTCCGTGCAGGGGACGGCACCCTTCGTCTATCGCTATCTGTTCGGGCACATGGCGCGCCTGCTCTGGAACACCCTCACGCTGCGCTGGCACCGCGCCTTTTATGACGAGACTCGCCTGCGCTACTACCTCAGCTACGTTCGCACACGACGCCGCGACGAACGACGCTCGTGGCTGGCGCTGCCGGGCGAGCTCCTGACCCTCATCATGGCGTTGCTGCAACGCCCCATTCGCCGACAGCTCGCCGCACGCGTCCGCCGTCGTCAGGCGGCCTGACGCGCACTCCGCAAGCATGAAGTTGTTCTACTTTCGCGGCGCGGATGGCGCCACCAACTTCGGCGACGAGCTGAATCGCTACCTCTGGCCGCGGCTGCTTCCCGGTGTGTTCGATCGAGACGACGGCCGGCAGTTCGTCGGCATCGGGACGCTGCTGAACGATCAACTTCCCGCCGCGTCCCGCATCATCGTCTTCGGTTCGGGCGTTGGCTACTACGGGCCGCCGCAGCGAACCGAGCGCTGGTCGATCTACTGCGTGCGCGGCCCGCTCTCGGCGAAGGCGCTCGGACTCGACCACGATGCCGCCGTCACCGACCCGGCGACGCTCATCGTCCGCGCCGCGGCCATTCCGAATCAGTCAACGCGAACACCGTACGCGTTCATGCCGCATTGGCAGAGCGAGCCGGATGCGTGGAAGGACGTGTGCGCAGGCGCGGGAATCGGGTTCATCGATCCGCGGGAGGAGCCGGAACGCGTGCTTGCGGCCATTCGCAGCACCGATGTCCTGGTGACCGAGGCCATGCACGGCGCCATTGTCGCCGACGCGCTTCGCATTCCCTGGGTTCCGGTACGTTCACGTCCGGCGATCAACACATTCAAGTGGGATGACTGGTGTGGCTCGATGGGATTGACGTATCGCGCCCACGAGTTGCCGACCATCTGGCCGGCCCTGAGAAATGCCGGAATCATCCGCCGCGCGCGACGTCAGGCCAAGATGATGTCGGCCGCGCGCGCCCTCATGCGGGTGGCCAGACACTGCAGGCCGACCCTGAGTCGCACGAAGGTTCTGCACGAACGCCTGGATCAACTGGAGGCGCGCCTGGAGCAACTGAGGCGCAACGAATGCCTCGACCGCGCGGGATAGGACCGCAACAAACCGGCCGGGCGCTGAGGGTGAGCGAGACCCGCCCTTCTTGTGCCGTCGCGGCGCCGCGACGCACGGACCAGTGGACTGTATTCACTGGAAGAGTGCTAGCCGACGGTACGTTCCGACCGCGAACAGCGGGCCGCAACAACGGCGCGGCCGGTCCTGATTCACGAACGACAATGCCACTAGGGCCGTACGCGAAACGGTATCAGCGTCTGCGCACGGTGCTCTCCGCTCTCGGCGTCGTAGGCCACCGCATACTCGCCGATCCCGATCGATCCGACGGGCAGCTCGATCTGCCACGTCTGTCCGGATGGGATCCGCGTCACCGCCAGGCTGACCCGGGTCGCACCGCGGCGGTCGACCAGCCGAGCGGTCACGGCCGCCGTCGATGAGGCAGTCCCGCCGAGCGCGACGCGCACGAAGACACGATCGGTTCTGGAGAATTCGTGCCCGGCGTCGATCGGCACGGCCGGCGCCGCCTGCCGCATGTCACGAACCTGCGCGACCGAGCTGGTGCGGTAGACGGTGGGCGTCGCGAATGCAAGCGGCGCCGCGAACAGCGGCGACCCGTCGTACGTGCGCGTCTCGCGATCGAGCACCTCGCCATCCGCCGCGAGCACCGTAAACGCGAACTGCAACTGTGTGGCGTCGGTCTCGAATGTCGTTCCATCCGGCCTGACGTCGCCTTCGTAGACCACGTCTGCCCCTTTGGCGATGACGGTGACATGCGACGGCGCGCGGCGAGGATCCGTCGAGCGACGGCTCCATGCGAGGCTCACCTGCAGACGCCGGTCACCGACCGGGCTGGCGCCCGCAAAGATCTCGACCGGGCTCGGGCGATCCGCCCGGGCGAACGAAGCAAAGGCGTCGGCCACGTCCGGCGGCAGCACGGCCGATTCGGCTTCAGCCCTGGCCCGTTCGATCTCCGCGGGGTCAGGAGCCCAGTAGCCCGATCGCGCATGGACGTCGAGCCCGCGACGCTTGACGGCAACCTTGATCTGATGGAACCGGCCGTCATCCGCCTTGTCGCGCGCGTAGCCCAGTAGATACACGGCGCTCGCCGCTGTCACCGCCTTGGTGAACGGCGTCTTCAGGTCGTTCGTACGATAGAACGAGCCGCCGGTGTCGGAGGTGATCGTCTGCAGAAAGAAGTTCGGACCCGAGGACATCTGCAGGCCCATCGGATCGATGACCTGAATGGACACGTTGCTGTCGCTGGCCGTGCGAACGACGTCCTCCGCGGGATCGTCCGAGCCGCGCCGCTCGCCTGGCGCGCGCCGCGCGGCCAGGTCATGGCTGTCGCGAGCGGGCGTGAAGCCCTCGGCGATGACGATCAACGTCTTCCGCCCCTCGCCCAGCGTCCGCAGGTGCGTCGCCGCCGCCTTGATGGCGTCGACCGTCACCATGCTGCGAATGCCCTCGATTCCACCCGGGTAGGAGTTCGCGGCGCTCATCTGGGCGTCTTCCAGAGGGCTCCGCGAAAGGTACACGCCACGGCGTCCCTGCAGTTTACGAACGCGATCCGCCATCGCCCGCCGATCGCGCGTGAACTCGATGGCGGACACCGGCGTCAGTTGATCGATCAACGCCACGAGATCGGTCTCGCCGAACGCCGTCAGCACCGCGTGTTCGAGCGCCTCGCGGGCGCGGTAGGCGCCCGCCTGCTCGCCAATGTGATACTCGTCCCACAGGATCAGGAACGTTCGCACATCGTCACGCTCCGCCTCGGCGGCTGCATGGGACTGGCTGCGGATGGGCAGTGAGCGATCGTCGGTCGCGCGTCCGTCGGCCATGACGAACTTGAACGACGAGATCGTCTGCGGGATCCCGTCCTCGCGAATTTCGAAGTCCCCGGCCGTCAGGGAGGGGACCGGATTACCACTCCGATCGACCACGGTGGCGTCAACGCGGATGATGTTTGTGCCAGCCTTGAAAATGGGCGCCTGTGGCTCCTGGGCCACGAGCAGCACACAGGCCATCGCCCAGGCGAGGAGCACTGGCGCCGCCGACCACCGGCGTCTGGTCATGCCAGCACGTTACCAGTTGAATCGTCAGCGCACACAGAAAAAGGGATGGATCCGATCTGAAAACGGAAAAGAGGCGATCATACGCAGGTGGCCGCGACCGAGGTCCTGTCGCGCGGCAGGGCCGCCTTCGACCGTGAAGCCTGGAGCGAGGCGTACGAGCTTCTGATGGCGGCGGACCGCCGATCGCCGCTCGCACCGGAGGACCTGGACCGTCTCGCTACGGCCGCATACCTTCTCGGCGAGGAAACCGCCAGCGCCGAGATCCGGACCCGTGCGCATACGTCTTTTCTCGCCCGGGGCGACACGGCGCGCGCCGCGCGCAGCGCCTTCTGGCTCGCGTTCGCATCACTCGACAGGCCGAATCAGCAGGCGGTCGCCAGCGGGTGGCTGGGGCGCGTCCGGCGGCTGCTCGACGACTGTCCCGCAGAATGCGCTGAACGCGGTTTCTGGCTCTGCGCCTCGGGCTTCCAGAAGATCGGCGAAGGCGACATCGCGTACGCGGAATCCGCGTTCACGGAAGCCGCGCGCATCGGCGCCGCGTGTGGCGACGCGGACTTGACCGCGCTGGCCCGGCATGCCGAGGGTCGCGTGCTGTTGCGGCATCACCAGACCGCTCGTGGACTGGCCATGTTCGACGAAGTGATGGTGGCGATCACGTGCGGCGAAGTTGGTCCCATGGTCGCCGGCGTCGTGTACTGCAGCGTGATCGGCGCGTGCCACGAGGTATTCGATCTGCGGCGCGCGCAGGAATGGACCACGATGCTGGCCTCGTGGTGCGCCGCGCATCCCGACATGATGCCCTTCAGCGGTTCGTGTCTGGTGCGTCGATCCGAGCTCCTGCAGTTCCACGGTGCCTGGGCGGAATCGCTGGACGAAGCAACCCGCGCCTGCGAGCGGACGGCGCACGCGTCAGGCCAGCACGACGCCGGTGCTGCGTGGTACCAGTTGGGCGAAATGCACCGCCTGCGCGGTGCCGTCGAGGATGCCGAGGCGGCATACCGCCGCGCCGCCATGGCGGGAAGGACGCCTGAACCCGGGTTGGCATTGCTGCGCCTGGCGCAGGGTCAGACGACCGCCGCGGCGATGGGCATCCAGCGGGCGCTTGCAGAGATGCGCAGCCCGCGACGACGGATCGACGTGCTGCGCGCCGCCGTGGAGATCCAGTTGCAGGCTGGCGACATCGCGAGCGCAGCCGCGGCAGCCGACCAGTTGGCGGCTCTCACCAGTGAGCTCACCGCGCCGTTCCTCCTCGCGGCGGCGGCCGGGGCGCGCGGCGCGATCGCGCTGGCCGGCGGCGATGTGGACGGGGCACTCACCGCGCTGCGAACAGGGTCGGCGCTCTGGCAGGACGTGGATGCGCCGTACGAGCTCGCCCGCACACGTGCGCAGATTGGCGCCGCATACCTCCGGCTGGGAGACGAGGAGGGCGCGCGCATGGAGTTCGAGGCGGCGCAGGAAGTGTTCGAACGGATCGGCGCCGCACCGGACGCCACGCAGATGGCTGAACGCCTCGCGCACTGGTCGCGTCAGCCGCCAAGCGGCCTGACCGGACGGGAGCTGGACGTACTGCGACTGGTCGCGACCGGCCGAACCAACCGAGACATCGCGCGGGAACTGGCGATCGCGGAAAAGACCGTGGCCCGGCACATCAGCAACATCTTCCTCAAACTGGACCTGTCCTCCCGGTCGGCGGCCACGGCGTACGCGTACGAGCACAAGCTCCTCTGACGCGCGCGCGACTACATCAAAATACCCACGCCCGGCCGATCGACGCGCCTGCACATTTCGCCCGATGCAGACGGCTGACCGCTCGCGTTAGTCTTCCGCCGCTGGAGGGCGAGATATGCAGATCGATAGCGGCACCACAACTCGAATCGACACGGTCGTGGTCGGTGCGGGCCAGGCCGGACTGTCCGTTGGGTATCACCTGGCACGCCGCGGCGTGTCGTTCGTCATTCTCGACGGCAACGCGCGCATCGGAGATCAATGGCGACGCCGCTGGGACTCGTTGCGGCTGTTCACGCCGGCGCGCTTCGATGGCCTCGATGGCCTGCCGTTTCCGGCCCCGTCCGACGCGTTCCCGACCAAGAACGAAATGGCCGACTATCTCGAAGAGTACGCCCGCCACTTCGAACTGCCGGTCCTCACCGGCACGCGCGTCGGGCGTCTGTCCAGGCAGGGGGATGGGTTCCTGGTGGTCGCGGGCGGACGTCGCTTCGAAGCCGACAACGTGGTCGTCGCCATGGGCAACTTCCAGCGCCCGCGGATCCCGGCCTTCGCCGGCGAGCTGGACCGGGCGATCGTCCAGCTCCACTCGTTCGATTACCGCAGTCCCGATCAACTGCAACCAGGCCCGGTGCTCGTGGCTGGCGCCGGCAACTCCGGGTCGGAGCTCGCGCGCGAGATGGCGAGCGCCGGACACGAGACCTGGATGGTGGGCCGCGATACGGGGCACGTCCCGTTCCGGATCGCCGGGTTCGCCGGGCGAACGCTGCTGGTTCGCCTCGTGCTGCGAGGCCTCTTCCACCGGGTGCTCACGATCGCGACTCCGATTGGCCGCCGCGTGCGACCGAAAATCCTCCACGGCGGCGGTCCGCTGATCCGCGTGCGCCGAACGGATCTGACGAGACTCGGGGTCCGTCTCGGTCCGAAAGTCACCGCGTCGCGCAACGGCTTACCGATGCTCGAGGACGGCCGCGTGCTCGACGTCAAGAACGTGATCTGGTGCACGGGCTTTCATCCCGGCTTTTCCTGGATCGATCTGCCGGTCTTCGACGCGTATGGTGAGCCGAGGCATGAAGGCGGGGTCGTGCCGGGAGAGACCGGCCTCTACTTCGTCGGGCTCCATTTTCTGTACGCGTTCTCGTCGGAGATGATCCACGGCGTGGGGCGCGATGCGGATCGGATTGCCGGCCTGGTTGCGGCGCGATACCACCAGCGTCAGTCGGCAGCGCCAGCGGTCGGATCGACCCCGTCAGTCGCCCCGCTTGCCTGGCGGTGACCGCCCGATCGAATGTCGCGCTGCACTACCGTCACGCCGGACGGGTCTATCCTCGTCAAGTGGCCCCCGAACCCGATTCGACCCGCAGGCGCGGCGTCCGCCGGAACTTGAACGGCGAGATCGTCTGTGGGACGCCGTCCTCGCGAATCTCGAAGTCGTCCGCCGTCAACGAGGAGACCGGGTTGCCGTTGCGATCGACCACGGTCGCATCGACGCGGACGATATTCGTACCGCCGCGGAAGAGGGGCGCCTGCGGATCCTGGGCGACGAGCATCACGCCGGCGATGGCCCAGGCCATGCCCGCTGCCGCGGGGCGGATCATTGGGCGGATTATACGGGCGGCATCGCCGCCGTGATGCTACTTCGTCGGTGCCGTCCTGGTCGTTCCCGTCCGGCTCGGTCCGGTCTTCGGCGGAGCCGGCGCAGCCGACGAGGCCGGTGCCGTGACACGACCACCGAAGCGTTCGTAACAGCGGACCGCGAAGTCGTGAAGCACGGGATGCTGCGGGTTCACTTCCAGTGACGCCTGGTAGCTGCCCTCGTGGATTGGCAGCTCCACTCGGATGCTGCGCGCGTTGACGAGATCCGAGAGCGGGCCCGCAGACGTCCTGATTCCCTCCTCGACCTGGTCGTCGGCCGCCCCTCCGACCAGCGCTTCCGTGAGATCGCCGAGCCCGCGGACCAGCAGCCGCTGCTCTCCCCTGACCCGCGCGGCGATGCCCGGCTCGTAGAAGAGGACACCCATTTCGTTGATGACGTTGGCGTCTTTCACCTGCGTCAGCCACGCCTTCGCGACGTGCGATGCGCCATCGATCCGCACGGGGACATCGGCCACCAGGTCGTCGCCGTTCGATGTCGGATCAGCGTGCGATTCGAACATCGGTGGGATCTTGCCGTTGCCGTCGCCGTCGAGCTCGAAGCTGACACTCGCCCCGTTCGGCGCACAGACCGCCTCGGCCTTGATGTAGTGGGCCGGGTTCCAGTTCACCATGACCTCGCTGGCCTTGATCACGTTTTTCGAGTCCTTCGCGTCCGGCGTCCAGACCAGCGTGGGCGTTGTCGCCGCTGGAGGAGTTGCCGCTTTCGTCGTGCCGGCCGCAGGCGCGCGCCGGCTGGACCCGGCCGGTGCCTGCGCCGACGGGGCTGCTCCCAGGGTACCCGCGATCACGATGGCCAGGGCGGGATGGAAACGTATGGACGCCTGCGGTTTCATGGATGCACTCCTACGGGACAGCCTTCTCGGTGCTCAGCGCCCGCACCTGATTCGACTGATAGATCCGGACGCCGCCATTGGGCGTGCAGAGGCCTTCGACGTCACCGGCCACTTCGATGGTCCGGCCGATGAGTCCTTTGTAGCCGTCGCCGAACTCGCTGAAGATGTCGGGCGACGGCGTGCACGCGGTGACCGCGTCGCCCGGAGACTCCTTGAAAGAAATCCGAAGCGATTGCGGGAAGTTGCCGAAGACCGACACGCGCGCGACGGTGCCCTGCAGAATCAGACGTCCCTTCT
>DATJEU010000006.1:0-85397 GCA_035496255.1 Vicinamibacterales bacterium
AACAAACAGGACGTCGCGCCGGAGCAGTTGGCGGTGCGCCTGCGCAGCGTCTTCGAGGATCGCCGGGACAAGACGATGTTCATCGCCACGGACGGCGGTCCGCGCTACGGCGACATCGTGTTCGTGATCGATACGGCGAGAAGGGTTGGCGTCGAGAAGGTCGGGATTGTGACCGACGCGATGCGCCGATCCGCGGGCGCCAGTTGAGTTGCTGGGGTCACCAGCACACCACGACCGCAGCACGATGATAAAGCGAGCGGACGATGGTGTCTGCGTGCAGTGTCGCTCGGGGCGGGCCAATAACCCGCCCCGACGGTGAGGCCTGTTTCCTAGAAGCGGATCCGCATGCCGAACTGCGCCTGCCAGCGTGACCGGAGGTCGTCCAGCGAATATCGATCGGCGCCAGGCTTAGCCACCGAGTTCAACGTGTAGGTGTATTTGCCGGTGGCATCGGTCGTTGCCTGGACGACGAGCAGATCGTGAAAGTTGGCGTACTGCACGAGTCCCTTGTTGTGATCGAACAGGTTGATCAGATTCAGGACGTCCGCCGTGAACTCGGGCTTGAAGCGACCGATGCCGACGTTGAAACCGGCGTGGAAATCGAGCGAGTTCGTCCAGGGCACACGGCAACTGTTGCGCTTGAAGATCGTTCCGGGGGCAGCGTCGCTGCAGTCACCGGCCTCGAGGAAGTTGACCAGGTCCTGATATGTACCGCCATTGATCGTAACTTCGCCTTCACGCGGGTAGTAGAGAAGGTCATTCGTCGAGGCACCGTCCTTGTTCACGTCGCTGCCGAAGTTGTACGAGTACGGCCGGCCGCTCTGCCCGTTGTAGAAGGCCGAGAGCGTCACGCCGACGTGTCGTACATCGAACACGTAGGAGCCGGTCAGGACGATGCGGTGGCCGACGTCATAGTTCGAGACGGCGAGTTCAGGATTGTTGATGTCACCTGGGGTGTAGACATTGATCCAGGTTGAGCGCGCCGTGCTGTTGGTGCCGTCATTGATCGTTCGCGCGCGGCCATAGAGATACGAGCCGCTCGCAAACCAGCCGTTGCGGAACCGCTTGTCCAGCTTCGTCGCGACGCTCCAGTTCGTGCCCTGGTCGGTGTTTGTCAGCAGCAGCACGTCGCTGAACGTCGGGTTGACCCGGCTGAACACCGGCCGGCCATCGGCCAGCGTGCTCGTCTGCACGAGATTCAGGTTCTTGTAGGCGATGTCCTTGATCGTGCTCGCGAACAGCCATTCGGTTGTCGACGTGAGCCCCCAGGGCAGTTCACGGTCGTAGGCGAGGTTGCCGCGCAGCATCTGCGGGTAGTCGTACTTCGGATCGACCACATCGATTTCGTTCGTCGAGGCGCTGCCGATATTGGTCGGCTGCGAATCCGGGTCCGGCGAGAACGGAATATTCGCCGTGGCGCTGAACGTGTTCGTACTCAGACGGCGGAATTCGATGCCGCTGTTCCCGTACTGGTTCGATAGCCAGACGTATGGTGTGCGCCCGCCGAAGATGCCGAGGCCGCCGCGCACCTGCTGGCGCGTGGTGCCCGGCAGGGCCCAGTTGAAGCCCGCGCGCGGCGAGAACGTCGATGTCTGCGGGACGACGTTGGTGGCGAAGCCATAGGTGCTCAGCGCCACCGGGTTTTCCGTGGGCTTCTGCGGGAAGATCGGCTTGTCCCACCGGAGGCCGTAGGTGACCGAGAAGTTGTCGCGCACGCGCCACTGATCGCCGGCATAGAACCCGATCTGCCGGACGGGGAAGCGCGCCGCCTGCTGCGGATCCGGCGTCAGCGAGAAGCCATAGGTGTACAGCTGCGCGCTGCCGGTCTCCAGCGTGTCGAGACTGGCGAACTCGTAGTTGCCGAAGTTGTTCTGGATGAACAGATTCCGGAACTTGAACAGCTCGTTGTGCGTGCCGACGGTGAAATTGTGGTTGCCGTGGACCAGCGTGAAGTCGTTCGTGATTTCCACGTTGTCCTGATCGAGCTGGTTGGCCTGCGAGCTGTTTTCCGTCCCGGCGACCAGGCGCGCACCGTCAGGCAGTCGCACGGTTACCATCGGGAAGCGCGTCGGTGTCGTGCGGAATTCACGAATCCGCTGGTACATGACGCGGAACTCATTGAACTTGGTCCCGGCGCTGGTGTTCAGTTGACCGACGGTCGAATTCGTCTTGCTCTGGATTCGATAGAAGTTGTCGGGAAGTTTGTAGGTCTGCGCCGTCTGCGTCCCGACGTCGTTGAGGCCGTCGACATAGTTGTGGCGAACGGTCAACTGGCTTCGGCCAAGGTTGAAGTCGGTGCGTCCGAACACCTTGTTGTTGTTCGTTGCACGGATGAACTCGTCCAGTGTGCCAGGGGCGTAGCCGTATCGGTTCTTCAGGATGTCGAGCAGGCGCTGTCCTTCCGCCTGGTGATTGAACGCGACGCCAGACGTGCCGGAGATCGAGTATCCGGACGGCGTGTTGCGGCGGCCCCATTCCACGTTGCCAAGAAAGAACGCGCGGTTACGCACGATCGGTCCGCCGAGTGTGCCGCCGAACTGCTTGTCGTTGAACGTGGCGATCGGCTGGTTGTTGACGCCGTCGCCGACCAGGCTCTGGTCCCTGAAGACGTAGAACGCGGAACCCGTGATGTCGTTGGCGCCGCTGCGCGTGATCGCGTTCACGCCACCGGCGGAGAAGCTCCCCTGACGCACGTCGTACGGCGTAACCACCAGTTGCAGTTCCTGAATGACGTCGAGGCTGATTGGCTGCGTCTCCTCCGCGCCACCGGGCGTGCCGCCGGATGCGCCGATGCTGAACAGGTCGTTGTTCACGGCGCCGTCGATCTGGATGTTGTTGTAGCGGGTATTGCTGCCTGCGATCGACAGGGCCGGAGAATCGGCGTTGAAGGAGTACTGGACGAAGCTGGGCGAGATGCGTGCGAAGTCCTGGATGCTGCGGTTGATCGTCGGCAGCGTTTCCAGTTGCGTTGCCGACACGGTATCGGTGCTGCCGGTTTTGCTCGCCGAGAACAGCGGCGAGACTTCGGCGGTGACCTGCACGTTCTCCGTCAGTTCAACCTGCAGCGTCACCGGGACCTCGGTTGCCTCGCCGAGACGCACCGTCAAATCGCCGATCGTCGCGTTGCGGAAGCCCGACAGCGATGCCGTGAGCTGGTACGGGCCACCGACGCGGACGTTCAGCAGCGAGAAGCGTCCATCCGCCTGGGTGATCCCTTCGTACTTGATACCGGTGGGGGTGTGCACCGCCGTCACCGATACGCCCGGCAGCACGCCGCCCTGTTGATCGTGTACGACACCGGTCAGTGTGCCGGTCGTGACGTCCTGCGCCGACGCGGCCGGCGCCGCCAGCGCGGACAGCGCCGCTGTGAGCAACGCGCACGTCAGGCGCCGCAACGTTTTCTTCATGCCAACGTCTCCAATTCGAGTTCCGAGGTGGTTGGGGAAAAAGCTGCCGGCCCGGCAGCCACCTCAACATACTAGCCGGGCGTGAATAGGAGGTAAACACGACGAACGGCCAGTCACGCGGCAAACAAAAAAGGGCCGCCAGCTTGGTCGGCCGGCGGCCCTCTCCACGGACGTGATCGGGGTGGCTACTTCTTGGCGGCGTTGCTCTGCGGCTGCGAACGCTGCTTGTTGCGCAGTTCCTCCGCCTTGCTGCGAAGGTCGTCCGCCTCTTTCAGGAACTTCTGCTGCTCTGCGGGGTTCTTGGTGATCGTCGCCTTGGTCCGCAGCAGCAGGCCCTTGTAAATCAGCGCCTCGTTGTAATCGCTCTTCAGATCGAGCGCCTTGTTCACGGCGTCGAGGCCGGCGTCGGCGTAGGTGGCCTTCTGGGCATCGGAGAGCTTGTTGTCCTTCTGCGCCTTGTCCCAGTAGAACGTGGCCAGCGTATAGAACGCCTCGGGATTGGTGGGTTCCTGGCGCGTGCGCTCCTGCACCGCCTCAATCAGCTTGTCGAAGTTGCCTTGGCGCTGATAGAAACCGGCGAGGTTCATGTACACCGACGAGTCCTTCGGTTTCTTTTCACGCGCGGTCAGCAACTGCTGCTCGGCGCGGTCGTAGTCGCCGGCGTCCTCGTAGATCCGTGACAACACGAAGTAGTTGCGCGTGTCGGTCGGATCCATCTGGATCATGTTCAGCAGGAGCGGCTCCGCCTGCGCCGGATCGTTCATCTTGTCCGGACTGTTGAAGGTGTTGACCAGATACTGCAGAGACAGCTGCTTGATCGACGCTGTCTGGGCCTGTTCCGCGCCCTTCTTGTAGAACTCCACCGCCTTGGTCAGGTAGGCGTCGTTGGTCGCGTCGCCCTTCTTCGCCGGCCGATACAGGTTGTCGTAACTGTTGCCGAGGAAGAAATAGAGGTCCGTCATCGACGGGTCGTTCTGGAGGGCCTGCTCGTAATACTGCGCGGCTTCCTTGTAATTCTGCGCCGTATACGCCGGATTCCCCTTCTGCACCGCCATCTTTGCCTTGATTTTCCCGATCTGTCCGCAGCCGGCCGACATCACGGCAACCGCGAGTACGAGCGCGACCACCGCGGCCCGTGATGAAAACATCCGCATCGCATTCCCCCTTGTACAACAGCGAACCGGACGGCCGGCGCCGCCCACGACCCGTAAAGCACGCGAGTATAGTGAGCCGTTTTCGGGCCCGTCAAGGGCCATGACGGCTCCATTCGCGGCCGTTTTGTATGATGAACGGGTCCGTTACTCCCCGCGAGCCAGGCACGTCCTAAGCGTTAGACACCGGGATTCATGATTCGTTTCGAGACGCTGCTCGAAAAAGTGCGGAGTTACACCCCCGAAGCTGACCTCGAGCTTCTGAGGCGGGCGTACGTCTTTTCCGCCCTCGAGCACAAGGGCCAGGTTCGCCATTCCGGCGAGCCCTACCTTGTCCACCCCCTCGAAGTCGCCGATTTTCTGGCCGACATGAAGCTCGACGTGGTCGCGGTCTCCGCCGGGCTCCTCCACGACGTGGTCGAAGATACCCTGACCACCCCTGAGCGGATCAACGAGCTGTTCGGGCCTGAAATCGCGCACGTCGTGGAGGGGGTGACCAAGATCGGTGCGATTCCGTTCTCCTCGAGTGAAGAGCGCCAGGCGGAGAACTTCCGCAAGATGCTTCTGGCGATGGTGGACGACATCCGTGTCATCCTCGTCAAGCTCGCCGATCGCCTCCATAACATGCGCACGCTCGGCCACCTGCCCGAAGAGCGGCGCATCAAAATCGCTCAGGAAACGCTCGATATCTATGCCCCGATCGCCAACCGGCTCGGGATGAGCAAGGTGAAGAACGAGCTGGAGGAGCTCTCGTTCAAGTACCTGGAGCCGAAGGCGTATGAGGGCCTGCGCGCGCGAGTCGAGGCCAAGCGGCGGATGGCGGAGGCCGCGATCGACGAGCTCGGCGCAACCCTGCGCCACAAACTCGAGGAGGCCCAGGTTCCGATCACCCGCGTTGACGGCCGCATCAAACGCCTCTACAGCATTCACCTCAAACTCAAAAAGCAGAAGGTCGATCTCGAGCGGGTCTATGACTTCGTGGCGCTCCGGGTCATCACCAATTCGGTGAAGGACTGCTATGCGGCGCTGGGCATCATTCATCAGACGTGGTCGCCGGTCCCGGGACGCATCAAAGACTTCATCGCGATGCCGCGCCCGAACGGCTATCAGTCGCTGCACACCTCGGTGATCAGCGAGCACGGCTTTCCGTTCGAAGTGCAGATTCGCACCGAGGAAATGCATGTCCGGGCGGAGGAAGGCATCGCGGCCCACTGGAAGTACAAAGAAGGACGCGTCGGCGACCAACGCGACGAACGCTACTTCCAGTGGATGCGCCAACTGCTCGAAGTGCAACAGGAGGTCCGCGATCCGCAGGAATTCCTGCAGAACCTCAAGATCGACCTGTACCCCGAGGAGGTCTACATCTTCACGCCCAAGGGCGAGGTGCGATCACTCCCGCGCGGCGCGACCGCGATCGACTTCGCGTACAGCATTCACACCGACGTCGGTAACCAGTGCGTGGGTGCGCGCATCAACGGCAAGATGGTGCCGCTCCGCACGCGTCTCCAGAACGGCGACATCGTCGAGATCGTCACGCAGGCGGGGCACAAGCCGAGCCGAGACTGGCTCGCGTTCGTCTCGACGTCGCGCGCCCGCTCGAAGATCAAACACGTGCTCCAGGGCGAGGAGCGCAATCGCAGCGTCGAATTAGGGAAGCGCCTGTTCGAAAAGGAAGCGCGCCGCTTTGGACTGAGCCCGCAAGCGCTCCTCGACAGCCCCGAGCTCGCGAAGTTCGCGTCGGAGTACGGCGCGAGGTCCGGCGAAGACCTGTTGGCTCACATCGGCTACGGCAAGCTGTCGGCGCGCACGGTCCTGCAGAAGGCGGTGCCGCCGGCGCAACTGAAAGAAAAGGCGCCCGATTCCGCCGTGGTCTCGGTGGTCAAGCGCGTGCTCCGGCCTGGCGGGGTCTCGGACAAGATCAAGGTCCGCGGCACCGACGACATCATGGTGTTCCGCGCCAAGTGCTGTAACCCGATCCGGGGCGAGAAGATCGTCGGCTACATCACCCGCGGCAAGGGCGTGTCGGTGCACGCCGCGAGCTGTCCAAATGTTCTCAACCTGATGTTCGACCCTGAGCGGCGGATCGACGTCGAATGGGACACCGACGTGGATCCCGGCTTTCATACGGTGCGCCTGACGATGCAGGTGGAGGATCGGAAGGGGATGCTCGCCGAAATCAGCGCACGCGTGTCCGACATCAACACCAACATCACCAACATGGAAGCGCGGACCGGCGACGATCAGGAGGCGCGTATCGACATGACCGTCGAGATCAGGGACGTGAAGCACCTGGAGAAGGTGATCAAGTCGATCAAGGGTGTTGCTGGGGTGCTCGGCGTGGAGAGAACAGCGCGGGTCTAGAGAACCGCGATCAGATCGATCTCGACTTTGACGTCCTTCGGCAGGCGCGCCACCTGCACCGTGGCTCGGGCGGGCGGCGGATCGACCACGAACTTTCCATACACCGCGTTCATGGCCGCGAACTCGTTCATGTCCGCCAGGAACACCGTGGTCCGGACGACATGTTCGAACCCGGCGCCGGCAGCGGTCAGCAACGCCGCGAGATTGCGCATGACCTGCTCGGTCTGCGCGGCGATGTCGGCGCCGACGATCGCCGCCGTTCGGGGATCGATCGGTACCTGCCCCGAGATGAAGAGCAAATTGCCGGCGCGGATGGCCGGCGAATACGGGCCGATGGCGGCGGGCGCATCGGGCGCCGAGATCACCTCTCTTGCCGCCATCTTGCGATCCCTAGGCAGCCTTGGTGACCTTGCCGGCGCGCAGGCAGCGGGTGCAGACGCGGATCCGGCGCGTCGCGCCGTTCACCAGCGCGCGCACGGTCTGCAGGTTCGGTTCGAACCGGCGCGGACCGACGTTGTGGGCATGTGACACCGTCCGGCCGACGACCGGACCCTTATCGCAGATTTCGCAACGCTTCGCCATGAATCCTCTTTGAACGAACGGGAACCCTGAATTGTAACAGGTTTACGGGACGATGATCCCGCTCGCTGGTGCCACCTGGCCTGCGTCCGTACGGGCGGCTCGATTGACCTGAAGCAGCCGCGCCATCAGCGTCAGATAGGCATTGTCGGCCCCGCCGGCAGTTCGCCGAACGTCTCTCGCGCCCTGCTCGATCGCGCGCAATGTGACCGCGGCCTCGCGGTCATAGACCGTCGCTCCCTGTTCGCGGATCTGCGTGAGCAGCGTCTGCAATTCACTCGCGAGCTTCCGGGCGACGCTCGACTGCGCAGCGTGCTCGTAGATCACGCCTTTGGCCGCGGTCTCGAGCGTTGCGGCAACGGCACCTGCAGCCTCGGCGACGTCGTCGTCAACGACCCGCGCGAAGCCTTCCGGACGATGCCGTGCGATCACGCTGTGCAGCAGAAAGAACAACTGGTACTGCCGCTCGGTGAGGTGCTGAATGGTCGGCATCAGCAGCGAGGCGTCGGCGTCCTGTTGTTTGCGCACGACTGCGGCTGGATTCGCGCGCGCAGTGGCGAGGTGCGGGCAGGAGTCGGGACAATCGATCTCGACGAGACGTTTGGTGCCGCAGCACACGGAGCAAATCGATCGCGCGAGTGCCGGGCACTCGCGTCGCGCCTTGCGTTGGCCGCATACAGGACAGGACATCGCCATCAGCTTCGCACAAGGCGGTGAGCACGAAGCCGAAGTTGGTGCCCTCTCACGAAGAACGTCCTTGCACCGATCGCTGAAATCGCGATAATCAGGCGCAAATCAGCCGAAATTCCATCGGAACACCCTTTGCAGCCCACCGGGAGCACGAGGCCCGGAGGCTTCACGGATCGGTGAGCGACGATGAGTGAATCGATGGTGCGCACGGAAACACCGGCCGAGTACTTTCGCGAGCTCGTGCAGTCGGCGATGCAGCATCAACATGTCAACGCGCAGGAAACGACGTCCTTCTACGTCGTCAACCTGCTCTCGACATTCGTCCATTTCGATCGCGTCCCATCGTCGGGCGAGGACGAAGCGCTCGGCGTGCTGCTTGTGCGTGCGCTGCAGACTGCGGGTGCGGCACAGCGTCAGGGCTTACGCCGGGTCGGCGATCGATCGCTCTTCATGTCGGGCTTCTTTTCCGACAGCTTGAATCGCGGACTCATCGACATCGACTACTACATTCATCTAGGTGAATACGCGTACGGATCGCTCGCGCAACATTCCGACGATACGCTCGGCGACGTCTTCGACGAGCTCGCGGGAAAATTCGGGGCGTTTGTCGACGTGCTCGCCGAAGTCAGCGAGCAGTCGGCGTTGAGCAGCAATGTCGACCTGCTGCGCCTGTACGAGCGATTCCTTCGCACCCGCAGTCGACGCACGGGGGACCTGCTTGCCGCCCGCGGAATCGTTCCCAACGCGGTCATCGCGAGTAAGCTCGTCCAGTAGAACGCGCGGAAGGGCAAACTCCGACCCGCAACGACTGATACGCGTCCAACTTCTGAATTGCAGCGGGCGCTATCAGATCGGGAAGCGTTGGCCTGTTGGCCAAATCGCTCTTACGTATCGTGATCCGAAGACTTATAGGCAGATTGTCGATATATCGTCAATAACTGGCACGCAGATACCAGCCGAGCCTGCTTTCCTTTAATCCACGTCCAGAACACACGAATTGACGGGGCTACCGCGCAAATTCGGCCGCGCGATCGCCACAGCAGCGTGTGAGTTTTGGCGTCCTGTGACGAGGACGCAACCAGAGAAGAACCCTCCCGGCGATGCGGGCGTCTAAAGGGTGACTTGCAGAACGACCGGTCGTTTGATTCGATTAATTCTTTTGACAACAATCATTTAGCGCTCGCGCTCAACGGCGCGGCTCACCATCGCCCGTCCCGCTGAACGCTGGTCAATGGACTCATGTTTTTGCGGGACGTTGTTGGCATTTGAGTTGCGTAAACGGGCGCCATCATAGGTAGGCTTCATACACGCGAGGCGAGAGGAGCGGTTGGCAACATGGCGACGACGACGAAGAAGGCAGCGGCGAAGACGAGCCGTTATAACGAGCTCCGGAAGATGCTCGAGGACCGCCGCCGCGAGTTGGTGAACGCTGTTCAGGACAAGATTCGCGACGTGCGTGCTGATGGCAACAAGGAGCGCGATGTGCTCGATCAGGGCGAGAGCTCAGAGGTCGACATCCAAGAGGACATCGAATTCGCGCTCATCCAGATGAAGTCGGAGACGCTCAACAAGATCGACGCGGCCCTCCGGCGGCTGGAAGAGGGGACCTACGGCGACTGCTTCGAGTGCGGCGACGAAATCTCCGAAGCCCGCCTTCGAGCTCTGCCGTTCGCGGTCCGGTGCAAGGATTGCGAGGAGGCTCGCGAGACGGCAGAACAGCGTGAACGGCTGCTGGCGCAGAAGCGCGGGTCGTCGGCGTTGTTCTTCGACATGTCCAACTAGGTCGAATCCGAGAGCCCAACACCAAATCCCAAGTCCCGACTCAGGTCGGGACTTGGGATTTTCTTTTTGGGTTCGAGGTTGGGATTCGGGTTTTGGGATTTCGAATTGCACCACAATAGCGGCTTATGAGCGACGAAGCTCTTGATATCGACGAATTGACGACCGGCGATCGCCCGCTGTCGGTGCCGCCGGAGTTACCAATCCTGCCGCTGCGGGATACCGTGCTGTTCCCGAACTCGTTCATGCCGCTCGCGGTCGCGCGCGAGAGCTCTGTCCGGCTGATTGACGAAGCGATTTCCGGCGGCAAGTTGATCGGCGTCTTCACGCAGCGCGACGCGTCGGTGGAAGAGCCCCAGCAGGCGGACCTCTACGCGGTCGGTACCGCGAGTCATATTCACAAGATGTTCAAGCTGCCGGACGGCAGCCTGCGGTTGATTGTCCAGGGTCTCGCCCGCCTCACCCTTGATGAAGTGATCGAGACCCGTCCGTACCTGCGAGCTCGCGTGAGTCCAGCGCCCGAGGCATCGGACATCATCGAGGACCTCGAGATCGACGCGCTGCTGCGCAACATCAAGACGAATTTCCAGCAGGTCGTATCGCTGTCGCCGCTGCTCTCGGACGACCTGCAGACACTGGCCTCGAACATCACCGAACCCGGACGGTTAGCCGACTTCATCGCCTCGAGCCTGACGACCATTGCGACGCCGGTGAAGCAGGAAGTGCTCGAGACGCTCGACGTGCGCGCGCGGATGGACGCGCTGAACCGGATTCTGATCAAGGAGCTCGAGGTTCTCGAGCTCGGTTCCAAGATCCAGTCGCAGGTGCAGTCCGAAGTCGGCAAGAACCAGCGCGAATACTTTCTGCGCGAGCAGTTGAAGGCGATTCAGAAGGAGCTCGGCGAGGGCGACGATCAGACCAAGGAGATCGAAGAGCTCACCGAGAAGATCGAGGCGGCCGGCATGCCCGAGCCGGTACGCAAGGAAGCACAGCGTGAGCTCGATCGTCTGGCGAAGATGCCGGTCGCGGCGGCCGAATACACCGTCTCACGCACCTACCTGGATTGGCTGGTGACGCTGCCCTGGCAGAAGCGCACGGATGAAGTGATTGATCTGCCCAGGACGAAGCAGATTCTCGACGCGGATCACTCGGGCCTCGAGAAGGCCAAGGACCGTATCCTCGAGTACTTGGCGGTGCGAAAGCTGAATCCCGAGGTCAAGGGACCGATCCTGTGTTTTGCCGGGCCTCCCGGCGTGGGCAAGACGTCGCTGGCTCGCGGCATCGCACAGTCGCTCGGCCGGAAGTTCGTGCGCGTGTCGCTTGGAGGCATGCGCGACGAGGCCGAGATCCGCGGGCATCGGCGCACCTATATCGGGGCGCTGCCGGGACAGGTCATCCAGGGCCTGCGCCGCGCCGAATCGAAGAACCCGGTGTTCATCCTCGACGAAATCGACAAGCTGGGAAATGATTTCCGCGGCGACCCGGCATCGGCGCTGCTCGAAGTGCTCGATCCAGAACAGAACAACACGTTCCGCGATCACTATCTCGACGTTCCCTTCGATCTTTCCGAGGTGCTGTTCATCACGACAGCGAACGTCCTCGACCCGATCCCGCCGGCGCTTCGTGATCGTATGGAGGTGCTGGAGATCCCGGGTTACACCGAGGAAGAAAAACTGAAGATTGCGTGTGAGCACCTGGTGGACAAGCAGGTGAAGAATCACGGCCTGACCGCCGAGCAGGTCACGATCACCGACGCCGCGCTGAAGACGGTGATTCGCGGCTACACACGCGAAGCGGGCGTGCGTAACCTGGAGCGCGAGATTGGCGCGTTGTGCCGGAAAGCGGCGCGGCGGCGGGCCGAGGGCGACGAGTCACCGCTCGAGATTACGCCGCAGGTCGTCCAGCAGATGCTCGGCGCGCCGACGTTCCTCGACGAGGAGATGGAGGAGCGTACCAAGGAGCCTGGCGTCGCGATCGGTCTGGCCTGGACTGCTGCTGGCGGCGAGGTGCTGTTCATCGAAGCCTCACGCATGGCGGGGAGCGGCACGCTGACGCTGACGGGACAGCTTGGCGAGGTGATGAAGGAATCCGCCCGCGCGGCGCTGTCCTGGTTCCGCGCGCATGCCGCCGCTTTCGGTGCGGATGCCGATTTCTTCAAGAACGCCGAGATCCACCTCCATGTCCCATCCGGCGCCATCCCGAAGGACGGTCCCTCTGCCGGGGTGACAATCGCCACGGCGCTCGCGTCGGAGCTGACGCGCCGGCCGGTGCGCGGCGACATCGCGATGACTGGCGAGATCACGTTGTCTGGCCGGGTCCTGCCGGTGGGCGGCATCAAGGAAAAGGTGTTGGCCGCGCGACGTGTCGGCATGCGCGAGGTCATCCTTCCCCGGCAGAACGAAAAGAACGTCAACGAGGACCTGACGGAGGAACTCCGCAAGGAATTGACGATCCACTTCGTCTCCACCGTGGACGAAGTGCTGCTGCTGGCGCTGACGCCGGCGACGAAAACGCAGGGCGACAAGAAGGAGCGCCGCGTCCAGCCGCGCCTGCAATAGACGAGGCCGCAGTGCCTGGCCGCAGCCGCGACCGTAGAGACCGACCGTCAGGCCGGCCTTAATCCAATAACGCGAGTCCGGCGACCGTCTTCAGATCGATGATTTCTCCCGTACGGATCATCGATCTGAGCGTCGCCACGTTGAATGCCTTGACCTCGATGTCTTCGTCTTCATCCGGGGACGCCCGCTCGTCATCGTCACGCGGTTCGCGGAGTCCCGTCGCTCTGAAGAAGTTCATTTCTTCGTCGCAGTAGCCAGGGGTCGGAACAAACGCGCCGAAACTCTCGAGGCGTTCGGGGACGAGTCCCAGTTCCTCCTGACACTCGCGTTTCGCTGCCTGCTCGACGTTTTCGTCTTTTTTCAGGCTGCCCGCTGGCAGTTCCCATGCCCAGCGGCCGAGCGGCGGACGGTACTGACGTACCAGCAGAATCTCGCCGCTTGCCGTGACAGGAATCAGCACCACGGATCCCGGATGCCGGACCACTTCCGCGTTGAGCTCGTGTCCCGTCGGCAGGGTAATCGTCTCGATCTGGACGGTGAAGATGCGCCCTTCGTAGATCTTCCTGATCTCCTTCGGAACGATCGGTCTGTCGGTCATTTCTCCTCCGGCGGCCAGCCAGGCAGGTCGTCGAGCACGTTCATCAGATCGTCCGGAAGCGGCGCAATGAATTCCATCCGGCGGCCGTCGCGAGGATGATGAAACATGAGGCGTGCCGCGTGAAGGAACGGCCGCGTCAGGCGCTGCACCGCCTTGATGTCGCCGGTCACTCGCCGGTGGACGCCGCCGTAAAGTGCATCACCCACAATCGGATGGCCGATCGCACCCAGATGGACCCGGATCTGATGCGTGCGGCCGGTGTGAATCGCGACCTGGCACAGCGTGACCGCCGGCATGTGATGCGCCCGTGTAATCCGTGTGACCGCGCTCCGCGCGTGTCTGGCGCGGGCGGACATCTTCTGCCGGTTGGACGGGTCACGACCGATCGCCGCGTCGATCCGTCGCCCGGCCTGGACCACGCCCCATACCAACGCGATGTATTCCTTCTCGACTTCGCGATCCTGGAACTGACGCGCCAGCTCCTGGTGCGCGGCGTCATTCTTCGCGACTACCATCACGCCCGACGTGCCCCGATCGAGCCGATGCACGATGCCCGGCCGCAATTCACCACCGACACCGCTGAGATCGGTCACGTGATGGAGCAACGCATTGACGAGCGTTCCGGACGAGTGGCCGGCCGCGGGATGCACCACCATGCCTGCCGGCTTGTTGATCACCGCAACGTCAGCGTCCTGATGAAGGATCTCGATCGGCAGATCCTCGCCGGTCAGAGTCGATGGCGTGGGTTCGGGGGCGTCGAGTGTTACTCGATCGCCCTCACGTAGCTGCAGGTTCGGCTTGGCTGTTTTCTGGTGGCCCGTGGTGGTGGCAATCACCACGTGTCCTTCGCTGATCAGCCGTTGCAGTTGCGAACGTGAACGGTCGGCGAGGACGGAGACGAGAAAGCGATCGAGGCGCTGTCCGTCGAACTCCGGCGGTACGACGAAGTGCGTGTTCACGCGGCGACGCGTCGGCGGCGGACGCTCTGCTGCGGCGCTGGCGGCTCCGTGCGTCTCAGCCGGAACAGCATGACGATGCTGAGCGGAGCAAGGATGAGCGAGATGAACTGTGAGGTCGACACGCCGAACATCTCGCCGCGCGGGTCGCCGCGGTAGAACTCGATGATGAATCGGGAGATGGCATACATCAGCATGTATGCCCAGAATGTCCGCCCCGCGAACGGCTTCCCCCTTTTCTCTGTGAACAGGAGGATGCCCAGAATCAGTAGTTCGGCGCCGGCCTCGTACAACTGCGTCGGGTGCAGCGGCACGCCGAGCGGGGTGCCGACGTTGGCCGCCGCCAACGGATTGTGGAAGGTGATACCCCAGGGCAGGGTCGTGGGCCGGCCGTAGCAGCATCCGGCCGCGAGACATCCCAGCCGTCCGGTGACGTGACCCAGCGCAATCCCGGGTGCGAATACGTCGGTCGTCGTCCAGAAGGGCATCCGATGTTTGGTGATGTACCAGAAAGCGATGGCGACTGCGAGCATCAGGCCGCCGTAGAACACGCCTCCGGATCGCGCCAGCGAGGCGAGCTCCATCGGCGAACGCCGGAACTGGTCGAAGTCCACGATCAGCAGCAGCAGCTTGGCGCCGATGAGCGCGGCGATGATGATGTAGATTCCGAGGTCGAGGACGCGAGTGGCATCGAGCCCCCACCGCTTTGCGCGCCACATCGCCAGGCGCAGCCCCAGCAGATATGACACGGCGAGGAGGACGCCGTACGAGTAGACGGTGACCGGTCCGATGCTAAACAGCTCTGGGTACACGGTGTCGCCCCACTCCGAGGATATCGAGAATCATCAGCGCAACGCCGACCGTGATCGCGGCGTCGGCCACGTTGAACGCCCAGAAATGCCAGTTCCCATGGTAGGCGTCGACGAAGTCGAGTACGTAGCCGTTGGCGATGCGATCGATCAGGTTGCCGGCGGCGCCGCCGATGACGAAGGCGAGGCCGAGGCGGCTGAGCCGCTGCGCCGCGTCGAGCGTCGCGGCGTAGAACCCCAGACCGGACAGCGCGGTGGCGGCGACCAGCGCGACGACCAGCGTCTTGTACGGGAACTCCACGGCGTTCATCAGGCCGAAGGCAGCGCCGGTATTGTGCACCCGCGTCAGGTTCAGGCCCGGAAAGACGTGGACGGTTTCGTACAGGCCAAGGTGGGTACGGACGATCTGTTTCGCGACCTGGTCGAGCACGACGACCGTGACCGCGATGATGACCTGGAGTGGTCGCGACGCCGTCACGCCTTCAACGCCGGTGCAGTGAGCGCGTCAACGCAACGATCGCAGAGGCCCGCCCACTGCGGCTCGTCGTGAATGGCCGGAACCATGCGCCAGCAGCGCTCACATTTCGCGCCTGGTGCGCGGTCGACCTCGACGCGGATAGTGTCGACGCCGTCCGCTGAGCCGAGGTGGAGCGCCACCTCCGAGACGATGAACAGCGTCGGCAACGAATCGCGGTAGCGCTCGAGCAGCGCCGCGATCGGGCCGGACGCGGCGAGGACGACCCGCGCACCGAGCGACGTGCCGATCACTTTGTCCTTCCGTTTTTCCTCGAGCGCCGCGTTGACGTCCTCGCGTACGGCCAGCAACTGTGCCCACCGCGCGCCGAGTTCCGGGTTTGCGTACCCGGCAACATCGGGAAAGGATTCGAGGTGCACGGATTCCGACCGCCGCCCAGGCAGGTGCAGCCACAGTGTGTCCGCGGTCACCGGCAGAATCGGCGCCAGCAAGCGGGCAAGGCCATCCGCGATGATGTACATCGCCGTCTGGGTTGACCGCCGCTCGCGCGAGGCCGCCGCGAATGTGTACATGCGGTCCTTTGTGGCATCCACGTAAAACGCGCTCAGATCGACGGTAGCGAACTGCAGCAGGAGTTTCGCGGCGTCGGCAAAGGCGTAGGTGTCATAGGCGCCGGCGACGCGAGTTGTCGTGTCGGTGTATCGATCCAGCGCGAACCGGTCGATTTCATCCATCTCGGCAACCGGCACCATGTCGGTCGCGGGATTGAAGTCGTAGAGATTCGCGGCGAGGATCCGGACCGTGTTGCGCAGCTTGCGATAGGCATCGATGACACGCGTCAGGATTTCCTTGCTGACGCGCAATTCCTCACTGTAGTCGCTCATCGCCACCCACAGCCGGAGGATTTCGGCACCGCTTTCCTTGATCACGTCCTGCGGCACGATGACGTTGCCGACCGACTTCGACATCTTGCGGCCTTCGAGGTCGATCAGAAAGCCGTGAGTCAGTACCGCACGGAACGGCGGCCGCTGCCGCGTCGCCAATGCCACGAGCAGTGAGCTCTGGAACCACCCGCGATGCTGGTCGCTGCCTTCGAGGTACAGGTCCGCCGGCCAACCCAGTTCGGGATGACGCGCCAGCACGGCCTCGTGACTCGAACCCGAGTCGAACCAGACGTCCAGGATGTCGCGCTCACGCTCGAACTCGCTCCCGCCGCATGACGGGCACGTCAGGCCGGGCGGGATGAACTCGGCCGCGGGCCGTTCATACCAGGCGTCGGCTCCGTACTGCTCGAAGACCTTCGCCGCCCGCTCGACGAGGGCGGCAGTGATGATGGCCTCACCACACTTCGTGCAGTCAACTGCCGTGATCGGCACGCCCCACGCGCGCTGACGCGAGATGCACCAGTCGGGGCGATTCGTGACCATGTTGAAGATGCGGTCGTGTCCCCAGGCGGGAATCCAGCGCACTTCGTGATCGATCGCGTACTGGGCCGCGGCGCGCAGCGTTCGCGTCCGGCCATCGGCGCCCTCGATCACGGGATCTCCGTCCATGCGCACGAACCACTGCGCAGTGGCGAGAAAGATCACCGGGTTGTGACAGCGCCAGCAGTGCGGGTACTGATGCGAGAAAACCTCGCGATGCCAGAGCCGCGAGCGGTCCTTCAGCGCCTGCTCCACGTTCGGGTTCGCGTCGAACACACGCTGCCCGCCAAACAGCTCGACGGTCTCCAGGAAGTGACCGCCGGGTCCGACCGGTGCATAGATGTCGAGCCCGTACCTCTTGCCGGTGAGGAAGTCGTCGGCACCGTGACCGGGAGCGGTGTGCACCGCGCCCGTGCCCGCCTCGAGCGTGACGTAGTCGGCGAGGACGCCAACAGAATCGCGTGCGTAAAGCGGATGACGAAAGCGGAGGTGTTCGAGCTGCTCGCCCTTCATCCGCGCCACCGGCGGACCGAACGGCTTGCCCACGGCCTGCGACACGCGCTCGGCCAGACCTTCGGCGACGATGACTGCCGTCCCTTCGACATCGTACGCGGCGTAGTCGAACTCCGGATGGAACGCGATCGCGAGATTCGACGGAATCGTCCACGGCGTCGTCGTCCAGATCAGCACCGAAACACTGCGACCGGACAGGGCGGGAACGCGCGCGGCGAGCTCGCCGGCGCTCTCGGGGTTCAGCGGAAATTCGACGTAGATCGACGGCGATGAATGGTCCGCGTACTCGACTTCGGCTTCAGCCAGCGCCGTGCGGCAGTGGATGCACCAGTGCACCGGCTTCTTGCCCTTGTACACGAGGCCGCGCTCGACGAACTTGCCCAGCGCCCGCGCGATGTCCGCCTGGTACTGGTAGTTCATCGTCAGGTAGTAATGGTCCCAGTCGCCGAAGACCATCAGACGCTTGAATTCGCCGGTCATCACGCCGATGAACTTCTCGGCGTAGGCCCGGCAGGCGCGGCGGATGTCGGCGATCGACATCTCGCGCTTCTTCGGGCCGAGCTCGCGATCGACCTTCAGCTCGATCGGCAGACCATGGCAGTCGTAACCCGGCGTGTAAGGCACGTCGAAGCCGGCCATCGACTTCGACTTGATGACGAGGTCCTTGAGGATCTTGTTGAGCGCCGTGCCGAGATGGATTCGCCCATTCGCGTACGGTGGGCCGTCGTGAAAGACGAATTTCGGCGCGCCCTCGCGCGCCTTGCGAATCTGCCCATACAGATCCATGGCCTCCCAGCGCGCCAGCGCCTCAGGCTCGGCTGTCTGCAGATTCGCTTTCATCGGAAAACCTGTACGAGGCAGGTTGACCGTGTCCTTCCACTCGGGCATAAGCGCTAATTGTACAATTTGCGGATGGCCCCGGTCGTTTCGCGATCACCTGCACACGCTCCTGACGTCGCTCGCGTGCACGAGCAGGTGCTCGCCAACGGCCTGCGCGTTCTCATTCAGGAAGTCCATACGGCTCCGCTCGCGACGGTCTGGTGCTGGTATCGCGTCGGTTCGAAGGATGAAACGCCAGGCCTCACCGGCGTGTCGCACTGGGTGGAGCACATGAACTTCAAGGGCACCACCAACATCCCGCGCGACCGCGTCAAGGGCATCATCGAGCAGTACGGCGGTTACTGGAACGGCTACACCTGGATCGACCAAACCACCTACACCGAGACGGCGACGCGTGATGCGCTCGATCACATGCTGTTCATCGAGTCGGAACGCATGGCGCGCAGTCTCTACGATCCCGTCGACTGCGAGTCGGAGCGGACGGTCATCATTTCCGAGCTGCAGGGCGGCGAGAACGATCCCGACCAACTGCTCGATCAGGAATTGACGGCAACGGCGTTTCACGCGCATCCCTACCGTCATCCCACGATCGGGTGGCTGTCGGACCTCGAGACGATGACGCGCGAGGATCTGTACGGCTATTACCGTCGCTTCTACCTGCCGAACAACGCGACGCTCGTGATCGTCGGCGACGTGAACACCGGCGACGCTCTCAGCCGGGTGGCGAAACATTTCGATCCGATTGAGCCCCGCGAGGTCGCTCGACGTGCGCTGACGATCGAACCGCCACAGCTTGGCGAACGCCGCGTCACGATCGCGAAACCAGGCACGACGGCCTACCTCAAGATTGGCTACCACGCGCCGGCGGCGACGGCGGACGAATTCTTTCCGCTGCTCCTGCTCGACGCGGTGCTCAGCGGCGCGAAGGGCATCAACCTGTGGGCAAGCTTTCGCACGCCGCCGCCACAGCGGAGCGCGCGCCTGTATCAGGCGCTGGTCAATACCGGGCTCGCGTCCGCGGTGAATGGCGGTTATATTCCAACCCAGGATCCGTTCCTCTACACGATCTCGCTGACCGCCACTGAAGGCGTCACGCTAGAGACGCTCGAACACGCGGCGCTGGCGGAGATCGACAAGGTCAGGACCGTTGGCGTCACGGCAGCGGAACTGGCGAAAGCGAAACGTCAGTTGCGCGCCCGGCTCGTCTTCGAAAACGACAGCATCACCAACATCGCACACCAGCTCGGGTTCTTCGCGACGATCGCCGACTGGCACTTCGTGCCGGCGATCGCCGACCGTCTCGAAGCGGTGACGATCGATCAGGTGAATGCGGTGGCGGCTTCTCGATTGATCGCATCCAACCGGACCGTCGGCTGGTTCGAGCCGGTTGACGACGAGTCGGGTGGCGCTGCGGCGTGAGCATCGCACAGGCCGGCCTGAATCCCGTTCGCGCCGTTCTGGCGAACGGCGTGCGGGTGATCGCGAAGCAGGCGCGGGTGACGCCGGCCGTGACGATCCACGTCGCCGTGCACGGCGGCACGGTTGCCGATCCGCCGGGCCTTCCCGGTGTCGCGTACTTCCTGTCGCGGATGATCGATCGTGGCACCGCATCGCTCACCGCCGACCAGATCGCGGAATCGCTCGAGAGCCGCGGCGTATCGCTGGCGGTCAACGTCACGAAGCATTCGCTGTCGCTCGTCTCGACCTGCCTCGTCGAAGACTTCACCGACGTGCTCGGCATCGTCGCCGACTGCTTGATGCATCCCGTGTTTCCCGAGGCGGAGATCGTCACGCGGCGCGGCGAGATGATCACGTTCATCCGTCAGGATGATGACAATCCCGCGGCCGTCGCGATGAACGGGCTGATGGAGTTGCTCTATGGCAACGGGCATCCCTACGGGTGGCCGACGCGCGGGACCGTCGCCAGCGCCGGGCAAATCGGTCGGGCCGAACTGATCGACTTCCACAGCCGCCGCGCAACCCCGGCATCGACTGTCATCGCGATTGTTGGCGACGTCGATCCGGCGGCGGCGACCGGGGCGTGCGCCGACGCCTTCGGGGTATGGCCCTCGGGTCCGCCGACCCCCGTCGCTCTTCCCGAGCCGGCTCCGTCATCGTCACGGCGCGGACGGGTGCTGCCGATGATGAGCAAGGCGCAGGCCGATATTACCTACGGCTTCACGTCCATCCGTCGCCATGACCCGGAGTACTACGCGTACTGGCTGATGAACAACATCTTCGGCCAGTACTCGCTCGGCGGGCGTCTCGGGGACAACATCCGCGAGCGGCAGGGAATGGCGTACTACATCATGAGCGCCCTCGACGCCACCGTGATTGCCGGTCCGCTGGTCGTTCGCGCCGGCGTGGCGACCACCAACGTCGAGCGCGCGATCGCCGCGATCGATGACGAGGTTCGGACGCTGGCGGCAGAAGGCCCGACCGAGAAGGAATTGCGGGAGTCAAAGCAGTACCTGATCGGGTCACTGCCGCGCACGCTCGAAACGAATCTCGGGATTGCCGGGTTCCTGCAGACGGCCGAGTTCTTCGGTCTCGGCCTCGACTACGACCAGCGTCTGCCATCGCTGCTGCAGGCGGTCACGCGCGATGACGTGCACGCTGCCGCCCGCCGGACTCTCGATCCCTCTCGCGCTACCGTCGTCGTCGCCGGTCCGTACGACCGCACGCCGGCATGATCAAGGCCGTCTTTTTCGACGTCGATTTCACACTGATCTATCCCGGTCCGACGTTCCAGGGCGAGGGCTACGCCCGCTTCGGCCGCGAGCACGGCATGACGCTCGATCCCGCGCGCTTCGACGCCGCCGTGCGAGCGGCGTCGTCTGTTCTCGAACAGCAGCAGGAGCACATCTACGACGCCGAAATCTTCGTGCGCTACACGGGACGAATCATCGCGGCGATGGGCGGCCGCGGGCCGGGGGTGCGTGAATGCGCCGCGCGCGTGTACGACGAGTGGGCGGCGAATCGCCATTTCTTCCTCTACGACGATGTTGCGCCGGCCTTGCGGACGCTTGCGGCGCGAGGCCTGAAGCTGGGGCTGATCTCGAACTCACATCGGCCGCTCGAAGAATTCCAGACGCACTTCGAACTGCAAGGCCTGATTGCCGCAGCGGTATCCTCGTCGGCGCACGGGTATATGAAGCCGCATCCGAGCATCTTCCAATCTGCATTGGAGCTGCTTGGCGTCGATGCCGTCGAGGCGGTGATGGTCGGCGACAGTGTGCCGCACGATATCGAAGGCGCCCGACGTGCCGGGATGCGAGGCGTGCTGGTGCACCGTGCTGATACGCCGCCACCGGTGACGGATGTGACCGTCGTGCGCAGCTTGGTGGAATTGCCGGGTTGTCTCGAGAAGACGCGGAGCGGATCTGGTTAGGTCCGCTCCGGCGAGCCTGATAAGGCTCGCCGTCGTAATTTGAAGGCCGACCTGAAGGTCGGCCCCTATGAAATCGCGACGGCGTCGTCGCCTAGTCAGCGCGCAACGCTTCCGTGGGACTGACCGTGGCGGCGCGGCGAGCCGGCAGCCAGCACGCGGCGATGGCAACGGTGAAGAGCGTGGTGCTTGCGCCGGCGAAAACCGCGGGATCTCGAGGCCCGACTCCGTACAGCAGCGACGCGAGCACCCGCGAGCCGGCCAGCGCGATCGCTATGCCGGCTGCGATCCCGGCAAACGTCACGGCAGCGCCCTGGCGGACGATCATCGCGACCACTGCCTGAGGTGCTGCACCGAGCGCCAGCCGGACGCCGATCTCATTTCGGCGCTGGCTCACCACGAAGGCGACGACGCCGTAAATGCCTACGAGCCCGATCCCCAGGGCGACGCCGGCCGCGATCAGCAGGAGGGTCATTGTGAACGCCATCTGGGTGAACCCACCATCGACGATCCGCTGCAGCGGCTGTACCTGGGCCAGTGCCAGGGTACGATCCGCAGCCTGCACGGCGCCGTAGACGGCCGGGGTCAATGCGGCAATCGGCACCCGCGAACGGACAACGTACGTCATGGCGCTGATCGGTGGCCCCAACATCGCCTTTGCGGGGATGTCCGGGCCGCCGGCCAACGACATCGGCATGTAGATGGTCGGCACCGGAGTGGTCTCCGTCAGCGATTGGTTGGGCGTGTTGGAGACGACGCCGACTATGGTCAGCCACGGTGGTGCCCCGTCCCACACGAAGGCGCCGTTGTTGCGTTGCGCGCCGGCCGGCGGCGGCGCGTTGGATCGCAATTGCTGCCCGATGGCCTCATCACCGCCGAGCCCTGATTTGACGAATGCCTGATTGACCAACACGTTCGGCCGACCGGCGTCGACATCGGCACGGGCGAGGTCTCGCCCGTCGACGAGGCGCATCTGCATGGCAGTGACGAACCCTTCGGAGACTGCACAGATGCGGGCGAAGGGGGGGACTGTACCGCTCTGGACCGAACGGCCTCGCACCAGGACGGTGTTGCCGAAGCAGGCGTCGACCAGCGGCAGGCCGGTAGAGGCCGACACCGCCTCGACGCCTGGCAGTTCCGCGAGCCGTTGCAGAATCGTGCGATGCGCGGTGACGGCCGCGGCACGTGATGGGTAGTCCCGCAGAGGTAATCCGAGGCGGAACGTCAATGCGGACGCCGGGTTGAACCCGAGATCGATGACTCTGAGCCGACGGAAGCTTTGCAGCATCAGCATTGCGGCCACGATCAGCACCAGCGCCGTCGCGACCTGTCCGCCCATCAGCAGTTGGCGCATTCGCTGGCGCTGACGCGTCGCCGTTTGCCCTCGCGCGGCCTCATGAAGGCCTTCAACGATGCTTCCGGTCCGGCGCAGTGCGGTCGCTCCGCAAGCGATGGCGACGATGACACTGAGTGCCGCCGTAAAGACCACGGTCGATTCGTCAAGCTGGATTTCCTGGAGGCGGGGAAGGGCGGGCCCATAGGCGACCAGCGCCCGCAGCGTGCCCCAGGCGACAGCGATGCCGCCAAGCGCGCCGCCCGACGCCAGCATTGCGCTCTCGGCCAGAAACAGACCGGCGATTCGCGCCGCCCCCGCGCCGACGGCGCGGCGTACTGCGACCTCGCGATCGCGCGCATTCGCGCGCACGAGGCAGAGGTTGGCAATGTTCGCACACGCCACCACCAGCAGCAGTCCCATCGCTGCCAGCAGGATCCACAGGCTGCGGGCAATCGACCCGACCGTCACGTCCTTGAGCGGGACGGCGACGGATCGAAGCCCTCCGCGTTCCATATTTGCCAGCACCGACTGATCGCCGCGATATACGTTCGGCAGATCGGTGATGAGCCCGTTCAGTTCGGTCCGGGCGTCATCGACAGTCATGGCGTCGCGGAGCCTCGCCACCCCGTCGTAGCCGAAGGGAACGTTGAATCCCATCGCGCGAGACACCCGCGCTGGTACCCAGGCGTCAATCCGTGGATTCGAAAAGGCGAAGGCCGGCGCCATGATGCCGATGACCTGCGTCGCCACCCCGTCGAGCACGATGCTTCGACCAAGAATCGCGGGACTCTGGCCAAAACGGCGTACCCACAGCCCGTGCGAGAGCACGGCGACGGCAGGTCCGCCAACGGCGGCTTCTTGTTCGGAAAACCATCGCCCAATCGCTGGTCTCACGCGCAGGACCTGCGGCAGTGTCGCTGTAGCCGACTCGACGTCGATGCGTTCGGGCTCGCCGCCGCTGATGATCGTGGACTCTCCATCACGGACGATCGCGACGCTGTCGAGCGTCCGCGCCCGCTGGTACTGGTAATAGAGTCCCGAAGTCATGCCGATGCCTGAGGAGAGGTGAAGCACCGCACTGCCGTGGTCGAGGGACAGCAACCGATCGGAATCGGGATAGGGGAGCGGATTCAGGACGACGCGGTGAACGATCGCGAAGATCGTCGCGTTCGCGCCGAGGGCAAGCGTCAGCGTGAGGACGGCGGCGGTCGCGAAGATCGGCGCGCGTCCGAGCCGTCGCAAGGCTTGACGGAACTCACTGGCCAGATGGCGCATGCCTGCTGTTGTCCAAACCAGGTGCCACGATTCGGGGCGAAATGCCGGCTGTTTTCCGTTCATGTCGGTTCGGAGCGACGCGGGTTGTTCGCCGGTGGGACGCCGATGGCCGGCTACGGACAGCGCGTGGCGAGCTTATCCCGGCGGCCAGGCCAGGCGGCGACCGGCCAGCAGGTGCAGGTGGATGTGGAACACGGACTGGCCGGCACCCGGATTCGTGTTGAACACCGTGCGGTAGCCGCGCCCGTCATAGCCATGCTGCTTCGCGAGTGCCGCGGCAACGCGATGCAGTTTGCCGACGAGTTCATCGTCCTGCGGCTGCAGGTCGTTCAACGTCGCAATGTGCCGGCGCGGCACGATCAGCACGTGCAGCGGCGCCTGCGGGTCGATGTCCTTGAACGCGACGACGTCGTCATCCTGGTGCACGATGCCGCCGGGGATTTCGCCTGCGATGATCTGGCAGAACAGACAGTTGCCCATGCGTCTTTGCCTGCTGAAGGCGGCCCTACGTTGACCCGGGCCTTCGCTGAATGATAGCGGTCCGCGCGAGCCCCTGTAGATCGGCGCGGAATCGTTCGAAACGCAGCGTCGGTCGGGCGTCGACCAGCGCGCGCACGTCGTCTTCCTGGCCGAACCCGAATTCCATCACCAGCCAGCCGCCCGGTCGCAGTTTCACGCTCGCGGTGTCGAGCACGCCGGCGATGTCGCGCAGTCCGCTGTCGCCGCCGAAGAGCGCCACCTCGGGTTCATGGCGAACCGGCCGTCCGAGCGCCTCGCGATCACGATCCCGCACGTACGGCGGGTTGGCGCCAATCAGGTCGAAGTCCTGTTCAACGCCGCCGAGATACGACGCGGCGACGAACTCGATCCGATCGGCCACGCCATGACGCTCCGCGTTCGTGAGGGCAACGGCGAGTGCGTCGCCGGATACGTCCGTCGCGATCACATGCGCATCCTGCCGCTCGTGCGCGAGGGCGACGGCGATATTGCCGCTGCCTGTCCCGATGTCCGCAATCCGTGGACCCGCGATCGGCTGTAGCAGCGCCAGCGACTCCTCGACGATGAACTCGGTTTCGGGCCTCGGGATCAGGACGGCGGGGGTGACGGCGAAGTCGAGGCCCCAGAACTCGCGCGACCCGGTGATGTAGGCGCTCGGTTCGTGGCGCGTACGGCGCTCGACGAATTGGCTGAACCTGGGCTCGAGTTGCGGCGGCGGTGGCGATCGATGCTCGGCGAGCAGATGCGCGCGATCCCAGCCGAGGATCGTCCGTGCGTAAAGGTCGACGTCAATCGCGGCCTCGTCAGGCGCAATCCCGGCCGCGACGAGCCGATTGCGTGCGGCGGTCAGGAGCTCCTGCAGCGTCACTGCGGGGAGTCGTCCTGCGTCGCTTCCTTCAGCTTCTCGGCGTTGTAGTACGCCGTGACCTGGTCGAGCAGTTCGCCTACGTCTCCTTCGAGCACGTCGGTCAGCCGGTGCGTCGTGAAGTTGATCCGGTGGTCGGTGATGCGGCTTTGCGGGAAGTTGTAGGTCCGGATCTTCTCGGAGCGTTCGCCGGTGCCCACCTGGCTCTTGCGATCCTTCGCGATCGCCTCCTGCTGCTTGCGCATTTCCATTTCGTAGAGGCGGGCGCGCAGCACCTTCATGGCCTTCGCGCGATTCTTGATCTGCGACTTCTCGTCCTGCTGCGAAACGACCACGCCGGTTGGAATGTGTGTGAGGCGCACCGCCGAGTAGGTGGTATTGACGCTCTGCCCGCCGGGGCCGCTGGAGCAGAACGTGTCGATGCGCAGATCCTTGTCGTTGATCTGAATGTCGACCTCCTCGGCTTCGGGAAGCACCGCGACGGTCGCCGTCGACGTGTGGATGCGGCCGCTCGCTTCGGTCGCCGGCACACGCTGCACGCGGTGCACGCCGCTTTCGTACTTCAGGCGGCTGTAAACACCGCGGCCGGAGATCGACGCGATCACTTCCTTCAGCCCCCCGGATGGACTGTCGCTGGACGACATCACTTCCAGCCTCCAGCCATGGCTCTCCGCGTATCGCTGATACATGCGGAACAGGTCGGCGGCGAACAGCGCCGCTTCGTCACCGCCGGTGCCGGCGCGGATCTCCAGCAGGACGTTCTTCTCGTCGTTGGGGTCTTTCGGCACGAGCAGGATCTTCAGCTCCTGCAGCAGCGACTCGCGTTTCTCCTGTAGTTCCGCGAGCTCCTCTTCCGCCAGCGCGCGCATGTCCGCATCGTCGCCGGCCAGCATTTCCTGCGCGCCGGCAATCGCCGTCTCGACACCCTTGTATTCACGGAACTTCTGGACGAGCGGTTCGAGATCGGACAGGGCTTTCGCGGCCCTCCGGTATTCGGACGGATCCGATTGCAGCTCGGTCGACCCGAGCTGCGACATCAGCCCTTCGTAACGCGATTCAACGCTGGAGAGTTTGTCGAACATTTCCTGTCTGCTGCCAATTATCCGCCGGACACCGGCGGCATGAATGCGACCTCGTCGCCCTCAGCCACGGGTGCGGACATCCTGGTGTAATCCGCGTTCACGGCCACGGACATCGTGCGTTCGTAGTCGCGCAACCCGGGCATGTCCTGCACGAGCGACTGCCATACCGATTGGACGGTGGCCGGTGCCGTCACGTCCCGAACGAGCTCGCCTGACCCGGCCAGGTCGCGGAGCCGTGCAAACAGCCGGACGGTCACGCGCACGCCCCTCGACTCCTCTCAGGGCTGGCGATCCGTCGCGCCCACTCGCGCGCCTCCTGGTCGGTCGGATCGGCGGTGGCGCCCTCGAGCCACACGTCTCCACCTTCAAAGTGCTCGTGCTTCCAGATCGGCACGATCTGCTTGACGCGTTCGATCACGTATCGGCACGCCGCAAACGCGTCAGCGCGATGCGGCGATGCGGCGACGATGATGATGCTGGCCTCGCCGATGTCGAGCCGTCCGATGCGATGGTGCACCGCCAGCCGCGCCGTTGGCCATGCCGAACGGGACTCGTCGAGGATCAGGTTCAAGGCACGAACGGCAAGCGGTTCGTACGCCTCGTACTCCAGGAACGAGACGCGCCGGCCCTGATTGTGATCACGGACGAGGCCGATGAACGAGGTGACCGCGCCATCCCCGACGGCACCCTGGCAGACCGCGTCCGTCAGCGCGGAAAGATCGAGGGGCTCTGGCGTGACGGCGACCAGCGGGGTCATTCAATGATTATCGCGCGGGATATCCCTGCAGGGCGGGCCTTGCTTTTCAGGCCCGCCAGAAATGATTCATCGGCCCATCGCCGTGCCCGAGGTGCGGCGCATGCCGGATGGCGCCCGCGACGTACTGCTGCGCCAGCGGAATCGCTTCAATCACGGATCGACCGAGCGCGAGGTGAGCGGTGATCGCTGACGCGAATGTGCACCCGGTGCCGTGTGTGTGGCGCCCGGCAACGCGCTCACCACGGAATTCGTGAAACGTGTGGCCGTCAAAGAGCAGATCCGAAATGCCGGGCGTGGCGAGGTGACCGCCGGTAATCAGCACGTTCGCCGCGCCGAGCGCGGCAAGGGCGCGAGCGGCCTCGCGGCGATCGGCTTCGGACTCGATCGCGAACCCCGCCAGCGCCGCGGCTTCGGTCACGTTCGGTGTGACGAGCAATGCGCGCGGCAGCAGTTCCGTCGTCAGCGCTGCCACCGCTTCATCGTCCAGCAGCCGGTCGCCGCTGCTCGCCACCATCACGGGATCGATCACCAGGAGCGGGATCTCGAGATCGGCGACCGCAGCGGCCACCGCTTCGACGATGGCGGCGTTGGGAAGCATTCCCGTCTTCGCCGCGTGCACGCCAATGTCGGAAACGACCGCTTCAATCTGCGCGGTGACGAGATCGGCAGGAATCGCCTGAAACGTTGAAACACCGAGGGTGTTCTGCGCGGTAACCGCGGTGATGGCGGTCGTGCCGTACACCGCGTGCGCGCTGAACGTCTTGAGGTCGGCCTGGATGCCGGCGCCCGCGCCCGAATCGCTTCCGGCGATGGAGAGTGCGACGCGCGTCAGTGAGCTCTTCCCACCAGGCGCCAGAGGCCGGGCACGATCGCGGCCGCGAACAGGAGCTTGGTGACGTCGGCGAGGACGAAAGGTGCGACGCCGGCCACGAACGCGGCGCGCAGGCCGGTCGCGGCGGACGCGTCGTTGACGCGAGCGAAGAGTCCCAGCCAGCTCACACCGCAGGCGTAGACGATCGCGAGCCCGGCAACCATCGCCATCACCGACGTGACGTATCGGCGATCGAAGCCGCGCTCGGCGAGGTAACCGACGGCGAACGCCGCGACCGGGTACGACATCAGGTATCCGCCGGTCGGCCCGAGCAGGCGCAGCGCGCCTGGCGGCAGTGTCGGCGAGGCGGCGAACACTGGAAGGCCGATGATCCCGAGCGCGAGATAGAGCACCTGACTGGTCGCGCCGAGCCGCGATCCGAGTGCCAGTCCCCCCAGCAGCACGACCATCGGCTGGAACGTGAACGGCACGGCTGTGAACGGCAGCGGGATGCTGATTTGTGCCGCCGCGGCCGTGAGCGCGGTGATGAACAGCATCGAGACGAAACGGATCGCCGCGGTGTGATCGCGGCGCGCCGCCACCGTGTGCAGCAGGGTCGACGAGGTCATGACCGGGATCTTACTACCGGCCCAGAACGAGCAAGTACTGGTAGGGCAGGTTCTGGTGCGCGAGCACGCGCAGGCCGGCGGCGCGCGCATCGGCTTCGACGGCGGCGACGTCCACGCGCCCCTCATCAGGTCCGGGTCCGCCGTGTCCCGGCTTGTAGTTCACGACACCGAGTCGGCCCGCGGGCTTGAGCGCTGTCGCCAGGTTGTGGAGGAAGGTCACGCGATCGGCGACGTCGACTTCCGGATAGGTGTCGACGACGAGGACGGCGTCGAGGACGCCTTCCGGCAGATTCGGCGAACTGCCGACGCCGCGCCGTGTTTCGACGTTGCGCAGCCCTTCGCGACTGACGCGCCGGCGAATCGACTCGAGCATCTCTGGCTGCACGTCCTGCGCATAGACCACGCCGTTCGGGCCGACGCGGTTCGCGAGATGAATCGTGAACCAGCCGGCGCCGGCACCGATGTCCGCCACCTTCGAGCCCTCGGCGATGTTCAGGGCGTCCATGATCTCGTCCGGCTTCTGCCATTGGGCGCGGTCGGGCGCTTCGAGCGCACCGAGATCCTCGGGCCGAAAGAGTGGGCGATGTCCCTTGAGTGACTGCGCGCCCTGGTCCGCGCGCAGCAGACCACGGCACGGCACCGCCATGCATGCGACGAGCAGGCCGAGCAGCGTCCGTCGCGTCACGGCTTCTTCCCCGGAATACCTGGCGTCGTCATCGACTCCGCCGAGAGTACGCGATCGAGCTGCGCCGACTCCATCAGTTTGCGCTCGAGCACGAGCTCGCGAATCGGTCGGCCGGTCTTCACCGATTCCTTGGCGATTTCCGCGGTCTTTTCGTAACCGATGTAGGGGCTGAGCGCCGTCGCGACGGCGGTGCTGCGATCCATCAGCGTACGGCAGCGGTCCGCATCGGCCTCGATGCCGTCGACCGTGCGCGTGCGCAGGGCGTCCATTGCGTTGCGGAGGATGATCGAGGCGTGCAGCGCGTTCCACGCGATCACCGGCATCATCACGTTCAGTTCGAGCTGGCCCGCCTCCGACGCGGTGCACACGGTCATGTCGCAGCCAATGACCTGGAAGCACACCTGGTTGACCATCTCAGGGATCGACGGATTGACCTTGCCCGGCATGATCGACGATCCAGGCTGCACCGCCGGCAGCGCGATCTCGCTGAGGCCGGCGCGCGGACCCATGGAGAGCAGGCGCAGGTCGTTGGCGACCTTCGTGAGTTCCACCGCGAGGCGGCGCATCGCGCTCGAATACGCGAGCACGTCGCCCATGCTCTGGGTGAGGCGAAACCGGTTCTCTGCCGTGCGCAGTTGGATTCCCGTGAAGCGACGCAGGTGTGCCACGGCCCGCTCGGCGTAGTCCTCACCGGCGTTCAGCCCGGTGCCCACCGCGGTCGCGCCGAGGTTCAGCTCTTTCAACTGTTCGGCCGTACGCGACAGATCGTCGGCGCCGCGCGCGATGCAGGCGCCATAGCCACCGAACTCCTGGCCCAGCGTCATGGGTACCGCGTCCTGCAGATGCGTGCGCCCGACCTTCAAGACGTCAGCGAACTGTGCGGCTTTGCGATCGAATGCCTGCGCCAGCATCTGTGCGGCGGTGGACAGCGGCGTGTGGGCCAGCAGCAGCGCGAGGCGAGTGGCGGTCGGGAAGACGTCATTCGTCGACTGCCCCATGTTGACGTGATCGTTCGGATGAACCAGCGTGTACTCGCCGCGCCGTCCACCAAGGAGCTCCGACGCACGATTGGCGAGCACCTCGTTGGTGTTCATGTTGTGCGACGTACCGGCCCCCGCCTGGTACACGTCGACGATGAACTGGTCGCGCAGGGCGCCGCCGAGGATCTCGTCCGCTGCCCGGACGATCGCGTCGCCGACCCTCGCATCCAGGCGCTTCAGCGTGGTGTTTGCGCTTGCAGCGGCCTTCTTGATGAGAACGGTGGCGGTGACGAGATCGGCCGGGGCGTGCAGGCCGCTGATCGGGAAATTCTCGACCGCTCGCGCCGTCTGGATGCCGTAATACGCCTCCGCCGGGACTTCCCGGCGACCCAGGGAGTCGTGCTCGATTCGAGTGGTCATGCCTCGACTGCCTCTACCTGCCCGATGGTCCACTTTATACTGAGCGGATGCTCCCTTCATTCTTCGACAGCATCGTTTCGCTCATCATCAAGACGTCAACCGAACTGCCACCCGATGTGCGCGCCGCCATGAAAGTGGCGATGGCGCAGGAGCCGTCGGCGACGCAGTCGGGCCAGGCGCTGTCGATCATCGCGCAGAACATCGACCTCGCGGCCGACTGTGAAGGGGCGATCTGTCAGGACACCGGCATGCCGACCTTCGAGGTGGCGACGCCGGTCGGCGCCAATCAGCTCGTCATGCAGAAACAGATCCGGGAGGCCATTGCCGAGGCGACGAAGCGCGGAAAGCTGCGGCCCAACTCGGTCGATTCGATTACCGGGGAAAACTCGGGCACGAATCTCGGGCCCGGCACGCCGATCATCCACCTTCACCAGTGGGAGCGCGATGACGAGATCGAGGTGAAGCTGATTCTGAAGGGCGGCGGCTGCGAGAACATGAATGCGCAGTACTCGCTGCCGACCGAGCTGGCAAACCTCGGTCGGGCGGATCGATCGCTCGCGGGTGTGCGCAAGTGCATCCTGCACGCCGTGTGGAACGCACAGGGCAAGGGGTGCGCGCCCGGCGCGATCGGCGTCTCGATCGGCGGCGATCGCACGTCGGGTTACGTGCACGCGAAGGAGCAACTGTTCCGCACGCTCGATGACGTCAATCCCGATGCGCGCCTCGCGGAGCTCGAAGCGTCGATCATGGGCGAGGTCAACAAGCTCGGCATCGGCGCGATGGGCTTTGGCGGACGCGTCTCGCTCATCGGCTGCAAGATTGGCGTGCAGAATCGGCTGCCGGCGAGTTTCTACGTGTCGGTGGCCTACGACTGCTGGGCCTTCCGTCGTCTTGGCGTCGTACTCGATGCCCGCACCGGCGCGATCAATCGCTGGCTCTATCGCGACGAAAGCAGACCGGTGGCGGCGATGGCCGACCAGGCAGGGTTCCCGCGCACGGGTCGCGAGGTGGCGCTGCGCACGCCGCTGACCGAGGAGCAGATGCGCTCGCTCAAGGTCGGTGATGTCGTGTTGATTTCGGGTCGCGCCTACACCGGACGCGACGCAGTTCACCATCACCTGATGTCGCACGAACCGCCGGTCGATTTGCACGGCGCCGTCCTCTATCACTGCGGTCCCGTGGTCAAGAAGGAAGGCGAACACTGGACGGTCACGGCGGCGGGCCCGACCACGAGCATCCGCGAGGAGCCGTACCAGGCAGACGTGATCAAGCGCTACGGCGTGCGCGCGGTGATCGGCAAGGGCGGAATGGGCGCCAAAACCCTGGCCGCGCTGCAGGAGGCGGGAGCGGTCTACCTGAACGCGATCGGCGGTGCCGCGCAGTTCTATGCCCGCACCATCAAGGGTGTCGATGGCGTCTCATTGATGGAGTTCGGCACGCCCGAAGCCATGTGGCACCTGCAAATCGAGGATTTTCCAGCCATTGTCACGATGGACGCCCACGGGCGGAGCCTGCACAAGGATGTGGAGCAGGAGTCGGCGCGGGAGCTGGCGGCCATCCGCTGAGCCGCTATAATTAGAGGATTCCGCTGGTCAGAAATCAGGTATCAGGGTCAGCGACCAGGGACCAGGAGCGACGAAATGATTAACGTGTCCGAGACGGCAGCCTCGAAGATTAACGAGCTGCTCGCCGAAGAAGGCAAGAGCGGGAGCGGCCTGCGGGTGTTCGTGCAGGGCGGTGGCTGCTCGGGCTTCCAGTACGGGCTGATGATCGAAGAAAGCAGCGGCGCGGGCGACCAGGTGTTCGAGTCGAATGGCGTCAAGCTGTACATCGATCCGGTCAGCATCAGCTATCTGAATGGCGCCGAAGTCGATTTCGTCGACACCGTCACCGGCGGCGGCTTCACCATCAAGAACCCGAACGCGACCTCGACCTGCGGCTGCGGACAGTCGTTCAGTGTGGACGGCGAGAGCGCGGGCGCACATCACTGATCCCCCGTGTGCCAACCGCTCTTCCTGATTTCAGCAAGCTGAAGCCGGCTGGCGGCAAACGCTCGAGCAAACGCGAGCAGATTGTCAGCGTCTTCCTTCGGCAGGAAGGGCATCTGAGCGCGGACGACCTCGTCGATCTGATGCGGCACGAAGATCGCCGCATCAGTCGCGCGACGGTCTACCGCACCCTCCAGTGGATGGTCGACACGGGCATCGCCCGCAAGGTCGACTTCGGCGAGGGCCGCTTCCGGTTCGAGCAGGGTTATCGGCAGCCGCGCCACTTCCATCTCGTGTGCAAGACCTGCAACGAATCGTTTGAGTTTCTCAGCTCGGACATCGAAGGCCTGATCGAGGAGATTGCGGGCGCACGCGGCTTCACGCCGGCGCAGAGCATCGTCCAGATCTACGGCCAGTGCGAAGACTGCCGCGGCGGCAAGCGCGGGGCGGTGAAAACCGAGCACGGACACAGCGATCTCGTGTTCGCGCGCGACGCGCTGCGGATTGCGATCGCCACCGAGCGCGGCGGCCTCGAGTTCTACACGCGTGCGGCGCGCGTCACGAAGGACGCCCGCGGACGGAAGATCTTCCAGGACCTCGCGGCGGAAGAGAAACATCATCTGGCCACGCTTGAAGAGCGATACGCGCAGCTCCTGCAGCGCGACCCGCAGCTCGACTCGCGGCCGACCTTCCTGTTCTTCAAGGGCGCCGCGCACGGACTCTTCGCTGAAGGAAGCGAACGGCTGATTGGCGGCGTCAACGATCAGCAGGCGCTGCTCATCGGCATCAGGTGCGAGCGCGGATCGCATCGCTTCTTCAAGAAGTACGGCGAGCGCTTCGAGGATTCCGAAGGCAAGCAGATCTTCCTGGAATTCGCCGACGAAGAACGCGCGCACCTCGATCTGCTCGTGCGCGAATATCGCGCACTCGTCAAACGCCAGGGACGGCGAAGACATTCGTGATTCACGATTCGTGAATCGTGAATGCGGCCCCCAATCACGAATCACGAATGGTCGATCTTCATCTTCATACCACTGCATCCGACGGCCGGCTGACTCCACTCGAGCTCGTCGCTGCTGCCGCCGCTGCGGGTGTGACGGTGATGGCCGTGACCGATCACGACACCATCGCTGCCTGTGCCGACGTACGCGACGAGGCGCAGCGCCGCGGCATCGAAACGATCACCGGCATCGAGATCACCGCCGTTGAAAACAATCGCGACGTGCACATGCTCGGGTACTTTCTCGACACCGCAGATCGAGAGCTGGCGGCGTTCCTCGATCGGCAACGGGCGATCCGGCGGGCTCGCCTCGAGCACATCGGAGAGCGGCTCGCGGAGCTGGCGATGCCGATCGACACGGCGCAGATCGTCGCCGCGAGCGCCGGCCGCTCGATCGGACGGCCGCAGGTCGCCGATGCCATGATCGCCGCCGGATACGTCGCGGATCGACGCGAAGCGTTCGATCGGTGGCTCGGGAGCGATCGTCCGGCCTTCGTCCCGCGCACGGGCGCTGCGCCCGAGCAGGTCATCGCCACGGTTCATCGTGCCGGTGGATTGATGTCGCTCGCACACCCAGGGCGGACGAAGCTCCCGGATCCGCGCCTGGAGCGTCTTGCCGCGGCGGGCCTTGATGCCCTCGAGGTCTATCACTCGGATCACGACGACGCGCTGATTGCACATTACGCGTCGCTGGCGGATCGTCTCGGCCTGTTGCGTACCGGCGGATCGGATTTTCACGGCGATCCGTCGCACGGCGTGAGCATCGGCGGTTCGACGTTGCCGCCCGAATACTGGACCCGCCTTCACGCCGCCGCACGCTGATCGCGGCGCCATGTCTACCGCGCTCCTGCAGGTTCGGAACATCGTCAAGGACTATCGCGCCCTGCGGCCGCTGCGGCTGCAGTCGCTCGACCTGCAGCCGGGCGAGCAGCTCGCGCTGCTTGGGTTCGATCAGGCCGCAGCCGAAGTGCTGGTGAACCTGTTGACCGGTGCGCTGCTGCCGGACGCGGGCACCGTGAGCCTCTTCGGGGAGCCGACGAGCGCGATTACAAATGCGGAAGGCTGGGTTCGATTTCTGGACCAGTTCGGCCTGATCAGCGAGCGCGCGGTCATGCTCGACCAGCTCTCGGCCGGGCAGAACCTGGCCATGCCACTGTCACTGAGTGTGCAATCGATGCCCCCGGAGGTACGTGACGCGGTTCGGGGCCTGGCGGGTGAGGTGGGCCTGAGCGCAGAAGAGCTGGAACGGCCGCTCGGGTCGCTCCCGGCTCTTCATCGCCAACGCGTCCGTCTTGGGCGTGCCGTGGCGCTGTCACCCCGCGTGTTGCTCGCTGAACACGCTAATGCACCGCTGTCGGGACCCGATACGCGGACGTTTGCCGGCGATTTGGCGCGCGTCGCCGCCACTCGCGGCATGGCCCTGCTGGTCCTCACCGCGAATCGCGACTTTGCCACGTCAATAACCTCGAAGGTCGCAACGCTTCAGCCTGCAACCGGCGAGCTCAAGCCCCTGCCAGGCTGGCGGCGATGGCTGCCGTAGCCGGGCTTCGGGGGCGGGAACGGAACTTGATCCTCGCGTCGAAGGGCCATCTGGGGATGACCCGCGGAGGTTAGTCGACGTGGCGAACGGGACGATTAAACGACTGGTGCGGGACCGGGGTTTTGGATTCATTCGGGACGACGGCGGTCAGGAGTGGTTCTTCCATCGCAGTTCCGTGAAGGCGGGCAGCTTCGACCAGCTCAATGAAGGACAGCGCGTGAGCTTCGACGAGGAACCGTCCGCCAAGGGGCCGCGCGCCGGGAATATTCGATCGGAAGCCTGACGGTCGGCCTCAGTCGGGCCGGTCGCACAAGACGGTCGGCCCGGTGCTGTCAGCCGCCCAATCCCACAGCGTACGCGGCCAGCTTGGGAAGCTCGCTCAATATCCAGCGGATATCCCTGCGCTTTGTCCACCACCGTGACGGGACGGACGGATCGTACCTGCTGCCGCGCCTGATCAACTGCACGTCCAGGCCACGCAGCTCGCGGCGCAGCGCGACCGTCACGCGCCGCAGGTGATAGCGTGACGACACCACGATCACCCGCCGCCAGTGATATTTCTCCACCATCTCGCGAAACGTTTCGGCCTCCTGAGCGGTGTTGTCGTGTATCCGGTCGGGCACGATCAACGCGCCGGCGGGAACCCCCAGCGTCAGGAGCATCGTTCGATTGAGCTCCGCCGTCTGTGGAAATGGCGCGCCGCGTTCCGCCGCGACCAGCGTCGCAGGGTCGACCAGGTCTCGCGTCACGAGAATGCGCGGTGCATACCCCGCGGCATAGAGGTCGGCCGCTTCGAGTGGCCGTTCCGCGAGCGTTCCGGCCAGCACGAAGATCGCATCCGCCTTCTGTAAGGAATCTTCCGGCGCCATCCACAAGCCGAGGTGGAGGAATCCGTACACACCTCCGGCAACCAGCAGCAGCAGCGCGATGAGAGCAAAGCGGCGGAAACGGCCGCCCGGGCGGGTGACGGGTGGCGGCACGTGTGGCGTGGGTAACCGGAGGAGTCAACCCGGCCCCACCGGGGGCCGGGGCAGGAAGCTACCCTTCGATCAGACGCACATCACCGGCGCGCGGGCCTTTCGTCGAATCCTCGGAAACGAACTCCACGCGCTGGCCCTCCCGCAGCAGTTCGAAGACTGCTCCACGAACCGCACTGCGGTGAAAGAAATGCTCGATCCCACCCTCATCACGAATAAAACCAAATCCTTTGTCGATGAGGAGGCGTGCGATAGTCCCGGTCGGCATAACCGTGTCCTCCGATGCGCGTGTAAGCCTGAGACAATCCCAGGCGCTCCCGGATCGCGTTGGCGATCGATGAAGCCGTACGAGAAGGCCGCTCAGGCCTTCCGGTCAGCAGGCTGTGATCCGGTGCGCGTCGGCCAAAAAGATGGGCCAGTGTAGGGAGTACGCAGTGTGAAGTCAAGCATGCCCGAAGTCCTTTTATCGCCGTGAGTTGGCCGCGTTTCGCGCCGCGCGATACCATCGCCTGTGCTCACGGGACTCATCCTGACGGGCGGCGCCTCCACGCGCATGGGATCGCCGAAGGCCCTGCTCAGCGATCCGGAAGGGCGGCCGTTCATTCTCCGCATCATCGACGTGTTCGCCGCGGCGGCGCGCGATCGGCTCGATCAAATCGTCATCGTTGCGGGCGTTCACCACGACGAGATCGTGACCGTGCTCGATGCCTCGGACCCGGCGCTGCCCGTTCGTCTTGTGCGCAATCCGGATCCGGCACGCGGCCAGCTCTCATCAATCTGGTCTGGCCTGGACGCGATGTCTGCGTCCACGGACGGCGTGCTGATGACGCTGGTGGACGTGCCGATGGTCGCACCGGCGACGGTGCGTGCGGTGATTGACGCCTGGTCGCGAACGCGGTCACCAGTTGTGCGTCCGATCTGCGATGGCCGGCGCGGGCACCCGGTGATCTTCGATCACGCCGTGGTCGGCGAGTTGCGCGCCGCGCCACTCGATCAGGGCGCGCGCGTGGTCGTCCGCGCGCACTGGAATGACTCGGTGGACGTGCCGGTCGAGGATCGTGGGTGCCTGATCGACATCGACACGCCGGACGATTACGAGCGTCTGCTGTAGGGGCGGGTCTTCAGGCCAGCCCGACATCACCGACTTTTCGCGATCGTCATCGCAGCAATCGTCAGTCCCGGCAACATCAGCAGCGCGAGCCACAGCCACGACCATCGATTGCCGAAGTTCAACGTATAGCCGATGCCGAAGCGCTTGACGACGAAGATCGCGGGGTCGTCCGGGTTGTAATAGAACATCCCGCCCCCCTTCCAGCACGCGTCCGGCGTGAAATCACCGCCGCTCGCCTTGAGCCGCCGCGTCATGATCAATCCGCCGGCGATCGCGCTGACGACGAACAGCGCGACCAGAGTCGGAATGACCGTGGCGAATCGCATCAGCCCTGGCACGACCGGCAGCATCATCGTCCAGCTGAAGGTGAGTGCTACGAGCATCTGGACGCCGAGGACGATGCGCAGGTTCAGGTTGCGCATGCGGCGATCGGTGTCCGACCCGCCGCGCGTCTTGTGCGCGATTGCGTAGTAGAGGCCGCTGACTGCCGCACAGACGGCGGCGCTGATCACAGCAGGAGCGAACACGCCAACAAACGATCGTGTGCCCCAGCCGTTCGGGCGTCCCGTCGCATCCCAGTGAATTGGAAACCGATCCGGAATCGCGTCCCAGTGAAGCGAGACGTACAGCGCCGTCAGGCCGATGAGTGCGAACGGCAGCAGTTGAAGGACGGCGCCGCCTTGCAGTCCGCGCGCCGGCAGCAGCTCGATCTCGCGTGGTCCTGACGGCTGCGCATAGGGCAGCGTATGCCGCCGCGCGTTCACGAGTGCCACCGCCGCGGCGACGAGCTGCCACGTAGACCCGACGATGACGATGAACGGCCAGCGACCGATCAACAGGGCGGCCACGATGACGGCGGCAGCGGTGTTGAGCCACAGCACGAGTCTGAAGCGCGCGAGGATCGCGCGTCCTGGCGGCGATGAGCGGAAGCCGGGCGCGACCGTCACCGCGAAAAAGATTTCAGGGCGCGACAGGTGCGGTGTGATGTGGAACATCAGCGCCATCAGCAGCATCGCGGATGGCACGACCAGATGCGCAAGGACAGGGCTCACTGACGTCTCCCGGCGTTGGCCGGTGTGCCCGCCGTCAGCTCTTCAGCAATGTCGCGCAGCGCCTGGGCCACCGCGGCGGCGCTGAGTCCGGCCGCGTGAGCTTCAGCGGCCAGTTCGCGCAGACGCCGGCCAAACGCCTTGCGGGTTTCCGGTGTCGCTTTCGGGTGGGCGCGATCGAGGACGGTGGCGCCGTGGCGCCGGCGCAATTCGAGCCAGCCTTCATCGGCGAGGAGGCGGTACGCCTCTGCCACGGTGTTGTGATGCACGCCGAGGTCGAGTGCCAGTTCACGGACAGTCGGCAGCCGATCTCCGGGCCCGAAGGCCCCGGCGACCAGCAGCGTGCGCAGCGCGTTGATGATCTGCTGATAGACCGGCGTTGCGTCGGACGGGTCGATGCGGATCGAGGCCACGACTGTCTAATGTATACAAACAATAGACATTCACTGTCAAGCGATGGCGTGCCCTCAGCGGTAATCTTCGTCGTGACCGTCGTGACCGTCGTGACCGTCGTGGGTTTCGTGTACGGACGGTATCGTCACTCGGCGCGCAGGATGCTCAATGGATCGGTGCGCGCCGCGCGCAGCGCCGAGGGCAGAATCGCGGCGATTCCGGCGGCGAGGATCACTGCCGTCGCCGTAGCGCCGGCCAGCAGCGTGAGCTGCGAGTTCGGCGTCGCCAGCTCACCGAGCGCATGCGATGACCACCACGCCAGCAGCGCGCCGGCCGTGCCGCCCGACGCCAACAGCCGTCCGCCATCGGCGATTGCTGCGCGCAGCAGCCGGCCAGGATTCGCGCCGATTGCCACGCGCAGCGCCAGCTCGCCGCGGCGGCGTGCGATGTCGTGCGCCATCACGCCGAACAACCCGATGAATGCCAGCGCGATCGCGAGGGTCGCGAAGGCGAGGAAGGTGGTTGTGAGGACACGGCGCGCCGGAACGCCTGGTGAGCGGTCGATGATCTCGCGCATCGGCTCGACGCCGTAGACCGCCACGTTTGGATCGAGGCGAGCCACGGCGTCGCGCACGATCGCCGTCGCCTGCGCGTTGCTGCTCGCAGATCTCACGACGATGCGATTCGAGTTCGACGGCTGCTGGAACCCTGACACATACAGGGTCGGGTGCGTCGGTTCATCGAGCGAACGGTGCTTGACGTCGCCGGCAACGCCGATCACCTCCGCCGAGGTCGCGGCCTCGGTCATCCATACGTGCTCGCCGATTGGCGATTGCGAGCCAAAGAGCCTGGCCGCGAGCGCCTGGCTGATGATGACGCGCGGTGGGCTGTCGATCGAGTCCCGTCGATCGAAGTCCCGGCCGGCGAGCGGAATCCGCATCACCTCGAAGTAGCCGGGCATGGTCGTGCGCACCACCGATTCCGTCCCGGTGCGGCCCGGCCGTGCGCTCACGACACGTCGACCGTGATCGACGGTCATCGGCAGTTCGTCGATGATCGCGGCGTGACCGCTCCCGAAGCGATCGTCGAGCGTGTTCTGCAGCGCACCATAGAACGCCGCAACACGCTCGCCGCCGCCATACGTCGCCGCCGGCACCGACACCGCCAGTGTCAGCACGCCTGAGTCGAAGCCCGGGTTGATCCGCAGGACGTCGCGTAACGTGCCTCCGATCAACGTCATCGAGACGAGGAGGACGAACGCCAGCGCGATCTCGCCGGCGACGAACAGCCGCCGCAGTCGCAGTTCGCCGGGTGTGGCCGTCGTTCCGCGGCGAAGGACATCGACCAGGCGCCATCGAGCGATGCCGAGTGAGGGCAGCAGTCCGGCGGCCGTCGCACACACGGCGGCCGTCAGCACGATCACGATCGTGACCGTTGCATTCACGTTGACGTCGACCGGCCTGGCGAGAAACCGCGCAAACACGAACCGGCTGGCCAGCGGTGTCAGCCACCTCGCGACCGCAAAACCGATCGCCGCCCCGGCCGTCACGATCGTGAGCGCCTCGAGCAGGAGCTGTCGGCTGATTTCCCAGCGTCCGGCACCAAGGGCGGTCCGGACCGCCAGCTCACGGCGGCGATCGATCGATCGCACGACGAGCAATCCCGCAAGATTCGCGAATGCAAGCAGCCACGCGATCGCCGCCGCGCCGCCGAGCAACAGCACCGTTCGCCGGCTGTCACCCGCAATCAGTCGTGTCACCGGCGTTGCGACCACGTGCGCCGGCGGCGACGAGGTTCGGCTCACATCGTCGAGCGCGGCGGCCAGTTGCGTTGCCGGCACATGTGCGGCCAGACGCGCCATCACGCCAACCGGTGTCCGGCCGCGCGCCGGCTCCTTCGATGGCAGCCGGATCGGACGCCAGAACTGCGCGTCGCTGAACGCATATGAAAACGTCTGCGGCAACACGCCGATCACGACGTGCGGCACGTTGCCGAGCATGATCTGGCGTCCGATGACTGACGGAGTGCCGGCGAAGCGGCTTTGCCAGAACGCGTAACTCAGGATGACGCGCGGTTGCCCCGCATCCCCCGACGCAAACCCTCGTCCCATCGCCGGAGTGACGCCCAGGAGCGTGAGGAAACCAGGCGTCACGTCGTTTACGCCGACCCGTTCCGGCGCACCGATTCCAGTCAGCGTGAGGTTGGTGCCGTCGAGCGCTTCGAGCGTTGCCAGATGCTGCGCCCGCTCGCGCCATCGCTCGAACGTCGCATATTCAATTGTCCTGGGAGGAGCGGTTGCGTCCTCGACGGGTACTTGGCCGAGCCTGACCAGCGCGCTCGGGTTGACGAAAGGCGGAGGCGTCAGCAGGACCGCATCCACCAACGCGAAGATCGAAGTACCAGCCGCCAGTGTCAAGGCAACAGTGACCGTCGCGGCGAGGGCGCTGGCTGGCGCGTGTCGCAGGGTCCGGGCAAGGTGCCGGAAGTCCGAGCGCATGACCAGCACCAGAGGTCAAAGAAAATGCCAGCGAAGCCGGCGGGCATTCTGCGGGGATTCTGGGAAACAATCGGCGCCGCAGCGACCGCGGCGTCCGTTCGTGGGAATGCACTGACCGCCGCCGCACGCCTTGTCCGATGTCAGTTCTCGCTCGGTTTATCGGCGCGACGATGATGATACCGGCTCGCGACTCTGGCCCCTTGGACCGTTGAATAGCATCCGCCACGCCTCGCCGCCATCCGTCGCGCTGCCCGCCGAGCACGCGGTTGCGGGCGGTGTGGGCGTCGGTTACGATGGAGTGCTCAGCCGAGTTGGGCCTGTGGCGCAGTTGGGAGCGCGCCTGAATGGCATTCAGGAGGTCACCGGTTCGAACCCGGTCAGGTCCACCAACCTTCGCTCACGCTTGCCAACGAACGCGTGATCCTTCAATCACTTCGCTCATGCTTGCCAATGTGCGCGTGAGCCACGGTTGGCAAGCCACGCGAAGGTTGTCCGTGTAGCTCAGTAGCAGCGAATGATGACGCGGGCTGCGGTCTCCGGACGAATGCACCCGAAGACCGCAGCCCGAAGTCCGGAGCCAGAAGCCCGCGGCCCCCTACTGCACCTCATAGACCGCGAGAATCGGCCGGTGGTCCGACGGCATCACGCCGTTCGCATCGCGGGTGTCGACGACTTCTACTCGAATCAGCTTCAGATTGCTGGCCTTCTTCGACGTCATCACGAAATCGATTCGGCTGTTGCGCGTATAGCCGTTCGGGTTGTCCGACGCCGAATACGCAAAGCCGCCCGACTTGGCCACGAGCCAGCCATCGGTATACGTGTTCTTCAGGTAGGTCAGCGTGCTCGACGTCGGCTGTGCATTGAGGTCGCCGACAACGATCCGGTTTTCCGCGAAACCGAGCTCCCAGGGCACCACCGCTTGAGCCTGATCGAGACGGTAGCTTTCCGAGTCGGGGTCGAAGTGCGTTGACGAGAACGTGACATTGCGGCCGTTGAAGCTGATCCCGCCGAGCGCCACCGTGCGGACGTGCGGCGTCAGATAGCGCGCGGTGAAGGTCCACGGGAAACGCGAGAGAATCAGGTTGCCCTTCCCGTTCGCCGTCCAGTTGCCGTATTCCTGAGCCCACACCATGTACCAGGTCTGTCCGGTCTTCTCTTCCAGCAGCTTTTTGTAGACCGCAGGCTGGTCCTGGTTGCCCCAACCGGTGTACTTCTCGATCTCGTTGAACGAGACCACGTCCGGTTTCAGCTTGGCCACCCAGGTCGCGAGCCGATTGGTGTCGTACTTGCCGTCGGTGCCGTAGCCGCCGTGATGCGTGTTCCAGTGGACCACCCGCAATGTCTTCGTGGAGCCGCTCGACGAGGTGCTCGTCGACGTCGAGCCCGCCTTCACCGACACCTGGTCAAAGCTGACGGTGGCGAGAGACGGATCCGCGTGGCTGCTGACGGCCAGGCCGACGTACGCAGTCGATGCCATCGGGATCGAGGTGCTTCCGACCTTCGTCCACGTCACCCCGTCCGCCGAGCGGTAACCCGTGAACGTCGACCCCGAACGAACGAGCTTGACCCACGAGGGCGCGCGTCCGCTGGACGATGTGTTCGCGGAGGCGCCGCTCGTAACCGTGCGGCGCTGCAGCGCGGTGCCCTTGCCCGGGCTGACCAGCATGAACGCGTGGCGCGAACCGGCGTTGAGCGTCTCGCGGAACATCACGCCCGCTTTCGTCCACTCATCAACCGCTTCTTCGCTCGCGACGCGCGCGATGATGGTGCCGTCGCCGGAAAGGCTTCGGTACACGAAGCGGAATTCGTCGGCGGCGCCCCAGACGTCCGCGCCCGCGCCGGTTACCGTGAACGCCGAACTGCTGCTGCTCGTGGCCGATCCGCCGGCGCCGACACTGCCGATGTCCTTCGAGGACCATCCGCTCGGCAGCGTCCCGGTGGAACCACTGGTCGATGCGGTGCCGCCGTAAATGACCGTCAGCGTCGGCCGCAACGAACTGGTGCTCGTCTCGGAGCTGTAGAACTGCCGGTACGAATCGCGGCTCGACGCGCCATCGTCAACGATGCCGACGCGCGTGTAGCGTGAGTCGAATTTGCCGTTGACCGCGTCCTGGACGAGCGCCGTGACGTCGAACGAGACCTTGCTGCCGGCGGTGCCGGTCGCCCGTCCGGTGGCGTACTTGCCACTGAGCGACGCGCCTGTCGTGCTCCACGCCAGAGAGGACTTGCGGTTCTTCCAGTTCGCGGCGCGCTCGTCGAACGACTGCGCCACACGGTAGGCGGTCAGCGTGCGCGTCTCGCTGTTGCCGCCTTTCACGGTGAGCGTCAACACGGCTGATTGAATGGCGGCCCCGGCGGGAACGTAGTCCTGGGTATCGAACTTCAGAAGCGCTCGCCGTTCGTACTGGTCGTCGCTGCTTGCACGGGTCTCGAGAATCGCGTCCGCGCCGAAATTGGTCGTGGCATAGGAGCCGCCGCGAATCGTGGTGTCCACGGTCAACTGCTGCCGTGTGTTGAGCACCACCGTCTTCTGAGCGAGCGCCGGAGAACTGGTGAGGAGGAAACCAAGGACGGTCGCCATCGTGATCGTGGCGGTACGGACGAAGTCATACCTGCATCGACGCATCAATCGAACCCCTGCGTGAGTTTGTTTGGGTATCGCCCGAAGGCGATGGAGTGATGACGGGGTGGTGATGCCCCGAATCGACGCCGCTCAGGGCAAGCGACTCGCCAGAAGCTGGAAGGCCGTTCGATTCAGTGAATTACATATGGAGGGGAGGAGCCGCAGTGCAGCAGTGACGGTGAAGACAACTGATCCGTTTGGACAGTCTTACGCACCAGGTCCACCGACAGCCGAAATTGAATGAGAAGTTTACGATTCCGAGGACGTAGCCGGGAACGGCCGGGTTGGGAATCAGGACGAGCGCGGGTTGAGAGCTCGAAAGAGCCATCCTCTTCAGACCCGAAGCGCATCAGGAGGCGACGATTCCACGTCCCCTGGCTAGCTCGCCGCGGTACCACGCCTTGCGTGCACGCGTTCGTAGCACGCGGCACACAGGCTCACGGTCGTGCGGCCTTCCTCGTCGGAATTCAGGAACTCTTCGATCGTCACCCAACGGCCATCGACCGCCACCCGGCGGCACCACGCGCAGACCGTCAGCAGTTCACTGAGTGTCCGTTCGCGCGTTGACAGACGACGGTAGATACCGGCGGCGAGGCCGGTCACCAGCAGCGCTGCGGTGGCCTCGATCGCAAATTCGGAATGACGCGCGACCGATCGTTCGGCGCCGCCCAGCAGCCGTTCGGCCAGGCCGCCATATTCGTCGAGCGCGAAGACGACCAGCACCAGGATGGCGCCGCCAATCAGCACACGCCATGACGGCCGCCGCATTCGATCAGGCGGTCGCATCAGCTCGCTCGCGCGGAGACGGCGAGACCGCTGGTCTGCTCCTCGTAGCAGTCTCCGCAGATGCCGTGTGTCGTTGCCAGGTGATCGCGATTGGCCACCAGTTGTTCGAGCGAGATCCATTCGCCGCCGAATCCGATGCGCTGGCAGGACGCGCAGAGGATGAGCAGCGATTCGAGGTAAGCGACGCGGCGAAGCATGATGACCGACGTCGCCAGCACACCGGCGCCGAAGGCCAGCACCACCGCGCCCTCGAGCACCAGCTCCGACAGCCGCGGCACAGTGACCGGTTCGCCGAACAGGACGTGGGGAAGATCCAGGTACTCGTTCGCCCAGATCAGTCCCAGCAGTCCCAGGATGGCGACCGCCTCGAGCGCGACGACGCCGACGATGGAGCGAGACAACGGTTTCACAATCGCGTATCCAGAATGGTAGCCCGGCCACCAGCCATCTTCCGACGTCAATCCTGTAGCGTTGTCGCGCGTGACCTGTGCTGTCCGCTCGATGCTATATCGTTGTCGGTATCGCCCCCGGCGCGGCGGCCGGCTGCGACCGACGGTGCGCCAGCGTCAGCCAGTCCGTGAGCTGGCGCGCGGCCTCGTCGGGTGTCTGCCCGTAGAAGGGCATCATCGCAGTTGGCATCCCGGCCGTGCGTCGCAGTTGCGCACGCCACCGGTTGCCCACCGGCGTCACGTCAATCTGGTACGCACGTCCGCCAATCGTCTGTTCGAAGCGATGCACGTTCACGAGTGTCGATGTCCGGAAAGAAAAGAGAGAGTTGCGAGCGCGGTTGATCTTACGCACTCGCTCGGCGCGATCAAGCGAAGCGGCGCACGAAGACTCGTGCACAGCGCGCAACTCGTTCGAGCGACGCCGGATCGGTTCACCGGAAAAATTTCATCAGCAGGATCTCCACAGGATTTGCACGCTTCATCGACAGGTTTTCCACAGGTGCGCCCAAACCGGGTCCAGGGCGGCGCGTCCCGGTGCGGGCGGTAGAATGAGCCGGCTCCTTTCCATGTCCAGCCGCGGCGTTGTTCTGCTCGTGCTGCTCGCCTGCGTTCCGCGGCTGGCCGTGGCTGCGCCCGCTGCGACGTTGTTCCGCATCTTCCTGACCGATGGCAGCGACGTCACCAGCTTCGGCGAATACGCGCGGGTTGGCGACGATGTGATCTTCTCCATGCCGGCGGGCGGCAGTGCCGACAATCCGCGCCTGCAACTGGTGACGCTGCCGGCGAAGTCGGTCGACTGGACCCGCACGGAGCGCTACAGCGAATCGGCACGCGCAGACCACTACGCCAGCACTCGCGGTGAAGACGACTTCGCGCAGTTGAGCAACGAGGTGGCGCGCGTACTGAACGATCTCGCGATCTCGCCGGATCACGAGAAGGCCCTGGCGCTGGCGCAGCAGGCGCACGCGGTGCTCGTGAAGTGGCCGCTCGAGCACTATCACTATCGCGAAGCCGAGGTCCGCGACATCTTATCGATCGTCGACAACGCGATTGCCGGCCTGAGCGGCAAGCCCGCGAACGGGTTTCAGCTCGCCTTCGTCGCATCGGCGGCTGACCTCGTCCGCGAACCGATCGCCGGAATGCCCGGCGGCAGGGCGCAGATCGATCAGCTTCTGCGCGCGGCCGGTCTTACGCCCCGGGCCGCCGATCGCATGGAGCTCCTGCAGTCGGCCCTGCGTTTGGTGAAGGAAGCCGCGCCGACGCTTCCTTCCGCCGACGTCGACACCTTGCGAACGGAGATCGAACAGAAGATCCATCACGAAGTGGATGTCGATCAGAAATACGCGCGCATGTCGCAGCGGCTGATTGCCGACGGCCGGCGGGGTGCCCAATCGGCGCGCGCGAGCGTCGTGGAGCGTGTGCTGACGCGGCTCAATACCGAAGACGACCGTCTGGGTAAGGAACGTCCCGAGACGGTGCGGGCGGTGCGCGCCGAACTCCAGGCGCAGCTCAACGACGCACGTCGTCTGAGATTGCTCCGCGATCAATGGATACTCCGCCAGCGGGCGTACCAGCAGTATCAGGAGAGTGTCGGCGTGGAACTGCTGCAGCTGGTCAAGTCGCGGCCGCAGCTCGAGGCCATCCGCACGCTCGAGGGACCGTCGCCGAATCGGCTCGTTACCCTGAAAGCCCGCTTGTCAGGCGGGGCCGAGCGTCTCCAGCGCCTGCGCGTGCCGCCGGAAATGCAGGCCGCTCATGACCTGCTCGTCGGCGCGTGGCGCTTTGCTGAAAATGCGGCGACCAGCCGTTACGACGCGGTAAGCAGCGGCAACGTGTCGACGGCGTGGAAAGCGTCCTCGGCGGCGGCCGGCGCCTTGATGCTGCTCGATCGCGCGCAGGCCGAAATCCGCACCGTCCTCGAGTTTCCCAGGCTGAAGTGATTACGCCGCGCCGCACGCGCCTGGTGCGCGTGAACACGCTCCACTCGTTCCGCAACGCAGTGGTCAGGCTGGCATGTACCGGCATGCCGGCCGACGCACGCCATCGCCTGGTGGTCGTCCCGACACGAGCCGCGGCGGCTCACCTGGTGCGCGCCATCGAAACAACGCACCTGCACTCCGGCGGCGCGATGCTGCTGCCCGAGTTCGTCACTCGCGGTGAACTCATCGGCGTGCTGTCGCAGCGGCTGCGGCCGCACGACGCAGTGCTGAGCGACGCCGAACGCGAGGTGCTGCTCGGCGTTGCCGCGCGGACCGCGCAGGCCGACGGGAATGAGCCGCCGTTCGCGTTGCGGCCCGGACTCCTGGCCGAGATGCTGCGCTTCTACGATGAACTGCGCCGGCATCGCAACACGATCGACGAGTTCGAGCGGCGCGCCCTCGATCGCCTCGAGCCTGGCGCTGAATACGATCGCGGCGCGGCGCGGCTGGTTCGGCAAACGCGGTTTCTGGTGGCGACGTTTCACGATCTCGAGCGGCGGGTTCGCGAGGCCGGCGCCGACGAACACCTGTTGCGCGACCGGCTGCTCGCCGAGACCGCGGCGACGCCCTGGCGTCACGTGATCATTACCGTTGCCGATCGCGGCTTCGATCCCCATGGTCTCTATCCGGCCGACTGGGACCTGCTGGCGCGCATTCCGGGCCTCGCCTCCCTGGACATCGTCATCACCGACACGGTTCTCGCGGGAGCGCTGCACGAACGGATGCACACCGTGCTGCCGGGCCTCGAGGAGGTGCGTGATGAGGAAGCAGTGGACTCAACTCCGCAGTTGCTGGTTGCCGGGCAGTCGATCGTGCACGCCGCGCGCGATCGTGAGGAGGAGGTGGCCCTGTTCGCGCGTCGCGTCAAGCACGATGCACGGGTGCACGGTGCGGCGCCCGATCGCCGCGCGCTCGTCGTCCAGCAACCATTGCCGTACGTGTACGTGGCGCGTGACGTGCTTCGCGCCGCCGGCATTCCGTGCCAGATGTTCGACGCCCTCCCGCTGGCGGCGGAGCCGTTCTCGGCGGCGCTGGATCTCGCGTTCTCCGCCGTCAGCAGTAACTTCGGACGCCAGCCGGTGGTTGCGCTGCTGCGCTCGCCGCATTTTCAATTCGCCGCAGACGGCGAACGGGGCGTCGCCGCCCGCGACCTCATCGCGCTCGATCGCGCGCTGGCGGAGGCCGGGTATCTCGGTGGTCTGGATTCGCTCGATCGGCTGATTGACGAGTGGAGCGCGAAGGAGGCCGAACGCGGCTTGTTCAAGCGCGCGCTGCGCGCGGCAATGATCATGCGCGGCGTGGTCGGTGAATTGACGCCGCTGCGCGACGCGGCGCCCGTCGCGGCCCACGCTGGCCTGCTCCTCGCGTTCCTCCGTGCTCACGAACAGGTGCCGGGTCCCGACGATCCACTGCGCGCGCGTCAATTGCGTGCGCGCGGCGCCGTCCTCGGCGCGCTGATGTCGATGCAACAGGCGTATGCGCGCTTCGACGACATACCGGTGGATTTCGATCACGTCGCCGCGCTGACGCGCCGGTGGATCGAAGCGCAGACCTTCCAGCCGCTCACCGGCGATGACGGCGTGCACGTGGTCGACGCCGCCAGCGCGCGCTTTGGCGATTTCGATGAGGTGCAGCTTGCCGGTCTGGTTGACGATGAATGGCCGGAACGGCCGCGGCGAAACATCTTTTATTCGCCGGGGGTGCTGCGCGATCTTGGCTGGCCTGCCGACTCCTGTCGAATCGATGGCGCGCGCGCGGCGTTCATCGACCTGCTGAAGCTGCCGGCGCAACGCCTGGTGCTGTCGACGTTCAATCTCGAAGCGGACGCGATCGTCAGCCCCTCGTTGCTCGTGGAAGAAGTCGAGCGGGCGGGCTTGCCGATCGTAAACATCGATCTGCCGTTTCAGCGAATATTCGACGACGAGCGGCTGGTGTTCGAGATCGGGCCCGCCATCACGCCGGCTGGCCCGAGCGGAGTCGAAGGAACGGCGCAGGCGCCCGCGCCCGGCTCCGGCGCGCTGCCCGCGTTGTCGCTGTCGGCGATCGAGCGGTATCAGGATTGTCCCTTCAAGTTCTTTGCGGCAGACGTGCTGCGCCTGGAAGAAGCGCCGGAAGACGAGTCGATGCTGTCGCCGCGCGCGCGCGGCCGTTTCATCCACGAGGTGTTTCAGCGCTTCTTCGAGGCGTGGGACAGGCGCGGAGGCGGGGCGATCACCAGCGTTCGCCTCGATGGTGCGCGCTTGCTGTTCCACGAAGTCGCCGAACCGTTGCTCGAACGGCTGCCGGAGGCCGATGCGGCGCTCGAGCGAACACGTCTGTTCGGCTCGGCGATCTCTGTTGGCGTCGTCGACGTCGTGCTCGGCCTCGAGGCCTCGGCACCGGTCGATGTCCGCGAGCGATGGCTGGAGCACCGGTTCGAGGGCGAGTTCGACGTCGGTGGATCGGATGGCCGTACGGTCGCGCTCAAAGGCGTGGCCGATCGCGTCGATCTCCTGGACGGGCGTCGCCTGAGGGTGGTCGATTACAAGTCAGGATCGGCGCCCAATCCGCGCCGGGCGCTGCAGGTACCCGTCTATGCGCTCGTCGCGCAGGAGCAACTCTCCGCGCGCGACGGGCAGCCGTGGCAGGTGGATGCCGCGTCGTACGTTGCATTGACGGGCAAGCGCAACCTCGTGTCGGTGGTGAAGGCCGGGTCGCCCGATGCCGAGGCGCCGTTACAGGACGCACGCGCGCGGCTGTTCGAGCTTCTCGACGGCATCGACGCCGGCCTGTTCCCACCGCGTCCTCACGACGAGATGATCTGCCGTTACTGCGCGTACCCGTCGGTGTGCCGGAAGGACTATGTCGGCGACGAGTAACTTCCGCCTGCCGTTCGACAACGTCGATCCGTCCCGAGTGGAGTCGAGGGACCTGCGCATCGATGCGCGCGATCGCGAGGGACGCGCACGCGCCGTCGATCCGCGGTTCAACGTTGCGCTCGAAGCGTCGGCAGGAACGGGCAAGACGCGCGTCCTCGTCGATCGCTACGTCAACCTGCTGAAGGCCGGCGTCGATCCGGCGAACGTTCTCGCCATCACGTTTACGCGGAAGGCTGCCGCGGAGATGCGTGAGCGAATCCTGGCGAGCCTTGCCGATGCCGCGTCTCGCGGCGAGATTCCTCCGTCCCGCTGGCGCGAGTTGCGCGACCGCACCGGCGACATCGCCATCAGTACGATCGACGCGTTCTGCCTGTCGCTCCTGCGCGAATTTCCGCTCGAGGCCGATCTTGATCCCGGCTTTTCAATGGCGGACGACACCGAGGTGCCGCGGCTGATCGACGAATCGCTGGATCGCGCCATCCGCATCTGCCGCGCCGTCGCGCGCGAGGACGAACACGTTGCCCTGGTCTTCGCACAGCTCGGCGACCGCCGGGCGCGCCGTGGCCTCGCGGTCCTGCTGAACCGCCGCATCGTCGCACCCGATGTGCTCGGGCGTTATCTCGCGAAGGGGCCGCGTGAGCTCACGGTGGAGAAGGCGACGCAGGATGGCGCGGCCGCGCTGCTCGGGGTGTTCGAGGCAATGCCCGGCGGCCTTGCGGCGTTCATCGAGTCGGGGCCACCGCAACCGGCGTTCCTGGTGCTCGTGCGGCATTTGCTGAGAGTGGGCGGGTCTGAAGGCCCGCCCCTGCACGGACCCGTCGATTCGCGTGGGTCGGGAAACCCGCCCCTGCCAGCATCAAACTCGAGCGCAGGCGCAGCGCTTCAGACCCGCCCGATCGATCCCGCGGCTCTGCAAGCGGTCTTCTTCCGGGCGCGCGAGCATTTCCTCACGCAGGACGGCACGCCCCGCAGCCGGTCGCCGTACAAAAAGGATCTGTTCGCGAGCGCGGCAGACTACGAGCGCCACCGCGACCTGACGCTCGGGCACGGCCAGGCATTTCTCGAGGCATGGAACCGCTACCGTCGCGACCTCAACGTGCTGGTGTCGCGCGGTGTGCTGCGGATGTATCGCATCGCCGAGGCGGAGTACCGCCGTACGCTGGATGTGCACGCGGTGCTCGACTTCTCCGATGTCCTCCTGCGCGCCCTTGACCTGCTGCGGAAGATGGAGGAGTTCGCGCAGAGCCGCTACCGCCTCGAGTCGCGCTATCACCACGTGCTCGTCGACGAATTTCAGGACACGAGCCGTGCCCAGTGGGAACTGGTCTCGCTGCTCGTGAAGTCCTGGGGCGAGGGCGCCGGTCTCGCACACACGGGCCCGCTCCAGCCGTCGATCTTCATCGTCGGCGATCGCAAGCAGTCGATCTACAGCTTCCGCGATGCCGACGTGTCGGTGTTGCAGGAAGCCGCTCGTCACCTTGACGCGTTGCGGCCCGACGGCGACGTGCGGCGTGCGATCTCCCGTAGCTTCCGCTCGGTGCCGGGCCTGCTCACGTTCGTGAACGACGTGTGCCAGGAGATCGAGAAGTCGCCGGGTCGGACCGACGCGTTTCGCTACGACGAGCAGGATCGATTTCCGCTCGATGGCGCGGAGGTTGAGGCCACCGCGGTCCTGGGTGCGGCGATGGCCGAGACACCGGAAGCGTGCGCGGGGGCCGCGGCCGTCGAGATCGCGCGCCTGGTCGCTTCAGGTACGACCGTGCGCGATCGCGACAGTGGCGTGCCACGGCCCATTCGCCCCGGCGATATCGCCATCCTCTTTCGCACGCGCGACAGTCATCGCGAATTCGAAGCGGCGCTCGAGACGCACGGAATCCCGGCGTACGTCTACAAGGGCCTTGGTTTTTTCGATGCTGATGAAATCAAGGATGTCGTCGCGCTGCTGTGGTATCTCGCGGAACCCGACTCGGAACTGCGGGCGGCTGCGTTCCTGCGCTCGCGCTTCGTGCAGCTCTCCGACGCGGCGCTGCGTGGATCGGCGTCGCGCCTGGCAGCGGAGGCGCGCCGGCACGGCGGCGCGTGGCTGCCACTGGTCGATCGCCTGCCGCCGGCGGAACTGCTCGATCGCGTCCTGCGCGAGTCCGAGTACGCCACGCGGCTGCGCGGCCCGCGCTATCAGCAGGCGCGTGAGAACCTGAAGAAGATTCGCGCGCTGATTCGACGCATTCAGAACCGCGGTTATGTGACGCTCGGTCGAATCGTCGGCCACCTCGATCGCCTGGCCGTCGGCGACGAAGCCAATGCCGTGATCGATGCGCTCGACGCGGTCAACTTGATGACCGTCCACGCCGCAAAGGGCCTCGAGTTCCCGGTGGTGTTCGTCGTCAACCTGACGCGCGGCACCGGTAACTGGCGGCACCCGATCCGCGTCACGGCCGATGCTGCCGGCGAGTCGCCGTCGGTCTCGGTCGGCGATTTCCAGTCCGAAGCGGATGAAGACGATCGCGCTCGCGAACGCGAGGAGACGAAGCGGCTGTTGTACGTCGCGCTCACGCGTGCCCGTGATCGCTTGTATCTCGGCACGGTGGTGAAGGATGGCCGCCTGCAGCCGGGACGGGGCAGCCTCGCCGAGGTGCTCCCCGCATCGCTGCTCGCGGCGATGACCGACGCCGCGACCAGCGGTGACGCCGTCCGCTGGCAATCGCACGTCATGCCGCTGGCCTCGGTCGCCGGAGCCGGTCTTTCTGCGCAGAAGGCTCCCGCGGACCGCAGCAGGCTCGGCGAAGGCGGTCAGACCCGCCCCGACGCGCCGGAGTCTCCGCAGGCGTTCGTTGCCGGCCGCGATCCCTCGGATGACGTCAGGTCGCAGGATACTGACTATGAGCCAATCGAGGACCACGGCATCGCTCGCATCTCAGTCGCCGACGCGATTGCCGATCAGCAACGTACGACCGCGCGATTCACAGAAGGACGTGAGTCGTCACGCCTTGTCGGAACGCTCGTTCATCGACTGGTCCGGCGCTGCGGACTCGATCCGGCTGCCGACACCGACGCTGTCCTGCCGCGGCTGCTGGCCGCGCACGAATCAGTTGACCTCGACGACCTGAAGCGCGTGTGTGACGATGCGAGAGCGGCGTACGCCGCGCTTTGTGCAATGCCGCAGGTACGCGCGGCTTACGAAATGGGTCAGCCGCTGCACGAAGTGCCGTTCACACTTGCACAGGACGGCAGAATTATTCGCGGCACAATTGACTGTCTCGTCGTCGGCGAGGCGGCGGCGACCGTGCTCGAATTCAAGACCGGCCGTCCTCGGCCCGAGCACCAACGCCAGTTGGCCCTGTACGAGACAGCCGTGCGGGCGATTTACCCGTCCATTCGAGTGGAAGCGCGGTTGATTTATCTCGAAGCGGCGATCGATTGATGGCATGATGGTCCCGGCTCGACCCCGGAACCACTGCGACCCCTCGGCAGTCTAAATGACTACATGAATATCCCAGCGCCGGGAAGTAACCATCGCGCCACCGCCATGACGCTCCTCGCGTTGGAGACACTGCCGTGCGGTTGCGTGGCGGGCGTCTACCAGGCGAGGCCCACCGTGGTGGAGGTCGAGTTCGTGGAAGCCAAGGGGCCCCATTGTGTGTTTTCGCGGCACCGCACCGGCCATGTGACCCGCCTGGGCGTGCCGGACTCGATGGTGGCCGATACGGGGGAGCCGCTCGTCTGAGGGCGGCGAACCCGGTTCAGCTTTCGGGAAAAGGCGCAATTTCATTGCACCATCCCGAAGCCTCCCCTAGAATCAAACCAACTAGGAGCATCCGTTGACGACGAAAGAGGAGACGCGCGTGGCGCTGACCTGTCCCAGTTGTGGGAACGACCAGAATTTTCTCGTGAAGACGCTGCAGATGCACGTCGTGCATCTCGAGGATTCACGTGTCGAGGTGTCCGAGGAAGGACGGCCCAACGTGCTCGAACTCCTCTGCGACGAATGTGAGACGGCGCTCAACTTCGACGAGGTCGACGAAGCCGTCCGCAAGGAGCTGCTGCTGACGCTCGGCGCCCGCTGATCGTCCGCCGGTATCCCGCTTTCAGCCGTTCCCGTCCTCGACGTCCTCGAAGTAATCGCATTCCGGGCACACCCACTCGCGGAACTCAGTCGTCTTCGTTTGTGGTGTGCCCGGGACGTGAACGGTGACGGCGCGCTCGCGCAGTCGCATCGCTTCGCCGCACATCGGACACTCTTTTGCGGCCATTGACTTCTCCTGAACCGACCCCTATCGTAACCACAGATCGATGCGTGGCAACACGTTCCGGCCCTTCGGCAGTGATCGCATAGCGGTATTGGCGGGCGACGACTCGCGCCATGATGCCGACTGCTTTGCCGACGAAGTCGTGATCGATTTTCCGTCCGTCGCGCCTGCGGTCGACCGCGTCCGCACCGGCTTTCTCGTCGAGGAGCGGCCCGCGCCGCTGACGATGACGCTCCAGGTGAGCGCGCGCGAGGCGAGCGAGGGCGCGACGCTGCCGCTGGACGTGCCCGTTCGCTGCACGTGTACCGCGTGCGGTGGCCGCGGCGAGAGCTGGACCGAACAATGCGGCCGGTGCGCCGCCAGCGGCATGGAGACCTTCCGTCACCAGCTCCAGGTGACGCTGCCGCGCGGCGTCGCCGACGGCGCCTGCTTCCACTTCACCGTGACGCCGCGTCACAACCCGTCCACGCGCATCGAGCTCCAGGTGTTCGTCCGGTAGAGCAGAGCAGGCACTCGGTGGAGCGCCACGTCAAGCTGCTCGCAAACCTGTCCATGCTCTGGGGATCGCTGGCGATGCTCGCCGGCGTCTCGCTCCTGCTGCTGGCCGGGGGTGCGCTCGCCCAACTGATCGACCCGATTGGCGTCGCGGTTGGTCTGGCCGCGGGATTGACCGCCGGCGCCTTCGCCGTGCTCGGCACCTTTGCCGTCGGCTGGGGTGGCCTGCACCTGCTCGCCGCCCAATGGCTGAAACAGCGCAAGCCCGTGGGCCGGCTGCTGATGCTCGGCCTCGCCCTGACCGACCTGCTCGTGCTGCCGTTTGGGACCGCCCTCGGCATCTACGCCATGTGGGTGCTGCTCGTAAACGAGGGACGCCGGCTCTTTGAATGAGTTCATGGTGCGCTGGTGCCTGCGTTCGTGGGTGCCGGTTCGGGTTCGCAGGTGCTCAGGTGGTTCCCGGCTCTCGGCGAACGTGTGCACCCAAGAAACCGGGAACCCGAACACCAGAACCCACGCACCAACGCACCCGGGACCCTGTGAACCGATAGAATTGAGAGATATGCCCTCGCCAGATCGCGACGCCGTGTTGACCGCGTTGCGCTCCGTCATCGACCCCGACATCCGGCGCGACATTGTCTCGCTCGGGTTCGTCAAGGATCTCGTCATCGACGCCGGCCGCGTCGCCTTCACGATCGAGCTGACGACGCCGGCCTGTCCGGTGAAAGACCAGATGCGCGATCAGGCGATCGGCGCCGTTCGCGCGCTCGGTGTCGATACCGTCGATGTGCAGCTCACGGCGAAGGTGCGGTCGGCCAGCGCTCCGGAACGCGGCGGTCCGCCGCTGCCGGGCGTGAAGAACGTGATTGCCGTCGGAGCCGGCAAGGGTGGCGTCGGCAAGACCACCGTCGCCGTCAACCTCGCCCTTGCACTGGCGCGCTGCGGCAGCAAGGTCGGCATTCTCGACGGCGACATCTACGGTCCGAACGTCCCGATGATGCTCGGCATCAGCACGCAGCTCACGACCAACGCGCAGCGCCAGATCGTCCCGGCCGAGAAGTACGGTCTGCAGGTGATCTCGATCGGCTTCCTGACCAGCGACGATGCCCCGATCATCTGGCGCGGTCCGATGCTCCATGGCGCCATCCAGCAGTTTTTCAAGGAAGTCGCCTGGCAGGATCTCGATTACCTGATCATCGACATGCCTCCCGGCACCGGCGACGTCGCGTTGAGTCTCAGTCAGACCGTCCCCGTCGTCGGCGCCATCGTCGTCACGACGCCGCAGCAGGTGTCGCTCGCGGACAGCCGGCGCGCGGTGCGCATGTATCAGAAGCTCAGTATCCCGACGCTCGGCGTGGTCGAGAACATGAGTTACTACGCGTGCCCCAACTGTCATCACGAATCGGACATCTTCGGGCACGGCGGCGGCGAAGGCCTGGCGACGGAGATGGGCGTGCCGTTCCTCGGCCGCCTGCCGATCTACCAACCGATCCGCGAGGGCAGCGACACGGGCGTGCCGCTCGTCGTCGCGGAGCCGGCGTCGACTGCCGCCCGCGCGTTTCTCACCGTCGCCGAACGCTCGGCGGCGCAGGTCTCGATTGCCGCACAAAAGGCGATCGATGCAAACAAGGGCAAGATTCCCCTGATCCCCGTACGGTAGTGACCGGCATCGCGCTGCCCTATACGAAGCGGACGCTTGCCAACGGGCTCGACGTGATCGTCCACGAGGACCATTACCTGCCGCTCGTCGCGGTGAACGTCTGGTATCACGTCGGGTCGAAGGACGAGCATCCGGGACGCACCGGGTTTGCCCACCTGTTCGAGCACCTGATGTTCGAAGGGTCCGAACACCACAACAAGGGTTACTTTCCGCCGCTGCAGCAGGCCGGCGCGCTGCTGAACGGATCGACGAATACCGACCGCACGAACTACTGGGAAGTGGTGCCGACGAGTGCGATCGATCTGGCGCTCTGGATGGAATCCGATCGCATGGGCTTCCTGCTGCCGGCGCTGACGCGCGACCGCTTCGAAACGCAGCGCGACGTCGTCCTCAACGAGCGGCGGCAGAACTACGAGAACCGGCCGTACGGATTCGCGCTGATGGCGATCATGGCGGCGCTCTATCCGGCCGAGCATCCGTACAACTGGATGACCATCGGCAGCGCCGACGACATCCGCACGATGCAGCTCGAGGACGTCCAGGCGTTCTTCCGCACCTACTATCACCCGGCAAACGCCTCGCTCGTGCTGGCGGGCGATGTCGATGCGAGTCGCGCGTTCGATTTGGCCGAGCACTACTTCGGTGAGATTCCGGCCGGCGCGAAACCGCGCCCGGTCACCGCGGCCGCGTCGCTCGACCGCGAACGCCGTCTGGTGCTGGAAGATCGCGTCGAATTGGCGCGCGTGTACCTCGCGTGGCACTCGCCGGCGATGTTCGCCGAGCACGACGCGGAGATGGATCTCGCCGCCGACCTGCTGGCCAACGGCAAGACGTCACGCCTGTATCGATCGCTCGTCTACGAGCGGCGCATTGCCGTGGACGTGTCCGGCTACCAGAGCTCGCGCGAGATCGGCGGGTTCTTCCTCCTGGTCGCGACCGCTGCGCCGGGACAGGCGCTCAGCGATCTCGCGGCGCAGATCGACCGGACGATCGAGGAGTTGATCGAGGATGGTCCGACGGCGGCGGAAATGGAGCGCGCGGAGGCGCAGGCCGAGGCCCATTTCCTGTATCGCCTGCAGACCGTCGGCGGCTTCGGCGGCAAGTCCGATCAGTTGAACGCGTACAACGTCCTGTGCGGGACGCCCGGTTACTTCGCTGAGGACCTGGCGCGCTACCAGGCGGCCACCAGGGAGACCGTTCGTGCCGCGGCGAGGCACGTGCTTCGCTTCGACGCGCGGGTCGCGCTCAGCGTGGTTCCACGTGGCCAGCAGGCGCTGGCGCTTCCGGGTTCGGAGACGCTGGCGGTTTCGTGATGGCGGTCGATCGCTCCCACCTTCCCGACGTCGGCCCGGATCCGTCATTCGCGTTTCCTTCCATCGTCCATCACACGCTGGCCAACGGGCTGCGCGTGCGCGCGGTGGAGCATCACAGCGTGCCAATCATCACGCTGGCGTTGCAGTTGGATGGTGGTTCGGGCGGCGACACACCGGGGAGGGAAGGCCTTGCCGCGCTGGTCGCGGACATGGTCGATGAAGGCACGGGCAGCCTCAACGCCATCGACGTGTCCGATGCGCTCGCGCGGATTGGCGGCGATTACGACATCGATGTTGGCCCTGACGCGACGACGTTTTCGCTCACCACGCTGACCCGATTCGCCGAACGCGGCGCGTCGCTGCTGGCGGCGATGGTGACGACGCCGGCGTTGCGCGACGCCGATTTCGAACGCGTGAAGCGTTTACGACTCGATCGGCTGCGCCAGCTCAAAGACAGTCCGCCGGCGCTGGCCGAGCGTGCCTTCCTGCGATTGATGTACGGGTCTCATCCTTACGGACACCTGCCGATCGGCGCCGACGAAACGCTGCGGCGGTTGACGCCGGCCGACGTGGCGACGCTGCACCGCGATCGCTTCGGGCCGGCGGCAGCGACGATGGTGGTCGCCGGTGCCATGGCCGCAGCTGATCTGATCGCGCTGGTCGACCGCGCGTTTGGTCAATGGAGTGCGGCGTCTGACGGCTCGCCTGAGACGCCGGCCTCGGCGCTCACCTCCTTTCCCATGCCGCCACGGCTCGCGCTCGTGGCCCGCGACGCTGCCGCACAATCGGAACTGCGCATCGGTCATCTCTCGGCCCGGCGCGACACGCCTGACTATCCGGCGCTGCTGGTCATGAATGCGGTGCTCGGCGGTCAGTTCGTCAGCCGGATCAATCTGAAGCTGCGCGAAGAAAAGGGTTATACCTACGGTGCGCGCACCGGCTTCGACTGGCACAAAGGGCTGTCGCCGTTCGCGCTGCAGGCGAGTGTGCACACGGTCTCGACCGTCGATGCGATTCGCGATGCACTTGCGGAGCTGGAAGGTATTCGCGGCAATCGACCCCCGACGCCGCAGGAACTCGGACTCGCGAAGGCATCGTTGACGCGAGGTTATCCGCGGAATTTTGAAACGGCGCAGCAGGTCGCGCGTGCCGTGACCCAACTGGCGCTCCACGATCTGCCGGACACCTACTTCGCGGAATTCGTCCCTAAGGTCCACGCGGTCACTGCCGACGCGTTAGTCGCCGCTGCCCACACCTACCTCGATCCGTCGCGACTGACCACGCTGATCGTCGGCGACTACGCCGCGATTCGCGACACCCTGCCCAGTCTCAATCTCGGCGAACCGGAGCTGTTACCGATCGACGTGTGAGGACGTAGTCAGCTGGTGTGAAATGACAGTTCACACCGCGTGCTACCCTAAGCCGCTCCGAGCAAAAGCGATGAGTTCTTCCTCAGCCGGCGTTGGCGACCTCGACGAGAAGTCCAGCCACGTAGCGAGCGTTGCCGTGCTCATCGGCATCGTCGCGGCCATCGTCGCCGGAGCGACCATCTGGCTCCTGCTCACCGACCCGGTCACGGTGGCTACCGCCGTCGAGAACGGCGAAGTGTCACCACTGGTCCGCCAGCTCGCCGACGTGATCTACAACGCGATCGTCGGGCTACTCGACTATCTCTAAGCTTTCAACCCCCAACGTCTGACGCTGCCACGACGCAAAGGCGACGACCACGACGAAAGCCTTTTAACCTGTCAGCTGGCGTGACCGTCGTGTAATTCGTCGTGACCATCGTGGCCTCTTTCGCGAAACGCTATAGCGCCTTCCGCAGGAACGTAATCAGGACGTAGGCGTCGAGGAATTTGAACGGCGTGGAACCGATGCTGTAGTGACCACACGGCATCGCGGCGACTTCCACCGGCAGGTCGCGGCGGACCCATTCATTCACCAGCTTTTCCGACAGATCGAGAGGAAACGTCAGGTCGTACTTCGCATACACGAGCAGCGTGCTGGTTCGGCCGGCGCGATCGAGGTACGACCACGGGCTGATCGGCCGCCAGAGATGGCGCAGCGTCTCGAGATCGATGTGGCCGTCCAGTCCCTCGCGGACGTGTCGCGTCGACAGCCCTCGCCACACCACGTCGGCGAAGAACGGCGAGACGTGGTTGAGCGCTTGCGCCTTGATCAACGGTTCGTGCGCCGACGTCAGCATCGAGAGACACGATCCGAGGCTGGTGCCGAGGATGCCGATGCGTTCGAATCCCTGCTGATGCAGCCACGCGACCGCCCTCCTCGCATCGAGCACCGCCTGACGACACACCTGCAGTGTGCGGACGATGTTGGAGCTGACGATGAAGTCGGCGCGCGTAAGCTCGGGCGGCATGCGCACGTCGTGATAGGGAAGGCTCAGACGGAGCGCAGACACGCCGAAGCGCGCGAGCAGCCGCGCGAGCCCGAGGTGGCCTCCCGCATCGGAGTTCCACTGCGGCAGCACGACCACGGCGCGCCTGCGTTCTCTGGCGGGGAACCACCGTGCGGTCACGATGTTGTTCTGCGGATGCGGAGTGACCAGTGCCGACGGAAAGCGCAGCGTGCCTGCCTCGCCCTTGACCTGCAGGTCCGGCGATGCGGGCGTCAACGCGTAATCATCCGTCGGCGGGCAGGAGAAGAACGCGTCCGTGTCGCGCATGACGTCATCGACCCAGCGCGCGACTTCCTGCGGCGACTCGCCGGTTGTCGGGCCGCCGATCCAGTCGGTGCCCCACTCGAACGGCCGGACCAGCCGATCCTTGCTGACGTCGGCGAGCCGCCGTTCCCAGGCGTGGAAGAAACGCGAGATCACGAGCTGGTTTCGAGGTTGCAGGCGTCGAGGGTATGTTCGAGCACCCGCGCAAGCCGGACGTGCCGGGGCCACCGGAAAGACCGGACATCGTGGACGAGCAGCCGCCGGACATCAGCCCGGCGCCGCCGCCCGACATTCCGCCGGAGTCGTTGCCCGATCGTCCGGGACCTCAGCGCGACGTCCCCGGACCGAAGTAGGGTTCGAGAGCTGCCGCGACTCCGAGCAATGCCCGTGTGTCTCCGTCCGGACCGACGAGCTGCGCGCCGATCGGCAGCCCTTCAGCCGTCTTCCCGCACGGCAGCGTGATCGCCGGGTGGCCGGTGACGTTGAAGAGCTGTGTCAACCGCAACGTGATGTTCCGCACCGGCTCCTCGTTGGCCCCCACTTTCACTTTGGTGACGCCGAGCCGCGTTGCCGGAACGGGTACCGACGGCAGCAGCAGCGCATCGCGTCCCTGGATCGCGGCGTTGACTTCTGCGCGCAAGACGTCGCGCCCGTTCAAGGCACGCACGTAGTCTTCGGCGAGGATGTAGCGGCCCATTTCCAGGCGCAGACGAACGTTCGGCGTGTAATCGTCGCCACGGCTCTCGAGTGCCTTCGCGTGGTACGCCGCCGCTTCGGCGAGCGCGATGTGCAGGTACACCGGGGCGATGTCGCTCGCGTGGGGGATGGAGACGGTGTCGAGCGCGGCGCCTGCCTCCTGCAACCGCAGGCAGGCCGACTCGAACGCGGCGGCGACCTGCGGGTCGAGGATGGCGGTGAAGTAGTCGCGCAGGACGCCGATGCGCATGCCGCCCGCTGACCGGGATGGCGCACGGTTCTGCGCCGCATCGCTCGGGCGGGCCACCTTCCCCCGCAGCGCTTCGTATAGCAACCCCGCATCCGCGACCGACCGGCAGAGTGGTCCCACGTGATCGAGCGTCGTACTCAAGGGCACACATCCCTCGGTGCTGATCTCGCCGATGGCCGGTTTCAGGCCAACCAGTCCACAGACGGCCGCGGGAATCCGGATCGATCCGCCGGTGTCCGTACCGATCGATGCAAACGCCATGTCGGCGAGAATCGATGCCGCCGATCCGCCGGACGATCCACCCGGCGATCGAGCGGGATCGAGCGGATGGTGCACCGGCCCGAAGGCGCTCTCCTCGTTCGTGGTGCCGAGTGCGAACTCGTGCAGGTTCGTCTTGCCGATGATGACGGCGCCGGCGTCGCGCAGGCGCGCCACGACCGGCGCGTCCGTCGCGGCCAGCCGATCATCACGCACCCGCGACGCCGCCGTCGTCCGTGTGTCGCGCACATCGAACAGATCCTTGATCGAGATCGGGACGCCGTGGAGGGAGCCGCGATCTCGTCCGGACGCCAGCTCGCGATCCGCCATCCGCGCGGTTTCGCGCGCGCCGTCCGCGAGCACGGTGATGAAGGCGTTGATCGCAGGATCGCGCTGGACGATCTCGGCGAGGCAGCGTTCGGTGGCGGCTTCGGCGCTGGTCTCGCCGGCACGAATCGCCCGGGCGAGATCGGTAATGGTCTGGGCGCTAGCGGGCATCCGTACGGGTCGTGGTTGTCTCGAACTGTCCGGTGGCGTCCGCGTTCCAGTCGGCGGATCGCAGCGACGCCGTCGCGCGCGCGAGCGTCTCCAGGAGCGGCTTCAAGGCCGGAAGACCTCGGCGATCAGCCTCCTGCGTCGCGATATCAAGCCACGTTTTGATGGTCATCGATCCAATTGTGCACTGGACCCGACTGGCTAAATGGGATCCAATGTCGAATTGCATCACTGATCCGGTGAATACTCAAATCTCAGTGATGCCCGTCGATTCTCCTATGTTCAGAGCCACCAAGATCATCGCCACGCTGGGCCCGGTGAGCGACAGTGAGGATGGAATTGCGGCGCTAATCGGCGCGGGCGTCGATGTGTTCCGTCTGAATTTCTCGCATGGCACGCACGAGAGTCATGGCGCCGCGATTCAGCGCGTTCGCCGGGCGGCCGAGCGGGCCGGACGCTGCATTGCCATCATGCAGGACCTCAGCGGCCCGAAGATCCGCACCGGGTTGCTGCGCGGGCACGCGCCCATCGAGCTTCGTGCGGGCGATGAGCTGCGCATCGTCGTCGGCGAGTTCGCTGGCGAGACCAGTGGCACCGGCGTCGCGCGCGTGTCGACCACATACGAGGCGTTGCCATCCATCGTCCAACCCGGAGGCACGCTGTTGCTCGACGATGGGCACATTCAGCTCCGGATCGAGGACGTTGCCGTCGGCGAGATTCGAACCACCGTGATCGACGGTGGCAGCCTGGGCGAGCACAAGGGAATCAACGCGCCGGGCGCGACCTTTCCCTCGGGCGCGCTGACCGCGAAAGACGCCGCCGATCTCGCCTTCGGTGTGTCTGCCGGCGTGGACTGGATCGCGTTGAGCTTCGTGCAGAGTGAGGCGGACCTCGTCGCCGCACGGGACGCGCTCACGAAAGCGGGAGCACCGCAGCTCCCATTGGTCGCGAAGCTCGAGCGGCCGCAGGCGCTCACCTGTCTCGACGACATCCTGCGCGTGGCTGACGCGGTGATGGTGGCCCGCGGCGACCTGGGGCTCGAGGTCCCGTTGGAACGGGTCCCACGAATTCAGAAGGAGATCACCCGCCGGGCGCGCGCCGTCGGCGTCCCGGTCATCGTGGCCACGCAGGTACTCGAGTCGATGCGTGTCGAGCCGCGACCCACCCGCGCCGAGGTGAGTGACGCGGCAAATGCCGTCGACGATCGCGTGGATGCCATCATGCTCGCCGGCGAGACGGCGTCGGGACGATTTCCGGTGAAGGCGGTGCAGACGCTCGACGCCGTGATCCGCGACGCCGAGGCGATCGACGCCCGCGGCACCATAGTGGTGGAAGATACCCACCTGCTGAGCGGTCACGGTCGGGCCCTCTGCGATGCGGCGGTCACGCTGGCGGAGCATGCGGGCGCCAAGGCGATCGTTGCGATCACGCGCGGCGGAAAAACCGCGAGAGTGCTGTCCACACTTCGGCCGCATGTGCCGGTCTTCGGCGCCACCGACGCGCCGGCGATCTCCAGGCGCCTGGCGCTGGCGTGGGGCGTGATGCCGGTGTTGACCGATTTGACGGGCGATGTTTCCGAGGCGGCGAGCCGGCTCGGTCACGAGCTGGTGCAGCGCCGTGCCATCGAGACGGGCGTCGCGCTCGTCTTCGTCAGCATCAATCCCGACCTGGAGAAGGGGCCGTCGAACTTCGTGAAGATTCATCGGGTGGAGTAGCAGAGGAGCTGGACTCCGCTTCTCTTACGGGCGCCACCGATTCTCCAGCATCTTCTGCAGCCGCTCCAGCGATGCGGTCAGGCCGGCGCTGAGGAACTGGTAGTAGCGGCCCCACCGCTCGCCGCTTTCATAGCCGGTCTGCCGGACGTTCACGACCACGCCGCTCGGACTGCGACGGCACGACACTTCGAATGCCATCGGACCGATCGGCTCGCCATCAGGCGCCATCCAGTAGCAGTCGGCGATGAAGAACTCGTGCTGCGGGTCGAAGGTGATCACGTGGCCGTGAAACACGCCGCCCAGACGCCCGAGTACGGGATCGGTCCAGTCCGTCGGCTCCCATTCGACGGCGTAGCAGCCGAGCGGCCGCGGCACGCACAGCGATTTGTTGATCCGCCACCACGTGGCCAACGTCTCCGGATTGAAGAACGCGTCGAGGATCACTTCGACGGGCGCCTGAATCGTGAGGCTGTGGGTGAAGTTCGTCAACTGCTGATCGGCCATCGTTCGAGCATTGTGCACCGGCGCGCGCAGGTGTCACGCGGCCGCCGTCGAGGCCGACCGCGGGCCGGGCCACAGCCGCTGCGCACGGACCGCCCCCGGCCGAAGGGATAATGCCGCTATATGCATCAACAGCCGCTCGCGTATCTCGATCCGATCTTCATGGAGAGTGAAGAAGCGCGCCCGCTTCGCATCCTGGCCGAATATCAGGAGCCGCTGCGCCGCTTCAAGCAGCAGAACATCCAGGACACCGTGGTCTTTTTCGGGTCGGCCAGGATTCACAGCCGCGAGCGTGCCGAAGAAGCGCTCGAGCGGCTCGAGCGGCGGTTCGGCGCGCGCGCCGGCGCCGAGCGGGATGCGTTGCTGGCGCGCGGGCGGAAGGCCGTCGAGTGGTCGCGCTATTACGAGGAAGCGCGCGAACTGGCGCGACTGGTGACGGAATGGTCCAAGTCGCTCGCCTCGGAACACCATCGCTTCGTCGTCACCTCCGGTGGCGGTCCCGGGATCATGGAGGCGGCCAATCGCGGCGCCCATGAAGCGGGCGGCAAGACGATCGGCCTGAACATCCGGCTGCCATTCGAGCAGGGCGCCAATCCCTACATCACCGACGGCCTGCACTTCGAGTTCCACTACTTCTTCATGCGCAAGTTCTGGTTCGCGTATCTCGCGAAGGCGCTCGTGATCTTTCCCGGCGGCTTCGGCACCCTCGACGAGATGTTCGAGATCCTCACGCTGATGCAGACGGAGAAGCTGGCCAAGCAGATCCAGATCGTTCTTTACGGCAGCGAATACTGGGATCCGATCCTGCGCCTGGACCCGATGGCGGAATGGGGGGCGATCAGCAGCGCCGACATGCACCTGGTGCAGCGCGCCGACTCACCGAAGACGGCGTTCGATCTCCTCCACGCGCATCTGACGCAGCACCATCTGACGCCGCCGACGGTGCAGGAAATGAAGGCGCCGGGGATCGCGAAGACGAGGTCGTGAACGTACGCAGCGTTCAATAAAGCAGATATGGTTGGCGGGCTTTCCTGAAGGCGGCCTCATCGTCGCGCCAGCTTGCCGCGATGTCTTCGAGCGTCGCGTTCGCTTCGATCTGTTGTCGCAGCACATCCGATCCGGCCAGGATGTCGATCGGCAGCTTCTCGGGTTCGTACTCGTACGGCGGCTGACGCCATAACGCGAATCCCGTCGGGACCGCGTGCTGGAAGGCCTCAATCAGGGCGGCGCCGGTGAGCACCGGCCTGAAGGCGCGGCGGTCGGTCACGTGCACCTGACAGCCACCGCAGGTCGTCTTCGCGTGCTTCTGGAACGTCGGCTCGAACACCGCCGGGCGGAAGAAGACGCCCGGCAGACCGCGAGTGTTCAGGTCGCGCGCGAAGCGTTCCGCATCGACGCCCGGTGCACCCACCAGCTCGAACGGCCGCGTCGTGCCGCGTCCCTCCGACAGCAGCGTGCCTTCGAACAGCACCGTGCCTGGATACACGATCGCGGTGTCGAGTGTCGGCATGTTCGGCGACGGCATCACCCAGGGCAAGCCCGTGTCGTCGGCGAACATCGATCGTTCCCATCCGTCCATGCGTACGACTTCGAGCTGCGCACCAAGGCCGAATTCCTCATTGAACAGCCGTGCGAGCTCGGCCATCGTCATGCCGTGACGCATCGGGATGGGGAAGAGGCCGACGAAGGATTCGAATCCCTTCCGCAGCAGCGCGCCCTCGACGTCCATCCCGTTGATCGGGTTCGGGCGGTCGCACACGATCACCGGCACGCCGTGCCGGCCGCAGGCGCGCAGGCAGTTGGCCATCGTGTAGATGTAGGTGTAGATGCGCGCGCCGATGTCCTGCAGATCGATCACCAGCAGATCGAGACCCGTGAGCATCGCCGGCGTCGGTTCGCGCGTCTCACTGTAGAGCGAGTAGACCGGAATCCGCCGCGACGGATCGTCCCGATGCGGCGTCTCAATCATGTTGTCCTGCACGTCCGACCGGAAGCCGTGCTGCGGACCGAAAATCGCGGACAACCGGACATCATCAGCCTCGGCAAGACGATCGACGATGTGGGCGAAGCCGTAATCCACTGACGCGTGGTTACAGACGATGCCGACGCGGGCGCCGCGAAGGCGGCCTGACGACAGAAGCAGATCGGAGCCGAGCCGGACCATAGGGTTATTAGACAACGTCACAGCCGGACCATGAAGGTCCGACGCGCTGATAAAGCTGAGGGAAGCACAACTCATGATCGTCAGAAGACCTGCGGGAGAACGGGGCCATGCCGACCACGGCTGGCTCGATAGCCGGCATACGTTTTCGTTCGCGGATTACCACGATCCGTCCCACATGGGATTCCGCGACCTGCGCGTGATCAACGAGGATCGCGTGCAGCCCGGTCGCGGCTTCGGCACGCATGGTCACCGCGACATGGAAATCATTTCCTACGTGCTCGACGGCGCGCTCGGCCATCGCGACAGCATGGGTACCGGTTCGACGATGACACCCGGCGACGTGCAGCGGATGTCGGCAGGAACCGGTGTTCGCCACAGCGAGATGAACGCCTCGACGAGCGAGCCGGTGCACTTCCTGCAGATCTGGATCATTCCCGAGCGGCAGGGCATCACCCCCGGGTACGAGCAGAAGCGCTTCGAGAATGCGGAGAAGCAGGGCCAGCTGCGATTGATCGCATCACGCGACGGCCGCGACGGGTCGATCACGATTCATCAGGACGTTGATCTGTACGCGAGCGTGCTGAACGCCGGCGATCACGTCGGTCTGTCACTGCGTCCAGGACGGCATGCATGGATTCAGGTCGCCCGCGGCGCCGTTATCGTCAATGGCCAGCCGCTGGAGCAGGGCGACGGCGCCGCGGTCAGCGATGAAACCGCCCTGGAGATCTCCGCTACCGGTGCCTCGGAGATCCTGGCATTTGATCTGGCGTGAACTCAATTCCCGACTCCCAAATCCCAACTTCCAGAAGCAGGCCGAGCGTCTCACGACGAACCCGGCCTCATTGGGCGTTGGGAGTTGGCCATTGGGATTTCGGGGTGCCCGTCACTACACAAAACTGCTCTTCTCGCCGATACTCCCGGCATGCCTACAACCGGCCGGCGCCGGCGGCTGGCAGCCGCGCTGCTGGTCGTCTGCCTGTTTCCCGTCACTGCGCGCGCGCAGCAGCCCGAAAATCCGCGACCGTCGTTGCGCCTCCCGACGATCGCGGCGGCATCGGCGGCCACGGCCGATTGGGTGACGACGTATCACGCGCTCAGCAACTTCAAGGTGCACGAAAGCAACCCGCTGCTGAAGCCATGGAATAGGGCGCCCGGTCAGCTCGTCAGTATGGGCGCGCTGATGGACATTGGCGGCGTGACGGCGTGGAACCTGACGATGGGGCCGAAACATCCGCGCATGGCCGTCGCGGGTTTGTGGGCGATGACCGCGTTCCGCTCATATCTCGCGATCCACAACCTGCGCAACGAAACGCGGGCTGCCAGACGATAACGATAGCGAACTGTTAACTCCCAACTCCCAACGGCAATCGACCACCAACTCCCAACCGATCGACGACTACTCAGAGCGAGTTTGGAGGTTGGGTTTTGGGAGTTGGGAGTTGGGAGTTCCTGTCAGTCCAGCCGCGTCGCTGCAATGAGTCGCGCAGTGTCTGCGCTCGCGCCAGCATCCGCGGCTGCAGGTCGAAACGCTCGCGGACGATGACCGCGGATGCGGTTTCCACGCGCAGCTCCAGGCCGGCGCCATCGCGATAGACGCCGCACGCGATCGAGGCGTCGTTCGATGAGAGCTGCCACAACAGGGCAATCCTCTGGGGTTTACCGCCGGCCGTCATCGGGTGGGCGCTATTATGCACCGCGATGGTGCTGCCGCAATTCCTGCTCGTCGACGACAGCTACGCCGACGTGCAGGCCTTCATCGCCATGATCAAGCGCATCGGGCTCGCGAATACGGTCCAGCCCGTCGCGACGGTCGCGGCTGCGCAACGATTCCTGCTCGAGCGCGAAGCCTCGCGTCTGCCGGTGGTCGTGTTCTCCGCTGGCGCGATCGCCGATGGTGACGAGAGCGAGCTGTTTGCGTGGATGGAGGAGCAGGAGCTGCCGCTGAGCGCCGTGCCAACGGTCTCGGTGATAAAGCCGCTCGACATGCACGACCTCATCGCGTCGTTGAAGGCGCTCGCATTACCCGAACGCGCGAGAATCGACACGATGACGTTGACGGTCCGCGTCGAGTTGTGGCCGAGCGGGACGGTGTTGGACGAGTAGACGTCCGCCTGGCATTACCCGCGGTCGAACGGCAGTCCGCGTTCGAGCTGCAACAACGCCTCTTTCCGCCACAACAATCCGCCGTACCCGCCCAGCTTCCCGTTCTTGTTCACCACCCGATGGCAGGGAATCACGATCGCAATCCGGTTCATGCCATTAGCCGTGCCGACTGCGCGCTGCGCCCCGGGTGCCCCGACCTTTTTCGCCAGCTCCTCGTACGAGAGCGTCTGCCCGTACGGGATCTTCAACAATGCGGACCAGACCCTTTCCTGGAAAGGCGTTCCCGGCGCGACCAGCGGCACCGTGAAGTCCTTCAGCCGGCCGCCGAAGTAGGCGTCGAGTTCGCGGCGCAACTGCACCAGGTGCTTGTTGTCCCCGGGTATCACCGCGCAGGCGAATCGTCGCCTCATCGTCTCGATCTGCGTTTCGAGCTTGCGGCGATCGGTGAACTCCAGGAGGCACACGCCCGCGGTCGTGGCGCCGATGACCAGCGGGCCCAGCGGGCTCTCGACCCAGCTGACGACGATGCAGTCCTCGCTGCGGGCGCGGCCGGGAGCCTCGCCGAACGTGCGGGCGAAGGCGTCGCGGAAGCCGCTGTGTGATTCGAAGCCTGTATCCATCACTACCTCGTCGATCTCTGCGCCGCTGCGGAGCTGCTGCAGCGCGCCGCCAAGCCGCCGTGCCCGCGCGAACGCGTGAAACGTCATTCCGAAGCGGGCACTGAAGAAGCGCCGCACCTGCGATGGCTCGAGTCCAAGCCCACGCAGATCGCGGTCGTGCAGCCGCCGCTCCGGCTCACGGTCCAGGTGTGCGATGAGCGCCTCTACCCACGGCGGCTGTGAGCCGCCGGCCCGCAAGGGGTCGCAACGGCGGCACGGCCGGAAACCGGCGAACATCGCTTCGCGCACCCCGGCGAAGAAGCGCACGTGCTCGGGCCGTGGTTTCCGCGCCGGACACGACGGCCGGCAGAAGATGCCCGTGGTCGAGACGCCGGTGACGAACAAGCCGTCGTACGACGCGTCTTTCGCGAAGAACGCGCGCCGCATCTCGGCCTCGGGGGGAATCGGTCGCACACGAGCACCTTAACGCACGGGCAAAGGGGTGCTCCACCGGGAAATGAACATCGAATCTCAGCGCGGCCGGACGTGAAGATTGACCGCCTGCTTCTGTCCTTCGCCAAGCGTGACCACGGTTGCCGTACTTCGAAGGGAATCGAGGAATGCGGGATCAGTCCAGCCCTCGTCCCCCGGAGGGACGTCGCGAGCCGCAGCGACGAAGTAACTGCCCGTCGGCAGGCCGCTGAGCTCGAACCCACCATCAGGCGCGGCGGTCGCCGCTTTCATGAATCGCGAGCCGGGATACCTGCGCGCATCATCGACCGGGAAGGCGATGACCCTCGCTGCCCCCACCGCTCGTCCGCTGGAGTCGGTTACCGCTCCGACCACCTGATTGATCTGGTCGGTCAGCACGACTTCGACATCCTCGAGGGACTGGTTCGCGCGACCGAACTGCAGCACTTCATCCGTGACGTTACGGCCATTCGACAGGATCCTCGTCAGCGCCCATCCCGGCGGCAGCTTCGTCGCCTGGAGGCGTCGTGCGCCGCTGATGCCGCGCAGTTCGAACGAATATTCCTTGTTCGGACTGGTTGTCGCGATCTTTCCCGGCGCAACATCGAAGTCCACGGGTATCGGCGAGAGGTTGATCAGGCCCGGTGATGGCGCTGCGCCGTTGATCGAACTTTCGTACGTGACGTGTCCGGCGATGCGTGAGCCAAGCGAGGTCTGAAGCTGCAGGTTGGCGACGTCACGAGCACCGACGGTGACCTCGTACGCGAGGAATTCGCCTTCCGCCTCTGACCCCTGCGGCCCCCGGTCGGCGTGAATGACGTAACGTCCGGGTGCGACGTTGCGGAACTCGAAGGTGCCATCCGCCTCGATGCGCGCACCGATTCGGGCAGAGATCGGCGACCGCGGGATGAGCACGAACGTCTGACGCCATGGCCTGCCCGCGACATCGACGACACGTCCGCGAATGCTCGCCGTCGGCGCGGCGACCAGCGGAACGTCGACACCGCCGACCTCTTCGCCGGCGCCCACGCTGATGAACTGCGCCGTTGCCGCGGTATCGGTGCCCGGGAAATACGTGGGTGCGTACCCGGGAAGATCCACGGACGGTCCGTCACCGACCGACGCGGCGAGTACGTATCGCCCGACAGGCACTCCGTAGATGCGGAACTCTCCGCGATCGTTGGTGAGGCGCTGCTCTGGCTTCGCGACCACCAGCCGCCGGCGTCCCGCCTGATAGCGCGTCGTCATCAGGCCGACCCGCGCGCCCATCACCGGCTCACCGGCATCATCGAGGACGCGACCGGAGATGGCCCCCCACTTCAGCATCGTCACGTCGACGGGATGACGATCCTCGCCGTCGCTGAGCGTGATTTCCGGGCCGCCACCATCAAGGATGAAGTACGGCAGCGGCGGCGTGTCCGACGGCATCGAGAAGCCGTCCAGGGCTGCCGACAGTTGATAGTGCCCGGACGGGAGATCCGAAAATCGATACGCGCCCGCGGCATCCGTCCTGGTCGTGCGCGCTACCAGTACCGGACCTTGCTGAAAGATCGACACGACAGCTTCTGCCAGCGACCTTCCGTCACTGGACACGACGCTCCCGCCGACCGCCGCGCTTCCAGTAACGCCCTTGTCGTCTCGAAGGCTGCGCGTCGCCATGACCGCGATTCGGGTGCTGCCCTCGTCATTCCTGTTCGGCCCTGCGACGTGAAAATCGATATCCCGCCGCTCGTCTCCTGGTCCGAGCCTGATCGGCGTCGCGGCAGCGACATCGGGCGCATCGGGGAAATAGCTGGCGAATCGCGCATCTGCGAATCCAACGACCCCGCTGGAGACGCCATTCGAAATCCCGACGATGGTGCTGCGATCGCTCCGCGCCGAGACGATATAAGTGCCAGGTGCCAGGCCGCCGATTCGATATTCGCCCCGATCGTCCGTCGTGGCGTTTAGTGCCTTGCCACTGCCGGCGCTCACTGAATCGCGCGGCGTCGCGGTGACAGTTGCGCTGGGAACAGGTTCGCCGCGGTCATTCGTGATCTGTCCCGCGATCGCCACGGCGCGAATCAATCGAATCTCATCCCGCCACCTTGATACGGCGATCTCCTGTGGCACGTATCCCGCCTTCCTGACCCGCAGGGTTGCCGTGGGGGCGGCGGCGACGACCACGCGTCCTTCAAAGTCCGCGCGAACCGTGGTCGCGGTGCCTTCGACAACCACGCGCGCGTTGGGCAGCGGCTGACCGCTCTCGTCGGCGACGATGCGCGCACGGAGTGTTCGGGATGTCGCCTGGCGAGGTGCCTGCGCGCCTACGGCCGTCGTCAGCCATGCGCCGGCGACGACCGCGGCGATCGGGGCGATTAGCGTCTGGCAGGTCCGGCGCGGCATACCGGGCTCGATCTTCTCACCGGGACGGTAGCCGCAGGTTGACGATTTGTGGTTGACCCTCGCTGAGCGTGACGAGGCGTGCCGACAGACGCAGCGAGTCGAGGAAGGCCGGATCCTGCCAGGAGTCGTCTCCGGGCGTGTTCGGGCCAATCGCCGTCAGATAGCTGCCGGTCGGCAGTCCCTGCAGCGAATACGATCCGTCGGCGTTGCTCACGGTGCTGCTCACGAAGCGTGAGCCCGGGTACCACGCGTTCGGGTCGGTGGAGAACACGATGACGCGCGCGTCGGGAACGGCGCGGGCGTTGGCATCACTGACCCTTCCGCTCACTTCGTTGACGCGATCGGTGAGTACGACTTCCACATCGTTCCACGCCTGATTCGCACGATCGAACTGCAGCACTTCATCGGTGACGTTCCGTCCGCCGACCAGGATCGCGCGCAGGCTCCAGCCTGTCGGCACTCTCGTCACCTGCAGCCGGCGCGCACCGGTGATCCCCTGCAGCTCGAAGTGACCGTCCTTGTCGGGGCTGGTGACAGCAACGGACGAAGGCACCGTGTCGAAGTCCACCGGCAGCGGAGAGATCTCGACCTTCGCCGGATCGGGAGGCGTTGTATTCAGCGTGCTTTCGAAGGTGACGTGTCCCATGACGTGCAATCCAGCCGACATGTGCAGGTCGAGGCCGGTCACGTCTGACCGTCCGACGGTGACCGGATAGGCGAGAAACTCGCCCTCGATGTTGCCACCGAGGCGACCGCGATCCGCCTGGATGACGTACTGGCCGGGCGGGACATTGCTGAATTCGAATCGGCCGTCGGGTTCGATGCGCGCGTCGATACGCGCCGACACGAGCGATCGAGGGATGAGGTTGAACCGGCCGGTCCACGGCTTTCCGGTGGAGTCGACGATGTGGCCGCGGATACTCGCCGTGGCAGCGGGAACCAGCGCGAATTCGAGGCCGGCAACCTGTTCACCGGCTCTGACGTTCACATACTGCGCTTCCGCCGCCGTTCCACTGCCGGGGTAGTACGTCGGGCCATAACCAGGCAGGTCCACGGCCGTTGTCTCTCCGATCGACGTCGTGAGTATGTAGCGTCCCGGGTTCACGGCATAGACCCGGAATTCCCCGTGATCATCCGTTGTCTGCGTCTGGGGTTTAGCGTGTATCAGCCGCTGCCGGCCACTCACGAAGCGCGTGACAAGCAGGCTGACCGTTGCTCCCGGCACCGGTTCGCCGACTTCATCGACGACGCGGCCCGAGACCGATCCCCAGGCGGCGAGGATCACTCTGATGCCGGTTTGTCGCTCGTCGTCACCGACGGTGACGCCGGTACCCAGCGTGCTGGGATTCGAGAGACCGACGGACATGAAACCGTCGGCGGCCATCGAGTAGCCAGGCAATGCGGCCAGCACGCGATAGGTTCCTCCCGGTATGCCGGTGAACGCGAACGAGCCGCCCGCATCCGCCTCTCCGCGCTTCATCCTGCTGCCCTTCCCAAGTGCGAGCAGCTCCACCTGCGCGCTCGGCAATGGCCGGCCGTTGGCGTCGAGAATCGATCCGTTGATCTCCGCGGTTCCGACTGGCAGATTGACGTCGGGCCCGACGATGTTCGGCAGTTCCTGTCCGGGGTCCGTGTGTGACACAGGCAGATGAAAGTCGATGTCGCGCCGTTCGTCACCCGCCACGAGCGCAATCGCCGTGGCGTCCTGCTTGTTGAGTGTGTCGGGAAAGTATGTGTTGAACGTCTGAATGGTGTAACCGGTACCACCATTCGGCAGCTGTATCGTGATCCTGTCTCGCCCAACCGACCGCGCCGCGACCGTATAACGCCCCGGTGGAAGGCCACCAATTCGATATTCGCCGCGGTCGTCGGTGTTGGCTCGAGGCGACTGTGGCGCCGGTGCCTCGCCGTTGGTCATTACGACGACGTTCGCGCCCGGCACGGGCTCGCCAGTATCGGTCGTGACGCGCCCGCCAATCGCGACGGCTCGCACCAGGCGGATGGTGCCCACCTGCGCGGCGGGAAGCTCCATGCGCACGTAGCCCGCCTTCGTGACGACCAGCGTCGCTCCAGGCGCCGCAACCAGGGTGAACGCGCCTTCGAGGCCGGCACGAGCCGACGTCGCCGTGCCTTTGACGACGATGCGCGCGTTGATCAGCGGCTGCCCGTCGGCGTCTGCGACGACGCGGCCGCGGAGCGTTTGTGGTGTCGCCGCCTGCCGTGGCGCCTGCGCGACCAGTGTCGTCGTGAGCCACGCGACGACGGTGACCGCGGCGATCGACTTGATTACGGTGTGACCGGTTTGACCCTTCGACATGCTCAGGGTCATCCCGAGCGAAGTCGAGGGATGACGTGCCATAGCTGCATCCACCGGGAAAAGACGCTGCAGAAGGACGGTTGGCCGTAGTTTAAACGGGTTCTCAGGTTTGACTGGTGCTCTGGTGCACGGAACCTATGAACCTGATCCCGTGACGACGAACGATCCGAGGGCATAGATTCTTCGGGACGGATCCAGCTGCGCCGCAAGCCTCCGAGCCTGGTTGTGCCAATGATCGTGGCCCGTTGTCGTGGCCGGACGAATTCGTAATGGACGACGGCGGAACGCCTCGGCCCAGTCCGTTCGCGTGTTGCCCTGCGCGTCGAGGACCACGAGATCGAAGCCCCGGCGCCGCTTGTAGACGGCCACCAGGCCCTCGCCTTCGTCGCGGCCGATGGTGATCGCGAACCGTGAGACGCGTCCCATCGCGCTGTCGTCGACGTGCTGAATCACGCCTTCGACCAGCACGTGTCCTGACGCGAAGAAATCGAGCGTCTCATCGTCCAGCGCCTCCTCTCGATCGAACGTGCCGACGAAGGTGGCGCCTCCGGGCACGCCCGGAAGGCTTTCGACGAGCGCCTCGTGCCCGAACTCGATCGCGTACGTGCGGCGGCCGCGCGGCCGCTCGACGCCGAAGCCGAGGCGCCCGCACGCGCGCAGGATCACGCGCTCGGTGAATGCATCGAGATCCGCCGGTACGCGGCCGAGAATTGCCGGTCCCATCGCTGCCTGATAGGGGTCGCGATGCAGTTGCTGATACGCGGCCTCGCGGATGCGGGTGCGTGCGGCGCGGGCATCGCCGACGAGCGTGTCGATGCGGCCGGCCGCCAGCGACGCGCCCGGATCGAGCGCCGTCTCCTCAATCGCGCCCTCGACCACCGCAAGCTGCGGTTCGATACCGGCAGTCGGCTCGCGGAACACGCCGACCGCTTCCATGATTCTGGCGACGTCGAGGGCGACGCCGCCGGGCGGCCGGAAGTAGACGATCTCCACCGGGATCGCGCGGCCGATGCGATCGAGGCGGCCGATCCGCTGCTCAACCACCGATGGCTTCCACGGCAGGTCGTACAAGACGATGCGCTGGCAGAATTCGAAATTGCGTCCCTCGCCGCCGCACTCCGTCGACACCAGCAGGCTCGGGCCTTCCCGGGCCCGGAAGCGCGCCACCTCGGTATCGCGGCGCGCCGGCGTCAGCTCTTCGTGAAACACGCCGGTCGTGATCTGGGCACGGTCGGCAAGGGCGCTCCGCAGCATGTCGAGCGTGTCGCGGTGTGCGACGAAGACCAGCGTCTTCTCGCCGGCATCACGCCAGCGGCGAGCCTGTGCCAGCAGCCAGAGCAGCCGCGGATCTGCGGCGTCCATGCGCGCCGCCTGCTGCCGCAGCTCGCGTTCGTCCGGTCCCAGTACCGCTGTCAACGCCGCGCCGGATGCGAGCGCGCGCCGGACGCGATCGACCTTCTTCCTCCGGGCAACGGCATCGGACCCCGGCGCGCGTCGCAGCGCCTGCTCGATAGCCGCGCGCAACGGCCAGCCCTGAGCGCCGGCGTCGAGATCGATCGGCATGCCGACCCGCGGCGGCAAGCCGCCGATGTCGACGCGTCGCGTCGCGCTCGTGCACGGCGGCAGTGGCTCGCCACTGCGCAGCCGCTCGTCGAAACTGACATCCTCAGGAAAGTCCTGCGGTCGCAGTAACTGCAGCAGCCGGAAGAAGCCGTGCGCATCGTCCTCGAGCGGCGTGGCGCTCAGGAGCAGCACGTGCCGGCCGAGACCGGCGATCGGCGCGACCGCCCGCCACGCGGGCTCACCGGGGTGGCCTGGTGGCCGCCGAAGGTGTTGCGCCTCGTCGACGACGAGGAGATCGATGCCGGCGGCTACGGCCTGCTCGGTGAGGTGCGGCCGCTCCACCAGCATCTCGAGAGCGATCACCGAACGGCGATGCAGCTCGAACGGGTTGAAGTCGGCTCCAAAATCACGTGCCACGTCGGCGAGACGCGGCGCATCGAGCAGCGTGAACACCTGGTGATATTTCCGCCACAGTTCGCCCAGCCACTGCACGGTCAACGACTCGGGCGCGACGACGAGGCATCGCTGCACCTGTCCCGTGTGGACGAGGTGGTTGAGGATCAGCGATGCTTCGATTGTTTTGCCGAGGCCAACTTCGTCGGCGAGCAACCAGCGCACGGCCGCGTTCGTCGTGGCGCGCTCGGCCACGTAGAGCTGGTGCGGAAACAGGCGGACGCGTCCACCGAGAAAGGATCCGAGACCGTCGGCTTCGCGCAGTGCGACCAGTTGCAGTACGTCCAGACGCGTCGCGAAATCCTCCACCGCATCGACGTTGCCCATCGCCAGCCGATCGATCAGCGCTCCTTCCATCGAGAGCGGCCACAACGCGTCGGATGGCAGGGTGGCGCCATTCGCCAGGCGCAGCCGTCCGTCCTTCATGCGGGCCGTGACGGTGGTCTCTTCGCGCGTCCTGATGATGCGCACGCGGCGGCCGGCATTGAGGTCCACCGGAATCAGTACGTCGGTGTTCGCGGCAAGCCGCAGCGTGACGGCCGACTGCGCGAATTCAACCGAGACGGTGCGGCGATCGAGATCGACCACGCGGCCGATGCCGAGATCCGGGTTATGTCGATGCGTCAGGTAGTCGCCGAGACGGAAAACATGGTGCTCCGGTTCACGGGTGCTTCGGTGCTCGGGTTCCGGTTCCTGGGTTCGTCGGTTCATGGGGTCGTCGGGAGTTCCTCGTGTCGTCGAGTGCTGGAGGGCAACCAGATCGTATCTTCGAGAGCCGCCCTCGCGATACGATCGCCGCTTCCGCGAGGCGCTATGGCTCAGATTTCCGTTACCGTCAACGGCAAGACGCGACGTGCGCACGTCGAACCGCGCACGCTGCTCGTCCACTTCCTGCGCGAACAGTTGAACCTCACCGGTACGCACATCGGCTGCGACACCAGCCAATGCGGCGCGTGCACGGTGCTGATCGATGGCCGCAGCGCGAAAGCATGCACCGTCTTTGCCGTTCAGGTGGATGGTTCGTCGATCACGACCATCGAAGGACTCGCGACCGGTGATCGGTTGCACCCGTTGCAGGAAGGTTTCTGGGAGGAGCATGGGCTGCAGTGCGGCTATTGCACGCCGGGAATGATCATGGCCGCGGTCAATCTGCTGGCGGACAACCCGGCTCCCACGGAACAGGAGATCCGCGAAGGCATCTCCGGCAACTTCTGCCGCTGCACCGGCTATCAGCACATCGTCAGCGCCGTGCAGCATGCGGCGGGAAAGAAGTAGGCGATGGCTGCGAGTCCCGTGCTCCCGAAGCTCGTTGGCCAGCGCGTCAAGCGTCGTGAGGATCCGCGCCTGATTCAGGGCGGTGCCACGTACGTGGATGACGTGAAGATCGCGGGGATGCAGTACGTGCAGTTCAAGCGGAGCGACATCGCGCACGGCCGCATCCGTTCAATCGACGTCAGCGCCGCGCGCGAGATGGAGGGCGTCGAAGCGGTCTTCACCGGCAAGGACATCGCCGCGATGCTGAAGCCGCTGCCGATCGGCACGCCGTTCACGTCGCCGCCACATTACGCGGTGGCCATCGACGCGGTGCGCTATGGCGGCGAGGCGGTCGCGGTGGTCGTGGCCAGCGATCGCTACGTCGCGCGTGATGCGGCTGACGCGATCGTTGTCGACTACGAGCCGTTGCCGGCCGTGATCGATCCCGAGCTGGCGATGCAGGGCAAGCCGACGGTTATCTATCCTGACTTCCCGAACAATCTGTCGGTGCCACTGATTTCGAGCGGCACCGGCGTGCACGGCAGCACGGTCGACGACTCGGCGATCGACAAAGCATTTGCCGCCGCGGAAGTGGTCGTACGCCAGCGGATGCACAACCACCGCCTCGCGCCCTCGGCCATGGAACCGCGCGGCGTCGTCGCGCACTGGGAGCCGTCGAAGGGGTTCATGACGATCTGGTCGTCAACCCAGAACCCGCACATCCTGCGCACGATGATCGCCGGGATGCTCGACGTCGGGGAGAGCCAGATCCGCGCGATTGCGCCAGAGGTCGGCGGCGGCTTCGGCGCCAAGATCAACATCTATCCCGAAGAGTACGTCGTGGCCGCGGTGTCGAAGCGTCTCGGCCTGCCGCTGAAATGGATCGAAGAGCGCTCCGAGGCATTCGTCGCAACGACACACGGCCGCGGCATCATCGGCTACCTCGAGATGGCGGCACGGAAGGACGGCCGCGTCACCGGCGTGAAGCTGCGGCTGATTGCGGACATCGGCGCCTACAACATGCTCCTCACCGCAGCGATTCCGACGCTGACGATGATGATGGCGAACGCCACCTACGATTTCCCCGCGATCCGCACGACCCTGACGGAAGTGTTCACCAACAAGACGCCAACCGATGCCTATCGCGGCGCCGGGCGGCCGGAAGCGACGTACTTCATCGAACGCGGCATGGACCTGCTCGCACGCGAGCTGAACATGGATCCCGCGGAACTACGCCGGCGCAACTTCATTGCGAAAGACAGGTTCCCGTTCCACACGCAGACGGGCGCGGTGTACGACTCGGGCGATTACGAGAAGGCGCTCGACGCCGCGCTGACAGCCGCCGATTGGGAGGGCTTGAAGAAGCAGCGCGAGGCGATGCGCAGCGACGGACGCATCGTCGGCCTCGGGCTCGCGATGTATGTCGAAGTCTGCGGTATGGGTCCGTCGGCGGCGCTGCCGTCAACCGGCGGCTGGGAGCACTCGCAGGTGACGGTCGAGCGCGATGGACGCATTACCGCGACGACCGGCGTGTCGCCGCATGGACAGGGCAACGAGACGACGTTTGCGCAGATGCTTGCCGATCAGTTCGGTGTGCCGCTCGAGCACGTCACGATCCTTCACGGCGATACCGGCGTCGTGAAGCAGGGCATCGGCACATTCGGCAGCCGCTCGCAGGCGGTGGGCGGGACCGCGCTGCACATGGCGGGCACCAAGGTCAAAACCAAGATGGCGAAGTTCGCGGCGGCGATGCTCGAGGCGCACGAGGACGACATCGTGTTCGAGAACGGCGAGGTGATGGTGAAGGGCGCCCCGGCGTCCGCGAAGAAGTTCTCGGAGATCGCGTCGTTCGCCTATGTGCCGATACCGCTGCCCGAAGGCATGGAACCGGGTCTCAGCGACGAGGCGTTCTTCGAGCCGAGCAACAACACCTATCCGTTCGGCTGCCACATCGTGATGCTCGAGATCGATCGCGAGACGGGTGAACCGAAGCTGCTGAAGGTCGTTGCGGTGGACGATGCGGGCAATTTGATCAACCCGTTGATCGTCGAGGGACAGATTCACGGAGGACTCGCACAGGGGATCGGACAGGCGATGATCGAAGAAGTCGTCTATGGCGAGGACGGTCAACTGCTGACCGGATCGTTCATGGACTACGCGCTCCCGCGCGCGATCGACTTCCCGCACTTCGAGCTGCACGCCACGGTGACACCGACACCGGTCAATCCGCTTGGCGCGAAAGGCGTGGGCGAGGCGGGCACGCTCGGGTCCACGCCAGCGATGGTGGCAGCCGCCAGCGACGCGCTTGGCGTGCCGCATGTCGACATGATGCTGCGGCCGGAAAAGCTGTGGCGCATCATCCAGGCCCAGGGCGGTCAACACGGCTCAGAGCAGGAAGGCGGGCGCCCATGATTCCGACGGCATTCGAATACGAGCGCGCGACGTCCCTCGATGACGCGATTGCCAGGCTCGGAGCGGCGAGCGGGTCGGCCAAGGTCATCGCCGGCGGCCACAGCCTGGTGCCGCTGATGAAGCTGCGCCTGAGCGAGCCGCAGTTGCTGATCGACATCGCACGGATTCCGGAGCTTGCCGGGATTCGCGAGATTGACGGCCGGATTGAGATCGGTGCGGGCACCGTGCATCACGCGGTCGCGACGTCGCCGCTGATTCAGCGCCTGTGCCCGGTGGTTGCGGATGCGGCCGCAGCGATTGGCGATCAGCAGGTCCGCAATCGCGGCACCATCGGCGGCAGCCTCGCCCATGCGGATCCGTCGGCCGACTATCCGGCGGCGATGCTCGCCGCCGACGCCGAATTCCACCTGAAAGGCCCGGACGGCTGGCGCATCGTCAAGGCGGACGCGTTCTTCCAGGATCTGTTCACGGTCGATCTCGGGACCGGGGAAATCCTGGCGAAGGTGCGGATCGCGCCGGCGAAGGCGTCGGCGTACGCGAAGCTCTATCAGCGTGCGTCGCACTTCGCGATCGTCGGCGTGGCTGCCGCGCTCGACGCGAGTGGAGGAACGATCAGGAGCGCGCGCGTCGGATTGACGGGGGCGAGCACGCACGCCCAGCGGCTGACCGGAGTCGAGGCGGCGCTGACGGGCAAGCCGGCGAGTGCGGACACGATCGAGGCGGCGTCGTCGTCAGCCGGCGATGCGCCGCAGGTGGTGAATTCCGATTTGCACGCCAGCGAGAGTTACCGCCGCGCCATGGTCGGCGTGTTCACCAGACGCGCGCTCGCGGCGGCGCTGGCCCGCGAGTAGGCAACGGAGAAAGAGATGGCGTCTTTGTCAGGGGATCGGCGTGCTACAGCTTCGTCTGCAGGCACGCGAAGAACCGGTCCTGCATCATCTTCGACACGCTGCCGATCAGGCGCTGCCCGACGCGGGCGATCGCGCCGCCGGCCTGCAGCGATCCGTTCACGTCAATGATCGTCGTCTCACCGTCCGCGCGCAGCGTGAGGTCGGCGCTGCCCTTGACGAACCCCGGCTTGCCCTGGCCCTCGACGGTGAGCCGGTACGAATGCGGCGGTTGCTTGTCGGCGATCACGACGGTGCCGTCGTAGGTGCCGGTGATCGCCGCGAGCGCAACCTTCATGCGGGCGCGGTAGCGATCGTCGCCGTCCGGCTGCAGCGCTTCACAGCCGGGAATGCAGCTCGCGATCACGGTCGGATCCATCAGCAGATCCCAGACGCGCTGCGGCGGGGCGTTGAACGTGTAGGAGCCTGTGATGTCCATCGGTTCGGGTCACGCGCGAACGGCGTGGATGCCAGGACGGGTCCGCGGCCAGTGCATCCAAGTGTAGTGCGAGGCTCGCGAGGTCGGTGAGCGTTCGAGCCGGCAGGAAGTCGTCGACGTAGGGACGCGCGGCCTGGAGCCCGCGCGTCAGCGGAGCATAGCCTTCGGAACCGAGCAGGGGATTCAGCCAGATCAGCCGATGACTGCCGCGGCGAAGCCGCGCGATCTGATCGCGCAGCAGTTCCGGCTCGCCGCGATCCCAGCCGTCCGAGATCAGCAGCACGACCGGGCCGCCGTGAAGCACACGGCGGGCCCACTGCCGGTGAAACTGCGCGAGCGATTCGCCGATGCGGGTGCCGCCGGACCAGTCGGTCACCGATCGGCCGACGCCGCTGACCGCCGCGTCGATCTGGCGGCCGCGCAGCTCGGTGGTTACTCGCGTCAGTCGTGTGGAAAACACGAAGGCTTCGAGGCGCCGATGGCGCCTGGCGAGCGCATGCGTGAAATGAAGCAGCATGCGTGAATAGCGCTCCATCGATCCGCTGACGTCGCAGAGCAGGATCAGCGTTCGCGGCCGGCGCCGCCGCCGCAACGCCGGCAACCGAACCATGTCGCCGCCCGTCCGAACGCTGGCACGCAAGGCGCGCCGCAGGTCGATGCGGCGGCCATGGCCGCGTTCCCAGCGTCGCGTGTGCCGTGCGCCGGGACTCCAGATCAGGCGATCGATCGCCTCGCGCGCGGCGATCATTTCGTCGCTGGTGAAGGCCGCGAAGTCCTTGTTGGCCAGACCGCCGGTATCGCTCCAGGCACCGAACGCTCGTGATGCACGCTCGTCCCCGCTGCCGTCAACCGCGAGATCAACAGCCGCGGCGAGTAACGATGAGGACGCCCCGCTGTTGGTGAACGAGGCCGGCGGTGTTGCGAAATCGTCCACGCGCTGCGATGGCGAGAAGAACGCCTCGAATGCGCGATCGAACGCGGGAATCTCGTCGGCGTGGCTGATGAGCAGCGTGCGGCACGCGTGATAGACGTCGATGCGTGACGACCAGTCGATCAGCGGCAGGGCCCGCAGCAGGTCGATCACACGCCCGGAGTGCGCATCGATGCCGGCGCCGCGCAGCGCGCGAGCGAACGCGATCAGCCTGGTGCGGAGGGCATCAGCCACGGACGCGTTGCACGATCGCGGCAAGCCGGTCGCCGGTCACCGCGTCGATGTCGTCCTTCGATTTGAGCACCACGCCCAGTGTCTGCTCAGCGCGCTCCCGCTGCAGCGTCGGCTCACCGAGCCGTGTCAGCGCCGCAATCCAATCCAGCGTCTCCGACACACCGGGCGCTTTGTCCAACGGCTCCTTCCGCAGTTCCTGCACAGCGGCCGCGACCTGTCGCGCCAGTTCGGCCGGGGCGTCCGGGACGCGCGCGCGGACGATCGCCAGCTCCTTGTCGAGCGTCGGATACCCGATCCACTGATAGAGGCAGCGCCGCTTGAGCGCGTCGTGCACGTCGCGTGTGCGGTTGGACGTCAGAATGACCAGCGGCCGGCGCGCGGCGCGGATGGTACCGAGCTCAGGGATGGTGATTTGAAATTCGGCAAGCAACTCGAGCAGGTAGCCTTCGAATTCTTCGTCGCCGCGATCGACCTCGTCGATCAGCAGGACCGCCGGTCGTGTTCGCGCCGGATCGATCGCCTGCAACAGCGGCCGTCGGATCAGGAAGGCGTCGCCGTACAGTTCGTGATGCGCACGGGTGCGATCGAGATCGCCGGTCGCTTCGAGGATGCGTAGTTCGAGGAGTTGCCGCGCGTAGTCCCATTCGTAGACCGCATGGCTGATGTCGAGTCCTTCGTAGCACTGCAGCCGAATCAGGTCGGCTCCGAGGGCCTCGGCCGTCGCGCCTGCCAACGCGGTCTTGCCGACTCCGGCTTCGCCTTCCAGGAAGAGCGGCCGCTCCAGCGACAACGCGAGATACAGCGATACCGCAAGGCCGCGATCGGCGATGTAGTGGTGCGCCGCGAGCAGTTGTTCGAGAGCGTCGACGGAGGCAGGTGGACGAATAGCCTCAGTCACGAAAATGATGTCCGCGCATCGAGATCGACGCGCGGATCCTACTACCGGTGAACGGCTGGGCTGTTACGCCGGCAGCATGCCCCACGTGAAGAGCGCGAAGACGAAGAAGACGATGAACAGCAGCCCCAACGGGATGTAGAGCAGCCCGAACGCGGATTGTTTGGATGACATACGAATCGGTTTGATCCTCGTGATCAGCGGGTTGACGGGTAGCTTGTGAATCTGTGTAACAAGTATAGCAGGCGGTCCCGCAGCAAACCATGTCGGCTGGCGGCTGGCGGTGGGCGGCCGGCGGGTGAGCCCAGGGGGCAGGGCACGGGTTTGCCGCGTCAAATGCGTCAACCGGAGCAGCTCATTCTTTGGTCACAAGAAGTGCCGCTGCACGAAGTCCGAGCCGGAGCCCGACTTCAGGAAGCGCTCGAACGCCTCGGCGCGTGCTTCGTCAGCAAAGCGGATGACGGCGACACAGCGCCACGGCAGGAACTTGCGCGTGTGCGGGGATTCGCCAGCGTTGTGTTCCTCGAGCCGGCGGTGCAGGTCCGAGGTGCGCCCGGCGTAGTGGCGGCGCGGGTCCAGCTCGCTGCGAATCACGTAGACGTACCGCTGCGGAGTCACGGCAATGCGGAAGGCACGAGCTGTGCCGCGCGTGACGTTCCTCGATTGCCAGCAAATTCCGGTTGCGCCCTTGACGGCGCTGCAGGAATCGCGCTCTCTGCCGGTCGGCACGTTCGCGATTCCTGCCCGGTTCCCGGAGGCCAGTCGTCTTGCAGCCCTGTAGAGGCCGACCTTCAGGTCGGCCTCACACGACCGTGCCAAACGACCTGCCTGGCTCTCGCCGAGAGGCCGACCTCAGATCGTCACCCTCACATCGACAACAGCCGGTCGAAAAACGATCGGTACCGCTGCAGCGTCACCCGCAAATCCTCCGTCGTCACATCGCCGCCCCGATCCCACTGGTCTTCGAGGCGGGCGCGCTCCATACCGAAGACGTGGGCGAGCTGCTTGACCGTATCGACGACGAGCGCGTCGGCGCGTTCGACGGCGCTGCGCGGCGCATCGACAAAGCCGGCCTGGATGTCGGTCCACTTGCTGCGGAGAGCATCCGCCTCTTCGCCTGGCAGCAGCATGACTCGTGTGTTGGGCGTGTCTGCCGATCCTGTCCGGCCCGGCGGCGCCTCACGCGTGTGCGATTCCGGAGTCGCCTCGGCCGCAGGGACGCGCGCGCGGTCGTCAGCCGCCGCTGCGCGTTCGCGATCGGTAGCGCTGACCTGGCGTCGTTCTTCGTTCATCAATGCCTCCTCCCTGGGGTCGCGTGATCATGCTCCGGTACGGCAGGCGTGCCGGTGTCGAGCAGATCCTTGAACAGCGCGCGATAGTGCACCATTGCCTGGCGCAGGTCCTCGGTCGTCGCTTCCCCGCGTGCGTGCTGCACGGCAATCTCCCGCGCAGCGCGGTAGTTCATCACCACATCGGCGTGATCGACTGAGATGTCGGCCACCTGCTGCTCGAAGTCCCCGAGCGGGTAACCACGAGCTGCCATCACTTCGCCGACGAGACGATCGGCTTCGGTGACCGCGCCCTTCGGGTCGTCGACGAAGCGCGACTGCACCGCTCGCCAGGCCATGTCGAATCGGGTCGCGTCGGCGGGCGCAAGTGGACGGATGTGCAGCTTCTCCACGCGCCGGGCGCGCGCATCGAGCACCGCTTCGGCCTTGCGGACGTTGCCCTCGTTGCGCAGGGTCTGGTCGTATTCGGGTCCGAACCGCTGACGCAACTGCTGGCTGCGGCGCCGGCTCAGCGCGATCCAGACGAGCCCGATGATGATCACCGCCGCGATCACAACAAGGATCCACAATGTTGT
>DATJEU010000007.1:0-2395 GCA_035496255.1 Vicinamibacterales bacterium
CTGTTGCACGCAGCCGTGGCTTCTTTGTACGCGGCGGTCGCCTTGGCCTGGTCCGGTGCCTTCTCCGCCAGCGCCTTGTCGAGCACGTCGAGTTTCGCGATCACGTCCTTGCTGAACTGCTGCGCGTCCGCCTTCTTGTTCACGACCCAGAAGTTCTCGGCGTCGGTCAGCGTGGTCTTCATGATTTCGACCTGCTTCTTGGCGTCGGCATAGGCCATCGCGTTGATCGCCTTGTTCAGGTCCTGCTGCGTCTTGCCGACCTTTTTCATCGCCGCGTCCATGTCCTGGGGCGTCTTGGCCTTTTCGGCGGCCAACAATGCAGTTCCGGCAAGGGCGAACGTCAGGATGAACGTGAGCAAACGGCGCATTGCGCACTCCTTCTGGGCTATGGCAGAACGACGACTCAATCATAACCTGCCTCAGCCACGGCCGTAGGCATCCCGGACCGCAACGGCGACATCCGGGCGGTTGCTGATCAGTGCATCGACATGCCAGCTCAACAACCGGTTCATGTCCGCCCGTTCGTCCACCGTCCAGACCTGCACGCGGAGGCCGGCGGCGTGTGCGTGCTTCACGAACCGTCGGGACACGATGCGATGCCCCCCGCTCACCTCAGGGACCTGATAGCCCTCATAATCGACCCGCCGCACGGGCCAATTGATCCACGACCGGTACAGCGCCAGCCGGACCTCGGGCGCGCAGGCACTCGATGACATTTCCGGGAGAGCGACACGGGCTGCGCGGACGGCCCGTGGTCCAAACCCCGCGGCGCACACGCGGTCGGCCGCGTCGGCGCGCCGAACCTCGGCGGCCACGGCTTGCCCCATTTCAGCCGAGTCGACCTTCATTTCGATGATGATGGGAATATCCGGATAACGCCGGAGCACCTCACGCAGGGTTGGGACGCCGACGTTCTGGCCGCGGAAATCGAACCGGCCATTGCGGGAGAATCGGTAACCGGCATCGACCGCCGCGAGTTCAGCGGCCGTTCGCCGGGCCACGGGTCCGGCACCGTCCGTCGTCCGATCGAGCGTCTCATCATGGTGAACGACGACGACGCCGTCACCGGACAGGTGAACGTCGAGTTCGAGCCCGTCCGCACCGGCCGCCATTCCGAGATCGAACGCCGCGATGGTGTTCTCGGGCCCCAGCGCGCAGCCACCGCGATGCGCGAATACCTGCGGGCGCTTCGCGCGGAAAAACGGTTTCGTGACATCCATCGGGCGTTGAGGATTGTGCATTGACCATCGGCACGTCTCCGCCGCACAGCGGTTACGGCCAGTCTCACCGGAGCTCGCTTCGTAGATCCGGCGGGCGAAGGCGGATAGGATCATGCCATGTCGAACCCTCCGGCGATCTCCACTCTCGGCGACCTCCGACGCGCGGTGGACGCAGGCCGCGTCCCGCATCGAAGCGTCCACGCAGAGGTCCGCGAGAACCTCATCGAAAAACTCCGCCGCAACGAGCCGCTCTTCCCCGGCATCGTCGGCTACGACGACACGGTGATTCCGCAGGTCGTCAACGCGCTGCTGTCGCAGCACAATTTCATCCTGCTCGGCCTCCGCGGCCAGGCGAAGACACGGTTGCTGCGGGCGCTCGTGACGCTGCTCGACGAGTTCATTCCGGTGATGACCGGATGCGAGATCAACGATGATCCGCTCGCGCCCATCTGCTCGGCGTGCCGGGCACGTATCGCCGAACTGGGAGACACCACGCCGATTTCATGGCTCGGTCGCGAAGCGCGCTACGTCGAGAAGCTGGCGACGCCGGACGTGACCATCGCCGACATGGTCGGCGACATCGACCCGATCAAGGCGGCGCGCGCCGGTTTGCAGCTCTCGAACGAGCTCACGATGCACTACGGGCTGCTGCCGCGCGCGAACCGCGGGATCTTTGCCATCAACGAGCTGCCTGACCTGGCCGGAAAGATTCAGGTCGGCCTCTTCAACATCCTTCAGGAAGGCGACGTGCAGATTAAGGGCTATCCCGTCCGGCTGCCGCTCGACGTCCTGATGGCGTTCACCGCGAATCCCGAGGATTACACCGCCCGCGGCAAAATCATCACGCCGCTCAAGGACCGGATCGGTTCCGAGGTCCGGACGCACTATCCGGCGGGACGCACGGAGGCGATGGCGATCACGGCTCAGGAGGCCTGGCTCACGCGTAACGGCGCCGCCCCACGCCTCGAAGTGCCGACTTTCGTGGCCGAAGTGGTCGAAGAGATCGCGTTCCAGGCGCGTCAGGACCGGCGCATCGACAAGCGGTCCGGCGTCAGCCAGCGGCTGCCGATTTCGGCGATGGAGAACGTCGTCTCCAACGCCGAGCGCCGCGCCCTGACGGCCGGCGAGGACGCCACGGTTCCCCGCGTAACCGACGTCTACGCGGCATTACCCTC
>DATJEU010000008.1:0-39152 GCA_035496255.1 Vicinamibacterales bacterium
CGGCCACTCAGGGCGCCACGCAGCGGAAGTTCTTCGCCTCGTCCGTACTTCCCGAACCGCCATAGCGCGCCACCTGCGGATAGGGACAGAGCGGACGCGACAACGGCGTCTGCCCGCCCCGACCGGCCGGCCTGGTCGCGATGATCTCGCGCGGGGCCGTGCCTGCTTCGCGCCAGCGCTCGAGCGCACCAAGGAAATCCGCCTGATCGGGACCCACGCCGCCACCACAGTGGCCGACGCCCGGCAACAGGAATAAACGCATCCAGTCGTCCTGACTCCCGCGAAGCGTCCTGCCGACTGCCTCGTAGTAGTTGATCGTGTTCTCCGGAGCCGGTCCGGGATCCGCCCACCCGTGATACAGCAGGAGCTTTCCGCCGCGCGCCTTGAATTTGCGGAGATCAGGGTTGCTGGCTTCGATGAAGCCGGCCTGCTTCAACGCCAGCGGCAGATCCCGATCGAGGTCGAACGTCATCGGATCCCAGCCGGCATCCTGCCGCCCGACGTATCGCACCATGTCGGTGAACAGCGGGTTCAGCGGCGCGCCAGGGACCGGGATACGCCAGCCGGCCTCAAAGCCCGGTGACCGTCCTGGATAGACCTCGGTCCCGTTCGTCTTGACGGGCGCGTAGATGCTTTGGGCATTCGCGACTTGTGCCGGCGTCAGACAGTCGGGGGCGTCTCCAGCCTTGCACGCCAGTACCACCGGATCGAAGGTGCAGGCTCGCGGTTCGCTGACGATGCCGTCGGTCACACCGTCGCGAGGATCGCAGGCAGCGATGACCGCCTTGGCAAGCAGTGCCTTCTTCTCCGGCGACACCAGTTGCGCCGGATCCTTCAGCATCGCCACCTGCAGCGACACCTGCGAAACGTTCAGGTGCACGACGTTGTAGACCGGTGCACCCGCGATGATCGCGTCGAAGTCGTCGGGGTACCGCTGCGCTTCCATCATTCCCTGCCGGCCGCCGGTCGAGCAGCCCTGGTAATAGGACAGGCGCGGGGCGCGACGGTAGTACGCCTGCACGATCGCCTTCGATTGCACCGCCATCTCGTGCATCGCGCGATAACCAAAATCCACCAACTTCTCAGGATGGCCAAGCGCGAACGACGCGCTGCCGCCCTTGTGACCGGTGTCGTTCGATGCCGTGGCGTAACCACGCCGCAGTCCGATGGCCATGGCGTCGGTCTGAATGTTGCCCGCCCAGCCGCCGTTGCCAACCGCGAGGAACTTGCCGTTCCAGTTGTCGGTCGGCAACCACAACTCCATCTCGATGTGCGAATCGGTGGAGGGCGTCAGGGTCGCCGCGATTCGACAATGCGCCGGGATCGTCTCCGGGGCGCCGCCGCGTCCGCGAGCCGGGGCGGGTCCGGCGCCGACGACTTCCGCCGCCGTGATCTCGACGTGCGCAAGCGCAAGCGACTTCAGTGCCTCGCAGGCCGGTTGCGGCTGCAGCAACCCCATGAGCGTCATGAGCACGAGCATCGAGACCTCCTATGCCGGCAATCCGGCCAACTCGAACGACATCGCACATGGCATTGGCACTTGACGTGCCGACCTGGGTACGAGACGCAGGACCATTCAGAACCCGGCGCTGCAGACGAAACTCGCCGCCTCGTCGGTGCTGCCGCGGCCCTTGTACTTGGCGACCAGCGGGTACTGGCACAGCGGTCGGCGGCGCGTGACGGCGCCTGTCTGATCGCGGCGGACCGCTGGAAGCGTCTCGGGGGCCTTGCCGTCTTCCACCCACGCAAGCAGCGCGTCCAGTGTCTCCGTCGGCGCGGGACCGGTACCGCCGCCGCAGTGACCGACGCCCGGCGCCAGGAACAGCCGAATGAACTCGGACGTCCTTTTCGCGCCGCCCATCTGCTCCTGAACGCGAGTGTAATAGTCGATGGTGCCCTCCGCCGTGATCAACTGATCCGCCCATCCATGCCACACGATCGCCTTGCCGCCGCGATCCCTGAACTCGCTCAGATTCGGGTTGTCAGTGCCGAGCACCAGGCCGTACTGCTCGAGCGATTGCTCCCAATATCGTTGATAGGCGGCGGGCGTCAGCGTCGTCCAATCGAACTGTGGATTCTCGGTGATGAAGTAGCGCAGCCAATCCACCGTGAATGGAAATCCCTGTGGCGTCAACGGGGTGCCGCGGCTCGTCGCCAGCGCATTCAAATCGGCGCCGCGCGACTGCCCATACCACTCGAAGCTGCCGTCTTCCTTCGTCGGACCCTGCCACAGCTTGCGGATGATATCGGCGTCGGCCTGCGTGAACGCACCGCACTCGCCAGCGGACGTGCCGACCAGTACCTTCGGATCGTACGTGCAGCGCTTCGGGTCCTCGATGACGCCGTCCTTGACGCCGTCGATGCCGTCACACGTCGCGACCGCCGCGGCGGTAGCCGCGGCCAGCTTGCAGGGCGCGACCGGATCACCCGACGTGTTCATGAGCATCGAGCCCCAGATCGACTGCATCATCAACTTCGGCCAGTTGATGGCCGGTGCGGCGGCGACGATGCCGTTGTAGTCCTGGGGGTAACGCTGCGCCTCCATCAGCGCCTGGCGGCCGCCGGTCGAGCAGCCGTTGAAGTACGCATATCGGGGCGCGGTGCCGTACAGCGCCTGGGTGAGCGCCTTGCCGGTCACGGTCATCTCGTGGATGCCGACATGGCCGTTGTCGCGGATTGCCTGCCAGTCCAGGTGACCGGCGGCGTCGAGCGCAAAGTGTCCGGTCGCGTCCGGGTGGCCGGTGTCGGTCGCCCCGGCGGCAAACCCCTGGGCGACCGGTTGGCTCACGCCGGCGGCGCTGCCACCCGAGAAGCCGCCGCCACCCGTACCGAGGAAGCGACCATTCCAATTCGTCGTCGGGATCGCGACCCAGATACGCACTTTGTCGCCAGCTGGCGGATGAGTGGTGACGGCGGTGATACGGCAGACGCCTGAATCAGCCGGATCAACCGCGGCCGATTCGATGGTCGTGTTGGGCAGGACCACGCCCGCCAGGCTCTCGCACGAACGAACCGGCGTCGCGTTCGCGATCGCCGGCTTCGGCGCCGTCTGCATCAGCGGCGGAAGGGCCGGACCACCGGCGCGGCCGCGCCCCGGTCCCGGCGGTACGCCGGCGCGTCCGCCTTGCGGCGCCTGCGCATGACCGACAGCCATCGTCAACGCAATCACCACGGCGCCGATTCCGCACACGTGACTCCATCGATTCATGATCCGCCTCTGCACTCCCTGCTGGCTCACTTACGGTTCGATGAATGGCGCCGGCCCCGGCGGCGGCGGCAGCCAGGGATGCGCCTTGAGCATCGTGGCCAGCTGCTCGCGAAGCCACATGTTGCGGGGGTCGTTGTCGAAGCGCCGATGCCAATGGATTTTCAGGTCGTACGAGATATCGAACGGCGGCAACGCGGCGGCGACCTGCGGCGTCAATGCCGCGAATCGGGTGACGACCGCATACGGTAACGTCGCCATGAGATCGGATTCCATGACGATGAACGGAACGCTGAGGACGTGTGACGTGTAGACCGCCGCCTTGCGACGCAGCCGCCGCCGCTCGATGAAGCGTTCGAGCACCTCCTGGCTGCGGCCTTCCGCGCGGATCACGACGTGCTCCGCTGCCAGGTAGGCCGAGACCGGAAGACGGGGCTTCCACAGCGGATGTCCCGCGCGCAGCAGGCAGGCGAAGCCGTGTTTCGACACCTTTCGCGCTCGAAAACTTCTGAGTGACAGCGCCGGAAAATAGCCCGCGGCAACGTCGACCCCGCCGCTCTCGAGCTCATTCGCCAGACTCGTGCCGGACAGCGACGCGGTCCGCACGGCGCACTTCGGCGCCAATGAACGGAAGTGCGCGATCACCCATGGGAAGAACGCCAGTTCGGCGACATCGGAAATCGCAAGGGTGATGGGACGCGTGCTGCTGGCCGGATCGAAGGTCTCGTCCTTGATGAGATCGTCCTGGAGGTGCTGGATGTGCGGTCGCGCGGCTCGGACGAGCGCGTGGGCGCGCGGCGTCGGCGCGATGCCGTTTGGACGCCGGACGAACAGTGGATCGTCGAACACTTCACGGAGCCGTCGCAGCGCGCGACTGACGCCCGGCTGACTCATGCCAAGCCGCTGCGCCGCACGACTGACGCTCAACTCGTCGTACAGCGCAACGACAATCGGCAGCAGGTTGAGATCGAGATGCTGGCTGGCCACGCGGGCGGAGTCTACCCTCCCTGAGCGAATGGACGCCTGCGCACCTTACACCATGAGCATTGCCGCGACGCAGGGGGATGAGTGTCCCCGGTCGATTTGACTCCTGTCAATTCAGAATGTTCGGTCCGGATCTCCTATACTCCCGTGATGCGCCGCGTCCCGCGCGTCGTCGCGTCGATTCTGATCGCCCTGACGACGATCGCCCAGCTGGCACCGGCGAGAACCGGCGTTCGGATCATCGCATCGCCTCATCAGAGCGGGATCGTCGATCCGCTGTCGTCGCCACGCAACGGCCAGGTCGCAACCGAGTCCAGGCCGCGCCGGTTCGTCTCGACGCCCATGTTCGAACGCGCCGACTCGAACAATGACCCGGCATCGTCCGCAACTGTCGCGATGTTCCGGACGCCCGGTCGCGTTCAACCGATAGACGCGCCGTTCTCTCCCGAATCGTTCGAGCCGCACGCGGTTCACGGGCGCGCCCCTCCCCTCTCCCGCTGACAACGGTTTGTCTATTCAGCAACTCGTGAGGGGAGAGGTGTGTTTTGCAGCCAGACGAAATCTTTGTGCTTGCCTTGTTGACCATCTGCGTCGCGCTGGTGATTGCCGCGAACCGGCATTCGAAACGGAATCGTGGATAGGCGGCACGAGCGCCAGGCATCGATGCGCATCCGCATCGAACGGCCCTTACCCGCACCGTTGATGGACGGGTTCGACGTGCACCTGCTGCACGCCGGCGAGGTCTATGACGTCGATGAACGGATGGCGAGGTATCTGGTCATCGCCGGCTACGCGGTCGTCATCGAGGTTGACCAGTCGACCGACGATCGCGGGCCCCGACGCGCGTAACGACCCTCGGGTGATTCGAGTGCGGGCTGCCTGTGCGCGGCCCGCACCACCAGCCGATCACGGGGCCCGCTCCGGCGCCGTGATCTTCCATTGACAGACCTCTGCAGGCGGCGTTAAGGTGGCGTTCGATGAAGTGGGTCCCTCGCGCCTTCCGCAATCCCGGCCGCGGCGTTTTTTGAACCACCCTCACCTGTTCCCATCGGTCGCGTAAGTCCCGCCGACCGCGTTCCACAACACACTTTGTCTTTGCGGCGGTGCGTTCACGCACGCGGCCGCGCAGGAATCGAAGGGCACTCGACATGACCCATTCCTCCGTACGTGTAGTCATGCTGGCCGTCTTCATCGTCGGCGGCGCCGGTCGTCCCCTCGTGGCACAGACGACCGCCGTGGTCAACGCCGTCGATGACGACGGCGTACTCCCCGCTGATGCCTTCTCGCCGGCATTTCTGGGCATGTATCGCAAGATCATGAGGATCGACCGCGACATCACACGGTATGCGCAGGTGTATGGCGTTGACCCTCAACTGGCGCGCGCGGTCTGCATGTTCGAATCCGGCGGCAACGAGAACCTCACCTCCGGCGCCGGAGCCCGCGGCTACTTTCAGGTGATCCCATCAACGTTCCGCCTCATGGGCGTCCCCACGAATATCGAAGCGGGCATCAAGTACCTCTCACAGCTCATCGCGCAGTTCGGGCGTGAGGACTACGCCGTCGCCGCGTACAACGGCGGCCCCGGCCGCGTCGCCCGCGAACAGCCGATGCCACTCGAGTCGCTGCAGTACGTGCTCGGTGTGGGCTACTACCGATCCGTGTTGAAGCAGCACGAACCGGAAGTGCGCAGGTATGCGGCCACGCTCGCGGTCGTGCAGACGAACAAGGGCGACACCTGGGAAGACCTGTCGAAGCGGTTGCACGTGGATGCCATCGACCTGCGCCTGTTCAACCCGTTCATCAACGAGGCGCGGCTGCGCAGCGCCAGCCGGCTGATCGCGTATCCAACCGGACGGCTGGACGACATGTTCGAGACCGGTGCCGACGGACGCATCGCCTACCGCACGCGCATTGGCGACAACTACATCAACCTGGCGTTCGCATTCGACGTGGACGTGGATCGGCTGCGCGAAGCGAACGAGTTGTGGCGGCTGCAACTGCTGCCGGCGAACACGATGCTCACCATTCCGGGCGCTGATGACGACGTCCAGAGCGCGGAGCGCCGCCCGGAGAAGCCGGCGGTGGAGGCGGCATCCCTCGTCTCAGTGCCGCAGCCGAAGGCCGCTCGACAGCCTTCGGTCCATACCGTCCGGCGGGGCGACACGCTCTCCGAACTCGCCGAACGCTATGGAACGACCGCCAGCGCGATCCGGAGCCTCAATCGAATGGGCCGGCGTACCAGCATTCGGATCGGCGAACGGCTGCGGATCCCGGCGAGGTGAGGGCGGCTGGGGGCCGGTGGACGACAACCTCACTGCAGGCGCTGCGCGCTAAGACGTGGCGGCCGGCTTCGTATGCACCGGCACGCCGGCGCGGACTTCGTCGGTCCCGCGAGCCGCGATCTCGTCGCCAGGGCGCAGGTCGCCGAAGACCTCGACCAGCGGTCCGCTCGACATGCCGGTCTTCACGTCGACCCAGTCGGTCATGCCGTCGCGAACGCGAATGACGAACGTGCGTCCCGTGGTACTGGCCACGCTGGCACTGGGGACGAACAGCGACGGCCCCTGTCGACGCACCGGCCACCGCACCTGGCAGAACGTTCCCGGGGCGAGTCGGCCATCGGCGTTCTGCACATCCATCTCGACGGCCATGGTCCGCGTCTTCTCGTCCACCGCGTGCGAAATACGGGCGATCCGGCCAGTGAAGTGGTCGGCTGGATAGGTCTGCACCGTAAATGGGACCTCGACGCCTTCCTTCATTCCACCCAGGTACGCTTCCGGCACCGGCACGACCAGGCGCAGGCGACGTTCGTTCACGACGCGCAGCATCGGCGCGCCTCCTGCCCCGCTATTCGGTCCCACGAGCGCCCCGGGATGCACGTTCCGCTCGGTCACCACGCCGTCGAACGGAGCGGTCACGCGCAGGTAGTCCTCCATCTGCTGAATCGAATTCAGGGCTTGCCGTGCAGCTTCGACGTTCTTCTGCGCCGCAGCAATCTGGCTTCGATCGCCTTCAACGGTTTTCTGCGCCAGCACGAGGTCATTTCCGGCGATGACACCGGGAGTTGCCGATGCGGCCTTGAGCTTGTCGAACGTGCTCGCGTCCGCATCTGCCTTCGCCTGAGCCGTGCCTTGTTGCGCCTCCGCCGCCTGCAGTTTCGATTCGGCTTCCGCGCGCTGCGCCAGCAACTCAGGCGCTTCCAGTTGCGCCAGCACATCTCCCGCCCGCACTCGCGATCCGCGGTCCACGCGAATGCTCTTCACGTAGCCCGTCACCTTCGAATACAAGGCGACGTCTTCATAGGCCTCGAGGTTCCCGGGCATGTCCAGGACCACGTCGAGGGGTTGCTCGACCACGCGGACGACGCTGATGGTTGGGGGACCGCTCGACGCTGGCGCTGCTGCTGGAACGTTTCGAGGTTGTCCACTGCAGCCGGCGCAAACGGCGCCTGCGACCATGACCATCCGGGCCAGACACCTCGTCGCCTGGCCCCGAGACGACTCGCTCATACCGTTCCCCTCCGCGCATAGCGGCTCTGTGCGTCGTCCGGATCGAGTGACGGCGATCTGGAAGCGGCGGACTGCTGCACCAGCGAATACAGCGATGGCAGGACCAGCAAGGTCGTGAACGTGGCCGCCGCCAGGCCGCCAATGACCGCGCGGCCGAGTGGAGCGGTCGCCTCGGCACCTTCACCGAGCGCGAACGCCATCGGCATCATGCCGGCAATCATCGCGGCGCTGGTCATCAGCACTGGACGCATGCGGGCACGGGCGGCCTCGATAGCCGCCTCCAACGCGCTCGCGGCTGATGGCCGCATCTGCTCGGCAAAGGTCACGAGCAGAATCGCATTCGCGACCGCCACGCCAATCGCCATGATCGCCCCCATGAACGACTGCACGTTCAGCGTCGTCCCGGTGACCGCGAGCATCAGCACGACCCCCATGAGGACCGCGGGCACCGTCGCGATGATGACGAACGCCAGGCGCAGCGACTGAAAATTCGCCGCCAGCAGCAGGAAGATCACCAGCACGGCCACGAGGAGTCCGACGCTGATGTTCGTCAGCGTGTCGCGCATCGACGCGATCTGGCCCCGCACGGTGACGCTCGCGCCTCGAGGAGGTGTGCCCGCCGCCGCGATCGCCTGATCGATCCGGCCGGCGGCCCGGCCGAGATCGTCGCCGCTGACGTTCGCCGACAGCGTCACCATCCGCTGGCCGTTGATGCGGTCGTACTCACCGACGATGGTGCCGTTCTCGACGCGGGCGACGTCGGCCAGCAACGGATGCAGCGAGTCGCTCTGCGACACCGGCATGACCCGCAGGTCGTCGAGGCTGGTCATCAGCGGCTGCGGCACCTCCACCTGCACCTGGAACGCGATCCCGGTGCGCGGGTCGGCCCAGTAGTTCGGTGCCACGAAACGGCTCGACGACGTCGCCGCCGCAAAGGATCGGCCGACCTGATCGACGGTCACGCCCATCTGCCCGGCGAGCTCGCGATCGATGTTCACCTGGATCGCGGGATACTCGAGCGCCTGCTCCACCTGAAGGTCGCGCAGCGCCGGAATCGACGCGAGCTGCGTCTCCACCTTGGCGGCGTAGGCGCGGGTGGCCGCGAAATCGGGGCCGGCCACCGCCACCTCGACCGGTGTCGGCGCGCCGAAGTTCATGATCCGGCTGACGATGTCGCCGGGTTCGAAAGAGAACTGGGCATCCGGAAAGCGCTTCGCAAACCGCTTTCGCAAGTCCTCCTCAAAGTCGGCCAGCCGCAGCGGCGCGGTCGTGGTGAGCGCCACCTGCAGCACGCCTTCGTGCGACCCACCGGTCCAGAGAAAGATCGTGTTGATCGGGTACGACGAGGGCTGCACGCCGACATACCCGAGCGTGACATCGACGTTCCCCGCGCCAGCCGCCTTGTGAATTTCGTCGAGCACGTCGGTCGCGAGCCGTTCGGTGTTTTCAAACATCGTCCCCGCCGGCGCCCGGAAGCGCAGTTGGAACGCGTGACCGCCCGACGTCGGAAAAATCTCCCGGCCAAGGGTCGTGCCGACTGCGACAACGACCGCCACCGTGACCAGCGCATACGCGGTCACCAGCAGCGCGCGCACGGGCGCCAGCCGGCGGAGTTCGCGCGCGAGTCGCTCACGCGATCGCTCAACCCAATCGGCATGGTGCGCCGAGGGGCGTTCGCGACGGCGTCCCAGCCACCAGACCGACAGAATCGGGACGAGCGACCCTGACAAGAGAAACGAGGCGATCATCGCGAAGCCCACGGCAAGCGACAGCGGCACGAACAGCGATCGCGACACGCCGGTCATGAAGAACGACGGCACGAACACGGCGATCACGGACATCATCGCGAGGAATCGAGGCACGATGACTTCGCCGCTGGCGTCGAGCACAGCTTCCGCGATCGGCGCACCACGGGCCACGTGCGAGTGAATGTTTTCGATGGCCACCGTCGCCTCGTCCACCAGGATGCCGACGGCGAGCGCGAGGCCGCCGAGGGTCATGATGTTGATCGTCTGCCCCGCCGCCCACAGGGCGACCACCGCCGCGAGCAGGGCGAACGGGATCGTCGTCACCACGATCGCCGAACTGCGCCAGTCGCGCAGGAACAACAGCACCATCAGGCCGGTCAGCAACGCGCCGAGAATCGCCTCGCGCGACACGGCGTTGAGCGATCCGGCCACCGTTCCCGACTGATCGAGCTGGTACGACACCGCGATGTCGTCGGGGACAAGCGATTGAAACCGCGGCAGATTCGCCTTCACCTCCTTGACGACGGCGATGGTCGAGGCGTCAGGACGTTTGGTGACGGGGATGTAGACCGCGCGGCGGCCATTCACGAGGGCGTACGCGGTGGGAATATCGGTGCTGTCGCTGACCGACCCGACATCGCGCACGAACACCGTTGGACCTGACCCCGTTCGAATCGGCAGTTCAAGCAGATCGTTGATGCTCGAGACGACGGAGTTCACCGGCGTGATTCGCGTTTCGCCAGCCACGTTGACGCTGCCAGAGGGCATGATCACGTTCCCGGCGGTGACCGCGCGAACCACTTCGTCCGGCGACATGCCGTAGGCGCGCAGCCGCGACGGATCGACGCGAATCACGACGGTACGCTGGCTGCCGCCGAACGGCGGCGGCGAGGTCAGGCCGGGCAGCGTCGCGAATTGCGGCCGCACCCGATTGAGGGCGAGATCCTGGATTTCGCCGAGGCTGCGGCTCTCGCTCGAAAATACGAGGTAGCCGACCGGCACCGTGCCGGCGTCGAAGCGCATCACGAACGGGCCGACGGTTCCCGGCGGCATGAACGCGCGCGCACGGTTCACGTAGCCGATGGTCTGGGCCATCGCCTCGGCCATGTCCGTGCCGGGATGGAACGTGAGCTTGAGCAACGCGTTGTTCTGAATCGACTTCGATTCGACGCTCTCGATCCCGTTGATGTAGAGGAAGTGGTACTCGTAGTAATAGGTGATGTACCCTTCCATCTGCGCCGGGCTCATGCCGCCGTACGGCTGCGCCACGTAGATGACCGGCAGATCGAGGTCGGGGAAGATGTCGATGCGCATGCGGCTCACCGCGAAGACCGCCGTCAGCGCGACGGCGATCACCGCAACCAACACCGTGATCGGACGCCGAAGCGCCGCGCGTATGAGCCACATTGCGCCGACTCCTTATGGTTGCCGCACGAGGTTCGCGAACGGCGTGAGATCGCCCTGCGCCGCCGCAACCGCCAGCAACGCGCGCCAGACATCGACGCGGGCGAGCTGATCCTGGACTTCCGCTGCCGCCAGCAGGCTCTGCGCATCCGCGACTTCGATGATGCTGGCGAGTCCGGCGTCGTAGCGTGCCCGAGCCTGCGTCTCGCCCTGCTGCGCGGCGGCAAGCTCGATCGGCGTGCTCACCGCAATCGCCCGCGCGGACTGCAGCAGCGCCGCCGCCGTCCGGCGCTGACTGATCACGGCGAGGGTGGCCTCATCGAACGAGGCCATTTCGGCACGGGTGGCTGCCGCGGCGGCGGCCTTACGCGCGCGCAGACTCGCAAAGTCGAAGACGTTCGGAAAGAGAATCTGGACACCCGCCGCCCAGTTCGCGCGATCGAGACCCAGACCGTCGGCGCCACCGTCGAAGGTACCGTTCGCGTTCGCGCCGCTGCCCCGGGCCATGACACTCGACTGCACGTACACGTGCGGATAGTCCGTCCGTGCCAGTACGGCCTCCGCGGCTTTCGATTGCGCGACGCTGGCTTCACGGACAAGCAGCAACGGATGCATCGCCGTCTCACCGCCAGGCACATCAGATGCGGGAAGTTGGGCAATGAGCCGATCACCGGCAACGATAACGGAGCCTGACGTGATGCCGAGCACGCGCGCGAGTGTCGTTTCCGCGATCGTCGCGCGCTGCTGCGCCTGAGCCAGGCGAACGCGGGCGGCCGCCTGTTCGGCATCGGCGCGCGAGGCCTCGGCTCCGGGACGCAGTTGATTGTCGACAAGGGCGTGCACAGCGCGACCAAGCACGTCACGCCGATCGAGATCGGCTTGCGCGGCAGCGACCGCTCGCTGCGCAGCGACCAGCGTGAGGTACGCATCCGCGACCCCCACCTGCACGTCGAGTCTCGTCAGGACATCGGCAGCACGCGCGCGGGTCAGCCCGGCCTCCGCCGTATCGATCGCGGCATGACGAAGGCCGAAATCAAACGGCTCCCACGAGAACAACGCGCCGGCGGCACTGCTCCAGACGCTTTGCGAGGTCGAGGACGGCAACACCGGTCCTGACAGCGACGGCAGCACCGCTTGCGGCAGGAGCTGTCCGAAGACGTTGTTGGCCGTGGCGCGATTGGACTGCCACACCGAGTCGAGTCGCGGAAGGTACGCGGCGCGCGCCACGTCGATCTCCGCAGTAGCCGCGTTCATCCGCGCCATCGCTGCGGTGACCGTCGGATAGTGGTCGACGGCGTATTGCAACGCCTGGTCGAGGGTCAGCGGCGACGACGGCGCGGCCGGCGGGGGCGTCTGGGCGTGTGCAGCGGTCGCGACGATGACCAGGAACAGGACCGCGGCGGGCAATGGTGATCTGATGACGCAGGGCCGTGACGACATGAACCTCATTACCGTTTTACGTATACGGAATCCGTAATATAGGCAGCGGTCCGCCGCACGTCAAATACAGCGACGCAGTCTCAGCGCTCGCGACGGCTCGAGCCTGCAGCGCGTCCGGGCGGGCGGGAAGTCTTCGTGGATTTCCGCGACGGGGGTTTCGCGGTGGCGGCTCGATAGGAGCCCGCCTTGCCGGACAGTTCACCGAGAGCGCCGCGCACATGCTGCAGCACCTCGTGACCGAGTGGTGTCAGGTAGTACACCCGGGCGGCTTTCGATCGTTCTGGCTCCGATGACTTCAGCCAGCCGCGCTTCTCCATCCGTACGAGGATGGGATAGAGCGTGCCCGGACTGAGCCGATACCCGTGCCGGTGCAGTTCCTCCAGCATCCAATGACCGTACACGCCGTGCCTCGCGGCATGGTGCAGGATGTGGACTTTCCAGAACGTCAGCAGGAACTCGCGCTCGACCGGATCGCGCATGCAGTGGCGATCTTATGTCTCCCGAGAGTTCGCGGCACTGCGGAAAACTTCGGGGCGTGGCGGCGGCAGCACCCGACGCGACCCGCCAGCGCGCGATCGGGACTGGTACGGCAATCGCCCACGCCATGGCAGGAGGGCGCGATGATTCCACCCAGGCACGCACTCGTCGGCGTCGACTTCTCGGAATCGTCCCGGGTGGCACTGGCGTTCGGTGCGCGGCTGATGGTCCACTCCGGTGGCGAGCTGGACGTGCTGCACGTCCAGGACCCGATACTCACCGAGGCGGCTCGCACCGCCGACGTCAACCTTGGTGCGGAGTCGATCGAGGAACTCCGTCAATTCGTTGCCGGCACGCCGCCGGCCGACAGTTGTCGGGCCGGGACGTTGGTTGTGTGCGGTTCGGCTGGAACTGTGCTCTGCAACATCGCCGAGCGCGAACAGGCAGACCTGCTCGTCGTCGGCGCGCATGGCATGTCCAACGCCGCCCGCTGGCTGTTCGGCTCGCACACCGAGCGGGTCTTGCGCCACGCGCCGATGTCGGTGATCGTCGTGCCCGGCACCTGGAAGCCGCCGCGGCCGCAGACGCGCGATCTCTCGGGCACCGGTCCGGTGATCGTGGCGATCGACTTCACCGAGCCGGCGCTGGCCGCCGCCGCCGCCGGCGTGCGCCTCGCGAGACTGCTCCACACCACGCTGACCGTCGTCTACGTCGTCCCCGAGCCGCGCGTGATCGAGCGGTGGACGGCGCATGCCAACCGCGCGATGTCAGAAGCTGTCCACTCGGCGGAAACAGAACTGACCTCGTGGCTGGCGAACGTGCGGATTGACGTTCCCGTACACGTACACGTGACGTCGGGAGATATCGCCGAATCCATCCTCAGGCTGACGCGTGCGAACCCGGGACAGTCGCCGCTTCTCGTCCTGGGACGACGGCCGCACGAGGCGGGCGAATCGGCGCCGGGTACCATCGTGTCGCGCGCACTTGCCGGCCTGCACGTGCCACTGCTGGTCGTCAGTCCAGCAGAGGGTGCCGTCGCGTAGCCGCAGACAGTGCGCGCGGCTTTACCGGCCGGTCGCCGCGGCGGGCGTCTGGATCCGGAACCGCTCCCGTCGCGTCGACCAGCCGGCTTTCAGGCCGATGATGAATGCGGCGATGGCAAGCGCGCCAATCGCGAAGATCGTGTCGCCGATGATGCGCAACCACCGGAATGTTTCGATCGTGCCGTTCTGCAGGAACTCCGGACTCCTGGCATACCAGTAGCCGATCTCGACCGACGCCCAGGTCTGCATCAAGCCAACCGGCAGCAGGCTGAGCACGACCATCAAGAACAATCCGATATTGGTGGCCCAGAAGCCCACGCGCACCAGGCCCTCCTTCCACTCCGCGATCGGATCGAGTGCGCGCAGCGAGAACAGCATCAGGCCGATGCCGAGCATGCCGTACACGCCGAACAGCGCCGCGTGTCCGTGCACCGGCGTGGTGTTCAACCCCTGCATGTAATACAGCGCGATGGGCGGATTGATCATGAAGCCGAAGAGACCGGCGCCCACGAGATTCCAGAACGCCACCGAGACGAAGAAATAGATCGGCCACCGATACTTGCGGACCCATTCACGCGCCTGCGACAGCCGGATGTTTTCCCAGGCCTCGAAGCCGACGAACAGCAGCGGCACCACTTCGAGCGCGCTGAAGACCGACCCAAGCGCCAGCACGAGCGTCGGCGTGCCGGAGAAATACAGGTGATGAGCCGTTCCGATAATCCCGCCCGACAGGAAGATCGTGGCCGACAGCACACTCGCCTCCGCTGCGGTTCGTGTCGTCACCAGTTTGAGCCTGGAGAACAGGAAGGCGATGACGACGGTGGCGAACACTTCGAAGAAGCCTTCCACCCAGAGGTGGACGACCCACCAGCGCCAGTACTCCACCGTCGCGAGATTGCTGCGGCGGCCGTAGCCGAGCGCCGCCGTGTAGAACGCGGCAATCGCGACGATCGACAGCAGAAACAGAATCAGGAGCGGCCGCTGTTCCGTGCGCTCGCGCAGCGCCGGCCCGATCGCGCGCACCATCAGCGCAAGCCACAGGAACAGGCCGGCGAGCAGGGCGATCTGCCACAGCCTTCCCAGATCGATGTACTCGTAGCCGCTGTGCCCGAGATAAAACCAGGCCAGGCCGGTGCCGAGGATCTGTTTGACGCTCAGCCACTGGCCCGCGAGCGAACCGACCACGACCACGAGCAGGGCGCCGAAGAGCACGTTGACGCCGAAGCGTTGCCAGGCGGGTTCACGGCCGCCGACAGCGGGGCCGATGTAGAGGCCGGTGGCCAGCCACGCCGTCGCAATCCAGAAGATCCCGAGCTGCACGTGCCACGTGCGTGACAGGGAGTAGGGCAACCATCCGGCGAGAGGAATGCCGTAGAAGGCGGTGCCTTCGACACCGTAATGCGCGGTGATGACACCGAGCAGGATCTGGACGAGCAGGAGCGCGGCGACCACCCAGAAGTACTTCACCGTAGCGCGTTGCGAGGGCGTCGCCACTGACTGCAACAACGGATCGTCTCCAGGCGTGTCCGCCGGAGCGTGTTCGCGGATCGAGGCGTGATACGACGCCATCGCGCCGATCCCTGCCAGCAGCATGATGATGCTGACGCCGGTCCAGACGACGGTGTCTGCGGTCGGCCGGTTGCCGACCAGCGGTTCGTGCGGCCAGTTGCTGGTGTAGGTGACGTCCGCGTTCGGACGGCTCGTCGATGCGGCCCACGACGTCCAGAAGAAGAACGCCGCGAGCTTCCGAAGCTTCTCGCGATCGGTCAGGGTGCCGGCCGGAATCGCGTATTCGTCGCGCCCGTTCGAGAACACGTCGGCGTAATGGACGAGGTTCGCGGCAAACGCCTCCGCGCGAACGGCGTCAACCGTGATCGTGCCGTCACGATAGGTATTGGTGCGCAGCAGTTGCTGCAGGCGGCTTTGCAGTTCCGCCTGCCGGTCGGCAGCCAGCGTCGCGTATGCTCCGCGGCCGCCGCTCCATGTGTCGAGGATGAACGTCGCCTCGCGGTGCAGCCAGTCCGCCGTCCAGTCCGGCGCGACGTAGCTGCCGTGCCCCCAGATGGAGCCGACTTCCATGCCGCCCATCGACTGCCAGACGTTCTGTCCGTCAGAGATCTCGCCGGGGCCGATCAACTGCTGTCCGGCCGAGGTGACGACCCGTTCCGGAATGGGCGGTGCCTCCTGATAGATCCGAACGCCCATCCATGCGAGCACGGCAAAGGACGACACCACGACGAGCCCAAAGGCGATCCACAACTTCCGAAAGCTCATGCTCCGCTCCTGGCTGATTCCGGCCATCTTTGCCGAGGCCGCGTGGTGAAAACCAGCGGCGAATGGGGACTTCTCCGTGGGGGGAGCCAGGCGCGCGCGCCACACGCCTGAATCGTCACGGGAAACGACGAGAGAATGACGCGATCCCCAGGCATCGCCGCCGGTGACGCGATGGTCTGTGATGTGCTCTCAAACGGATCATGACCATCAGCGAACACACACTCATCGCCGACATCGCCTGCGATGTTCCATCGAGCGTGCCCGTGTTCGAGCGCCATGGCGTCGAGTGGACCACCGCGTCTCTTCACGACCTCACGCAGCACATCGTGACGACGTATCACGACCCGCTCCGCGCCGAACTCCCACGGCTCGAATTGCTGGCCGCACGGGTCGCACGCATCCACGGGGCGAAAGCGCCGCGACTCCTCCAGCGGATCGAATCTGCCATCCGCGAGCTGTCGCGCGACCTGACCATACACATGCGAAAGGAAGAGCGGTTGCTGTTTCGCGGCATCTGCGGCCTGGAATACAGCGGTGAGTGCGCCCTGCCGCTCACGGAGGCCATTCGAGTGGCGGAGTCCGAACACCATCGCGCCGGCACATTGCTCGCGGGGCTGCGGGCGATGACCGATGGCTTCACGCTGCCGGACTGGGCGTGCCCGAGCACGCGCGCGCTGTACGAAGGCCTCGCGACCCTCGAATCGGCGATGCACATACACGCGCACCTCGAGAACAACGTGCTGTTTCCGCAGGCGCTCAAACTTGCCGACGCCATGGCCGGATCGTGGACGTGATTCGTGGGTTGACCAATGGACGAATTTACGAAGTGACGAAGTGACGAAGTGACGAAGATCGTCCGTCCCCTGGGTCGGATCCTGCGCGGCGAATTCCAGGACGTCACGGACAAGTCGTGGGTGGTTACTTCAGCGTCGCCATCCGGCGCGCCGTATGTGCGAGCAGAGCCACGATCAGCACGCAGAAGGCGAGCAGGAACCACGTCAACGCGGAACTCTCGGGTTGCGACGTGTCCTGGACCGGCTGCGCCAGCGCGGGGAGCGCGGCGACTGACGTGAGCAACGTGGACAGGACAATGCGGCCGATGGCGTTCGCAGGCATGACGCTCCTTTTGTGTGCCGTTCACAGGGGCAAGCGTGGTGCCATGCCGTTGCCGCTGGAGTTCATCGGTTTGTCGAATCGAACGATCGGCGGCGCGATGCGGCCGTCGATCGGCCGGGGGTTTTCCCGCAGCGCCAGCGAAATTTCCTGTGCGTGATCCGGACGCAGGCCGGCGTGATGCTACCGGCCCTGCAGCATCGCGCGGCGGAGCGCTTCGATCATCTCGGTGGAGTCGCGCCTGAGGAGCCGCGCGAGCACCATCGACGGGACGTCGAAGGCAGGCGTCGCCGACAATTCGTAGACGACCGTGCTGCCGGTTGCCGAGGGTCGCACCGCCCACCACCCCGTATAGTTCTTGAAGCTCTGGTGGCAGGTGTCGTGAAACGCGATGGTGTCCGTGTCCTCGCGAACGTCGAGCACCAGGTGCAGCTCCTTGCTGAACATCAGCACGCGGGCGGCGACAGTCTGTTCGACGACGACGTGACTGCCGTCGCGAGCGGTGACGACGCTGCGTGTCACCCGCGGCAGCAGGTGTGGAATCTGCTCGTAGTCGCCGAGGACGCGCAGCACCACTTCGGGCCGAGCCGCGACCTCGAACTGCGCCATCACGACATAACCGTCCTCGTCCTTGCGCACGTGGATCAGCGGCTCATCCCCGGCTGCCTGGGTGGCCGTGAGGCCACCCAGGACCACCAGAGCGACGATTGCGGGTGCTTTTCGCAGCATGACTCGCTCCCTCAGAAGCCGACGACGCCTTCGAGTACGACCCCGTGGAAATGGCCGCCGTTCCGGATGTCGCTGTCCGGGAAATCGTGGTAGCGCTGGTTGACGTATTCGGCCTTGGCCAGGACGTTCGGCGTGACGAACCAGCCGCCTGCCACCTGCACGCGGTTCACGCTGACGTCGCTGGTGTAGTTGGCCAGCTGTCCGCCCACCCAGTTGTAGCGGGCACCCAGATAGAGCTGCTCCTTCGGCAGGAACCGGTAGATACCGTCAACCGCGTACTGGTTGAACGTCCGGCGCGCCAGTTCGGTGGTCGCCTTGCCGGTGGCGTGCTCGATCGCGCCAAACACCTCGAGGCCGTGGACCTTCACGAACGGATTGAGCTGCATCGCCGTCACCTCGTTCCTGAATCCAGGGTTGATCGTGCCCGAGAATGCGTTGGCCGTTTCAGTGGCGTTGACGTTCTCCATCACGAAGAAGTACCGGGAACCGCCGCGGTCGCCGCCATACAGCGTGTCGCTCGTCGTATTGCTGTTCTTGTAGAGCGAGCCGGTGACGCGGACGCGCAGCGCCGGCTGCACCTGGCGATCGAATCCGAGCTTGCCCAGGTACGACGGCGACTTCTGCCCCGGCGTCAGCACCGACGGGTGCAGTTCGCCGCCGGTCAGGCCGCCCATCGCGATGACGTTCTTCGCCTTGACGTAGACCTCGGCGCCGACCTCGGTGGTGAAGGCGTCCATGATGTCGTTGCCGACGAACGGGTTGAACAGCGCGTTGCCATTGTCGGTCCGCCGGAAATGCTGGTCACCGTAGTTGATTTCCATGTGGCCGGCCTTCACCGTCATCACCTTGAAGAGCGCCTGCAGCGGGACGAAGTCGATCGGCGACTCGTCGATCTGGATGTAGCCGTCCTTGACCCACGTCTCGGAGTGATGACGCGATGCCAGATAACTGGTCAATTGGACGCGGATGCCGGGGGCGAGTTGCGCGTGCAGATACAGGTTCGCCGCCGACTGGTTGACACCGCGGCCGATGCCGATCAACTGATTCGTGTTGACGCCGTTGACGATGTTCGGCGCTGCGGTGTTGTGGTGATTGAGGTCCTGTGCCTCCGACACGAAGCCGGCACCGATGTCCAGCCGGAAACCCGTGTACTTGGCGACCGGGTCCTTCGACGTTTCGAAGACGTTGAGGCCCCGCTGATCCTGCGGCCGCACGTACTGGATCGTGATCGGCCGGCCCACGGTGACCGCCGGCGTGTTGTCCGATGTTCCAGCGGCCGCGTCGGGGGCGGGCGACGACCCCGGCGGCTGCGGGTCCTGCGCGAACGCAGGCGTGGCGATGGCGAATGCGCTGACCGCCATCAGGATGTGCAGTGTGCGTTTCATGATGTTGTCCTCTCGGTCCTGGAGCAGAGGGCCGACCTGAAGGTCGGCCTCCACGAGCTACGCGACGGGCACGCTGAGCACGGTCTCGAAGGCGATGGTCACCTTCGGATCGGTCTTGAGCATGCCAAGCATCGCCTTCGGCGGCGTGATGCCGTAGTCGGTCATGAGCAGCGCGAGCGCACCTGTGACCGTGAGACTGGCGCCGGAACGCTGCACGGTCAGGTCGAGCGCGACCTCCTTCTCGACGCCGGCGATGGTCAGCCTGCCGATGCCGCGGAAGGCGCCCGGTGCGGTGCCGCGCTCGAGCCGCGTGAGGCAGAAGGTGATGTCGGCGAACTGGTCCGCCTTCAGCGCCTTGTGCATGTTCTTGTCGATCCCGTCCTTCGGCGACGTCAGCGTCTTCACCGGAATGGCGATGTCGAACGCCTCGATGACGCCGGCCGACGCGAGGCCGTCGACCTCACCGGCGATCGCCGGCGAGACCTTCACCTTCATCACCGTGACAGTGGTGGTGGTCGCTTCGTACGGGTGCACGTTCGACGTGCCGTTCAGCGTGACCTTCGCTGAATCGAGATGCAGCGTGCCGCCGGCAGCCTGCGCCTGCGGGGCGGAGAGCAGCGCGAGCGCGAGGGTGATCAGGCCAGTAAAGCGTCGTGTCATAACAGTCCTCATGTCCGTTGTGCGTGATGCATCGCCACAGGGCAACGGACATGCCGGCTGCCGTTGGCGAAGTTTTCCTTTGGAAATGACTCGATCTGCCGGTCAGGCGGCGGTGGTGCTGCGGGATTTCCCCGCGCCGCGGGAATATTCCGCGGGGTCGCGGGCGGGCGGATGCTGGTGCCTGGACGAAAGTTGAGGCCGACCGTCGGATCGGCCTTCAATCCTTGAGGAAAGTTTCAGGCGCGTGAATGACGCGCGGCCCGCGGTCACTCCGAGCGACGCTCCTGCAGGCCGTCCAGATACTGCACGAGCGCATCGACGAGTGTCCGCGGGTCGCTGCCCGCTTCCTTGCGCGCGAAGACGTCGCCCCACACGGGCATGCTGCGGTCGCCGTGCGCCGCGGGCCCCCTGCCGAGCACGATCTGCCGGACGCGTTCCGCAGGAAACCGGCCGCCGTTCCGCGCCGCAATGCGCGTGAGGTCCGGCGGCATGACCTTCATCGCGATCGCCGCGGGCCCGTTGCCTTTCGCGTTCGCGCCGTGACAAGCGGCGCAGTACGTGGCATAGAGACGGGCCGCGTCAGGTGCCAACGTGTCGGTCGCCTGCGGTGGACGCAGCGGGTGCGGGGACGCACCCGCTGCGGCGGCCATCAGCAACGCAAATCCAGTTGCCAGCAGCACCCCCCTCTGGGACCGTCTCGCGTGTGGTGGTCGCATGCCCGGTCGCACTGCAAGTACGTGCCCGCACGGACGCCGCGCCAAACCGCCGTTCTACCGGCCGGCTGGCCCGCACGCCTGAGGACTTCTCCGCGGCGGCTGGGAAATGATCCGTGGCGGCCGCGGTGAACCGGTTGCGCAGCCGCGCCAACGGCGATCGCGCGCTGGTATGGAAACTGCCGATGCTTCTCGCAGGAGGAGTGCCATGACACCGACGATCACGAGAGTGCTGGTACCGACGGACTTCAGCGAAACATCGGATGCCGCCCTTGATTTCGCCAGGGTCATCGCGGAGACGTTCGGGGCGTCGCTACATCTGGTGCACGTCTTCGAGGATCCCTTCGTCGCAGGCGCCTTCGCCGAATCCTACGCGGCCCTGCCGCCGGACATGCGGACCGCTTTGATCGAGGACGCCACCACGCGGTTGCATCAGCGGCTGCCCGAGTGCGATCGCAACCGCTTCCACGCGACGACCGAGGTGGTCAGCGGCATCAGTGCCAGTGCCATCGTCGAGTACGCGCGCAATCACAAAATCGATCTGATTGTGATGGGCACCCACGGCCGCACGGGCGTGGCGCACGTGCTGATGGGAAGCGTCGCCGAACGCGTCGTCCGCACGGCTACCTGTCCGGTGCTGACGGTGCATGCCGAGCAGCCGGTTGCCGTGCGTGTGCGCCGGCCGTATCTGCCCGAGATGCCGACGCAGATCGCGTCGTGAACGCCCGGCGAATGCCGGTCCCTGGTCAGGGCTTCGCGCCGAGGCCGAATTTCTCGATCCGGTAGCGGACCTGATCGCGGTTGATGCCGAGGAGTTGCGCCGCCTGCGTCTGGTTGCCGCCGGCGCGGTCGAGCGCCTGTGTCAGCAGTTGCCGCTCGACCTCCTCGAGGTTGACACCCTCGGCCGGCAGCCGGAACTGCGTCGGCGTGACCGTTCGTGTCAGGGTGGTGAAATCCTCGGGTTCGAGCCGGTCGCGATCCACGAGGAGCATCGCGCGCTCGATGGCGTTGCGGAGCTCGCGGACGTTGCCCGGCCACGGGTAGCTCTCGAGCAGGTCGGCCGCCGCCGGCGACAGCCCCTTCACGCGCTTCCGGAACTCGCGATTGAAGCGGTCGATGAAGTACGCGGCCAGCACCTGCACGTCGCCCTTGCGGGCGCGCAGCGCCGGCAGTTGAATCGGCATTACCTGGAGTCGATAGAACAGGTCCTCACGGAACTTGTTCTCCTTGACCTCCTGCTCCAGGTCGCGATTGGTGGCGGCGACCACCCGGACGTCGACGCGGACGTCGTTGAGGCCGCCGACACGCTTGAAGGTCTTCTCCTCGAGGAACCGAAGCAGCTTCGCCTGCAGCGCCGCCGTCATCTCGCCGATTTCGTCGAGGAAGATGGTGCCGCCGTCGGCGGTCTCGAACAGGCCGCGCTTCTGCTGCCGGGCGTCGGTGAAGGCGCCGCGCTCGTGGCCGAACAGTTCGCTTTCGAGCAACTGCTCGGGAAGCGCGGAGCAGGTGATGTTGACGAACTGCCGTGATCGCCGGTCGCTGTTGTAGTGAATGGCCTTGGCGGCAAGGTCCTTCCCGGTCCCGGTCTCGCCGGTCAGGAGCACCGTCGACGCCGGGCTGCCGGCCACGCGCGCCAGCAACTGCTTGATGCGCTGCATCGCCGGTGACTGGCCGATGATCGCGTCGAACCCATACTCGGCGCCCTGCGTCGACCGCAGCGCCTTGACCTCGCGGCGCAGCTCGATCGTCTCCAGCGCCTTCTCGACGAGGAGCGCGACCTCGTCGAGATTGAACGGCTTGTTGACGTAGTGGTACGCCCCGAGCTTCATCGCTTCGACCGCGCTCTCGATCGTCGAATACGCGGTCATCAGGATGACGAGCGTGTCGGGTGCCTGCTCCTTGATCTTGCGGAGCACCGTCAGCCCATCGCCGTCGGGCAGCTTGAAATCGAGGAGCACCAGATCGACGCCACCAGCGGCCCTTTCCAGCGCATCGGCGGCAGTGCCGGCCTCGATCACGGTATATCCCTCGGTCGTCAGCCGCTCGCGCAGCGACCATCGCAACAGGGACTCGTCGTCGACGACCAGGATCGTGGAGGCGGGCACCGGCCTATTATTCAGGATTCAGGGCCGCACGTCAGCGGCCACGCCTCACAGGCGTCAGAGGAATCAGTGGCAAACGCACCGAGTCTGGAAGATCTGAAAGCCGCACTCGATCACGCCGCCATCGTGGCCACGACCGACGTGAGCGGCCGGATCACCTACGTCAACGACAAGTTCTGCGAGATCTCGGGTTACTCCCGCGCGGAACTGCTTGGCGCCGACCATCGCATCATCAACTCCAGCTATCACCCGAAGGAGTTCATGCGTGGCCTGTGGCGCACGATCGCCCAGGGACACGTCTGGCACGGGGAGATCCGCAACCGGACGAAGGACGGCCACTTCTATTGGGTCGACACCACCATCGTGCCGTTCCTCGACCAGCGCGGCAAGCCGTATCAGTACATCGCCATCCGCGCCGACATCACCGCTCGCAAGGCGGCCGAGGAGAAGCTGGCGCAACAGGCGGCGCTCGCCCGCCTCGGCCAGATGGCGGCGGTCGTGGCCCACGAGGTGCGCAATCCGCTCGCGGGGATCAAAGGGGCCATGCAGATCCTGATGGCGCGGCGGACCGGCGACGATGCCGAACTGCCGGTGATGCGCGACATCGTCGCGCGCATCGACTCGTTGAGCGAACTGATCAACGACCTGATGGTGTTCGCCCGTCCGCGGCCACTGCGGCTCGGCGACGTGTCGCTGCGGGCGCTCATCCAGGACGCCGTGACGATGGTGCGCCGAGATCCCACGGGTGAGCAGGTTGCGATTACGATCGAGGGGCCCGAAGTCTCCGCGCAAGGCGACGCCGAGATGATCCGCGCCACGGTGCTGAACCTGCTGATCAACGCCGGGCAGGCCATGAACGGCCGCGGCCGGATCGAAGTGACGCTGGAACAGGCCGGCGATGCCGCGGCCATCGTCGTGCGCGACTACGGTCCCGGCATCCCGGCGGAACTCCGCGAGCAGGTGCTGGAGCCGTTCTTCACCACCAAGGCTCGGGGCGGCGGCCTGGGGCTGCCGATCGCGCGCCGCACCGCCGAACTGCACGGCGGCACGCTGACGCTCGACGGCCCCGCCGGCGGCGGGACGGTGGTCAGGCTGGCGCTGCCGCTGCGACCGGCAGTGACGACGATGGACGCGTCGGATGCGGCCGCTCCAACCCGAACTTCTCGATTCGATACCGCACCTGATCGCGGTTGATCCCCAGCAGTTGGGCCGCGTGCGTCTGGTTGCCGCCGGTGCGATCGAGCGCCTGCACCAGCAGCTGCTTCTCCACCTCTTCGAGGTTGACACCTTCGGCCGGGAGCCGGAAGCCGCTGCCGATCGCGCTGCGCGTCAGTGACGAGAAATCCTCGGCCGCGAGCCATTCCCGGTCCACCAGCAGCATCACGCGCTCGATGGCGTTGCGCAGTTCGCGGACGTTGCCGGGCCAGCGATAGTGCTCGAGGAACACGGCGGCGTCGGGCGTGACGCCGCGCACGTGCTTGCGGAACTCGCGGTTGTAGCGGTCGATGTAATAGCGGACGAGCAGCGCGACGTCGGTCTTGCGATCGCGCAGCGGCGGCAGCGGGATCGGCATGACCTGGAGGCGATAGAACAGATCCTCGCGGAACCGGCCGGCCTTGACCTCGTGCTCGAGATCGCGATTGGTGGCGGCAACCACCCGAACGTCGACCGTGATGTCGCTCAGGCCGCCAATGCGCTTGAACGTCTTGTCCTCGAGGAAGCGCAGCAGCTTCGACTGCAGCGCCATGGTCATCTCGCCGATTTCGTCGAGGAAGACCGTGCCGCCGTCGGCGGTTTCGAACAGGCCGCGCTTCTGCTGGCGCGCGTCGGTGAACGCGCCGCGCTCGTGCCCGAACAACTCGCTCTCGAGCAGTTGTTCCGGCAGCGCCGAGCAGGTGATGTTGACGAACGGCCTGGCCGCGCGATCACTGTTGTAGTGGATCGCCTTGGCCACCAGGTCCTTGCCCGTGCCGGTCTCGCCGGTCAGCAGGACGGTGGACGCGGGGCTGTTCGCGACGCGCGTCAGCAGGTGCTTGACGCGGACCATCGCCGGCGAGTCGCCGATGATCGCGTCGACGCCGTATTCGCGGCTCGCGCTCGTGCGCAGCGTGCGCACTTCGCGGCGCAACCGGCCCGTTTCAAGCGCCTTCTCGACCAGGGCGGCGACGTCGTCGAGATTGAACGGCTTGTTGATGTAGTGATACGCGCCGTGTTTCATCGCCTCGACAGCATTGTCGACCGACGAGAACGCCGTCATCAGGATGACCAGTGTCTCCGGCGAAGCCTGCTTGATCCGGCGCAGGACGTCCAGGCCGTTCCCGTCGGGCAGCTTGTAATCGAGCAGCACGAGATCGACGTCTGCCGTCGCCTGATCGAGGGCCGCGGCTGCGGTGGCGGCTTCGACCACGGCGTACTCCTCTTGCGTCAGGCGCTCGCGGAGGGACCAGCGGACGAGCGCCTCGTCATCGACGATCAAGATGGTGGCTCTGGCCATGACGCCTGGATGCAGTGCAATCCGATCGCCAGCCGGGAGACGTCGGGAAGGCACGGAAAGCGAGGCGATCTGGAGGTGTGAGGGCGTGATTCTTCCCCGCGCCGCGAACTATTCCGCACCCGGTGAAGCGCCTCCGGGCGCACCGCCCGCGGCGGCGGCCGATTCGCGGGGTGCAAGGCCGGATGAGGCGTGGCCACCTGCTTGCACAACCAGACGTCACACGAATAGGAGTGCGACGCCATGTTCGACCTGGTGACCGGAGAAGCGAGACACATCCCGAATCACAACGCGGTGCCCTTGTTGATCTCGTCGATCGTCGAAGGCGCGGCGCTTGCCGTGGTCGTGGCCGTGCCACTGCTGTTCCTCGCCGGCCAGGTTCCGGAGGTGCCGTCGATGATGGCGTTCGTCGCCGCCGCCCCACCACCGGCGCCACCACCACCGCCGCCGGCGCCACGCGCCGCGGTCGCCGCCCAGGCCAAGCCCGCGGTGGCTCCGACCACTGCCGCCACAGCGCCGCTCGAGGCGCCATCCGAGATCAAGACGGAAAGCCCCGCCGCGATCGACGTCGGCGTCCCGGGCGGCGTCGAAGGCGGTGTTCCCGGTGGCGTTGTCGGCGGAGTCCTCGGTACGTTCGTCGAGGCGCCGCCTCCGCCGCCGCCACCCGCGGCGCCGGCCCCGGTGCGGCCGGTACGAATCGCTGGAGCGATGAAGGCGCCAGTGCTGGTGAAGCGGGTCGAACCTGAATACCCGCCGCTGGCGGTCGCCGCCAGGATCAGCGGCATCGTGATTCTCGAGGCGACGGTGGACGCGCAGGGCCTGGTGTCGGACGTTCGCGTCCTGCGATCCGTCAATCCGATTGTTGACGCCGAGGCCGTGCGGGCGGTCAAGCAGTGGCGCTATTCACCGCTGACGCTGAACGGCCACTTGTCGCCGTTCATCCTGACAGTGACGTTGTCGTTCTCCGTGAAGTAAGCCGCGCTACGCACAGTTGCCGCCTTGGTTTGGTGAACCCCAGAGTGATTCGCCCACACCGTTCAGCGGCACCCCGAACCACCGCTGACACGAAGAATTTCCCGTCTCACGAAAATTTCCGCAAGGCGAATCGACACGCAGCGCCGTCAGCCGCGCGAATTCCGAAGAGAAACCCGAAGTCATCGCCGACAGCCTCTGGCATTACGGTTGCCCTGCCTGATGACATGACAACCAGTCCCGTTCCTGCGACCACGGGCCTCATCGAAGATTCGCTGCTGCATTGGCGGCTCGAGCGCGGCATGGACGCGCTGATGTGCGAAGTCAGGAAGCGCGACGGTCGATTCGATGTGCAGTTGACGCTCGCATCGAGCAACCTGCAGGTGCTGACGCAGCACTTCGACAGTCCGACCGCTGCCGTCGAATGCCACGCCAGTGTGGCTGCGACGTTGATGGACGCCGGGTGGATCGTGACCGCGCACACCGCCGACGACGCGGTCGTGACGTCGTGACGGCCATCAGCGGCGACGAACTTCCAATCGCGTGCGAAGTGTCTCGTCGACAGCGGCCAGGAGCGACGACGAGGTGACACAGAACCGCGGGGACATCGGCGGCATCGCTTGCGCACTTGCGCTCGATGACTCAACGAGGTGCGTCATGAGACTCAAACGGTTGGCAGCGGGACTCGCGCTCGGAAGCGCGCTGCTGGCAGGCGCCTGCGCGACGCTGCGGATCGGCGCCTACGTCGAACATGGGGTCGATTTCGCCCGGTATCACACCTACGCCTGGGCACCGGCTGATACGCTGCCGATTGGCGATCCGCGGCTCGATAACAACCCGATATTCGTCGACTATCTGCAAGGCTCGGTGGAGCGCCATCTGCGCGGCCATGGCCTCATGCTCGTTCCCGCATCCGCGAACCCCGACCTGCTGATTCACTTCCACGGCAGCGTCAGGCAACGCATCGAACCGACGGAAAACGATCATGAACGCGCATATCGGGTCGGTGACGAACCGCCGCTGGTCTACGAGGAAGGCACGCTCGTCCTCGACCTGATGGATGCCAGGACGGATCGACTGGTATGGCGTGGCTGGGCCATCGACACGCTCGACGGCATCATCGGCTCCCAGGACCGGATGGAACGGACGATCGACGAGGCGGTCACGGAGATGATCGCGAACCTGAAGGCGCGCTGATGGGGCGACGAACCTATCTGCCGGCCGCGGGCCACGACCGGGGGCTGGCCCTTTACGATCCGGTGCTGAAGCTGCTCGGCGCGGATCGCGCTCGTCGGCGGCTGATCGAGCAGGCCGAGCTGCAGCGTGGCCATCGCGTGCTGGAAATCGGGTGTGGCACCGGCACCCTGTTGGTGGATGCAGCCCGCGTGGCCCCGTTGGCGTTGACCGGCCTCGATCCCGATCCCAACGCGCTCGAGCGCGCGCGACGCAAAGCCGGAGCGGCGCGCCTGCCGCTGCATCTCGATCGCGGCTTTGCCGACGCGCTGCCCTATCGTGACGCGTCGTTCGATCGCGTGTTCTCGTGCTTCATGTTTCACCATCTCGAAGCCGTGGGCGAGAAGCGGCGGACGCTGCAGGAAGTACGGCGTGTGCTCAAGCCGGGCGGACGGTTTCAGTTTCTCGATTTCGTCCATCCGCCGGGAGCGCACGGAAGCGCACTTGAGTGGTTGCACCCGGGTGACGATGTTCGTGACCACACCGAACACCGCTTGCTTGCGTTGCTGCGTGAGGTCGGACTCCGGAATCCTGTCTGCCTCCGGCGCGGAACCATGGCGTTCGTCCTGAGGCTCGCCTACTTCCAGGCGGCGGCCGCGTGACGCGCTCGGCTTCGCTCCAATTCCCCGAGGACATCGGCGGGAGTTGCGCGCCGGACGCGCGGCCGGCTAAACTTGTATTTGAAATGCAACTTAACGCGTTCACCGACTACGCCCTGCGCGTGCTCGTTTACGCCGCTGCCCGTCCCGACCAGCGATGCCTGACCGGCGACGTCGCCAGTGCGTTCGGGATTTCCCGTCACCACGTGGTCAAGGTCGTCAACGGCCTGCAGCACCTCGGCTACATCGAGACGACGCGCGGCCGGACCGGCGGATTCACGCTGGCGCGATCGCCCGAAGACATCCGCGTCGGCGACGTCGTCCGGCGGACCGAATCGGCCATGGTGATCGTCGAGTGTTTCGACCGGCACACGAACACCTGTCCCCTCGCGCACGCCTGCGGCCTGAAAGGCGCGCTCGCCGAGGCCTTCAGGGCGTTTCTCGCCACGCTCGACCGCTACTCGATTGCCGACATGGTGGCGCGGCCGCGATGGGCCTCGACGCTGTTGACACTGGCGCCGCAACCGGTCGCCGTCTCGAGGTCACGATGACCGCGGCACGCAGCGACATTCACGATCGGGCACAGATCGTCCGTCTCGTCGACAGCTTCTACGGCGCGGTCCGCGCCGACGACCTGCTCGGACCGATCTTCGACGACATCGCGCAGACCGACTGGGCGGTACACCTGCCCAAGATGTACGACTTCTGGGAAACGGTGCTCTTCGGCCGTTCCATGTTCCGCGGCAACCCGCTCGCCGTGCATCTGAACCTCGCCACGCGGGCACCGTTGACCAATCGCGAATTCAGCCGATGGCTGGCGCTGTTCGAACAGCAGGTCGATCGTCTTTTCACGGGGCCGATCGCCGAGGACGCCAAGATGCGGGCAAGACGGATTGCCGCCGTGATGCACCACCATGTCGAAGCCCATGCCGCGTCGATGGCGGCATCGGCCTGACGGGAGACCACCGATGCCGAACCGTATCCACGTCCCCGGGGATTCGTCTCGTCGTGTCACGCCCGTGCGTCGCGGACGCTGGTTCGTGCTTGGCGTGGCGGTGATCGGGTGGCTTGGCGCCACCGTGTACGCCCAGCGCGTGGCACCATCGCTGGTGCGTAATCATCCGGCGATCGCCTACGCGACGTCGCCGGAATCGGACCCGGTCTTCAAACTGAACGAGCGTTTGAAAAGCGGCGAGGTGACGCTGGAATCGGAGCCGGTGACCGGTTACCTGCGATCGGTCCTCAAGGCGCTCAACGTGCCGATCGAGTCGCAGCTCCTGGTCTTCTCGAAAACCAGTTTCCAGGCGAAACGGATCTCACCGCAGAATCCACGCGCCATCTATTTCGGCGACGACGTCGCGGTCGGGTTCGTGCGCGGCGGCGAGGTGCTCGAGTTCATCTCGCAGGATCCGAAGCTCGGGTCGATTTTCTATCAACTGCACCAGCATCAGGACGGCGTGCCGCAGTTCGAGCGCACCGACAGCAGTTGCGTCTTCTGCCACGTCTCGGACACGACCCACAACGTCCCGGGGCCGTTCATCGGCAGCGTCTTCCCGAGTCCCGACGGGACGGCGAACTACGGTCCCGTCTACATGACCGACCACCGCAGTCCGTTCCAGGTTCGCTGGGGCGGCTGGTACGTGACCGGCACGCATCACGCCGATCGGCACATGGGGAATGCGATCGCGAGCAATCCCAGCGATCTGGCGGCGATGGTGACGCCCCAGACGGTGCACGTCACGTCGCTCGAGGGCAAGTTCGATCCCACCGGCTACCCGTCGCTGACGAGCGACATCGTCGCGCTGATGGTGCTGGAGCACCAGGCCGGCATGATGAACCTGATCACGCGCGCTAACTGGGACGCGCGGCTCGGCGCTGACGCCGAACAGCCGCTGGCGGAGACCGTCACCCAGCTGGTCGACTACATGCTGTTCGTGGACGAAGCGCCGATTCCCGGCCCGCTCGAAGGCCCGACGTCATTCGCGAAGAACTTCTCGGCGCGCGGCCCGTTCGACAAGCAGGGGCGCTCGCTCCACCAGCTCGATACGCGCACGCGGCTGCTGAAGTATCCGTGCAGCTACATGATCTACTCGGAGGCATTCGACGCGCTTCCCGACGTGGCGAAGTCCGCGGTGTACGCGCGCCTGTGGGACGTCCTGTCGGGCAAGGAGACCGACAAGACCTACGACAGCCTGAGCCCGACCGACCGCCAGGCGATTATCGAGATCCTGCGCGACACGAAGCCGAACCTGCCCGACTACTTCTATCCGCAGCCGACCGGCTCATAGCGAGCGGCCTGATTCGAGACCAACCATCGATAAGCCGGTAGTCCCGCTCGGACAATGATGTTATAAATATAGCATCACATCATGACCGCTCAGCACCGGGATGCGCACGTCCGATCCTTCGTTGTCGTCGCGTTGCTGGCGCTCCTGATCGCTGTGCCACACGTCCGTGGCCAAGGTCCTCAGTCTCCGACGCGTTTTGAAGTCGCGTCGGTGAAGGTGAACCCGTCTGGCGACGGTGGACGAATGCTGGGTCCCGCCCCCGGTGGACGGTTCGTGGCGACGAACGTCACGTTGCGTCAGCTCATTGCGTTTGCGTTTGGCGTATCCAACGCCCGCTCCCAGATGCTAGTTGTCGATGGGCCACGGTGGCTGGACACGGACCGGTTCGATGTTCAAGCGGTTGCGACCGGCGGTGATCTCCCACGAGGTAGGACAGGTCCCCTGGTTCGAGCACTGCTGGAGGATCGCTTCAGGTTGCAGGCGCATCGCGAGACGGGCGACCGCCCCATTTACGACCTGGTTGTCGATCGTCCAGACACGAATCCGGGTCCCGGACTTCGGCGGTCGACGATCGATTGCAACAGCGGCGCGGCGACGCCGGCAGGCACGACCACTTCACGGCCGCGGTGTGGCCTTCTCTCAGCGCCCGGGTCGTTGACCGGGCTCGCCGTCACGCTGCCGCAATTCGCGGAGGCGCTGGCACCCTTCGCTGGCCGAGTCATCGTCGATCGCACCGGCATGGAGCAGGCCTTCGACATCGAGTTCAAATGGGCTGCAGAACAGGCTTCCGCGCCGGCCGTCGGAGGCACATCGCCGGCTCCCGCGGATGTGCCCGGGTTGTTCACTGCACTGAAGGAGCAGCTTGGTCTGAAGTTGGAGGAAGCCCGGGGACCCGTTGACGTTGTGGTAGTCGACGCAGTGAGTCCACTCACGCCGAACTGACGCCGACGACAACGAGCCGTCGCTCTCGCGCTGACGACGCAAGCGGAGGCGAGTGGCGCGCCCGGCAGGATTCGAACCTGCGGCCTTTGGCTCCGGAGGCCAACGCTCTATCCAGCTGAGCTACGGGCGCGTAAGAAGGGGCGAAGTCCGTGTGGCGCGCCCGGCAGGACTCGAACCTGCGACCTACGGATTCGAAGTCCGGCGCTCTATCCAACTGAGCTACGGGCGCACGAACGCTCATCATATCGCATATATTTCGCCGGTCATGCGCATGTGGCGCGGCCGATTGGCCGCGATCTCCACCGTGATCGTCGCCGTGATCGCGACACCCGCCGCGCAATCATCCGAGCCCGCCTTCGAGGTGGCCTCGGTCAAGCACGTGGTCAATCCGCAGATGCACGGGTTTGTGATCGAGCCAGGCGGACGCCTGCGCGTGGTCGGGATGAGCGCCACCACCCTCATCAAGCAGGTCGCAGCGGATAGACCAGTCGTCGGACTCCCGGATTGGGCCGACGACGAACTCTTCGACATCGTCGCGGCGCCGCCAACCGGGACGAAGGCCAGTACGATGCAGGTCCTCGCGATGCTGCGCACGCTCCTGCGAACGAGATTCGCGCTGCGGACACATCCGGAACTGCGTGACACGCCGGTGTACGTGCTCTCAGCGACCGGAAGCCCTTCATCGAGAACAGGCCTGAAGGCGTCGACGACGAACTGCGACGATTTTCGAACGGGACTCTCGGGACAGCCGGAGTCGAACGCCGGCGGCCGCTGCGCGGTACTGGCCCGCGAGGGTGGAGTTGCTGGCACTGCGCGCTATTTGCTCGCCGGCCGATCGATGGATCGCCTCGCGGCCGACTTGCACCGGGTTGGTCTGGTCGATCGCCCGGTGGTGAATCGGACGGGCATCGATGGGATTTTCGACGTCGAGATCGAGTTCACCCGCGCGGAACCGAGGGAGAGTGCCACGGCGGCCATCTCGGTGTTCACCGCCGTGCGCGAACAGCTCGGCATGAAGCTGGAGCCGGCTGCTGCCCCGATCGAGACTCTCGTTATCGATTCGATCGAGCGGCCCACCCCAGACTAGCCCTTCGTCGGGCACCTCCGTCTCGCACCCTCTGATACGCTTTCTCTTCCACACAACCGTTCATTGACCGAAGACGAAATTCACAAAATCGCCGCCGTCGAACAGTCGCACTGGTGGTACCGCGGAACGCGCGAGATCTGCTTCTCGCTGCTCGATCCGTATCTGCGCGGTCGCGGCCCGCGCGAGATCCTCGACGTCGGCTGCGGCACCGGTGGCAACCTCGTTGCGCTGAAGCAGTACGGCCACGTCCGCGGGATCGACATCGATCCGCTCTGTGTGGACTACTGCCGGCGCAAAGGACTCGACGTAACAGCCGGGACGATGACGGACCTGAGCCTGCCGGCTGCATCGGTGGACCTGCTGACGCTGTTCGACGTGCTGTATCACGCGGAACCGCGGGACACAGTCGGCATCCTGCGCGGGATGGCCGATGTCATCCGGCCAGGCGGCTTGATCGCTTTCAGGGAACCGGCGATGGACATCGCGCGCGGCTGGCACGATCGCGCGGTGAATGGCCGCCAGCGGTTCAGTGTCCCGGGGATCGGCGCGTCGCTCCGCGAAGCAGGCTTCGAGCCGCTGCGGATGACCTACTTGAATACCGTGCTCTTCCCGCCAATCGTCATCGTGCGACGGCTGCAGGATCTGCGAGAGCCGCAACACGCGGCATCCGATGTCGAACCGACGCCGGAGCCACTGAACTCACTGCTGCTCGGCCTGCTGCGCCTGGAGAAGGCGACGCTGCAACTGACGAACCTGCCGTTCGGAGTGTCGCTCTTTGCGATCGCCAGGCGCTGTCACAAGGGACACCACGACGGTCACGACGGTCACGGCGACAAGTCTGCATAGATTTTCTTGTCGTGTTCGACCGCAACCTCTGTGCCTTACGACAGCTCGTACATCACCGACGTACGGAGCCACACGTGATCGCCTGGCGTGGGCGGCGTGTCGGATCGAGGCGCGCGGACGTGGACGCGTGTCTCACCAATCGTCGCCACGACCTCCCAGTGATCGACGACGTCGGTCACGCGTTCGACCACAGCGCTCAGCGCGGTGGGGGCTGGCGCAAGCGTGAAACCAGTCTCCGGAGTCGCCACCAGGCAACCGCCGGCGGTCAACACTGTGTAGCCCAGAACCTCGGCGACCTCACGGTGGCGTGGATTCGTCGCCACTTCCTGCTTCGTACCGACCGCGCGCACGCGTCCACCCACGAGAATCACCACGTCGTCACACAGCCGGAACGCCTCTTCACGATCGTGCGTGACGACGACCGTCGTCGCCGCGAAGGCGCCGAGCAGCGGCGGCAGTTCGTCGAGGAGCCGCGTGTACGTCCGGCCGTCGAGTCCGGCCATCGGTTCGTCCAGCAGCAGCACGGGTGACGCCAGCGAGAGCGCTCGCGCAAGACTCGCCCGTCGCCCTTCTCCACCGGAGATCTGGTCCGCGCGTCGATCGGCAAGGCTCTCGATGCCGAGCAACTGAAGTCCGGCTATCGCGCGCTCGCGCGCCTCAGCGTCGCTCGCGCCATGCAATTGCAGCCCCAGTTCGAGATTGTCGAGCAGTGACTGGCGAAGGAACACCTGCTCCTGAAACAGATAGCTCACGCATCGGCGTCGCGCGTCGGCCGTTTCACCGCCGACCAGCACCTTGCCTGAGTACGGACGGTCGAGACCGGCGATCAAGCGCAGCAGCGTGGTTTTACCCGCGCCGTTGGGGCCGAGCACCGCCGTGACGCGACCGCTCGCGATCGACAGCGACGGGATGCCCAGAACGTCACGGCCGCCGCGTCGACACGACACGTCCTCGAGGCGAATGTCCATCAGGGCCGATTCCGCTGCTGGGCGATCGTGAGCGCGACGTTGACGACGAGCGAAAGTGCCAGCAGGACGAAGCCAAGCGCCAGGGCACGCTCGACCTCGCCGCGGCTCGTCTCGGTCACGATCGCCGTCGTCAGCACGCGCGTGCTTCGCTCGAGATTGCCGCCGACGATCATCGATGCCCCGACTTCGGACACGATCGCACCGAAAGCCGCCATCACCGCGGCAAGCAACCCGAGTCGAGCCTCGCGGGCGAGCAGCCACAGCATCCGCACACGGCCGGCACCGAGCACCCTCAGCAGGTCGATCAGTCGCGGCGACAGCGACTGAAACGATGCCGTGGTAAACCCGATCACGATCGGCGTCGCGAGCAGGAATTGCGCAACGACCATTGCGGTGGGCGTGTAAATCAACTCGAAGTCGCCGAACGGGCCGCTGCGCACCAGCAGCAGCCAGACGATCAGGCCGACGACGACCGGCGGCATTCCCATGCCGGTGTTGATGAATCCGAGCAGCACGGTTCGGCCCGCGAACTGCCGGCGCGCCAGCGCGTATCCAATCGGGACGCCCACGATGATCGACAGGAGTGTCGCCGCGCCGGAAATCGCCAGCGTGCGAACGGTGATGACGAGCGTGCCTGCGTCCACCGGGTGTTGCGGCTAGCGTCGCGCCGGGAGCGCGTCGGGAAAGAACAGCGATTCGCCGAACTGCTCGCGCTTGAACGAGCCGATGGCGTCCTGAATGGCCGGTGAGACGAGAAAGTCGATGAACTGCTTCGCTTCGGCGAGCTTCGCTTTCGGATGCCTCGCCGGATTGACGGCGTAGACGTGGTAGATGTTGCGAAGACCTGGATCACCCTGGAACACAATCGCAAGCATCAGGCGATTGCGTTGACTCAAGTAGGTCCCGCGATCCGTCAGCGTGTAGGCGCGCTTTTGATCGGCGACATTCAGCGTCGCCCCCATGCCCTGCCCCGTCTCCTCGCGCCGCTTCACCGTTCGCGGATCGATTTTCGCGGCGGCCCAGAGGGCGAGCTCCTGCGTGTGCGTGCCGGACTGATCGCCGCGGGAGATGAAGACGCCACGAGCCGCGATCGCCTGCATCGCTCCGGTCACCGTCTTCTGACCGCGAACGCCGGCAGGATCGGAGGGTGGCCCGACGATGACGAAGTCGTTGTGCATGACCAGGCGGCCGTCGATCAAGTCACCTGACTGGATGTAGGGCTGTTCCGATGTGGGTGCGTGCACGAGCACGACGTCGGCATCGCCGGAGCCGGCCATGCGCAACGCCGCGCCGGTGCCGACCGCGATCACCTTGACGCCGATGCCGCGCTCTTTCTCGAATCGCGGTACCAGGGCATCGAGCAGTCCGCTGTCCTGCGTACTCGTGGTCGTCGCCAGAATGATCGACGGCCGGCTTTGAGCGGCGGGATACGCAGCGAAGACTGCCAGGATGCCGAACAGGAGTGCCCGTCGGAGTCGAGATACAGCCAGCCGCATGATCGGGAGATCGTAGCGCACCACCGATGCCGGGATGTCTGCGGTCGCGACATCGCGAGGGCGAGCCCGCTATTCTTCGCGCAGCAGCACCAGCGGATCGATGACCGACGCTGCGCGGGCTGGCAGCGAGGAGGCGCCGAGGACAATCAGGGAAAGGACGCCAAAGACGATTGTGCAGCTCACGGGATCGGCGGCAGTCACGCCGTACTGCAGGGTCGCCAGTGTACGCGCCAGCGTGGCTGCGACGAGTGCCCCGATTCCGAGCCCGATTGCTCCCACCACGACGCCATCGCGCAATACTAGGCGGCGGATTCGCTGCGGTGACGCACCCAACGCCGAGCGGATCCCGAATTCGCGGCGGCGCCTGGTAACCGCGTACGACAGGATGCTGAACAGCCCGCCCGCGACCGCGACCAGTGCGATCAGCGCAAACGTGGTCGCCAGGGCGGCGGATGCCCTCGGCCGCGCCAGTTCCGCGAGATAACGCGCGTCTACAGGCACGGCATCCTCCACGGAGATATCCGGATGCGCAGCGGCGAAGTTTCGCCGAATCACCGCAGCGTCGGGACAACGGGGATTGCAGCGCAGGCTCAGCATCGGCGCCGAACCCATTTCCGCATACGGCTGGTAGTACTCCGGCAGGTCCACGCTCGCGTCCATCGACGGATAGTTGATCTCGCGAGTGACGCCGATCACGTGAAACGTTCCCTCGGACTCGAATTTGAACGTCCGGCCAACGGCGTCGCGACCTGGCCACAACGCCTGCGCAAACCGCTCGGACACGATCACACTTGTCTTTGGATCTGACCGGTCGAACGTGCGGCCGTGGACGATCGGGATCCTGTACAGCGAAAAGAACTCCGGGCTGACGAGATAGCGGTCAACCATCATGTTGACCGGCTGCGACGCGGGAACATCGGAGAGCCAGTCGCCGAAGGAGAGAATGCCGTGATGTGGCGGCACGCCGTAGGACCATGCGATCTGGTGCACGCCGGGCAGTTGCCGCACATCGTCCTCGACCGCATGCGCCAGCAGCGGTCGGGAAGCCGCATCGCCCGCCGTTGCCGGCAGCGACAGCCAGAGCGATGTCACGCCGGAGACGTCCAGACCTCGATCGGCGCGAGCCAGATTGACGAACGATCGGGTCAGCAGCGTGGCGCCGATCAGAAGCGTGCAGGCCAGCGATACCTCGACGATGAGCAGCACGCGCGTCAGCGCTCGGGCGCGCCGGGTTTCGGATCCACCGCGCTCAGCGACGCGCAGCGCATCGATCGCGTCGATCCGGGTGCCGAGCCAGGCCGGCAGCAGCCCGGCCGCGATCGTCGCGAGGATCCCGGCCGCCGAAGTGACGGCGAGTGCTCGTCGGTCGATGTTCATCGGATTCAACGTCTGCAGCAGAACCGGCTCGGGCAACAGCGTGCGCGCCACGCCCACCAGCGCCCACGCGACCATGACGCCGAAGGTCAGGCCCGCGAAGCCCAGAAGGCCGCTTTCGACGAGCGCCTGCTGAATCAGCCGCCCGCGCGAGGCGCCAATCGCGGCGCGGGTCCCGAACTCACGCCAGCGACCGGTGAGGCGTGCCAGCAGCAGACCGCACACGTTGGCGCACAGCACGAAAAACACCAGTACAACGGCGCCGCCGAGCAGCGGTAGAGCGCGCGCCGAGTAGTTGTCCGGAACGTCGACGAGCGGCGACACCCGCGCGCGCAGGCTGGCGGTGCGGGCGTCGGCCGCGTGCGCCATCGCGGTCGCCCGGCGCAGCACTTCTTCGCGCGGCGCTCCCGCGGCGAATCGAACGTAAGCCAACGCCATCTCGTCGTCCTGTCGGCTCAATTGCGTCGGCCGCCACAAGTCGGTGTCCCACGACGGGAACCTGAACGCCGCCGGGAGGATACCGACAACGGTGAGACGTTCGCCGTCGACCGTCATGACCCGTCCGACCGTCTGCGGATCAGCGTTGAAGAGCGTTCGCCAGGCGGCTTCCGAAATCAGGACCCGATCGTCCTCTCCTGGCCGTCCTTCGGTGGCCGTGAACAGACGCCCTCGAACGGGGCGCACGCCGCCGAGCATCGTGAACAGCCCTGGCGTGACGGCGGCGATTCGGCGCGTGGCGACCGTGTCGCCAATCTCCACGAGTGCCATCGCCGACAGCGCGGACTCCGCCGCTTCGATTCCGGGTGTATTGCGCCACGCGCGTAACACCGGCGGCTGCACCAGCGTGAGACCGCCGTGTTCGCCGGTCATCCACAAGTGGGCGAGGCGCTCGGGCTCGGTGAACGGCACCGGCCGCAATACCAGCGCATCGATGATCGTGAACATCGCGGTGGCGATACCGATCGCGAGCGCGAGCATCGACACCGCTGGCACCGTGAAACGCCACTGCGCGAACAGCGTGTGCGCCGCGTGGCACAGGTCCTGCCAGAGTGACTCGATCCGGAATGTTCGCACGTCACGCACCAGCGCCTTCGCCTGGGCGACACCGCCGAAGGAGCGGAGGGCGGCGAGGCGTGCAGCATCCGGACTCATGCCGCGACCACGATTCGCTTCGGTCTCCATCGCGATATGGAAGGCCAGCTCGTCGTCGATCTCGCGTTCGGCACGCCGCCGTTGCAGCAACGCGCGGATCAGGTCCATCCACCGCATGTGCCTCTCCCTCAGCCGGCCTGCAAGACGCGGCGAATCGCGAGCGCGAACGCGCGCCAGTCGTCGGCTTCCGCCTCGAGACGGCGCCGGCCGGCGGGCGTGAGTCGATAGACGCGCGCTCTCCGGTTGTTGTCCGATGCGGTCATTTCGGAAGAGAGGAAGCCGCCGGCCTCGAGGCGGTGGAGCGCCGGGTAGAGAGAGCCGTGGCTCACCGAGAGCGCCTCGCGCGACACCTGCTGAATGCGCTGCTGAATCCCCCACCCGTGGTTCGGCCCGAGCACCAGCGTCTGGAGCACGAGCAGATCGAGCGCGCCCTGCAGATATTCCGTCTTCGGCATCTTCCTCTCGTATGGCGAGAGGAATCCTATACCCGATTGCGTTACGCGTTGCAATTCGCGGTGGGCGAGCCTTGTCAGCCATCGACTTCGCTGGGGCTGACCCTGAGCCTGTCGAAGGGTCAGGCTCGCCCGCGCGGACCTGACAAGGTCCGCGCCACGGAGATGCGGCCGACGACGGACAACGTCCGCGCCACGCAGGACAGCTGCGCGACCCCGAAACCATCGCGACGGTGTCTAATCGACTCGCATGAACACTCGCATGTCGATCGCCCACGTCGTCTGCGCCTTCAGCGCAATCATCGCCGCCGGCTTACTGGCGACGCACGCGGCCGCGCAGGAACCCATGTTCGACGTGGCGTCGATCCGGCCGGACACGTCGGAGGCCAAGCCGGACTTCAGGGCGCTGCCGACCGGCCGGCTCACCGCGACCAATATCCCACTGCGCCAAATCATCCGGCGGGCC
>DATJEU010000009.1:0-38591 GCA_035496255.1 Vicinamibacterales bacterium
CAGTCAAACGCCCTGCGAAAGAGCGCTACCTCGGGCCGGATGCGCGGTCGAAGAAATCCAGCGTCGCCTGCACCGCCTGGCGCTCCTGATCCGTGTCGGACAGCGTCCGGGCGGCGAGCGCCTGGCCACGTGCTTCGTCGCGGCGAGAAGCGGCCCACAGCGCCCGCGCCAGTACTAATCGCGCCCCCGCATCCGCAGGGTTGAGAATCGCCCCGCGCCGCGCGATGTCCACCGCCTCGCTGCCCTTGTTCAACGACGTCAAGACCTGGGCAAGGAACGTGTACGCCGGCGCGAACGCACCATTCAACGAGACGGCTCGGCGGAGCAACCCCTCCGCTCGTGCCAACTGGGTCGGGTCCGGGTTCGACGGCAGCTCCAGCGACGCCAGTCGATAGAGCGAGAAGAAGCTGTCGGTGTTACCATCCGCCGCCTTCGCATAGGCGACCCGCGCCTCGTTCGACTGCCCTGCCCGATCGAACAGCACCGCCTCGACATCGAAGACCACGGCGGGAGGCGGCGTGCGACGCTCGAGCGTGTCGAGCAGCGAGCGCGCATCGTCTGTCCTCCCCATCGCCAGGTGGTAGCGTGCACGCATCGCCATCATCTGCTGCGCATCCAGGGGCCGGGTCGTGAACGTGCCTGCCGACACCGTGTTCGAGGCGTTGACCCGCATGAACTGATACACCTCTTTCTGTCGGTACAGCACGAACTCGTTGTCGAGCGCCTCAACGCTGCCGAATACCTCGTTAACCGCATCAACGGATGATTTCCCGTCCAGGAGCAGCCTGGCGAGTTGATTGGCGGCATCCGGCCGTTTCTGCGCCAGGCCGTAGAGCAGATAGTGCATCACTGCCCACGACTGTGCGTCGAAGTTCGCACGCGTCGCGCTGTCGGTGTAATAGCGCGACTTCGCATCCAGCGTCAGGAACTCCGGCATGGTCAGCCTGACGTTCGTCTGCAGAACCCGCAGGATCTCGGTGGGCGGCCGGCCGAAGTCGATGTGGTCGTCTCGCACGATCGAGTTACTGAGCACGGCGGCGAAGCCATCGCGGAACCACAGCGGAAGCGGGTGTTCGAACGCGGACGTCAGCGCCAGCGATGTGTAGGCCCAATACGCCGACTGGTACGGGTTGTTATTGAGGTCGTCCTGGTCGCGGATATCGCTGCGCAGGACGATGAAGTAGGCGTCGGGCGCGGTCGCGAACACGCTGACGGGCTGGGATCGGCTGCCTTTCTCCCAGTACTCCGGCGCCAGCAGCTTCATCGTCTGTTCATCCTTTGCCGCGATGACGATGACCGGACGATCGAGCTGCTGGCGCGCCCATGGCCAGCCGTTCTGAATGGCCGCGCGATAGCGCTCGAACTGCAGCGCAATCTCCCGCGCGCGTTTCTCGCCGCCATTGGCCAGCACCGTGAAATTCGGGCTGGCCACCTGCACCCAGCCGTCCTGCGCCGCTGCGTTGGTGACAACCAGAAATAGGGCGACGAACGCGATGACCCAGACGGGAAGTCGCATCAACGGCTCTCCTGAATTGTGCGAGATGCCGCGGATTCTAACCCTGCCGCGTTCGGGACGCCATCGGAGCCTGCCCTGCCGACGGCGTGGACCTTGGCAGGTTCGCGGTCAGAGCCTGAAAGGCTCGCGCCACAGCAGCTCCGTGGACGGTCGTTACCGCGCGTGGCGCAGTGCGGCGCCGGCCGCGTCACCGACGTGCGATGAGGCGATCTCTTCGAGAATCGACGCCACCGGCGATCGGCGCGCATCGTCAACGATCCGGCGGCCGAGCGCCTGGGCGTTCGCGCGGAACTTCGGCGAATCCAGCAGCGCGCGCACCGCCGCCTGAATCGCGGCGACATCTGCCGTCGGCTTGAGGCGCAGTCCTACCCCGCGCGCGACGACGCGCGCGGCGTTGTCGTTCTGATCGCGGCCCATCGGCATGCACACCAGCGGCACGCCTGCCGCGAGCGCGCGCATCACGGTGCCGTGGCCGGCGTGCGTGATCGTCGCCGACGCATGCCGCAGGATCTCGCTGTGCGGCGCCGATGCGCAGACGTGCACGTTCGACGGCGCGGGGAACGATGCGGCGCCGAGTCCCGGCCCGATGGTGACGACGGCACGCACGGGCATTGTGCCGAGCGCCGCAATCACGCGCCGGAGCGCGTCCACCTGATTCTGGAAGGTCGTGCTGAAGCCGACGAGCACCAGCGGTCGCGTATCGGTGGCCGGCCACGGCGACTGCCACGGCTCCGCCCAATCCGGATCGTCCAGCATCGGCCCGGTGTAGACGACGCGCGACGGCGACGCGTCGGCGCCGAAGTCGAACGCGGGGCTGGTCATCACGAGGTGCCGCGTGACCCGCTCGAACTGGTCGAACGGATGCGACACCGGCGGCAAACCGAGCTCGTGACGCGTCGCGTTGTACTGTGCCGTCCCCTTTCCAAACGTCCTGATCATCGTCGTCCGCACGATCCAGTCGCGCAGCGCGCCGAGCGGACCACCCATCGGCTGAAAGCCCGGACCGAAAGGCGGCACGCCTGGCCGCGGCAGCAGGTAGATGTTCGGCGACAGCACCACACAGGGAACGTGCGCGCTTTCAGCGGCCGCCATGGCGCCAAGCTGCATCTCGCTCGCGACGATCGCGTCCGCGCCGACGCGGTCCAGCGCGTCCAGCACGTCGCGCGCGATCGCGGCCGCGGGGCCGACGAACATCTTGTCGCGCAGCCGGCCGAGCAGATCGACCGGCGACTTCGCTTCGTAGTCGCGCATCGGGTCGTACTGCGCCGACTTGTCCGGCCGCGCCGGCACGCCGGTCCACGCACCGAACGATGCGCCGAGTGCTTCGACCTCGGCGCGGTGACACAGGTCACTCAGCACGTGCACGCGATGACCGCGCGCCACCAGCCGCCGGACGACGGCGAAAACCGGCGGCGTGTTGCCGCCGCCCTCCCAATGGGTGAACAGAAACGAATGCATCGTCATCGGGATCCTCCTGCGGGCGATGGGCGCGCCTGACGGCGGGTCAGTACGGCGGTAATGAGGTTGTGGAACGACTCGGCGGTCTGCTTCCGCGTGAGGCGGAAATCGCGCCGAAAGAGCTTCCAGAGGTAGACGTCGGTTGCGGCGTAGAGCTCGGTGATCCGCTGCTTGCGCTCACCCGCCCCAAGCGACGCGAGCTGGGGCGCGAACACCTGCTCGAGCCACGCCCGATGCCGTGAACGGCCGTACGTCACCAGTTGGCTCAGCACGGGCAGGTCATGCTCCTGTTCGAGCATCTTCAGGATGAACTCGCCGAACCGCTCGTACTGGGCCGTGAGCGATTCGACCGCCGCATCCACATCGCCGGCCGGGGGCAGCGGGCGGTTGCCGCCGATGTTCTGCCCCATACGATGGAACGCCGCCTCGAGGAGGCCGTCCCGTGTCGCGAAGCGCCGGAGGATGGTACGGACGGTCACGCCTGCGCGCTCGGCGACGGCATCGAGCGTCACATCGCGCACGCGCGGCGTGGTTTCGAGGAGCGCGGCCGTCGCCTCGACGATCCGCTCGCCGTTGGCGGTGGCCCGTTCGGCGCGGACCGTCTGCTGGTACGCGCGCGTCACCGTTTTCATGTCATGGACTATGACACCAACATCTATTTGGAGTCAATAGCCATGACATTAAAATCAGGCGGCATGGGCAGTCCGGCGACGGGACGACGCCGGAGGACGCGCGGGAGCGGGCGATCAGGCGTACTGGAACAACGTCATGAACCCGAAGTCCATGTGCAACTGCTGGTGGCAGTGGAACAGCGTCAGCCCCGGGTTATCGGCGACGAACTGCACCTCGGCCTCCTGATAGCCACCCAGCATCAGCACGTCCTTGAGGATGCCACCCGTCTGGCGTCCGCCAAGACTCACCAACTCGAACGTGTGCCGGTGCAGATGAATCGGGTGAATGTCGTCGCTCTCGTTCCGCATGCGGATCCGGTAGCGCCGGCCGCGCGTCAGGCGCACCGACGCAGGGGCCGGCTGTTGCGTCATCGGATACGCCGCTCCGTTGATCGTCCACCGGTTGAACCCATCCTCGGCAGCGTTGTCCTTGGCGAACGTCATCTCGATCGTCTCGTCCGCCGTCGCGGCGGTGGCGCCCGGCTTCGCGAACTGCAGATAGTCCCAGCGCGATCGCGGCGGCGCCATCCACTGCGCCTTCCCGCTTCGTCCTGCATATTCCACCACCACGCCCATGCCGTGCTGCCGGTCGTCGTCAGAAAGATCGCCAAGAATCCAGACGCCCGGACGTGTCATCTCGACGATCGCCGACACGCGTTCGCCGGTGCCGATCCAGAGCACCGGCACGTCCGTCGGATTCGGGACCGGATTGCCGTCCAGCGCGATCACGCGAAACGTATGACCCGGCAGCGCAAGGCTGCGAATCTCGGTGGCGCTCCCGTTGAGGACGTGGAACAGCACGCGCTCTCCGGCATTGACGCGAACCGGATCGCCGTGGCCAAGCATCCTTCCGTTGATCGTGAACGAGCCGTACCCCACCTCGTATCCGTGCGACATGCCTTTCGCGAGTGAGGCCTTCATCGCCGCTTCGCCACGCGACGACAGTTCCGGAACTTCCGCGGGAGGGAGAAAATCCAGGGCGACGTCACCGCCACGGCTGAACATCGGCTCGAATTCCTTGAGGACCAGGAAGACTTCGCGGTCGTATTGCCCCGGCTCGCGCGTCGGCTCGATGTACACGGGACCAACCTGTCCGCCGTATTGCCCCATCGCCAGGTTTGCGCCCGCCCGAAGATGCGTGTGATAGAAGCGGAAGCCCGCGGGCTGCGGCGTGAACATGATGCGTCGCGTGCCGTGCGCGGGAATGAACGGCGTTCCTTCCTCGGCCGCGCCATCGACATCCGTCGACACGCTTTGACCATGCCAGTGCAACTGCTCCGGCGTCTCGGTCTCGTTGATGATGTCGATCGCGACCGGTTGGCCTTCCTTCAGCCGCAGCAGCGGTCCGGGAAACCGGCCCTCGTACGAGGTGACGCCAACGATGCGATCCGGCGCAAGCTCGATCGCCGAATCGCGGATGTGCAGCGTGTAGTCGGCCTTCGCCGTCGCTATCGATCCAGAGCCAGCGACCGGCTGCGGCTGCGCGCTCGATGTCGTTGTCGTTGCAGGACGTGAACATCGCGCGAGCAATGCGCCGCCAGCGGTCATCGCGGCGGTTCTGAGGAAACGGCGTCTCGGTTCGGATTCCATGTGCCCCTCCGCCATCACCGCTGACGCGCGCGTGTCACCGGCGCGTCAGTCGATGGCGAAACAGTAGAAGCGCCCACCGCCGCCAGAGCGGAGAGCTCGTTCGCTGCACGCTGGAGACACGCCTGCGGCGTTCCATGCGCGCGCCGTGCCCTGTCCCTTCTGGCCCGAGAGTCGTCCGACCTCGGCGTGCCCGTTCCGATCGGATCGCCAGTTGCGACAGGTCCGATCATCGCCGGCCGGAAATGCCGTGCCGTCCGGACGCGAACCGGTGAGAACGTCGGTCGCGGTGCCTTCGAGCATGTCGCCGCGTTCGGTCAGCGCGTTCTCCTCATTGAGGACGTCCGGTGCGCGGTGAAGATCCTGAACATCGACCGCAACACGATCGCCAAGCGCGTTGTACCAGGGCCCGCTGCCGATCCGGTCACGCGCGTTCACGGCCGGCTGCCCGTCATCCGCTTGAACGCTGAGATAGGCGCGCCAGGTATGGTCGCCGGAACCCTCGGCCTGCGCCAGCGCCTGACAGTGCGCATCCGCCCCAGTCAGGCCGCCGAGATCACCCCCGTGGCCGGAACCTCGACTCGTCACGAAGAAGCGGGTCACCGACTTGACGCCCCCCATGGCGAGGGAAGTGGGAGCCGCCTGCCCGGTCTTCGGCGCGCTGCCGGTGGTGCGGGTTGCCTCGGATCGGCCACAGGCCGCGACCGCGAACATCAGCACCACAAACACGCACAGTGAACGCAGACAGGAAATGGCAGTCGGCCGGATGTCTCGCATGCCTCCGATCGGTTCATCTTAGCGCCGCGTTCGAGCGAAGGCGCAAGCGAGCCCGAGTCTCCGGCAAGACAGGATGGAATTGAAAAGGCCGACCTGAAGGCCGGCCTCTACATGGCAGGCGTGCCAGACATGACAGACAGGGGCCCTCGCCCCAGCGATGTCCGGCAGCGGATCGACGGTTGCCAGGTCGATCGGAAGATCGGCCATCGCGGTCGCGGTGGCTTACGGCTTGCGGCCCGTGGTCGCCCGGCTCTCGGACCCGAGCGTCCGTACGAACGCTTCAGCGCCGGATGGAGTCGCAACCGTACCCTTGAACAGCACGTCCTGCGAGGCGGTGCCGCTGCCGTACGCGTCGACGTTCGCGTCCTTGTCGGGACGGAGCACACCGCCCGAGAGATTGATGCCGGCGAACGCACCCTTCGCGCGCGAGTACGCGAGGATCTCAGCCTCGAGGCGGCCATCGGTGCTGGCCGACGCCGCGCGTCCCACCGGACCGGCGGCCACCGAGGCATCGGCACCGAGATTCACTTTGTTGCCGAGCATCTTCTCGACGCCGGTGCGATTCATCATCAACAGCACGACATCCACCTGCTCGGCGCCGATCTGAAATCCGGCGCTCCCCTTCTGCAGCTCGAGGAACACGGGCGCACTCCAGGTCTGACCCGACCGGCAACTGATCACGCCCTTGCCGAATTCGCCGCCGACGATGAACGCGGCCTTCTTCAGACCGGGAATCACCGCGACGCACTCGGCGCGGTCCCACAAGTCCTCGGGAATGCCGTTATCGGGTGCACTGCGCAGCTCGCGCACAGTCGACGCCGCCTCAGTCAGGCGCTTCATCTCGGACGAGGACAGTTCCGCCAGCGCCGTCGATGCGCACAAGAGTACCGCTCCGAACACAACGAAAGTTCTTTTCATGACCAACGACCTCCCCAATCACGCACACAATAATGCCCTGCGGCGGCATCGCAACGACAAATGCGGCGTACGTGCAAGCCGTGCTCCACAATCGCCCTGCTCGGTCGGCGATTTCTCAATGCCGAGGAAGAGGGCCTTGGGATTTGCGATTTGTCGAGAAGGTTCGGTCGGATCAGCGTCTGCGGTCGCGGATACCGGGGGCCAGGTCATCGTGGACGCGGCGATCCTCGTTGAATCCATGGAGCCGGTATCCGGCAGCGACGAGACGGCGTTCGATTTCAGCCTGCTGCAGGGCGCAGCTCGCCGGATCGCTGAATTCTTCGGAGTAGTGCGCGCTGCCGGGGCCGTTGACGAGCAGGCGGCACTGCGGCCCGGCGATCATCACACGGACGATGCGGACAGACTCGTCGCCACGCGTGAACAGCCAGGCGGCGTCAACGGAGCCAAGCAGCCTATGGGCGGGCATGGCACACTGATTTATCGGCACGACGCCCGGCCGCCATAGTGGCGCACCTCAGGGGCTCATGCTGGGCCGCCGCACCCGGGCTGACGTCTCCACCTGCTGCTCGAGCGACACCGCCGGCCGTGACGGCGCGCGCGGCTTCTCGCTGCCGGGATCGCGCCTGGCGCGGCGATTGGCGGCGACGAGGCGCCACCCGACGATCAGGCTGACGAGGGCCACGACCGCCGGGAAGAACTCGAAGAACAGCACGCGCCCACGCTACCATTTCGCGCGCTCGTCCTCGATCAGTTCCGTCGTCAGACGCTCCGCGTCGGCCTTCGTCAGCCAGCCTTCACTCGCACGCTTCGCAATCGCCGCGCGGACCTGCTGCGCATAGCGCTCGAAGCTGCCATGAAGTTGTTTCAGCCGCGCCTGATCGAACCGCTCGAAGTGCCCGATCTCCGGACAGTTCCCCGGTCCCGGACTCGAGGTCACATAGCGGCCGAGCGGCACGTCCAGGTACGGCGTGCGCACACCGCCACGGCCGTTGCCGTAGGTGTCGGCGACGACGGTGAACGTGCCGTTGGGGCCCGGTCTGGTCTCGACGCGTGCGGCCCGCTTCGGAACAGTACCGCGTCGCGTCCACCTGTCGAGTGCGTCCATCGCCACGTCATAACCGATCCGCAGCAGCGACTGATTCATCAACGACACCGACGGCGTGCACGGCGCCGTGAACGGCCACGCTTCGGTGCCCTGCGCGTTGCCGGCAGCGGCCTGATCGGCAAACGACGGAAAACCAAGGTAGGCGAAGCGATCGATATGGGCCGCTCCTGCCACTTCGTACAGCCTGTAGCGATCGCCCGGCGCGTCGCTGTCGTTGCGCCGCGAGACATAGGTGTTGACGAGATCGCCTTCACCGGCGACGGCGATGACCGGAACGCCGACGTCGCGCACCACTTGCCGGGGATCGTCGGCCGCCGGCGCCGCCGCGCAGCGATTGATGCTGGTCAGCGTGAACGGTGCACGCGCAAGGAAGCCGTCGTAGATATGCGCGACCGGATGGATCGCGTTCATGTACGTTTCGAGATCTCCGGCCTGCACCGTCAGGTACACGGCGCCGATGCGAAACTGGTTCAGCGGCCGTCCGGTGGCGTTGCTCTTCAGCAACGCGGCCACCTGGCTCAGGGCGTCCCATCGCAGGCCGCTCTCCGTATCGGACAGGTTCTGAGTACCGGCACAGGGGACGGCGGGGGTGGGATTTGGAAACGCAAGCGTCGCATAGCGCTGCGCGTCGAACCGCTTCAAGCCAGCGAGATTCGCGCCGGGCATCGTCACGCCAACCCACGCGTCGCCACGCGCGATCAGACCATCACGCAGGTAGCCCCACATCATCGGCCAGTCCCAGCGTCGCGGCGTGTACATCGGCTCGACCCACACCGCGCCGCTGAAGGCACTCGCCAGCCGCGGTCGCCGCACGAGGATCCTCGTCGTGTACGGACCGGACGCGATTGTCTTCAGCGAACGATCCGTCTGCCAGTCGTAGACGTTCGCCGTTCCGGAGACGAGAAACTCTTCTTCGACGTAACCGGCCTTCGCCAGATCGAATGGCGTCATCTGGTGATCGGCGGCGGCGAACGGGTACGACTGCGGCGTCACGGAGAGCGGTCCGCCGACACCGGGTACCAGGACGCGGTTCGACTGGGCCCTGCCCGTGACCGCAGCGAACACGATGGCAATCGAGCCGACAATGACTCCAGCCGACCTTACACTCCTCACGATTCACCTCCACCCGGTGCGAATTCTCGCCGATTTCCGCGCAAATGCCACGAACGGCCGAGATATAATCTCGACGCTCGTTTTCCCGACAATTGGAGGTTCGATGGCCCGCCGACGCAGTCTGGCGCCCGGCGATCCGCTGGCCGACCTTGCGCGCAAAGTAGAAATTCTCGAGCGCGAGATGGCGACGCAGCGCGCCGCGCTGGATAAACTGAAAGCCATGGGTACGCCGCGCCGCACCCACGCGGTGACCTCGGCGTCGGCACCCGCCGACGTACGTCGGACCGCGTAAACCGCATCGCCGGCGCATGCCGGCCGCGAACGCGGTCCGCTCCGCGCGACACGGAAGGGGCCAGTGTGATGGGCGTAACGCGTCGATCGCCCCCCGACACTCCGACCGCGGTGATGCAGGCATGGCAGCGCCTGCGCTTTGCGCTGGGCGCCGCAGGTATCGGCTCATGGCACCTCGATCTCCAGAGCCGCACCGCCACCTACGACGACAACCTCAATGCCCTCTTCGGCCTCGAGCCGGTCGAGACGACCGCGGCCCTCGACGATCGGCTGACGCATCTCCACCCCGATGATCGCGAGCGCGTCCGCCGCACGATCGATCAGGCGATCGCGGCACGCGCGGAATTCACCACCGAGTTCCGGATCATCCGGCCCGATGGCACCATCCGCTGGCTGCGCGATCGCGGACGCATTCTGATCGGCGACCGCGGCGAAGCGATTGCCGCCACCGGCGCCGTGATGGACATCACCGATCGGCACCGCGTCGAGGAGCACGAGCGGCTGCTCACCGAGATCATGCAGGCGCAGGCCTCCGGACGAGACATCGACCCGACGCTCGACAACGTCGCCGGCGTCCTGGTCCCGCGCTTCGCCGCCGCCTGCACGTTCTATCTGCGCGATCGCGAGACCGTGGTGATGGTCGCGCACGCCGGACCCGATCACCTCGTCGCCCCCGAACAGCCGCTGGCGGACGCGGTCCGCAGCGGCATCGCCACGCACGCGCCGCACGAACTGATCCTGCCGCTGCGCGCGAAGGGTGTCGTCATCGGCGCGGTCGCGGTGGCCTCGCCCGAGCGCACCTTCGATGCGGCGGACGCGAGCTTCGCCACCGAGGTCGCCGATCGCGTCGGCCTCGCCGTGGACCACGCGCGCCTGTTCCGCGATCTCGAGCGCGCCAATCGGGTGAAGAACGAGTTCCTCGCCACCCTCTCGCACGAACTGCGCACGCCACTGAACGCAGTACTGGGCTGGACCCGGATGCTGCGCCGCGGTGCGATCCCCGCGGAGCGGACGCCGACGATTCTCGAAACGATCGAACGCAATGCGTCGGCGCAGGTGCAACTGGTCGAAGAGCTGCTCGATTTGTCGGCCATGGCGGCGGGCGGTCTGAAGCTGACGATGACGCAGGTGGATCTGCGCGACCTGGTGGGCGGCGCGATCGAGACCGTGCGCCCGGCCGCCGACGCCAAGTCGTTGCGTCTGACGCTGTCGATCGCCGACGACCTCGGCGAGGTGGCGGGCGACCCCGCGCGCCTGCGCCAGGTGTTGTGGAACCTGCTCACCAACGCCGTGAAGTTCACACCTCCGGGGGGCCGCATCGAGCTGAGCGTGACCCAGGGACCTGTCGACATCCAGATCACGGTACGGGACAGCGGGCCTGGGATCGCCACTGATTTCCTGCCGCACGTCTTCGAGCCGTTCCGCCAGGGTGACTCGGGCCCAACGCGCAGCGTTGGCGGTCTCGGCCTCGGTCTCGCGATCGTGCGTCACATCGTCGAGGCACACGGTGGCACGTGTGTCGCCCACAGCGACGGTCAGGATCGAGGATCGACGTTCAGCGTGCGACTGCCGACCGGGCGCACTCGAGACGCCGGCGCTGCGGCCGCTGGTGACCTCCGCGGTCGCCGTGTCCTCGCGGTCGACGACGACGAGTCCACGCAGGAGTTGGTCGCGGCGATGCTGCTGCTGTATGGCGTGTCGGTGCGCACCGCCGGGCAGGTCGCATCCGCGCTGCAGATTCTGTCCGAGTGGCGACCTGACGTGCTGCTCGCGGACATCGCGATGCCGGGCGAAGACGGCTACGCGATGATGCGGCGGGTCAGGGCGCTGCCACCGCCGCTCGGACACATTCCAGCGGTGGCGCTGACTGGCTACACGGATCCCCAGAGCGTGCAGGCGGCGTTTGCGGCCGGGTTCGATGCGCACCTCGGCAAGCCACTCGAACCGCATGTGCTCGCGGACGCGCTGTCGAAGGTGTTGCGCTTGCGGCGACGATGAGAACCGGTAACTGACATCGGTCGATTCGTCAATTACGGGAGCTCGATGATGCGGCGGAGCTCGCGCACGATCGCTTCTGGTTCGGCGGGCTTGATCAGCACGTGCGAGATGCCAGCGGTACGGAAGCGATCGGGATCGTGCAGGTACTCCGAGTGTCCGGTGACCGCGAGGATCGGGATCGTACGCGTCTCGGCGGATTGCTGCAGGGCGCGGCAGAACTCGAAACCGTCCATGCCAGGTACGGCGAGATCAGTGAGGACGGCGTTGGGATGCTGTTCTCGTGCCTTCTCGAGCGCCTGAAAGCCGTTGTGCGCGTCGATGGTCCGGAAGCCGGAGACGGTGAGGTACTCGCGATACATCACGCGCGTATCGAGGTCGTCTTCGACGATCAGGACCAGCGGATCGTCCGGTGGCCGATTTGGGGATTTACCCATCCGCGACTGACGCGAAGGTTAGTCATTCGCGCGCGGATCGGACAAGCGCAATCAACAGCTCATCCGGCCAGTTTGCCTTCCTTATGGAAGGAGTGTCGCTGGCGTTTCTCCCACATCCACCAAAGTCTGGCGCCAAGCAGAACTGCGACCGCCACGGCCCATCGACGCGGGAGCGTGATGTCCGCTTTGACCAGCCACCAGTAGTGAATCACGCCACCGATCGCCGCGGCGTACACCAGACGGTGCAGCGATTGCCATCGCCGACCGAGCCGGCGAATCGCAAAGGTGTTCGAGGTCAGCGCGAGCGCGAACAGGATGAGCCACGTGGCCATGCCGATGGTGATGAAGCGGCGCTCGGCGACGTCCTTGATCATCTCGACCGGATCGAAGAGGTGGATCAGCCACACCCACGTGAGCAGGTGCAGCGTCGCGTAGAAGAACGCGAACAGGCCAAGCATGCGCCGCACCTTGATCACCTCGTTCCAGTGCGTGAGCCGGCGCAGCGGCGTGATCACCAGCGAGATGACGAGCAGCGCGAGAGTCCAGGTGCCGGTCTGGTCGGTGATGTAGTCACCGGGATTCGGCGTGAGCGCGTTGGGATCGGCGCCCGTGTAGACCTGATAGAAACCGTAAGCGAGTGCCGCGGCGGGAATCAGCGCCGCGGCAAACAGCACGGCTTTGATGACGGTAATGCGCTTCAAAAATTCTTGCGAAGATCCATGCCGTTATACAGGCTGGCGACCTGATCGGCGTAGCCGTTGAACATCTGGGTCTTCCAGGTCGGGAAGAAGCTCGGAAGACGCCGTTCGCGCGCCTGGCTCCAGCGCGGATGATCGACCATCGGATTGACGTTGGCGTAGAAGCCGTATTCGTTCGGCGCCTGGATCTGCCAGGTGTTGACCGGCTGCTTCTCGACGAACTCCATCCTGACGATCGACTTGATGCCCTTGAAGCCGTACTTCCACGGCACCACGAGGCGAATCGGCGCGCCGTCCTGCGCCGGCAGTTGTTCGCCGTAGAGACCGACCACGAGAATCGTCAGCGGATGGCGCGCTTCATCCAGCCGCAGCCCTTCGACATACGGCCAGTCGAGCAGGTTGGTGCGCTGCATCGGAAAGCGCGCCGGATCGACCAGCGTGGTGAACTTCACGAATTTCGCGCGCGATGTCGGCTGCGCCCGATCGATGACGTCCTTCAGCGGGAAGCCGACCCAGGGCACGACCAGCGACCACGCTTCGACGCAGCGGTGGCGATAGATGCGCTCCTCGAGCGTGTACGGCTTGATGAAGTCTTCGAGCTGGTAGTCGGCCGGCTTGGCGACCTCGCCGTCGACGCGGATCTTCCAGTTGCCCGGTTTGAAATTGTGTGACGCGTTCTTCGGGCCATCGCCCGCGCCGGGCGCGAACTCGTAGAAGTTGTTGTAGCTGGTGATCTGTTCGTAGGTATTGAGCTTCTCGGTGGTGTTGAAGGGGCTGCCCTTCTTCACGTTCGGGAGCTTGGGAAGCCCGCCGCCCTGGGCGCCAAGTTCCTCGGTACAGGCCGCCACGCCAGCAGCGACGAGCCCGGCGGCCGTCGCCTGGATGAATTCGCGGCGCCGCAGGTAGAGGCTCTTCGGGGTGATCTCCGATGAGCGGATGTCCGACGGCTTCTTGATAAGCATGCTGAATTATAGACGCGGATTTCAGCGTTCAGGTCGTCCCCCCGAGGCCCGATAACGACTGAGAAATTCCTGTGGCGCGGGGGCGTGTGAGCCGGCGCGGCAAGCCTGACACGGCTTCCCCCGCGTGGCCAATGCCGGTGGAACAGCTCGATGGGGCCCGGGATTCAGGCGCGGGTGGTGCGGCGCACGATCGAGGCGAGGCCGATCAGCCCGCCGCCGACGAGCAGCATCATCGCCGATTCCGGCAATGTGGCCGCGCCGCGCGGACGGACGACAGCGAAGTTACCGATCGGCTGTGTGATCGCGACGGGCACATCGGCGGCCGGCGCGTCATCGGGCGATACGGCCGCGGCGACGGGCAGCAACGCCATGATCAGGAGTCCGATTGTCACCGCCGCCCGTCGCACCCCACGCATGCGCAGCTGTTCTTCAAGCGAAGTGCCACCTCACCACATCCGCGATTTTCGCGGAATTCACCAGCGGAGCTCGCGACGCGCGCCTCACGAGTGCCGAGGAGGGACAAACTTTTTCCGTCCTTCATGCCCAGACGAGCTGGCTATGCCATCGCCGATGCAGAGAGGATGCGTTTGTACTCCCGCTTACTCGACGCATTCACCGTGATAGCCTCGCCGTGAATGTCTGCTGAACACGACGTGTTTCCACGCGCTGTCTCGTTAGCCGTTCATGAGCTGCGCACACCGGTGACGGTCGTCGCCGGCTACCTTCGAATGCTGTTGCGCGAGCAAGGCGGGCCGCTCACGGACAAACAGCGCAAGATGCTGGAAGAAGCCGATCGATCGTGCGGACGCCTCGGCGCGCTGGTCGCCGAGCTGAGCGATCTCGGCAAACTCGAATCGGGCGCGCTCGCACTCACCAGGCAGGAAGTCGACATTTGCGCGCTCCTTGCGGAGCTGGCGAGCGGTATGCATGAGGGTGCCGACCGTGGCGTCCAACTGGAGCTCCGCGGTATCGATCAACCCGTGATGGTGATCGGCGATCGCGTTCGTCTCGCGGCGGCGGTGACCGCGCTGGTGCATTCGGCGTTGCGGGAACGCGGCGAACCAGGGACCGTCGTTGCGCAGTGCGCGGCGATCGACACCGCTGACGCGCGGTACGGCGTCATCGCCATCGCGGACGCGTCGGTGCTGCCGGCGTTGCTGGACGCGGCCCGCGGCACCCCGCCGGCATTCGACGAATGGCGCGGCGGACTCGGACTGGCGCTGCCGGTGGCGCGGCGTGTGATTGAAGGCCACGGCGGTGCGCTGTGGTCGGCGGATGGCGCGCAGTCGCGCGCCGCTTCGGCACTTCGACTCCCCCTACGGACCTAGGACAAACGATCATGGCAACAGTAGCTGGTGCCGGTCCCGATCAGGCATCGGGCGCGGCAACCGATGAACGACGGCCTTCCATCGCCGTCGTCGATGACGACTCGGGCTTCGCCGGATATCTGAGGACCTTCCTCGCCCTCCGTGGCTATGAGGCGCGTTCGTACACGCGCGGCGATGAGATCGTGGCGGCCATCCGCCAGGGGGAACCGCCCGATATCGTACTCCTCGACGTGGCGATGCCGGGCATGGACGGACTGCAGACGCTGAAAGCGCTGAAGGCGGCGCGACCCGAACTGCAGGTCATCATGCTCTCCGGGCGCGAGCAGGCGCAGATCATCGTCGAAGCCGTCCGGCTTGGCGCGGCCGACTATGTCGTCAAGCCGGATGATCCGGAGGGTCTGGGCGAGATCGCGCTCGATGCCGCCATCAAGCAGGCGATCGAACGCAGCCGCCTGGTGAGCGAGCTGAGCGATCTGCGCCGGCAGCTCAGTGACGACCAGAGCGAGGCATTCATCGGCTGGGGCGAGAGTCCGGCGATGCGCCAGGTCGCGCTGATCATCGAGCAGGTCGCCGACAGCGATGTGACCGTGCTGATTCGTGGTGAGAGCGGTGTCGGCAAGGAGCTCGTGGCGCGCGCGATCCATCAACGCTCGACGCGCCGCAGCAAGCCGTTCGTCAAAGTGAACTGCGCCGCCCTGCCCGCGGAACTGCTCGAAAGCGAGCTGTTCGGGCACGAGAAGGGCGCGTTCACCGGCGCCGCCGCCACGCGCATCGGCAAGTTCGAGCAGGCGCACTTCGGCACCATCTTCCTCGACGAGATCGGCGAGATGAAACCGCCGCTGCAGGCGAAGCTGCTCCACGTCCTGCAGGACGCCGAGTTCACCAAGCTTGGCAGCAACAAGAAGATCAACGTCGACGTCCGCGTCGTCACGGCGACCAACCGCGATCTCGAGCAGATGATGCTGCGCGGAGAGTTCCGCGAGGATCTCTACTACCGGTTGAAGGTGATCGAAGCGGCCGTCCCGCCGCTGCGCGAGCGCCGCGACGAGATCCCGCAGCTCACGGATTTCTTCCTCGCGAAGTACTCGCAGCGCTACAACCGGCCGATCCGTCCGCTCTCGGACGACCTGCGCACGCGGTTCAACGAGTACGAGTGGCCCGGCAACGTCCGCGAGCTCGAGAACATGATCAAACGGCTCGTCATCCTGCAGGACGAGCAACTCGTGCAGCGCGAGCTCGCCAAGCCGCGCCTGGTGCCGACTCCCACGCCGCAATCCGTCTCGCAGGAATGGACGCCGTCGGCATCGACGTTTCAGGCGCCGCCGCCGCAGGCGCAACCGGCACCGCCACCAGCGGGACCGATTCCTCCCGCTGAGGAAGACCTCGACGATGAGGAATCCGCGAACGAGCCGAGTCCACCGCAGGAAGGCCGTCGTCTCGCCGAGGTCGCGCGTGAAGCCGCGCTCACCGCTGAGCGCGCGGTGATCTCCGACACCCTGCGACAGGTGCACTGGAATCGCCGCAAGGCTGCTCAGATCCTTGGCGTGAGCTACAAGACGCTGCTCAACAAGATCAAGGACACGGGGATCGAGCGTCCCTGATCAGGTCGCCGTTGATCGCGTGAGTCAGCCGTATGTAGTTCGCAGTTGGTAGTTGGTAGCAGGCCGCCCCTTGGGCGGCCTTTTTTTTCTCTCGGCTTCCTCCGACTACCAACTACTCGCTACTAACTACCAGCTGATTACCCACATTTCCCCCATTTCCCTTCTCTTCCAATCTGTTTCACCCGTGGCATTTCGATTGCTCAACTGCGCCACGTCCGGCGGGTGCCGGTGAACAGAAGGAACGGGATGGGAATGAGTCTGAAACCACAGGTGATGGTCGTTGACGATGACCTGGCGATGTGCGGCTTTCTGCGCACGTTCCTGGGCACGCGCGGCTACGCGGCGCTGACGGTCACGAATGCCGATGAAGCGGTCCGCCGATTTCACGCCGATCGTCCCGCAGCAGTGCTGCTCGACGTCGTGATGCCGGGCAGCATGGATGGACTCGCGGCGCTCGCCGCGTTCAAGAAGATCGACAAGGACGTTCCAATCATCGTGATTTCCGGCCAGGGCCGGACCAACACCGTCGTGCAGGCGATGAAGCTGGGCGCGACCGACTTCGTCTGCAAGCCGTTCGAAGACGCGGAGCTCGAAGTCCTCCTCGGCAACGCGCTGAAGCAGCATCAACTGACACAGGAGGTCGCGTCACTGCGCGAGCAACTGAGAGAGCAGTCGCGCTACACGATGCTCTTCGGTCACAGCGAGAAGATGACCGAGGTCCGCGATCTGATCGAACGCGTCTCCGACACCGACGTCACCGTCCTGATCCGCGGCGACAGCGGCACCGGCAAGGAGCTGGTGTCGCGCGCGCTGCACGAACGATCGCTGCGCAAGGACAAGCCGTTCGTGAAGGTGAACTGCGCGGCGCTGCCGACGGAGCTGCTCGAAAGCGAGCTGTTCGGGTTCGAGAAGGGCGCCTTCACCGGCGCGATCCAGCACAAGCCGGGCAAGTTCGAATTCGCGAACCACGGCACGATGTTCCTCGACGAAATCGGCGAGATGAGCTTTCCGCTGCAGGCCAAGTTGCTGCAGGTGCTGCAGGATGGCGAGTTCTCGCGGCTCGGTGGCAAGCACGACGTCCAGGTGGACGTGCGCGTCATCGCCGCCACCAACTGCAACCTCGAACAGGCAGTCGCGTCGGGCAACTTCCGCGAGGACCTCTACTTCCGGCTCAACGTCGTGACGATCAACCTGCCGCCGCTGCGCGAGCGGCGCGAGGAGATCCCGCTCCTCGTCGATCACTTCCTGAAGAAGTACTCGGTCCAATACAACAAACCGGTCGCCAGCGTCAGCCCGGACCTGCACGAGCAGTTCATGCACTACGACTGGCCGGGCAACGTGAGACAGCTCGAGAACCTGATCAAGCGCATGGTGGTGCTCGGCACCGAAGCGCCGATCGTTCGCGAACTGCAGCAGCCGGCGTCGCCGCTCCTCGCGTTCCGTCATCCGTCCTCCTCCGCGCCTCGTCCCGTCATGCCGCCGCCGCCGGCTGCGCCTCCTCCGGCGGCGGCGGTACCACTGCCAACGTCTGCCGCCTTCGTCTCGCTGCCCGCGTCCTCCACGGGCGAGCCGATGGCGGCAGCGGTCGGTCAGGGGATCAATCCCGCACCGGCAGCCGCCCGCGTCAATGGCTCCGCGAACGGATCGGCCGCGGCCAGTCCGCTCGGAGCCGGCAGCGTGTCGTTGAAGGACATCGCGCGCAGCGCGGCGCGTGAAGCCGAGCGCGAACTGATCCTGCGGATGCTCACCAGGACGCGCTGGAACCGGAAGGAAGCCGCCGAAATCCTCGGCATCAGCTACAAGGCGCTCCTCTACAAGATCAAGGAGAACGGCCTGGACAAGGCGTCGTAAAGCGGATGGCCCCGGACCAGTTCTTCGAGGAAGAAGGCTCGCGCGTCCTCACGCCGCACGCGTTCGAGTTCGTGCTCGATGGCGAACTCCGCCGCGCCGTACGGTCACAGAACTTCCTCACGCTCGTCGTGCTCGAGGCGCGGCGCGAGTGGGAAGGACTGGAAGTGACCGCCGACGACGGCACCGTCGACGAAGTGGCGACCGTCGTCAGCCGCGAGGTGCGCGACACCGATCTGATCGGCAAGACCGATCGCGGCACGTTGTCGCTGGTGCTGCTCGACGCCGATTACGACAGCTCGACGCACGTGATCGACCGTCTCGTCTCCCGGATCGACAGCTACGACTTCCCGACTCCGTTGCGAATCTCCGTCGGCGCCGCGTGCTACCCGACCCACGCGGTGGACGCGGACACGTTGAAGCGGCAGGCGATCTCGCGCCCGGTGATCAGTTGGCGCGGTGGAACGTCGTTGCCGAGGACATCCACCTCTCGTCACTGAAGGACACAGCAGCTATGACGATTACGCCCACGTCTACTCTGAAAACGCTCGTGCTCGCCGTGGTCATGGCCGTGCCGGCCGCCGCGTCGGCGCAGGTCTCCAGGACGACGACACAGCCACCGCGACAGACAACGCCGGCCGCGCGTCCCGCGCCTGCTCCGGCGCCTGAACCTGCACCGCGCCAGACGACCGCGCCGGCACCCGCACCGACCTCAGCGCCCGCGCCGGTCGGCACCGCCGGGACGACGCCGCCGGCCCCGGCCGCGACCACGATTCCCGCGGGCATCCGTCCCTGGAACGAGCAGGACTATCGGCTCGGCCCGGGCGACAAGCTGCGCGTCGAGCTGTATGGCGAGCCGCAGGTGTCGCAGACGCTGCAGGTGCGGCCCGACGGAAAAATCACGCTGTCGCTCGTCGGTGACGTGCTCGCCGCGGGCCGGACGCCGCTGGAGCTGCGCGACAGCCTCACGTCCGCGTTCAAGGCCTACTTCAACAATCCCGCCGTCAGCGTGATCGTCCAGGACGCGGTGGCGAACCAGATCATTGTGTCCGGTGAAGTGGCCACGCCAGGCCCGCAGGTGCTGCTCGGCCCGGTGACGATCATCGACGCGATCGCGAAGGCCGGCGGCACCAAGGAGTTCGCGAAGGAAAAGAGCATCTACGTGCTGCGCAAGGCCGGCAACTCGGTGCAACGGCTCGACGCCGCGTACAAGGACGCCATGGCCGGCAAGGTCCTGCCGATGGTGCTGCAGCCGGGCGACACCGTGGTGGTTCCCTAGCAGACTCCGGACTACGCGCTACGGACGTCGGGCCTGATCGAGGGCCTGGAGCCCGCAGGCCGACGTCCGAAGCCAGGCAAGGAGCGAACGATGCGAACGAGCGTAATGACAGCGATCGTGGCGGTGATGCTGGTGGCGCGGATTGCGAATGCCCAGCCCGCGCCCTGGGAACCGGAGCGGCTCACACCGGGCTGGGTGTTCACTCCCTCGATCGTGTTCGGCGGGTTGCGCGACTCGAACGTCACGCTGCGAGCCGTGAACGAGCCGATTCGATCCGAGTGGGTGGGGTTGCTCAATCCGCGCGGCGAGATCGACTTCAACGGCCGCCGCACGCACATGAACGCCGGCTATTCCGGTTCGCTCGAGGCGTATCGTCAGTTCTCCGAGCTCAACCGCTACGAGCAGGTCGGCCGCTTCGAGCTCCGACAAGCAGCCGCCGAGCACCTGCAGTTGTTCGCGCATGCCGGCTATTCGAAGGTGCCGACGACCGATCGGCTCGATCTCGGCGGCGGCGTCCTGCCGTTCGTCGGCGTCGGATCGCGGCACGCGGATGCGAGCGGGGGCTTCCAGTTGCAGGTATCGCCGCGGACGCAAATCGACGGCAACCTGTCGGCCCAGGCGATCCGATTCGAGCGCGTCGGCGATCAGGCACCGACCGAGTTCGATCGCTATCTCCGCAGCGGCTACTCGTGGTCGCCGTCGCTCGGCGTCATGCACGGCATCTCCCAGCGCGTGTCCGTCGGCGCGGCACTGAGCTACGGGCACACCGAAGTCGACAGCGGCCTGAACAAGTTCAATGTCTACACCGAGACGGCGGAACTGTCGTACCAGACCGGCCCGCACACCACCGTTCGCGGCGGCGCCGGCGCGTCGTACCTGACATCGTCGACCGACGACATCAGCCTGTGGGGACCGGCGTATCACGTCAGCCTCGAGCACAAGGCAGGCCGCGTCTCGGTTGACGGGAGGTACGAGCACACCTTCGTGCCGTCGATCGGGTTCGGCGGCGCCAACGCCAGCCAGCGCATGTCCGCGAGCGCGCACGTGCCGGTGGCGCAGGGCCGATGGATATTCGGCGGCAGCCTCGGCTACGGCGAGATCGCGCCGATCGAACAGCTCGACATCAACTTCACCGTGCACTCGTTGTGGACCCAGGGAACCGTCGGCTACCAGATTTCGCCCTGGCTCCGCGCCGAAGGATTCCTCAACCGCACGCACCAGACCTCGACGGCCCGCGGCCTGATCGATCGCACGCGCGTCGGCATCGAATTCGTCACTTCCAAGCCCGTGAGGATTCAGTAATGGAGAACACGCCTTCGTTCCACCCTCTCGACTATGTCTCCGTCCTGCGGCGGCGTCTGTGGTGGCTGGTCGCTCCCGCGGCGATTGCGGTCATCGTCGGCCTCGGGCTGGTGATGTGGCTGCCACGCACGTATCAGGCGCAGGCGACGATCGGCGTCTCGCTTCCCGGCGTGTCGGGTCAGCTGCTGAACGACACCCAGCGCGTGACACCCGAAGAACGCGCGCGGAACATTTCGCAGACGCTTCTGAGCCAGTCGGTGCTCGAACGCGTCGTGCGCGAAGAGGGGCTGGACAAGTACATGTCGCTGCCCGATGCCGTCCAGAAAGTGCGGACGAGCGTCGACGTGAAGGTGCCGCTGCCGACGCCGAACATGCCGCCGGGGTCGGTCGAGCAGTTCGACGTGCTGTATCAGAACGGCAGCGCGAAGGAAGCGCAGCGCGTCACCAACCGCCTGGCCGATGTCTTCGTCGAAGAAACCTCACGCAAGCGCGCGGTGCGCGCCGAAGAAACGTCGATGTTCATCCAGCAGCAGGTCGACGCCAGCAAGGCCAGGCTCGATCAGCTCGAGAACCAGTTGAAGGACGCGAAGGAAGCGTACATGGGCGCGCTGCCGGAGCAGACCAACGCCAATGTGGCGCTGGTGACCGGATCGCAACAGGAGCTGCAAACGGTCAATAACGCCATCGCCAGCGATCAGGATCGGCTCTCCAACATCGAGCGCCAGATCAGCGCGATGGAGACCGGCGGCTCGAGCGACAGTTCGGCCCCGACGATGCCATCGACGGCCGCAGCCCGGGTGCTCTCGATTCAGCACGATCTCGCGACCGCCCGCGCGACATACACGGATAAGCATCCTGAGGTGCTCAAGCTCCAGGACGAATTGGCCAAAGCGCAGGCCGATGCGAAAGCCGAAGCCGCCCGGCCGGTGAGCGATCGGCAGGCGATCCTGCGCATGGATCCTTCGTACAAGGCGCTGATCAGCGAACGCGAAGACATCAAGCTGCGCATCGCCGCCGGCAAACGCAGTGCGGCGACCATCCAGGGACTCATCAGTCAGTACCGCATGCGCGTCGACGCGGCACCGCGCGTCGAGCAGCAGATGGCGGCGCTGAAGAGCGAGTACGACCTCGAACGGACCGGCTACGTCAACCTGACGAACAAGCTGCGCGACGCGCAGATGAACGAGAGCCTCGAGCGCAAGCAGGGCGGCGAACGGTTCACGGTGCTGCAGCACGCGAGCCTCCCCGACACGCCGTTCTCCCCGAACATCCCGCGGCTGCTCGTACTCGTCCTCCTCGTCGGGCTCTGCCTTGGCGGCGGCCTGGCGCTCGGCCGTGAGTACCTCGATCGCTCGATCCACGACGCGCGCGTGCTGACGGATCTGGAACTGCCCGTGCTTGGCGAAATCCCGCGTATTACTGCAGGCGCTTAAGGAGAAGGGACGATGAGCCGCATTCAGGACATTCTCGCGAAGGCCGAACGCGAAGGCATGACCCGCCGCACGCAGGCCGAACCTACCTTCGCATCAACGCCCTCCGCGGCGGTGATCGCCCCGGTCAATGGATCGGCAGCGCTCGACTCGTCGCCGTACCTCACAGCACCGCCGCCGATAGCCGCGGTGCCGACGCTGGACACGCGTCCCGCCGTCGAGCCCCGAACGGCGCGGGCGACGCTGCATCCGGCGCTGGTTGCCGCGATCGCACCACACTCGGCGATCGCCGAACAGTACCGCGCGATTCGCACGCGCATGGCTCACCACGAAGATGGCGGGCCGTTGCGCAACATCCTGATCACCAGTCCCGGCGCGCGTGAGGGCAAATCGATCACCGCTGCCAACCTGGCGCTGACCATGGCCCAGGAATTCCAGCGCAATGTGGTCCTGGTCGATGCCGATCTGCGCGGGTCGTCCGTGCATACGCTGTTCGGCTTGGACGCGAGTCCCGGCCTCGCCGATGTGCTCGCCGGCGACGCCACGCTCGACGAGGCGCTCGTCTACCTCCCCGACTATCGACTGACCATTTTGCCGGCAGGCCGGACGCCGCAGTTCCCGACCGAGCTCCTTGGTGCGGCGACGATGCGACGCAGCATGGACACGCTGCGCGCGCGCTTCGATCGCATCCTGATCGACCTTCCGGCAGTCGCCCCGCTCGCCGACGTCGGTACTGTCGCCCCGCTCGCCGATGGCGTCGTGCTCGTCGTGCGCGCGGGTATTACGCAGCGGCCCGCTCTCGAGCAGGCGCTCGGCGTCTTCGAGGAAAGCAAAGTGCTCGGCGTGGTCCTCAACGATGCGCGTTGAGGACCACGCCTTCACCGTTCGCGGTGCTGGCTTCCGTGTTCGTGTTCAGCTTCGAACGCCCGATGTGGACACCGGCGACGACCACGAACATGAACACGAACGCGGAACGCCGAACCAGGAAGCGTGAACGGGGGACCGGGGACCAATGCAACTGTTCAACAGGTACGTCTCACCTCGCGGACTCACCGTCTTCGGGTGCGAAATCCTGCTCATCTTCGGGTCGGTGGCCATCGCCGCGCGTGTCCACGGTGAAGGCGCGAACGTCACGGACGATCTCTGGAAGATCGCGCTGGTCACCGGCCTGTGCCAGATCTGCTTCTACTACAACGACCTCTACGACCTCACGGTTGTCCATTCGAGCCGTGAGCTGCTGATCCGCCTGCTGCAGGCCGCCGGGGCGGCCTCGATCCTGATCGCCCTGCTCTACCTCGCGTTTCCGCCGCTCGTCATCGGTAACGGGATCTTCGTGTCGTCACTGGTGATCTTCCTGATTGCGATCATCGCGTGGCGCCTGTTGTTCAACCGCCTGGCGTACGCCAGCCAGCTCGAAGAGCGCGTGCTGATCGTCGGCGCCGGCACGATCGCCCGCATGGTTGCGCGGCAGATTCAGCAGCAGCACGACTTCGGCTATCGCGTCGTCGGGTTCATCAACGATCAGTTCGGCGGCCAGGGCGTCCTCAATCCCGGCATGCTCGGCTCGCCGGAAGACATCCCGCGCATCGTCAACGAATACGACATCGATCGCATCGTCGTCGGGCTGTCCGACCGGCGCGGCCGGCTGCCGATTTCCGAGCTCCTGCACGCCAAGTTGTCTGGCGTCTACGTCGAGGACGCCACGACGACGTACGAGAGGTTGACGGGAAAGATTCTGATCGACGACCTCAAGCCAAGCTGGTTGATCTTCTCCGACGGATTCGTCATCTCGCGGTGGACGCGCTTTCTGAAGCGCGCCATCGATCTCACGCTCGCGTCAGCCGGGTTCGTCCTGTCGGCGCCGCTGACGCTGCTCACCGCGCTGGCCGTCTACCTGAGTTCCGATGGGCCGATCCTCTACTGCCAGGAACGGGTCGGGCAACACGGCCGGCCGTTCACGCTCTACAAGTTCCGTTCGATGTGCGTGGATGCGGAGAACGGGACACCGGTATGGGCGAAGGATCAGGACGAGCGGGTGACGCTGGTCGGACGAGTCATCCGCAAGGCCCGGCTCGACGAGCTGCCGCAGTTCTGGAACGTGATCCGCGGCGACATGAGCTTCGTCGGACCGCGCCCCGAGCGCCCGTACTTCGTCGAGCAACTCGCCGGCGAGATTCCCTATTACCAGCAGCGCCACGCCGTGAAGCCGGGACTGACCGGTTGGGCGCAGGTGAAATACCAGTACGGCTCGAGCGTCGAGGACGCGATCGAAAAGCTCCGGTACGACCTCTACTACGTCAAGCACCTCTCGATCGCTCTTGATCTGTCGATCGTGTTCGACACCGTCAAAGTGATCCTGTTCGGCAAGGGCGCGAAGTGACGCATCTCGCCCGCAATCTCGCCACGCGCTATCTCGCGCTGATCATCGAGGCCGCCCTCGGCATCGTCGTCCTGCCGTACACGGTTCGCCACCTCGGTGCCGCCGCGTACGGCCTGTGGGCGTTGACGGCCTCGGTGACGCAATACTTCACGGCGCTGCAGCTTGGCTACGGGGGCGCCCTGGTGAAGTTCATCGCGGAGTTCCGCGCGAAGAAGGATCCAGAGGCCCTCAACGAAGTGCTGAGCACGATGTTCTACGTGTACACCGCGATCGGCGCGGCGGCCTACCTGCTGGCCGGACTCGTCGCCTGGTTTCTTCCCCAGCTCTTTCATCTCGACGCCGAGCAGGGACGGATCGGCCAGATCGTGCTGCTGATCACCGCGTCGCAGATCGCGCTGTTCTTTCCCTTCTCGGTCTTCGGCGGCGTCATCAACGGCTTCGAGTGCTTTTACATCAATAACGTCGTCGGCACCGTGTTCAACATCGTCGGTGCGCTGACGCAGATCGCGGTGCTCTGGGCCGGCTACGGGCTCGTCGAGCTCGTCGCGGCGACCACGATCGTCCGGACGCTGCCGTTCCTGATTTATCGGCTGAACGCGTACCGCGTGTTTCCGGAGATGCGACTCCGCCCCTCCTACTTTCGTCGCGGCCGCCTCCGTGACCTGACTGGCTTCAGCGCGTATCTGGCGATCATCGACTGGTCGAGCAAGCTGGCGTATGCCACCGACAACATCGTGGTCGGCCGTCTCCTCGGCACCTCGGCGGTAGGCGTGTTCTCGGTTGGGTCGCGGCTTACCGAACAGATGTTCAAGGTGACCAATCAGCTTCACATCCTGCTGTTCCCGGCCGTGGTGACCAAGGCCACGACTGGCGATGCGAACAGCCAGCAGACGTTGATGGTCAAAGCGACACGCTTTCAACTCGCCATGGCTGTGGCCGTGGCAGCGGTGTCGATCGCCGATGGCGACGTGCTGATTCGCGCGTTTTTCGGCCCGGACTTCAACAAGAGCGTGGCGATTCTGCAGTTGCTCGCCGTCGTCGTCATCCTGCGCGCGTGGATGGCGATGCCGAGCACGGTGCTCAAAGGGACCGGCTATCAGCGGTACGTGGCAATCGGCGCCGCGATCGCGGCCGTGGCAAATGCCTTGCTGAGCGTAGTGCTCGTGAAATGGATGGGACTGGTCGGCTCGGCCGTTGGTACCGTGATTCCGGCGACGGCACTCGCCGCCTTCTGCATCTTCCCGCAGGCGTGCCGCGTCGTCGGCCTGTCGACGCTTCGGGCGTATCGCCACATCGTGTGGCCGACCATCTGGCCCGCGGTCATCGCGGGCCTCGTCGTGATGAACACGCGACATGCACTGCCGGTGCACCTCTACGCCGTGCTGCCACACATGGCCCTCGGCGCGTGTCTGTATATGGCGATCTTCATCGCGTTCGGCATCGATCGCGACGAGCGGAAGTGGATCGTCTCGGCTATCACTCAATTGCGGGCGCGGCGGCAGGCCGCGAGTCTCGCAGCGGCGTAACGGGATGGTGATGAGGGGAATCATTCTCGCGGCTGGCCGCGGATCGCGGCTGAACGGCGGCAAAGGCGACATGCCGAAGTGCCTGGTCACGGTCGGCGGCGAAACGCTGCTCTCGCGCAACGTGCGGCTGCTGCGGGATGCCGGCGTCAGGGAGATCGTCATCGTCGTCGGATGCGCGGCGGAGACCGTGCGGCGGACGATCGGCGGCGTCACCTACGTCGACAACCCGATCTTCGCGGACACGAACAGCCTCTATTCACTGTGGCTGTCGCGGCAGCATCTGGCGGACGGCTTCGTCGTGATGAACTGCGACGTCCTGGTCCACCCGCAATTGCTGGTCGATCTGCTGACCGCGCATCACGAAGACGCGCTGCTCCTGTCGTACCGCGACGTCGACACGCAGTTCAGCGACGAGGAAATGAAGGTCCGCGTCCGCTGCGGCCAGGTCGTCGACATGTCCAAGACCATGAGCCCGGATGACGCCGACGGCGAGAACCTCGGCGTGGTCAAGTTCGGGCCGGCCGGCGCGCGCCTGCTGATCGAGGAGATGAACGCGCTCGTCTCGGCGGGCGAGACCCGCGCCTGGGTGCCCCGTGCCTTCCGTGAATTCGCCCGCCGGCGGCCGCTGCACGCGATTGGCACCCGCGGCCTGCCATGGACCGAGATCGATTTCCCTGACGACTACCGTCGCGCCGTCGAAGTCGTGCTCCCCGCGATCGAGAGCGACCTGTCGAAGATGGCTACCGTCCCGCTGCTCGCCCTGCAGAGGAAACGGTCCGCCTGAGAGAGGCCATGTACGAGAAATACTTCCAGCTTCGCGAGCGCCCCTTCGCGCTGAGTCCCGACCCTGAGTACCTGTATCCGAGCAAGGTGCATCAGGAGGCGCTCAGTTACCTGCGCTACGGCATCGAGGGCCATGCCGGCTTCGTCGTCATCACCGGCGAGATCGGTTCGGGCAAGACGACGATGCTGCAGGCACTGCTCGGCCGGCTCGATCGGAACGTCACGGTCGCGCGGCTGGTGAACACGATGCTCGACTCGCGCGAGCTGCTCGACGCGATCATGCTCGACTTCGGGATGGATCCGACCGGCATGAGCAAGCCCGTGCTGCTGCAGCGGCTCGCCGAATTCCTCGTGCAGCAGCGCCAGGCCGGCCGGCTGACGCTGCTGGTCATCGACGAAGCGCAGAACCTGTCGCTGCCGGCGCTCGAAGAGATCCGGATGCTCTCGAATCTCGAGACCGAGAAGTCGAAGCTGATTCAGATCATCATGATCGGCCAGCCCGAGCTGCGCGAGAAGCTGTCGCTGCCGCAATTGACGCAACTGCGTCAGCGGATCACGGTCAGCTACCACCTGCAGCCGCTCGATGCCGAAGAGACGTGCAACTACGTCAATCACCGGCTGAAGCGCGCGGCGATCGGCCCGGCGATCGAATTCCCGCGCGCGGTCACCGACCTCGTTCACGAGCGCAGCCGCGGCGTACCGCGCATCATCAACGTCATCGCCGACGCGACGCTGTTGTTCGCGTACGGCATCGATCGGCGCGACATCGACATCGAGATCACGCAGGACGCGCTGGCCGAGCTCGATGCCACCGGCGTCCTCGCCTCGTATCAGAGCGAGGGCGAGGAAGCGGCACACGCGACGTCCGTATCTGTCGCCGAGACCGAGGAAGCGCTGCGCATCGCCGACGAAGTCCGCCGGCGTGAACAGGCGATCACCGCGCGCGAACGCGAGCTCGCCAGGCGCGAACAGGCGATCGCGGTGCAGCAGAAGGTGGTCGAAGAAGAAGCGCGCCTGCTCGCGGCGGCCCGTTCGGCTGCGCCGGCGACCATCGGCGCCAGCACGGCGGCGATCGGCCGGGCCATGGCCGGCGGCGCGACGCTGACGCCAGCGACCGCGGCGACGGCGGCAACCGGGTCGACCACGTCGGCGCCCACCTTCACGGCGAGGCCCATCGGCACCGCCACGATGCCGGCGGCACCGCGCACGCAGCGACGGGCGACGCCCAATGCGCCGTCGTACACGACACCGGCCGGCGTGCGCGTGCAGCAGTATCACGCCCCCGTGCCGCGACCCGAGGGATTGTGGGATCGCGTGCGCCGCATCCTGTTCGGTGTCACCGAGTCCCAAACCGGAGCCTGAGAACACACATGAACACCATTGCCGCATCACTCCTCGCGAAGATCCAGAACCGTACGGCCCGTGCGGGCGTCGTCGGCCTTGGCTATGTCGGACTGCCGCTGGCCGTGGAATTCGCCCGCAGCGGCCTGCGCACCACCGGCATCGATCTCGATGGTCGCAAGGTCGACGAAGTGAACGCCGGACACTCCTATATTCCCGACGTTCCCACCGCGGACGTGGCGGCGCTGCACAGCGAGGGACTGCTGCAGGCAACGGCCGACTTTTCGGCCATCCTCGGGCTCGACACGGTCAACATCTGCGTGCCGACGCCGCTGCGCAAGACCAAGGACCCGGACATGTCCTACGTCGTCGCGGCCGCCGAGCAGATTGCGAAGTATCTCCAGCCGGGGATGCTCGTCATTCTCGAATCGACCACCTATCCGGGTACGACCGCGGAATTGCTGCAGCCGATGTTCGAGGCGACCGGCCTGAAGGCGGGCGAGGACTTCTTCCTCGCGTTCTCGCCCGAGCGGGTGGACCCGTCGAACGAAACGTACAACACGCGCAACACGCCGAAAGTCGTCGGCGGCACCACCCCGACCTGCTCGCAGCTCGCGGCGGCGCTGTACGGCACGGCCATCGACACGATCGTCCCGGTCAGCTCCACCCGCGTAGCGGAAATGGTGAAACTGCTCGAGAACACCTTCCGGGCGGTGAACATCGGTCTGGTCAACGAGCTGGCGTTGATGTGCGATCGCATGGGCATCGACGTGTGGGAGGTGGTGAACGCCGCCCGGACGAAGCCGTTCGGCTTCATGCCCTTCTATCCCGGTCCCGGCCTGGGCGGGCACTGCATTCCGATCGATCCGTTCTACCTGTCATGGAAGGCGAAGGAAGCCGGCTTCGAAGCGCGCTTCATCGAGCTTGCCGGTCACGTGAATGCCGGGATGCCGCACTACGTCGCCGACAAGGTGGCCGATGCGCTCAACACGCAGCGCAAGGCGGTGAACGGCTCGAACATCCTGCTCCTCGGCATCGCCTACAAGAAGGACATCGACGACATCCGTGAGTCGCCGGCACTCGACGTGATGCACGTGCTGCAGGAGCGTGGCGCCCACGTCTCCTATTCCGACCCGCACGCCCCGACGCTGCGGGCACGCGACTGGCCAGGCGCGCAGGACATGACCTCGGTGGACCTGACGCGCGAGCAGATTGCCGCCTACGACTGTGTGGTCGTGCTGACCGATCACAAGGCGTTCGACTATTCGATGATCGTGCCGGCGGCGCAGTTGATCGTGGATACGCGCAACGCGATCGGCGCCGGCGGCGGCGAACACGTGTTCCGCCTGGGCGCGCCGCACGGGCGGACGGCGCCGACGAAGCAGGAGATGGCTGCCTGACGTCACGTGGCGAACGTGACCCCTGGCGTTATGGAAACCCTGTTCTGGATCTCGGTCGGGCTGATCGCCTACGTCTACGTGGGCTATCCCGCGTTGCTCGAACTATCGGCCTGCCTCCGCGGCTTCGGGCATCTGCGCGGCGAGCCGTTCACGCTCGCTACGCGAACCCGCAGGCTTCGCGCCACCGCACAGTGGCCGCGCGCGCCACAGTTGCCCGGCGTCAGCGTGATCGTTGCTGCACGCAACGAGGCGCGGCGGCTGGCCGCCCGCATCGACAACCTGCTGGCGTGCGACTACCCCGCGGATCGCGTCGAGATCATCGTCGCCTCGGACGGTTCGACCGATGACCCGGCAGCGGCGCTCGCGCCGTACGGTCGCCGTGTCCGCCTGCTGCTGCTGCCACGGGCCGGCAAGGCCAGCGCACTGAACGCCGCGGTGCTTCGCGCCACGCATCCAATCGTTGTCTTCGCGGACGCCCGGCAGCAGTTTGCACCGGATGCGATCCGCCGGCTGGTGGCGCCGTTCGCGGATCCGCAGATCGGGGCCGTGTCCGGCGAACTGATGATCGACGGCACCGGCTCGACGATCGGCGACGGCGTCGGCGCCTATTGGCGATATGAGAAGTGGCTCCGTCGCCGCGAAGCGATCCTCGACTCGACGCTCGGCGTCACCGGCGCGATCTACGCGATGCGGCGGTGGCTGTGGCAGCCGCTGCCGGTGGACACGCTCCTCGACGACGTCCTCGGACCGATGCGCGTCGTATTGCGCGGCTATCGAGTGGTGTTCGAGCCGGCGGCGCGTGCCTACGACAGCGCCGCGACCGACGCTGGTGCCGAACTGCGGCGCAAGGTGCGCACGCTCGCCGGGAACTTCCAGCTCCTCGCGTATGAACCGCGTCTGCTGGTCCCGGGCGTCAATCCCGTGTGGCTGCAGTTCATGTCGCACAAGCTCGGACGGCTGCTCGTCCCGTACGCGCTCCTCGCGATCCTCGCGAGCAGCGCGGTGCTGGCAAGGACGTCGGGGATCTATGCGGCCGCGTTCGGCGCCCAAGTCTGCTTCTACGGCCTGGCGGTGTACGGCGCGTGGCTCGATCGCCGCACGCGTGTGACGCCTGACGCCGTGCCGGAGGTCTTCCGTGAAGCTGCTTGAGCGGGCGGCCCGCATGGCGCTGGCGTTCGTGTTGATGAACTACGCGGCCGTAGCCGGCCTGTTCAGGGCGGCGCGCGGACGGAGAGTGTGGCGATGAGAACAACGGCCGGACGCTTTGGGCCACGGCGGCAGCAGCCGGCGCCGCGCGCCACTCACGAGCGGCTCACCTTCGGTCACGGGACGCATGGCGCCGTGCCGCCGGCGATTGCTGCGGCCGCCGAACTCGCCCACGAACCGAAGCCATTCAGCTTCACGCACCTGGAAACCTGGGACTGGGGCTGGGGCGGCCTGCTGCTCTTCTCGATCCTCTTGTTCTTCCGCCCGCAGGATCAGGTCACCGCACTGGGCAACGCGCACCTGTCCGAGCTCTCCGCGATCATCGGCCTCATCGCGATGCTCGCGCTGAACTCGAAGCGGCGCGAGCCGTTGACGCGCATGACGCCGGAACTCGGCGCCGTCATCGGCCTCGGCGCCGTGATCCTGTTCACGGTGCCCACGTCGTTCTGGCCCGGCGGATCGTTCGGCGTCTTCAAGGATCTCTATATCAAGGTGGCGCTGGTGTTCCTGCTGATGGTGAACACCGTGACGTCGCCGCGCCGCGTCGAGCGCATCTGCTGGGTGATCGTGCTCGCGTTCGGCTACATCTCGGCACGCGCGTGGTTCGACTACGTGCGCGGCGTTCATCTGGTCGAAGGCGGCCGCGTCGCCGGCGCCGCCGGTGGCTTCTTCGAAAACCCCAACGACCTGGCGCTGAACCTGGCGGCGTTCCTGCCGCTGGCCATGATGTATGTCAAGCGGCCGGGTCCGGTGCTGAAACGATTGATTGCCGCCGGGATCATGCTGCTGATGCTCGGTGCCATCGTCTTCACCAAGTCGCGCAGCGGCATGCTCGGCACCGTCGCCATGGGAGTGGTCTACCTGCTGGCGACGCGCAGCCTGAAGCCGCAGGTGATCCTCGGCAGCGTCGTCGCCGGCCTGCTGGTGCTGCCGATGTTGCCGCAAACGTTCTGGGACCGCATGGAGAGCATCACCGATGCGGACAAGGACACGACCGGGTCGCGCGAACAGCGGCGCGAGCTGATGGAAGAGGCGTGGAACGTCTTCCTCCAGCACCCGCTCACCGGCATCGGCGCCGGCCAGTTCCAGAACTTCGGCGAACCGGGGGCGGCGAAGAAGTGGCGCGTCACCCACAACGCCTACCTGCAGGTGGCGGCGGAGCTCGGCATTTTCGGCCTGATCTTCTTCCTGGTGATTGTGTGGAAAGGCTTCAGCGCGGCGTGGTGGACGCGCCGGCACCTGAACTGGATCTATGGGCGCCGCTCGAGGAAGAAACCGGCGGCGGAACCCGAAGACGGACTCACGGCCGATGAACGTTACTTCCTGCAGACGCACGGCGCCGCGATGCTGGCCTGCATGACCGGTTGGTTCATCTGCGCGATCTTCGCGTCGGTCGCCTTCAACTGGACGATCTACTACCTCGTCGGGCTATCGGTGACCGCCCGCGACGTCATCCGCGCCCGCGAGCGCGCATACGCGAAGGCCAAACGGTTGGCGATCGAACGGGAGGCAGCGGTCGCGTGAGAATACGCCAGGTTCTCGTCGACGGCCGGACGCCGGTCAACTACGAAATGGTCGCGCCGGTGGTCGAGACGATGCGGGCGGATCCGCGGGTCCGCTTCGCCTTCACTGCCAGCGAGGATCCGGACAGGCTCGCCGACATCTATCGCAACGCCCCCGCCGGCACGCGCCTCATCGGCTCAGCGCGGGCGGCCTTCCACAAGTGGGACGCGTACCTGACCTCGGACTTCATGTGGGCGACGCTGCCGCGCGGGACCGTTCGCATCCAGATGTTCCATGGCGTCGCCGGAAAGTATGGCTTCGACTCGCCGCAGGAGTCGATGCGGGCGTGGCACCGGCTGTTCTTCGTCAACGAACGCCGGTTGCGCAACGTCGTCAATGCCGGCGCCATCGATGCCGACAGCGACGCCCCTCGGCTCGTCGGCATGCCGAAGGTCGATTGCCTCGTCGACGGAACGCTGCAGCGCGAGCGCATCCTGGCGGATTTCGATCTCGATCCCGCCCGCCCGACCGTGCTCTACGCGCCAACGTGGTCGCCGGCCTCGTCACTCAATCGCATGGGGGTGAGTCTCCTGGAACGACTCGTTTCGCTCCCGATCAACGTGATCGTCAAACTGCACGATCGGTCGCGCGACCTGCGCGAGCAGTACTCGGGTGGAATCGACTGGGTGGCGCGGCTGACGCCGCTGCTGTCGCGGCCGAACACCCGGCTGGCGCTGCACGCGAACATCACTCCCTGCCTGGTCGCGGCCGACGTGATGATTACCGACCACAGCTCCGCCGGCTTCGAGTACCTGCTCCTCGATCGACCGCTGATCAGAATCGAGCTGTCAGACCTGATTCGACAGGCCAACGTGCACCAGGACTACGTCCAGCTGCTCGCCGATGCGTCAACCGACGTGCAGTCGCCAGAAGGCGCGGTCCATGCCGTCGAAGAAGCCCTTGCCGACCCGGCCGATCTCTCCGCGATTCGGCGCCGGATTGCGGCCGACCTGTTCTACCGCCCCGGGACCGCATCGGCCCGGTGTGCCAGCGCGCTCTACGACGTCCTCGAACTCGCGGCGCCGGCGACGCTGACATCGGCAACGCGTGAGGTCAATCCGTGGCCGCAGTCAGCGTAATCACCCCGGCATGGAATGCGGCGGCATGGCTGCCCGAGACGATCGCGTCGGTCCTGGCGCAGACGCATGCGGACTGGGAATGGCTGATCGTTGACGATGGATCGGCGGACGACACAGGCGTGATCGTCGAGCGCGCATCACGCGCGGATGCACGTATCCGCCTGTTGCGCCAGTCGAACGCCGGGCCCTCGGCGGCACGCAACCGCGCCATGCGCGAGGCGCGTGGTGAGTACTTCGCCTTCCTCGACAGCGACGACGTGTGGGACCCGCGCTTCCTCGACGCGCAGCTCCAGGTCTTCTCCGCACATCCGGAGACGCATCTCGTCACCGCGACCGCGCTCAACCTTGGCGGCCCGTTCAATGGGCGGCCGACACGACGCATCTCGACTGGTGGGACGCCCGTCCTCCCGCTCGACGAGCTGATCCTGGACGAGACGTCGGCATTCATCATGACCGTCTTCCGTCGCGAGGTCTTCGAGACCATCGGCGGCTTCGACGAGTCGCAGTGGACGAGCGAAGACTACGACTTCTGGATCCGCGCCGCGCAGGCCGGCTTCGTGTTCCGGTGCAATCCGGTACCGCTGGGGCAATACCGGGTCCACGACGGCAGCCTGTCGCAGCACCGGGCACGCATGCTCGAAGGCATCCTTCTGAGTTACCGCAAGGCGCAGGCGCGCGCGGCGGCCACGGCAACGGAGGGCTCTGCGATTGCACGACAGATCCAGCGGTTCGAGTCGGAACTGCTCCTCGAGCAGGCGAAGACCGCGCTCGAACAACGGCAGTTCGCCGCCGCCGCCGAACGCCTCGATGCCCTGCGCGCGCGCGGCGGGAACATGCTGGTCGCGATTACCGCATGGCTCGCGAGGCATCTGCCCCCGGCGGCAGCCGCGGCCTACCGCCTGCGCGGATGGCGACCGCGCTTCGCCGGTGCGTCGACAAAGCAGGACGCCACTTACATGAGCCTCTAGCCGATGAAGTATTCGATCGTCATCGCGACTCACAATCGCGCCAGCGACCTGCGCGGCACGCTGGCCAGCCTGTCGATGCTGGTCACCCGGGATCCGTGGGAAGTCGTCGTCGTCGACAACAACTGCACCGACGAGACGCCGGATGTCGTGCGCGAGTGGGCGCAGCGGTTTCCGGTGCCGCTGCGCTATGCCACTGAAACCGAGCCGGGCCGCTGCGCCGCGCTCAACACCGGCATGGCGATCGCGCGCGGCGAGATCATCGTGACGACCGACGACGACGTGCGCGTCGAGCCGGACTGGCTCGATTGTGCCGGCCGCGAACTCGAGCGGCTGCGGTGTGATTACATCGGCGGCCGGGTGCTGCCGATCTGGGGCGGTCCGCGACCCGCGTGGCTGCCGAATCGTCCCGGGCGGCACTGGGCCGTGATCGCGCTCCTCGACTACGGTTCCGACCCGATCGAGTTCGATCGGAAAATCCCGCTCGGCGTGAACATGGCGTTTCGCCGCGAGGCTTTCACGACCGTCGGCCCGTGGGATCCGCGCATCGGCCGGAAGGCGGGAACGCTGCTCGGGCAGGAAGTACGCGAGTGGTGCGTTCGCGCACGGTCGAAGGGAGTCCGCGGTTTCTACACGCCCGCGCTGTCGCTGCGCCACATCATTCCCGCGAGTCGACTCAACAAGCGCTATTTCCGCCGTTTCTTCTACTGGCGCGGCATCAGTCGCGCGCTGCTCTACCGGCAGCGTGGTCTCGACATGGAGAGCCCGCAGGAAACGCGTCTCGACTTCCGCCGGGTGCCGCACTGGTTCGGGATTCCGCGCTACATGTATCGCACGCTGCTGTCGTCGGCGTGGCGCGCATTCACCAGCTATCTGAAAGGCGACGCGGAAACAGGCTTCGAGCAGGAATTGTATGTATGGATGTTCCTGGGGATTGCGCGACAGCGATGGCGGGATCGACATGCTCCGGCCGAATGGCTCGCGCCGCGTCAGGACGGACGCGGCGGTCCTGATTCGGTCGTGGAAGCGCGCATCGCATAGTCCGCAACCGCTGCGGACGACGCACTGCGGCTGATTGCCTCCAGCATCCACCGATCGCGCTCGCGTCTGGTAACGTCCAGCTCGGGCACACAGGTACCAATTCTGCAATCCAGTGCGTCGCGATGCATTCCCTTCTGGCCCGAACTCCCCTCGGCGCCGCGCTCGCACGATCTCCCCTTCGCCCGCAGGCGTGGCGCGCGTCATGGCAAGCCGCACGAACCCTCTGGACCGCATATGGTCATTTGCGCACCGTTCGCACCGCGTCCGCGGTGGACGCGGACGGCGCTCCGGTGCCGTGGTACACCTATCCGGCAATCGAGTATCTGAAGCAGTTCGATTTCACCAGCAAGGCAGTATTCGAATACGGATCAGGCAACTCGACCCTGTTCTGGGCGGCTCGCGCCGCCTCGGTGACGAGCGTTGAAGACGACGAACGGTGGTACGCGATCAACCGTCATCGCGTCCCCGCCAACTGCCGGCTGGTGTTCGAGCCCGATCTCCGCCGCTACACCGACACGATCGCTGCCCATCCCGGCGGCTTCGACATCATCGTCGTCGATGGACCCGCGCGCGGACGCACGCGCTACAAGTGCGCCATGCGGGCGCTGAATCATCTGCGGCCGGGCGGGTTGATCATTCTCGACAACTCGGATTGGCTGCCCCAGTCGGCGCGGCTGCTGCGCGAAAGTGGACTGATTGAAGTCGATATGAGCGGCTTCGTTCCGATTGGTGGTCACACGCAGACGACCTCGATCTTCTTCCACCGCTCGTGCGAGCTCGAGCCGCGCGACGGCCTGCAACCGCAGCCGAGCGCCGGCGCACGCGTTCAGAACTGGGAACCCGACGTCACCCCACATGGTGCGTCGATCATCTGGGAACACGAGAAGATCTACGGCATCGTGCGAACCGCGGCGTTCCGGAAACTCTCTCCCGCTGGGGAACGCGTATTCGAGCTGGCAGTTCGCGACGTCGGCGGGCGCCAGCGCTTCTACCTGCACGATACGTCGGCGCAGCGAATCCTGCTGGGCCCTGTGGATCTGCCGTCGTCGGATCGCGATGGCGGAGATCAGCTCCGGCGGTTCGAGGCGATGTCGTGGAGGAGCTTCTGCACCTACGTGCGCTCGAGTCCGATGCGGCGTTATCTGCTCGAACCATTGCCGGCCGACGTCGTCGCACGCATGGCGTAACGTCGGCTTCCGGCAGGTGTTCGTGGAGGCGGGTCATGCGACAGGCTGTGCGGGTGTTCGTTCTCCTGGCTGGCTCGCTTACCGCGTCGTGCGGCGGCTCGACGACGGCACCCTCGTCGGCGCGCAACCGTGCGTTTACCGTGATGACCTTCAACGTCCAGCACGGGCTGGACTTCTCAGGCAAGTACGACCTGCAGCGTGCGGTCGATACGGTGGCATCGATTTCACCGGATCTGGTCGCGCTTCAGGAGGTCACGCGAAACCACCCGAGCTACGGCTGCGACGATCAGGCGCGGCTCATCGCGCAGCGTCTCGAGCAGGCGACGTCACGCCCGTGGCGATTCATCTACCAGCAGCAATGGTTCACGCCGGATCGAAGCTGCGCGGACAGTGGCCGGGGCGACGGACCCGAGACCGAGGGGCTCGCCTTCCTCGCACCGCAATCGCTCGGTGGGGAAGCCTCGGTGGCCCTGTGGAACGGGGCGATCGGCTATGCGGCGAACACCGCCGTGGTACCGACGATGGTGATCGGGACGCATCTCGCATCCGGGCTGACGTTGGTCGACGACCGCACGCGCCAGCTGGCGCAGTTGCTGCCCTGGGCGCGAACGCTTGGCATGCCGCGGATCCTGGTGGGCGACTTCAATGCAAGGCCGGATACGCCGGAACTGCAGCCGGTGTTCGCGGAATATCGTGATGCCTGGGCAGACGCCGTTGCCGCCGGTCTTGCCCACGGAGTGATGTCCGGCGACACCCGCATCCGGGGCGGGCGCATCGATTATGTGCTGTATGTGGGAGACACGCTGCGCGTCCTCGACGCGCAAATCGTCGACACCACCGCATCCGATCATCGGCCGGTCGTCGTCCGCTTCGCGGTTCCGTAGATGAATCCCGATCCGCAGGGGCGGGGCTTCAGCCCGCCCGCGAGCGAAGCGAGGTGAATCGCCGGCTTTCGGCTGTGGGCGACCCTGAAGGGTCGTCCCTGCGAACCGACGTCAATCCTGCTTCCCGATCGCCGCCTCGATCGTCGCAACGTCGGCGCCGGTGCCCGCGCCTTTCCGCGAGTGGAAGTCGCCGGCGCCGGCGTTTTCGAACTCCTGATCGAAGGCACCGGCGGCGATGAACGTGTTGCCGGGCGGGTACCGCTTGCTGTCGCCCCCGGCCACGATGTTCTGTTCGAACACGGCCCCGGGCAGGAATCGTTCGAAGGTGAGAGTTCCCGGCGAGGCTGCGGCGCCCATCACGCCATAGGCGTTGTGGCGAATCACGTTGGCGCGGAACACGAAGCCCGTTGACGGTTTGCCATAGACCGACACCATCCGGCCGGTGTGATCCACCGTATTGTGTTCGGCGTGGACGTCGGCCACGCCATCGCCAAGCTGGATGAAGTCCCCCTGACCTCCACCCCAGGCCGCGCCGTTCACGTCCACGAACAGATTGTTGTCGATCACGATGTCGCGCCCGGGTCCACTCGGTTTCAGGTTGTCGGTGCCGAGCATGTTGAAGACGCTCGCGACGTGGCGAACGATGTTGTGGCTGAAGCGCACCGAGTCGACGCGCGACCACGGTGCCTTGCCGTCCTGATTGCGCGGTGTGAAGACGATCGCGTAGCCGGGTTGTCCGCCGGCCCAGTTGTTCTCGAACAGATTGGCCTCGATGACCACACCGCTGGCGTTCTTCAGTTCCAACAGGTTCTTGACCGACCATGTCGTCGGCGACGGGATCTTCCCGGCCGTCCCGGCGTCTCTGCCCGCGTCCGTAAAGTGTGGGGCCGTCACTCGCCACGAATGCGCTCCGCCGGCTG
>DATJEU010000010.1:0-28651 GCA_035496255.1 Vicinamibacterales bacterium
CGCTGCGGCTCCGGTGACGGTACGGCCGCCAGCGTGACCGCTGGATTCTGGTTGACGCGCCAGAGCGGCGGGGCCGGCGTGGCATTCTCGAGACCGAGTTCTGTCTCCCATTCGCGCATCACGGCGGGATCGACGTGTGGCGCCGGCGCTTCGAAGCGCTGCACGGGAGTCACGGGAACCGGGGTCGGGCCCGATGGCGGCTCATGAACCGGCATCGGAGCCGGCTCGATGTCGGTGCCGGGTTCCTCGATGACGAGGTCCTCGAACGTGATCGTCTCCTCCAGATCGTCGGTCGGAGACATGATGCGCGTCGCCCGTTCGTTGGTCGCGCGCTCCAGATAAACGCGCACCTGTTCGGCGAAGACATCCGGATCGCAGCCCTGGTTGTGCGAGTCGTGTGACCCCTTGCCCTTCCCGAACATCGAACCCTTCTCGCGGCCGTGTCCATCGTTCGACGCAAGGATCGGAATGGCGAGCGTCTGGACGTGCCCGGCGGCGTCGCCGAGGTCGCGCAGCCAGCTGGTGAGCACCGCTTCGTCCTTCGGCGGCAGCAGCGGCGGCGTCAGAATCAGATCGGGGATGCGGGTCTCGACGGCGCTCACCGCTTTGGCGCCGGTGTCCGCGACGATCAGTTCCGCCTGGCGGATATGCCGGCGCACCAGGTTCGTCAGTTGCTTGGCCTGTCGATGATCGGGTTCAACCGCGAGAATCAGCACACTCACCTCATTTGCCGCATGAACACCACGAGCAGCACGGCGACGCCGGCGAATCCCGCCAGCGGGCCGTGGTCCTCACAAATCTGCCAGACCGAGCGTCCGGCATCCGCCACCGGCTGCGGCACGCGCGGCGCGAAGTCAGCGGCCCTGGTCGATGCCGCCATGCCGTGCAGGTAGTCGCGTGCCGGTGTGTCCATCGCCAGCACCGCGAGCGCGACGATGGTGACTGCCATCGCGGAAAGCGCCCATTCGACGACTGAGTAGCGCAGGGCGGACCGGTTGCTCATAACGTGCGCGGGTGCTGGGGCAAGAGCCATTCCGCTGCCCGCCGCTGCCGGGCACACCGTCTTTTCGAGAGAGATCGAACGACCGATTGCGTCAGGGTGGGCATGCGGCCCGAGTCACGGACGAAATTCGTGCTGCCGATTACAAGGCGGGAGCGCGCACCCCCGTCTCTCACCTCCGTCTCGCACCCCCGTCTCGCACCCTCGTCTCCGATCCCCAAAACCATCACAGCCGTTACGAATGTGCGGGCTGAGGACGGGTGCGCGAGCGGTCGCGCGGTCGCGATTCCCGCGAACACCCACGCTCGCTTAACCCGCATCAACACAGGACTTCCATCCGCTTCTCACGGTCACGTCCGCGCGCGTGGCACAGCCGTTGCCCCTAGAGGGTCCGTCTCGCGATTCGTGCCGCGGCGCGACTTCGCACCCATTGACCACACGCGCGTCCGCCGACGCGCAGGAGAGAAACACATGAAGCTGTTGACCCACGTTCGCGACTTCGTGCGCGCTGAAGAAGGCCAGGACCTGATCGAATATGCGCTGCTCGTCGCGCTCATCTCGATCGTCTGTGTGGCGGCGCTCGAGATCGCAGGCACGCAGGTGAACCGGATCTTCTCGAACATCGGCACGAAGCTGACCAACGCCGGCAACTAACTGACACACCGAACTTCCAGCGGAGGGAGTCACGATGAAGCTGATTTCGTATCTGTTGGCGTTCCTCTGCGAGGAAGAGGGATAGCCCCCCGCAACGCGGGGAATCGAGGGGAGGCGCGGACCACGGTGGTCCGCGCCGCGTTTTTGCGAAAGGGACGAGTGGCAATGCGGATCATTCACCTACTCACCGCGCTCCTGCGAGATGACGCAGGCCAGGACCTGATCGAATACGCGCTGCTCGTTGCCTTGATCGCCATCGTCGCGGTCGCCGGCGTCACCACCGTGGGCACCACGGTGCGCGACGTCTTCTGGGTCAAGATCGCGAACGCACTGCCATGAACGCCACAGTGCTCCTGGTGCTCGGTACCGGCCTGGTCGCGTCGGCGATCGACCTGCGCACCCGCCGCGTGCCGAACCTTCTGACATTTCCGGTCGCCTGCTTCGGCCTGCTGTTCGCGCTGGCAGGCCTGACCGGCCTGACGCTTGCCGACGCGGCGTTCGGCTGCCTCGTCGGCCTCGGCCTGATGCTGCCGCTGCACATTCTCGGCGGCACCGGCGCGGGCGACGTGAAGCTGATGGCCGCCTTCGGCGCGTTTCTCGGCCCGGCCGGCGTCTTCGGCGCCTTCGTCCGCATGGCCATCGTCGGCGGTCTCATCGCCGTCGGCGTCGCCCTCTATCGCGGCCGTCTTCGCGAAACGCTCAACGGCACGGCGCTCCTGGTGGCGCGCACCGAGGGTGTTGCGGCCGCGATCGCGAGCCCGGCCATGAACAACCGTTTTCCGTACGCGCCGGCGGTGGCGATTGGCGCCGCGCTGGTGGCGCTGGGATGGTGAGACATATGAGAAGGCGAATCCGCAGTGAACGGGGCGCCGCACTGATTGAGGCGGCGTTCACGCTGCCGCTGCTGCTGTTCGTCTCGGTGGGCATCATCGAGTTCGGCCGCGCCTTCCAGACCTGGCAGATCGTCACCAACGCCGCGCGCGAGGGCGCGCGGGTCGCCGTGTTGCCGGGCACGTCCGACGACATGGTGAAGAGCCGTGTGCAGAGCTATCTGGATCTCGGCATCAACGATCCGCAGACCGCGACGATCACCATCGACCGCACCACGACCGTCTCGCTCGGCGCCACCGGAACGGCGCCCGCGTCGAAGGTGAAGGTCGACTATCCCTTCTCGTTCATCGTGATGCAGCCGGTGGCGCAACTGCTGGTCAAGGGATCGACGGTCGGCAGCGCCTTCACGATGACATCCGCCGCAACGATGAGGAACGAATAATGGGCCGCAAACGACTCTACACGGTGCTGGGAATCGCGATGACCGTGGGCGCGATCTTCGCGTTCGGAACCTATCGCTACGTCCAGGCGACGCCGGCCAACCCGGCCGAGTCCATCAACACGACGACGGTGATGGTGGCCGCGACCAACATGGACGTCGGCACCGCCCTGCGCGCGGAAGATCTCCGGGCGGTGCAGTGGCCGGCGAAGGCGGTCCCCGAAGGCTCGTTCCACAAGCCCGAGGATCTCGTCGGCCGCGGCCTGATCCAGCCGGTCGTCGCGTTCGAGCCGATCCTGCCCGGCAAGCTGTCGTCGCCGGAGGCCGGTGCCGGCCTGCCGCCGGTGATTCCCGAGGGCATGCGGGCGTTGTCGGTCCGCGTCAACGACGTGATTGGCGTCGCCGGCTACGTGCTGCCCGGCACGCGCGTCGACGTCCTCGTCAGCATCAGCCCCACCACGAACCAGCAGGACGTGACCTCGAAGGTCATCCTCACCAACGTCCAGGTGCTCACCGCGGGCACCAAGATCGAGCGTGATGTCGACAAGGACAAGCCGGTCGCGGTGAGTGTCGTCACGCTGCTCGTCGACCCGGAGCAGGCCGAGCGCCTGACCCTGGCGAGCACCGAGGGCAAGATTCAGCTGGCGCTGCGCAACCCGCTCGACAAGACCGCTCCACAGACGCCGGGCGTCAAGCCGATCGTCCTGCTCGGCGGCAGCCTTTCGGCAGCGCCCAAAGGTCCGGTTGGCGCTCGCCGCGTCGCCGTGAAGCAGGCCGCCGTCGTCGCGCCGCCAGTACCGGCCGCACCGGCCCCGGTGACGGTGGAAATCATCCGCGGAGATAAGCGTGCTCAGGAAGTCGTTCGCCAGTAGGCCGCGATCCGCGCACAGCGGTTCCGGCATCAAGGGAGCAACACGGTCATGAGACTGAAACGGTTTACCTGGGTCTTCATCTTTGTCATCGCGATCCTGCATGCGCCGACGCTTCGTGCCGACGGGCCAGATGCGGAGAGCCAGACGGTGTCGCTGATTGTCGGCCGCTCGATGGTGCTGAATACGCCGGCGCCGATCGCCCGCGTGTCGCTCACCAGCTCCGACATCGCGGACGCGCTGGTGACCTCGTCGACGCAGTTGCTGCTGCACGGCAAGGCGCCAGGCACGATCTCGATGTTCGTCTGGAACCGCGAGGGCGACGTACAGCGTTACGAGGTCTCGGTCGGCCGTGACCTCGAGAAGCTGACCGAGGAGTTCCACGAGCTGTTCCCGAAAGAGAAGATCGACGTTCGCAGCAACGGCCACAACGTCGTCCTGTCCGGAACGGTGTCGACCAAGGACGTCGCCGAAAAGGCCGCCGGCCTCGGCGCGACGTTCGTGGACAAGCGCGAGGACGTGGTGAACCTGCTGCAGGTCGGCCCGACGCGCACCAACCAGGTGCTGCTGCGCGTGCGCTTCGCGGAAGTGAGCCGCAACGCGCTCACCGAGCTCGGCATGTCGCTCTTCACGAGCCCGACCGGCATTCAGAACACTCTCGGCCGCGTGACCACGCAGCAGTTCGGCAGCGCCGACTTCAGCGACCTCTCCTGGAGCAAAGCGGACAACAGCTTCGGCAGCGACGTGACGTCAGCGTCCGGCAAGGTGACATTCAGTGACTTCCTGAACCTGTTCGTGCTCAGCGAGAAGTACGACCTGGGCGTGCTGATCCGAGCCCTGCAGACCCGCGGGCTGTTCGAGAGCCTCGCCGAGCCGAACCTCGTCGCCGAAAGCGGCAAGGAAGCGACGTTCCTGGCCGGCGGCGAATTTCCGATTCCGGTGGCGCAGGGTTCCGGCGCGAACATGGCGGTCAGCGTGCAGTTCAAGGAGTTCGGCATCCGCCTGAACTTCACGCCGCAGGTTGACGGCGATATGGTCCACCTGAAGGTGGCGCCCGAAGTGAGCTCGCTCGACTTCGCCAACGCGGTGCTCCTGAACGGCTTCCGCATTCCGGCGCTGACGACGCGTCGCACGACGACGGAGCTCGAGCTGCGTGACGGTCAGACGTTTGCCATCGCCGGCCTGCTGAACAACTCGATGAATACGACGATGCAGAAGATCCCGGGCATCGGCGACATTCCGATCCTCGGCTATCTGTTCCGCAGCAAGGCCGCGCAGAAGCAGCGCACGGAGCTGGTCGTGATGATCACGCCGCAGATCCTCCGCGACAATTCGCCTGGCGTTACCAACGCCTTGCCGAAGATGAGCGAACCGTTCATGGCGCCGACTCCGGACAAGAAGTCGATCGCGCCGCCGCCGCCCGCCTTCCAGCAGTAAGAACGAGCGCGCCAGGTGCAACAGGTCCGGGGAGTGCGAATCATGCGACGACTTCGCCGAGTGTGGTCCGACGAGAGCGGCATGTCGCTGGTCTACGTGGCCATCGGGTTCATGACCTTCATGGCCGCGTCGACCCTCGCGATCGACGTCGGCATGTTCATGACCGCGCGGAACCAGGCGCAGAACTCCGCCGACGCCGGCGCGCTGTCCGGCGTCACGGCGCTGGTCAGGAACAGTTGGACCGATCGGACGGCGTCCGGTCCGGCGGTCCAGAGCGCGATCGACACGGCGAAGAAGAACGGCGTCATGGGCAGCGCGCCGAGCGTGCTGACCACCGACGTCACGTTTCCCAACGATCCGGCGGGGAACGCGAACCGGGTGAAGGTCGACGTGTTTCGCACGACCGGCCGGACCAACGCGATTCCCACGCTGATCGGATCGCTGCTCGGCGTCAACACCGTCGATATCAAGGCCACCGCCACCGCGGAAGCGTCGCCGGCGAACGCGATGACCTGCGTGAAGCCGTTCATGATTCCGGACAAGTGGATCGAGAACAGCGACAACAAGGGCAAGGCCGACGGTCCGTGGAGTCCGTCTTCGACGTTCGACCTGGTCAACAAGGGCGGCGATCCATTGGCGAACCCGGATGTTTACATTCCCGCCACGGAGACCGGCTACACCGGTTACACGGTGGCCAACGACGTCGGGACGCAACTCGTGCTGCGCGCCGGCACCGGCAACCAGGCCAATCCGAGCTTCTACTACTCGTGGAAGATGCCCGGAGACACGGGCGGCGATTTCTATCGTGAAAACATCGCCAACTGCAACACGTCGGTGATGGAAATGGGCAACAAGATCATCCAGGAACCGGGCGACATGAGCGGCCCGACGATTCAGGGCGTTCAGTCGCTGATCGACCAGGATCCTGATGCCATCTGGAGCACCGACTGTAAGTGCGTCGTCAACAGCAGGTTCGGCGGCGACACCCCGCGCGTGTTCCCAATCCCATTGTTCGACCCGGGGTATTACGCGCTCGGCCAGACGCAGGGACGCACGGCTGACTTCAAGATTGCCAACTTCCTCGGATTCTTCGTCGATCACGTGTCCGGCAACCAGATTTACGGAATCGTGACGAACATCGTCGGCGTGGTGGACAAGACCAGTACGGCCCCGGCGAATGCATTTCCCAAGGCAATTCGCCTGGTGCAATAGTGATGGCCCGACTGAACGGTGTTGTAGTCACGGACGACGAGTCCTTCCGCACGCAGATTGCGGGATTGCTGCGGCTTGGCCCGGTGCCAACCACGTTGGTACCCGAGTCGGCGCAGGACGGTCTGCGTGTGGACGTCGTCGTCATCGACGCGCGCGCGGACCTGGACGGAGCGATGGCGCGTGCGGCGCGCTGGCGAGCGGCCACCCCCGCGGGCGTCTTTGCCATCGCGCGTGACGCCACGCCCGACCTGATCCTGCAGGCGATGCGCAGCGGCGCCAACGAGTTCTTCGCCTGGCCGCCGCCGGATGCCGCGTTCCACGAAGCGATGAAGCGTGCGGCGGGTCGCGTCGCCGCCACGGCGGCGCCGACGAAGTCGACGACGATCGTGTTTCTTGGCGCGAAGGGCGGGTCCGGTACGACCACCGTCGCCGTCAATTTCGGCGTCGAGGTGGCACGCCTCAGCAAGCGTTCGACCGTGATCGTCGATCTCAAGGCGGGTATCGGCGAGATCGGTTTGTTCCTCGGCGTGCGCAGCCGCTACAGCCTGCTCGATGCGCTCGACAACCTGCATCGGCTCGACAGCGAGTTCATCAAGGAGCTGACGACCAAGCACAAATCAGGGCTCGATATCCTCACCGGATCCGACCAGTGGGACCGGCCAGGTCCGTCGGATGGCCCGGCGCTCGACGAGGTGTTCCGCCTGCTCGCGGGTCAGTACGAGTACCTGCTCGTGGATGCCGGCTGCCAGATGACGCCGGCGGCGATTTCCGCGATCTACTCGGCCGACATGATCTGCCTCGTGGCCAATCCAGACGTGCCCTCGGTGCGCAACGCGCAGCGGATCATCGATCGCATCCGGCAGCTCGGTCCGTGCGGCGAGCGCGTGCGCCTGCTGTTGAACCGCGCGGCGGAGCCGTTCCCGATTCCGCGCGGCCAGATCGAAGCCGCCGTCGGCCACCCGATCGATCACACGTTCCCGAGCGACTACAAGACGGTCTCGGCAGCGCTGAATTCGGGCGTGCCACTGGCGCTCACCGGCAACACCGATCTCGCCGAGCAATTCGACAGCTTCACGCGACGCATCATCGATCCGTCCGCCGAAGATGCGGAACCGGTCGCCGCTGGCCGCCGGATTCCGCTTGGTCTCAACCGCATCGCGTCCATCTGGTAACCACGTATGAACACCCTGGGTCTTGGATCGATCGGAACGCGCTCGTCGACGGCAACCATTGCGGTCGATCCTGGACGTCCGGCCGCTGGCGGGCCTCCGGCCGTGCCGCCGGCTGCCGACCGTCGGAATGGCCCTCCCGCGGCGCCGGGGAACAAGGTGGCGCAGGTGCGGCAGCAGTATCTCGATCTGCGCGCCAGCATTCATCGCAAGCTGCTCAACCGGTTGAACCTCGAAGCGCTGGCGCAGGTCGAACGGGCGCGAGCCGAGTCTGAAATCCGAACGCTGCTCACACAGCTCGTCACCGAGGAGGGGACGCCGATCAGCCTCACCGAACGGGAGATGCTGTACGGCGAGATTCTCGACGACGTGTTCGGGCTGGGACCGCTCGAACCGCTGCTGCGCGATCCGTCGGTCAACGACATCCTCGTCAACACCTACCGGCACGTCTACGTCGAGCGCGCGGGCGTCCTCGAACGGGTCACCGCGACGTTCCAGGACGACCGTCACCTCCTGCGCATCATCGACCGCATCGTCAGCAGCATCGGCCGGCGCGTGGACGACAGCTCGCCGATGGTCGACGCGCGTCTGGCGGACGGCTCGCGCGTCAACGCGATCATTCCGCCGCTGGCCGTGGACGGCCCGCTGCTCTCGATCCGGCGTTTTCCTGCCGAGCGCCTGCAGGCCCCCGATCTGGTCTCGCGCCTGGCGCTGACGCAGCCGATGCTCGACTTTCTCTCAGCGTGCGTGCGCGCACACATGAACTGCCTGATCAGCGGCGGCACGGGTGCTGGTAAGACGACGCTGCTCAACGTGCTTTCGAGCTTCATCGGCGATCGCGAACGCATCGTGACGATCGAGGACGCGGCCGAACTGCAGCTCCGCCAGGAGCATGTCGCACGGCTCGAAACACGACCGGCAAACGTGGAAGGAAAGGGCGCCATCCGGCAGCGGCAGCTCGTCGTCAATGCCCTGCGTATGCGGCCCGATCGCATCGTCATCGGCGAGGTCCGCGGTGAAGAAGCACTCGACATGCTGCAGGCGATGAACACGGGGCACGACGGCTCGCTGACCACCGTGCACGCCAACACGCCGCGGGATGCGCTGACCCGTATCGAAACGATGATCGCGATGGGGGCGACGAACCTGCCGGAGCGCGCGATGCGGCATCAGATCGCGTCGGCGATTCAGCTCGTGGTTCAGCAGTCGCGCCTGAGCGACGGCTCGCGTCGCGTCACCAGCATTTCCGAGATCACCGGCATGGAAGGCGAGATCATCTCGATGCAGGAGATCTTCGTCTTCGAGAAGACCGGCATCAACGGCGAGGGCAAGGTCACCGGCCGCTTCCGCGGTACCGGCGTGCGGCCGAAGTGCTGGGAGCGGCTGCGCGCGTCCGGGATCAACCTGCCGGCGAACATGTTCGACGGCGTGACGGAGGTCAGATAACGTGCTGATTGCACTCGTTGTCTTCGTCGTCGTCAGCGCAGCGACGGCCGTGGGCGTCATCACGATCGGCAAGCTGCCGGATCGGCGGGCGGCGCGGCGCATCGGCCTCCGATTGATGGAAGTGCAGACGCCGCAGGAAGAGGAAGGCGAGACGACGACCGTCGTCCGCAAGGCAGAGGCCGGGCCGCTGCCGGCGCTCGATCGCGTATTGCATCAGTTCGGTGTCGGCCCGCGCATCAGCACGCTGATCGTGCAGGCTGGGGTGAAGACGACTCCCGCCGTCATTGTCGGTGCGGCCGTGGCGTTTGGCGCGCTCGCGGTCATATCGATTTCGACGTTCGTGCGCATCCCGGCGCTGGCGCTGCTCGGCGCCCCGGTGGGGGCGACGCTCCCGTTCCTGCTGCTGCTCCAGAAGCGGGCGTCGCGCCGGCGGAAGTTCGAGGAGCAGTTCCCCGAGGCACTCGACCTGCTGTCGCGGGCGCTCCGCGCCGGCCACGCGCTGCAGGCGGCGCTCGGCATGGTTGCCGACGAACTGCCCGATCCGATCGGCCCGGAGTTCAAGAAGACCTACGAACAGCAGAACTTCGGCCTGCCCCTGAACGACGCGCTGAACGAGCTGGCGCTGCGTACCGGCCTGCTCGACGTCCGCTTCTTCGTCACCGCGGTGGCCATTCAGCGCGAGACCGGCGGCAACCTCGCCGAGATTCTCGACAACCTCGCCAACGTCGTGCGCGAGCGGTTCAAGCTGCTGCGGCAGGTGAGCGTCCACACCGCGCACGGACGGATGACCGGCTACGTGTTGCTGGGACTCCCGGCGGCCCTCGGCATCGTGCTCTCGTTCATCAGCCCCGGCCACATGAACACTCTGTTCACCAATTCGCTTGGACGGATGATGCTGGTCGGCGCTGCCGTAATGCAGACGGTCGGATTCGTCTGGATCCGTCAGGTCATCAAGATCGAGGTGTGACGTGACTCTGCTGCTGCCTCTGCTCGGTTTCGTATTCGTCACACTCCTGGTTACCGCCGGTGCCATGGTGCTCGCGCCGGCGAATGCCGGACGCATCGAGGAACGGCTCGCCGAAATCGGCGGCATCGAGACGGTCGACAGCGGCCGCTACGAGCGGATGATCCTCGATTCGCTCAAGCGGATCGGGCAGGTCGCGCCGAAATCACCGTCGGAAATGGGCAAGCTGCAGCAGCGGCTGGTGGCGGCGGGGTACCGCTCGAACGAAGCGCTGGTCACCTTCTTCGGCATCCGCGTCGGGCTTGCCCTGGCGATCTTCGCCCTGCTGGCGCTGCCGCTTGTCGTCCGTCCAAACGTTATCCTTGCCCTGGCTGGTGCGGGCCTCGGTTACATGCTGCCCAACATCGTCCTCGGCCGCCTGGCGAAGAAGCGCCAGCATCGCATCCGCCTGTCACTTCCGGACGCGCTCGATCTGCTGGTCGTGAGCGTGGAAGCCGGTCTCGGCCTGGACCAGGCACTGGTGCGCGTCGGCGACGAGCTCTCAGTGACGCATCCGGATCTGTCCGACGAGCTGCGGCTGATTAATCTCGAGTTGCGCGCCGGCAAGCCCCGCTCGGAGGCGCTGCACAACCTCGGCGCCCGCACGGGCGTGGACGACCTCGTGTCGCTGGTGGCGATGCTCGTCCAGACCGACAAGTTCGGCACCAGCGTGGCCCAGTCACTGCGCGTGCACTCCCAGTCGCTGCGGACCAAGCGGCGTCAGCGCGCCGAGGAAGCGGCCGCCAAGACAGGCGTCAAGATGGTCTTCCCGCTGGTGTTCTGCATCTTTCCGGCACTCTACGTCGTGACGCTCGGCCCAGCCGTGATCAAGTTCATCGAAGTCCTGGCGCCGATGGGGCAGCAATGACCGCCGCGGCCACGACGCTGCTCGACGCTCCGCCGGCGGCCCTTGCGCCGGCGATTCCGCGGACGCTCGCCGACACCGGCCTCGCGCCGGATCATGTCGAGCAACTGATCCTCAAGACGCTGTACATCGGTGAGGCGAGCGGCATGAGCATCGCCGACAAGATGCGGCTGCCGTTCTCGATCCTCGAGACGCTCGTCGAGCGCCTGCGCGCTGAACGCCTGATCGAGGTTCGGGGCGCCAGTGGCACGGGCAGCGCCGGCTATCGCTACGCCCTGACTGACCTTGGCCGCGACCGGACGCGAGAATACCTGGCGGTCAACGGCTACATCGGTCCCGCGCCAGTGCCGCTCAGCCAGTACTGCGAGACGATGAAGCGGCTGGCCGCGGCACGCGGATTCATCGATCGTGAGCGGCTGCGCAGCGGCTTTGCGCATCTGATCATCAGCGACGCGCTGCTCGAGCAGCTTGGGCCGGCCGTCAACGCGAACAAGGCGGTGTTCCTCTACGGGCCTCCGGGAAACGGGAAGTCGGTGGTGGCGGAAGGCATGGGCCGTTCGATGGGCGGCGATATGTACATTCCGCACGCGCTCGACGTCGACGGCGCCGTTGTCACGATGTTCGACCCGATCGCGCACGAATCGCTGGAAACCGAGGATGGTGTCTTCAACCTGATTGCGGACGCGCCGCGCGATCGCCGCTGGGTGCGCATCCGCCGGCCGGTCGTCGTCGTCGGCGGCGAACTGACGCTGTCGATGCTCGACCTCACGTTCAACGAGGCGTCGAAGTTCTACGAGGCGCCGGTGCAGTTGAAGGCGAATGGCGGCGTGCTGCTCGTGGACGACTTCGGCCGTCAGCGGATGCGGCCCGAGGACCTGCTCAATCGCTGGATTGTGCCGCTGGAAAGCCGGATCGACTTCCTGACGCTGGCCACGGGCAAGAAATTCCAGGTACCATTCGACGTGCTCGTGTCGTTCGCGACCAACCTCGATCCCGCATCGCTCGCCGACGAAGCGTTCCTGCGCCGTATTCCGTACAAGATCCCAATCAACGACCCGACCTCGGACCAGTTTGCCAAGATCTTCGAGCTGAACTGCCGCCGCCAGAACCTCTCGTTCGATCCCGACTCGCTGCTGTATCTTCATCACCATCACTATCAGCCGGTGAAGCGGCCGCTGCGCGCCTGTCATCCGCGCGACCTGCTCGAACAGGTCGTCGCGCTCTGCCGCTATCGCGGCGTTCCACCGGCCGTGACGCCGGAAACGCTCGACGCCGCCTGCGCGGCGTACTTCATCGACGATCCGGCACTGGGAGCGCCGTAATGCCGTTGATGCTGGTGAACGAGAGCACGTCGACCACCGTGGCGTCGCGCGTCGAGCTTGCGCTCGACCGCAACAGCCGGCGGCGTGGTCTGCTCGGCCGGCCATGGATGCCGCCCACGAGCGCGATGGTCATCTCGCCGTGCTGGGCGATCCACACCGCGTTCATGCAGTTCCCGATTGATGTGCTGTTCGTGGACAAGCACGGGCGCGTCGTGCAGGTGACGCGTGACCTGCCTGCGTGGCGGATTGCCGTGTCGGTGCGCGCGCGCATGGTCATCGAGCTCGCGGCCGGCGTCGCGGCGCAGCGGGACATCAACGTCGGCGACCGGGTCGCGCTCCTCGACACCGACCGATCGGAGGCGGATATCGCCCTCGGCGGACGGTTGCCGCTGGAGGTGCGTGCGTGCTGAATCTGGCCCCCGCCGACTCGCGGCCGGCCGGTTCGACGGCGCTGCGCCTGCGCGCAGCGGCGCAGGGACTGCGGTATGTGCCGGAACCGCGCCCGCGATTCCCGCAGACGCGTTCGTTCACGTCGGTGCTCGAGTCGGTGCGCGCGGGCCTCCGCGACAGCGACCGGCTGATCATCGTCACCGGCGGCAGCGGCACCGGCAAGACGCAGTTGTGTCGCGCGCTGATCGAAGACGCCGAGCTGCTGACGTTCACGTCGGTCATGCTGCATCCGCCGACAACGCCCGAGGATCTGCTCACGCAGTTCCTGCGCGACGTCGAAGTGATCGACCGCGGCACGTCCGACGCGCTGCGGACGCGCAATAACCTGGTGTTCACGCTGCAGCGCTACCTGGAGTCGTTGATTCCGCTGGGCGCCCGCGCGGTGCTGGTGATCGACGAGGCGCAGCATCTGCCGCCCGTGGTGCTGGAACAGCTTCGCCTGCTCCTCAATTTCGAGACGGCCGACGCGCCGCTGCTGCAGGTGGTGCTGGTAGGACAGCCCGAACTGCATACGCTGCTGCGCTGGCCCGAGCTCCGTAGCGTCGCGCTGCGCGTGTCACGCCAGTGTGAGCTGGTTGGGATCACGCCGGAGGAGTCATCGGAGTTCCTCGAAGAGTGTCTCGCCCAGCGCGGTGCCGCCGGCATGGTGCGCCTGGCACCGGCGGCCGAACGGATGCTGATGACCGCGTCGCAGGGCGTGCCGCGTGTCGTTGATCGAATGTGTCAGCACGCGCTGGAAATCGCGTCGGCCCAGCATGGCCGCCGGATCGAGCCGAGCATGGTGGCCGCGGCCGCCCGCAGGATCGGTGTCGATGCACCCTACGCCACCGATCGCCGTCGTCGCATGAGACTGGCGGCAGCAGGCGCGACGGTCGCTCTCGCGGCCGCTGTTGCAGGAGTCGGGGCCTGGACGTGGATGCGGCATCCTTCGATGACGACGCCCAGTGCGCCGGCGCAGGCACTCGTGGCGCCCGTCACTCAGACGGCAGCACTCGCCCCGCCGGCTGCGGTACCGCCTCCCACCCCGGTCAATACCGCCCCGGTCGCCGCCGCAGCGCCGGCGACGCCTCTCTTCGCCGGCGCGCCGACCGATTCGCACGGCAACGTCTACATCGTCCTGTCGCCAACTCCAGTCGCCGCGCCGGTTCCATCGATTCCTGCGCGGCGGACGACGACGGCCGCCGCGGCGGTGGCGAAGCCGGCATCGCCCGCGGCCAGGTCGCCGGAGGAGGCGTACCGGGACGCGGTGAAGCCGTCGCTCCAGAAGCTGCGTGAGCTCGGGCCGTTCATGATGTCGGCCGCCAGCTCGCCTGACCCGCGTGTCGCATCAGCCGTGATCGCGGGCATTGGATCCGTCCGGTCAGCACTCGAGGCGCTGCCGCCGCCACCGTCAGCCCGCGGCAGTTACGTGACCGTGCTCGGTGCCGTCGACAGTCTCAGCAGCGCGCTCTCGCCAGGGTTCACCGGCGATCGCCCCGCGGCCATCAGGCAGGCCATGTCGACGATTGATGTCGTGGGCGGTGTGCTGGTGAGTGGAAATTAGTCGAATCAGGCGGAACTTCGGAGCCAGTCAAAAAGACGCCATAGATGGCGTCTTTTATTTGGGGGTGAACAGTCTTCGCTATCGAACCGCGCGGAGCGGCATCGGCGCCGCCTCGGTTTCCGCGGCCTGCGCCTGCAGCCGGGCGCGCTTCAGCAGGGCATCATAGCTGCTGTTCTGCGGGTCGCGGTCGCTGAGGTCCTCGGCGATCGCCAGGCCTTCGGCGATCTCACCACGCAGCAGATACGCTTCTGCGAGCAGTTCCTGGCCGCGAGCGGCGACGTCGAGGCGATCGGCGTCGACCGCGACCTCGATCAGGCGGACCAGCACCGGCGGATGATCGGGAACCGCTTCCGCGAAGTGCTCCAGGGCCTGCAGCGCCTTGTCCCAGTTGCCGTGCGAGGTGGAGGACGAGAGCGCTGATTCCATCAGCGCCTGGGCCGTCTCGGTGCGACCGGCGGCAAGCAGGATCGCCATCGCTGCCGCCTGGGCGCCGGTGTCGCTGCCAATGACGGCCGGGGTGAGGAACTCCGCGGCGCTTTCGAGGTCGCCTTCGACCAGGCAGTCGCGAATGATGATGGCGGCCGTCCCGAGATCCGACGGGTCGCGCTTCACCGCTTCGCGCAGAAGTTCCCGGGCGTCGGCCGACTGACCGGCATGCTGGAGGACGGTGGCGAGCGCGCGGCAATCGCGCGCGCTGGTGACATGCGCCCGCGCGCGCTGCAGGTCGCCGCTCTGAACACAGAGCTCGAACAGGCGTGCCGCGAGGCGCGCTTCGGGATCAAGGCTGGCGGCACGTTCGAGGGCGTCGATGGCCCGCTGCAGATCGCCGCGGCCAATCCGCCGGTCGGCAATGCGCTGCAGGTGGGTACAGGCGGTCGCCGTGTCGCCGGCCGCTGCCGCCAGTTCGGCGAGCTGCTCCAGGCTGTCTTCATCGCCCGGCTTGAGCGCCAGAATCTTCTCGTGGACGCCGGCGGCGCGGCCGTGTTCGCCTTTGACCGCCAGTGCCGCGGCGGCGCCGCGATAGTGGGTGACGGCTGCGTCGGTGTTGCCCGCGCGGACGTGGAGCCCGGCAAGCTGCAATGCAGCGTCGAATTCCTGCGGCGCGTCGCGGACGACCTTTTCGTATTCCGCGATGGCAGCCGCGATCTTGCCGATGCGGAGCAGCTTCTCCGCATTGCGCAACGTTGCCGATCGGTCAGGGGCCATGACAGACACTCGGATCCTCGCCCCGGTCTTGGCAAGGAACATTCCCGGTCCGTCTCGAACGGAAACCGGCCTTATTTCGTCGGAGTGTGGCGCAATTCCGCGCCGCCGCGAGCCAATCGATCCGAATCCTGATCGGTCGATTACAAAGCTGGCTGGCGGCTGGCGGTTCGCGGCTCGTGGGAGTTGGGATTTGGACTTGGGAGCTGGGATTTGATCCCGACTCCGTACCCTTAGATCACCAGCCACCACGTGCCGACGGAGACCGCCACCACGCCAGACGCGATCAGCATGCCGCGGTGCACCCAGGCGACGTGGCCGGTGCGTGCGCCGATGGTTCCCAGGACCGCCGCGAACACCGTCATCGCGACGACGGTACCGGCGCCGAACGCTCCGATATACATAAAGGCGGCGCTGCGGGTCGGGAGTGCGAGCGCGGGCAGGACGCCGAAGAAATGCGAGCTGCCGGCGAGGCCGTGGAGGATGCCCATATAGAACGAGGCGTGGGCGTGGCCGAGCCGTCGAATCCACACGGGCCCAGCGACGACGTGCAGGTGGGTGTGCATGACCGGCCCGTGAGTGTGGCGCGGTGCCGCCATGCGGCCGCTGCGCCGGAGCGCCCACGCGCCGATCGCAATCAGAACCGCACCGACGAGCCGCTCGCTCCATGCCGAGATGATCGCCACCGGCGGCAGCACGTCGCGCAGCAGCACCGCGAGGATCGCGACACACACGACGCCGGACGCGTGGCCCAGGCCCCACGTCCAGCCGGCAATCCATCCGCGATCGCGATCCGAGGCCGCCAGCGGTGCCACGGCGGCCAGATGATCCGGTCCCGAGAGGACGTGCACCAGTCCGGCAAGTGCTCCGGTCAGAACGGTCAGCATCACTACTTCGGCGCCATTCGAATGGCGCCGTCCAGCCGAATGACTTCACCGTTCAGCATCTCGTTCTCGAAGATGTGCCGGACCAGTGCCGCGTATTCTTCCGGGCGACCCAGGCGCGAAGGAAACGGGACCTGCTGCGCCAGCGACTCACGCGCGGCATCCGGCAATCCGGCCAGCAGCGGCGTGTCGAAGGTGCCGGGCGCGATGGTCATGACCCGGATGCCCATGCGCGCGAACTCGCGCGCAATCGGCAGCGTCATGCCGACGATTCCGCCTTTGGATGCGGAGTAAGCCGCCTGGCCGATCTGTCCGTCGAAGGCGGCAACTGATGCGGTATTGACGATGACCCCGCGCTCGCCGCTGGGGAGCGGTTCGTTGCCGGCCATTGCCGCCGCCGCAAGGCGGATCACATTGAACGTGCCCACCAGATTGATCTGAATCGTGCGAACGAAGTGCGCCAGCGGCTGCGGACCTTCGCGGGGCAGGACACGCTCGGCGACGGCAATGCCTGCGGCGTTCACCACGCCGTCGAGACGCCCGAAATCATCCACCGCCGTCTTCACCGTGCGCTGGACGTCGTCCTCGACGGTCACGTCGGCGCGCACGAATCGTACGGCCTTGCCGTGCTGCTCGGCCTTCGACCGTCCCGTGCTTTCGTTGATGTCGACGATGACGACGCGGCCGCCGGCGGTCACGATCATGTCAGTCGTCGCGCCGCCCAGCCCAGAGGCGCCGCCGCTGACCAGGATCGTTCGTCCGTCCAAACGCATCCGCTGATTGTAGTCGGGCACGCCGACCTGAATGCGGTTTGATCAGTCCGACCTGAAGGAAAGCCTCTACGTTCCTGACATAACATTCGACGCGATGCGTTCGAGAGCCCGTTGCCTGCTGGTCGTCGTTGCCGCCTGTCTGGCCATCGCCTGCGGTGGCTCGCCGGGATCCGGCGGCACGCGTCGACTCTCGATCGCGACCGGCGGCACCGGCGGCGTGTTCTATCCCTACGGCGGTGGCATTGCGAAGGTGCTGACGGAACAGTTGCCGCACACCGAGGTCACGGCGGAAGTCACTGCCGCATCGGTCGACAATCTGAAGTTCATCAAGCAGGGCACGTCGGATCTGGCGTTCTCGATGGCGGACATCGCCGCCGATGCCGCCGCCGGGCGCGACGCGTTCAAGGATTTCGGTTCGGTGCCGGTCCGCGTTCTCGCGGTGTTGTATCCGAGCTACACGCACCTGGTGACGCTGGCCGGCAGCGGGATCAACAAGGTGTCGGACCTGCGCGGCAAGGTCGTCTCGACCGGTGCGCCGGGCGCAGGTACGACCGTGCTGGCGGAGCGGATTCTCACCGCCGCGGGTCTGGATCCGGGGACGGACATCCGCGCGCACAATCTCGGCGTATCCCAGTCGGTTGACGCGCTGAAGGACGGCAAGGTCGACGCGTTCTTCTGGAACGGCGGCATTCCCACAGCCGCGATCCTCGATCTCGTCAACACACAGGGCATCACCGCGAAGATTCTGCCGCTGGACGATGTGCTGCCGGCGCTGCAGCAGCGGTACGGGCAGATGCTGTATTACCGGACGATCATTCCTGCGGCGACGTACAAGATGCCAGCGGACGTGCCCGTGGTCGCCGTGGCCAACATGCTCGTCGTCAGCGAATCGATGCCGGAGCCGCTGGCGCACGACATCACGAAGATCCTGTTCGAGCAGCAGCCCACGCTCGCCGGGATTCATCCGCAGGCCAGGGACCTGTCGGTGGAGCACGCGCTCACCGGCGCATCGATCCCATTCCATCCTGGCGCCATCCGTTATTACCGCGAGCGCGGCGTGTGGAAGGACTAACTAGTGGGCTGTATTCACTGGAAGAGTACTGCCTGCTGGTACGTTCCGACGGCGAACAGGCGGCCGCGACAACGGCGCGGCCGGTCCTGATTGATGAAGGACATAGCACTGGACGTTCTCGAGACGGAGGCGCCGCGGCGTCGCCTCTCCGGTCTGCCGGCGCACCTCGCGACCATCCTGGCTTTCTCGCTGGCGGCCTACGCGCTCTATTGGGTCGTCGGCATCGTCGCGCCGCAGATCTATCGACCGAGCTTTCTGCTCCTCGCCCTGGCCATCACCTTCCTCACCTATCCCGGGCGCGCCGGCAGCCACCGCGTGACGATGCTCGACTGGTTGCTGGTGGTCGGATCGATTGCATCGCTCGCGTGGCCGATCCTGGATATGGATCGTTTTGTCTATCGCGCCGCAACGCCGACGACCACCGACGTCGTGCTTGGCGGCGTGCTGATCGTCGTCGTCCTCGAGGCGACGCGGCGCACCACCGGATGGATTCTACCGGTGACGTCGCTGGTATTCCTCGGCTACGCGCAGTTTGGCGCGCTGCTGGACCGCATCGGGCTGTCCCTGATCGCGCATCGCGGCTACGACTTCCCACGTGTCGTCGGCACGCTTTACATGACGCTTGAAGGCATTCTCGGGGTGCCACTCGACGTCGCCGCCACGTACATCGTGCTCTTCACCGTCTACGGAGCGGTCGTCGAGCGAAGCGGCGCGGGACGGTTCTTCGTGGACTGGGCGATGTCGGCAATCGGCCGCTCACGCGCGCCCAGTGCACCTGGCCGGACGGTGACGCTCGCCGGGTATCTCCTCGGCGCCGTGTCGGGGAGCGGCGTTGCCAATACGGTGATGCTGGGATCGGTGTGCTGGCCGATGATGCGGCGGGCTCGATACCCGGCGGAGACGGCGGGGGCCATTCTCTCGGCCGCCGGCATCGGCGCAATCCTCGCGCCGCCGGTGATGGGGGCAGCGGCGTTCCTGATCGCCGAGTTCCTCGACATCTCCTATTTCGATGTCGTCAGGATGGCGATCATCCCGGCCGCGTTGTACTACCTGTCGATCGTGCTCACCGTCGAAGCCGACTCGCGCCGTCTCGATCTCCGGCCGGCAGACGACGAGCGTCGCGCGTTCAGCGTGGTCACGCGGGAGGGATGGTTCTACTTTGCGTCGCTGGCGGCCATCGCAATCCTGATGGTGAGCGGCGTCACCGCGTTTCGTGCGGTGTTCTGGGCGACGGTCGTGGCGGCAGCCGTCAGCTTCGGCTCGCGTGAGCATCGACTCACGCCGGGACCGCTGGCGCGGGCGCTGGCCGCCGGCGGTGCCGCCGTCGTCCCGGTAGTCGCGACGACAGCAACGGCAGGGATCATCGTCGGCGTGGTCACGTTGACCGGGCTCGGGCTGAAGGCGGCGTCGCTGATCGTCACGCTGGCGCAGGGGCGGCTGTTGTTGACGGTGCTGTATTCAGGCGTCGCGGTCTGGGTGCTTGGACTCGCGGTGCCGGTGACCGCCTGCTACATCATCGCGGCGGTGATGGTTGCTCCAGCGTTGACGCAAGTGGGTGTGCCGGTCGCGGCGGCGCACATGTTCGTCTTCTACTACTCGGTGCTGGGGGAGGTGAGCCCGCCGACCGCGCTGTCGCCGTTTGCCGCCGCGGCACTGACTGGCGGCAATCCGTTCCGCACGACGATGATCGCGTGGAAGTACTGCCTGCCGGCATTCATGGTGCCGTTGATGTTTACGTTGAGCGCGGCCGGCCGTGGCGTGTTGCTCGAAGGTTCGCTCCGCGACATTACCTGGATTACCGCGGTCGCGGCGATCGCCGTGACGGCGATCGCGGCCGGCAGCGGCGGCTACGTGAGACAGCCGGCTACTCCGGGAGAACGGGCCCTGCTGATCGCGGGCGGGCTGCTGATGTTTGGCGGCGACGCGAGACCGGTCAGCGGCGGTGTGTTGCTGATCGCGCTGGGTATCGCGCTCCACCTGCGGCGGACGCCTCGCAGGGGTGGGTCTTCGGACCCGCCCCTCCCGACCTGAAGGTTGTGGTCCGCCTATTTCGTCGACGACGTCGAGCCGGCCGGTTCGATCCGCAGCACCGCGCCCGGCTTTTCATCGGTCAGCACATAGAGCAGTTCGTCAGGTCCCATGCGGATGTCGCGGATGCGCTGGCGCAAATCCTCGAGCAGCCGCTCGCGCCGCAGTTCCTCGAACTTCTCGTTGAATAGGACCCGCTCGACGTGGCCCGTGCCGGGGATTTCACCCGTGCGCATCGAGCCGACGAAGACATCGCCCTTCCACTTCGGCAGCTTGTTGCCGGTATAGAACGTCATGCCGGAGACGGCAATCGCCGGCACCCAGTAAACGATCGGCGGCTCGAAGCCGACATGGCCGGGCACCTCGGTCTGCCATGGACCGGTGTAGTTGCGGCCGTAGCTCACCTTCGGCCACCCGTAGTTCTTTCCGGCGACGAGCACATTGATTTCGTCGCCACCGTTCGGGCCGTTCTCGTTCTGCCAGATCTCGCCGGTCGCCGGATTCATCGCCAGGCCGAGCGAGTTCCTGTGGCCAAGCGTGAATACCTCCGGCTTCGCATCCGCGCGCCCGACAAACGGGTTGTCCTTCGGTACGCTCCCGTCGTCCATCAGCCGCAGCACCTTGCCCTGCTGGCTGTTCAGATCCTGGGCGCCGCCGCCGCCGGTCGTGACGTAGAGGTGGTTCGTGCGATCGAACGCGAGCCGCGCCACGCCCCCCGCACCTTCGTCGGAGACGAAGATATCCTTCATGCCGACGATCGTCTTGCCGTCCCAGGTGCCGCGCGCGATCGCGATCGCCGATCGGCGCTCGGTGGGCAGCTTGGTGTAGGAGAGATAGACGTATTTGTTCTGAGCAAACTGCGGGTGCAGCACCACGTCCATGTACGCATGGACCGCGCCCGGCAGGCCGGAGGTGCCGGTGAAATAGCCCTTCGGCAAGCCGGCGAGCGGCTGCGGCTGCAGCACGCCGTTGCGGATCACGCGGATGTCGCCTTCGCGCGTGGTCACCAGCATCACGTTGTCAGGAAGAAACGCGATGGCGAACGGATACCCAAGCCCGGTGGCAACCGCGGTCACCTTGATGCGCATGCCTTCGCCCGTGTCGTACTCGACCGGGAACTTCGGCAGCGGCTTGCCGGCGAGGCCGGTGGGTGCGACCGGGATGCCGTTCTTGAACGGCACGTTCTGTTGGCCGATGACGCGCGACACGCCGACGGCAAACGCCAGCAACACCGCGATGGAGAGAATCCGCTTCAAGGGTGAACCTCCTGACGTCCGCGAGTATAGGCTAATCTTTTGAATCGCGCCGGGCGCGGCTCTCGCGCAGGTAGTGCGGGCTGACGGTCAGGCCGTACGGCGTCTTCTGCGCTGCCTCCGCCTTCTGCTTCCGGAATTCCTGCTGCGCCTGCCGCAGCGCTTCGACCTCGCGCTCGGTGCTGTCGCGGAAGGTGATCTCCTCACGCGGTACGAACAGCACCTGGCCGATCGGAATCGACTGTGACACCGAGATGCCTTCGCCCGGCTGCATCACATACCGGAACTCGGTGTCGTGCACGTGCCAGTCGGTCTCGACCCGCACGATCAGCATCGGCGCGATCGGCCGCTCGATCATGTTGAAGATCGGCGTGTAGATCGTGTCCCACCCGGCGACGGTTTTGAAGTTGTAGGCGCCGCGCAACGCCAGCGCTCCCGCCGGCGTGCCCATGTCTTCCGGCACAAGGAACACACGCATGACGGCCAGCGCGGCTTCGCGCGTGATCGATGCGGGGCTCAGGATCTGCACCTCCTCCTTGAGCATCCCGATGCCGCCCAGCGGCAGCGTCAGCGTCACCGCAAACACCGGCGTCGTCTTGCCGTCCTTCAGTTGCGCGAAATAGACGAACTTGTAGACGCCGTCACCCTCGTAGCCGACGTGGAACGATTCCTGCGGCTCGAGCGGCGCATAGACCATGAACCCGGCGGAACTGCCGGCTTCGAGGACGGGACAGTGCCGTGAATGCTGCGGCAGCATCGGCCGCGTGCTGTCGCGGCGCGGCTTCAGGCCGGCGCCGGGGCGACGCGAGTTCGGAAAGACGTGTACTTCCACCTCACGAGCGTATCAGCTTCGCGATCGGGAGTCAGGAATCGGGAATCAGGAATCGGGAATCAGGCATCCAGTGCCAGGCGACGGTCAGTTGTCGGTGCAGGTGAAACTCGCGGCGGAGTTCTCGGTGCCGGGCGTGCCGGTGAACTTCGGCCACTTCGGGTACTCGCACAGCGGACGCGTCCGGTTCGCATTCGGCGTGGCGTCCGTCGTCACCAGGCCGGCGGGTGCCTTGCCCTGTTCGACCCACCGCTGCAGCGCCGAGAGGCTGTCGAACCTGGCGGTGAACGGCGCGCCGAAGCCATGCCCGAGGCCGGGGATCACGTAGAACCGCATGAAGCTGTCGAGCCGCTGCTGGCCGAACTGCGCTACCTGCCGCTTGTAGTAGGCGATCGAGTTGTGCGGCGTGATGAAGTCGTCGGCGGTGCCGTGGGTCATGATGATCTTGCCGCCCTTCGCCCGGAACTTGTCGAGGCTCTGGTCGGTGACGTCCATGATCGACGCCACCGTCGCGATGCGTGCCCTGTACTGCTTCGGATCGAAGTGCAGCGTGTCGAACTTCGGATCGCGCGTGATGATGAACTTGATCGTGGCGTCGCCGGCGCTGTAGAGCAGCGGCTCCTTGCCCGACAGCGGGTTCGACGGCTGCTGCACCGATCCGAAGTTCGACGCCCCCTGAAACTGCGCACCTTCGAGCAGCGCCCATTTCGGAAACGTGTCCATGCCGGCGACCTTGAATCCGGGTTTGTAGTCCGAGGTGATCCGCGCCACTGCTTTCAGTTGCGCATCCGACAGACAGTTGTCTCCGGCGGAGCCGGTCGCGCACCGAAGCTTCTTCACGTCGAATGTCGAATCGCAGCCGGCGACGTTGCTGATGATGCCGTCCTTCGCGCCGTCGAGCGTATCGCACGCCGCCATTACCGCATCGGTAATGAGCTTCGTGTGCTTCGCGTCCATCCAGCCGGTGCCGCCATCGTCATACAGCGCCTTGCCCACGTTCCACGACCCGAGGTGCAGCATCGTGACGTTGTACGCCGGGTAGTGGGCGACGACGCCGTCATAGTCTTCGGGATAGCGCGCGGCCGCATCGAGTGCTTCGTGGCCGCCCTGCGACCCGCCGATGAAGTAGAAGCGCTGCGGCGTCCTGCCGTAGGCCTTCTTGATCACGACCATCGCCGCGTCGTGCGCCTTCTTCACCGACTGCTTGCCGTAGTTGAGCAGCGCTTCGTCATCGAGGCCGAACGATCCATCGAAGCCCGGTCCGCCCTTGTGGCCGCCGTCGCTGCCCAGGGTGACGTAGCCTTGTCTGAGCGGGGTGTCGGTGTTGGGTGTTTGCAGCGTAAACCCCGTCAGGCCGGTCACCAGCGAGCCGTCGTAGCCGCCGCCGCCCATCTGCAGCGCGCGGCCATTCCATGACGCCGGCAGGTTCACTTCGAATTCGAGGTTCGGCGATGAGGGGTTCTTCGGCTTGAGGATGCCGGTGACCTTGCAGAAGTTGCCGTTGGCGTTGCGCGGCTCGTTGGCCGCGACCATGACCGCCGTCTGGATGACCCCACCGGAGGTGGGCAACCCGATGGCCGATGCCGGGATGGCGAGATCCTTCAGCGACGCGCATTCGGTCGCCAGCTTTGTCGCGTCCTGCGACTGCGCCTGCGGCCCCGCGAGTGCAACCGTCGCCGCAATCGCCAGCGCCACCGCCGCATCCTGCCAGATCGAATGTCTCATCGGTCGTTGAACCTCGGCTGCGTATCTTACGAGATCTACGTGCCGGTCTTCGCCGTGATGCCCTTGATGATCAGGACGCGCGTCAACTCGTGATTGTCGTGCCGGACGATCATGCGCGGGAATGTCACGCCCTTGAAATCGCCCCAGTCGTCGAAGAACACCTCGACCTCGATCTTGCCGCCGGAGGGATCGTCGTAACTCGTGCGAATGCGGTCGAGCACGTTCTTGGCCGTGATATATCCGCTCACCGGCTGGCCCATCGGTGGCGTGAACGTGACGACTTGGTACGGCGTGCCCTGCACGGTCTCCATCGTGACAGTCGCCTGGTTACTCCCTGCTCCAGCCAGGAAGGCGAACGGCATCGTCCAGAACGACACCTGATCGGACCATGGACCCGTCGCGCTGAACTTGTGGGCTTCAGTGGTCCCCTTGTCTTTGACCGGATCAGTGGAGCGAACGATCGTCTCCGTGCCGCTGCGCGCCGCGAGATCGATCTGTCCCGTGTAGTACTTGATCCAGTACGACTGCTTCGCCTTGTTGGTGTAGGTGTAGCCGCTGCCGCCGGCGGTGATGTAGGTGGACTTCGGTGCGCTCTTGATGAGCGCCTGCTGGACTTTCTGAAGTAGGGTAGCCGCGTCGTCGACGCTGCTGACTGCCGGGCTCGCGAACCGCGGGGCCTCCGCCGCGCGCGCGGGCGCGGCGGGTTGCAGCAGCAGGAAGACCGGCAACGTGGTCGTTGCGATCCTGGTGAACATGTGCCCTCCAACCTGCGTGGACGGTAAGAAATTTTAGCGTAAGGTACGGGCCGTCATGATCCGATTGCTCACCCTATCGGTGGTTGCGGGGATGTCCATCGCGGTTGCCGCCCAGGGAGCCGGGGGTGCCATCACGTCCACACGGTATGCCGTGGCGTACGTCGAAGTGGAATCGGCGGCGGTTGCCAGGATGCGATCGGTGTTTGCACGCTATCGGGATGCCAGCCGGGGCGAGGGCGGATTTGGCGATCTCGAACTGCTGGAGCAAGGCGGCCATCCCGGTCTGTTCGTGGTCATCGAGCGGTGGCGGAATCGGGAAAGCGCCGAGGCCCATGCGAAGGCAGAGTCGACGAAGCAGTTTCACGAGGCGGTCGATCCCATTCGCGTCAGCGGCTATGACGAGCGGCCGTACAAGGACCTGACGATCGGACAGGCGAGTACCGCGGGTGCTGAGGCGGTCTATGTCGTGACGCACGTCGATGTCGCACCTCCGGGCGACGCCACCGCGCTGCTGCGGCGTCTGGCCGACGACAGCCGCCACGAGCCCGGCTGCCTGCGGTTCGACATCCTGCAGCACGCCGAGCGCGCCAACCACTTCACCATCGTCGAAGCCTGGCGCACGCGCGCCGCGCGGGACCGGCATGTTGCCGCCGCACATACGCGGCGCTATCGCGATGCGCTGCAGCCGATGATGGGCAGCCCGCTCGACGAACGTCTGATGCGGCAACCTTGATCGGTTCTCGGGTTCGGCGTTCAGGGGAGGGTTCGCGGGGCTGCCTCGCAGCGCCAATGAACGCGCGCCGACGAACGCCGAACCAGAACCCTGCACGCGAGCACAGGGGACGTGTGAACCGATCGCCCTACTCCGGTCTCGCGCCGTGTGCCCTCAGAATCGATGCGACCTGCCGGTGGCCGCGCCGCTCGGCCCACGCCAGCGGCGTCGCCCACGGCTCGTCGTCCGGCAGGTTGACCGGCGCCCCGCGGGACAGCAGGAACTCGACCATCTGCGGCCGGTTGACTCGCGCTGCCCAGGCGAGCGGCGTCGATCGATACTCGTCGTCTCTCACGGTGATCGTCGCGCCGCCGTCGAGCAGGATCGCGGCGCATTCCGTCGCCTCCTGTGTCGACGCGAGGTGCAGCAGCGTCTGATGCTGCCAGTTCACCTGGTCGGGGCTCATGCCGTGCGCGAGCAGCATGCGCAGCGCGGTGGGGTTGATCAGATATCCCTGACAGGCCGTGTGGACGGTCGGCATCCGAATCCCGGCGTCGAGCAGCCGCGCGAGGAGTTCCGGCCGGTCGGCGCACATCGTGATCGCCGGCCCGATGCGCTCGGCGTGGGCGGTGGGGTCAGCGGCGATCCGACGCAGCAACTCGTCGTTGTGCTCCACCCATGTGGTGTCGTAGAGGCCGGCGTCGCCGCCGCGCGATTCGATGAGCGCCCGGATCTCCGGCGTCGCGGCAAACACGCTTGCGCTGGACGTCGAATCGATATCCTCGTTCGGGTCGGCGCCGTGGTCGAGGAGCAGCTTCACCATCGCGAGGTTGCCGGTCTGAGCGGCCAGGTGCAGCGACGTGCCGTGCGGCGCGTCCCGCTCCTCCCAGCGTGGGTCGACGCCGCGCTCGAGCAGCAGCCGGGCGATCGCGTCATGGCCGAATTCAATCGCTGCCGACAACGGCCGGCGCCCGCTCGGGCGCGTCTCGTGGAGGCGGGCAGGGTTGGCGTCGAGCAGTTGGCGCACGACGTCGAGATCGCCCAGCGCCGACGCGATCGTGAGGTCGTAGTGCGCTCCACGCGAGGCGAGCAGGCGCGCGAGGGCGGCATCGCTTCGCGACCGGCGCTCGCCCCAGACGGCAAAGTCGATCGCTTCGTGATCGCGGGGACTGCGGGCGTGAATGTTCGCGCCGCGATCGAGCAGGAGCTCCACCGCCGGCCGGCTTCGACCGAGCACGGCGCAGTGCAGCGGCGAAATGCCGGTCCGGTTCCCGAGGTTCACGATTGCGGCGTCGGCGTCGAGCAGGGATCGTACGGTGTCGAGGTCGCCGAACGCCGCCGCCTTGTGAATCGGATGGTCGGCGGGCTGCGCCACGACACGGCCGCGACGGTCGCGAGTCTGCTCGAGCAGTTGCGCGATCGCTTCGTAGCCACGCTCGCGCGTCATCTCGATGAGGTTGCGATCGTTGAGGCCATTGCTCTCTGGATCCGCGCCCGCGTCGAGGAGCAGGTGGACCGCGTCCAGGTGTCCTGCGCGCGCCGCGAAGTGCGCCGCCGGCGCATACCAATAGGCGGCGCGGGCAAGCCGCGCGTCGCGGGCCAGCAGTCGTCGCAGCATCGCGACGTCGCCCCTCGACGCGGCGACGATGGTCGCCCAGGTGTTCTCACCGTCGGGTGTCTCCAGTTCGAGCGGCTTGATCATGAGGCGCCAGGCGCTGGAATCATCGATCGTGGCTGCGGCCGACTTCGGTCATGGACGCCCGCTTCGTACGGGTGAGCGGACAGATTGATCTCTGAGAGCTCCGGGCCAACCGATCGCAGGTGGCACCAAGCCTCTGCGATCGGCCCGGCGCCAGCATAGCCGGGGGTCTCTGGTGGCCCAGAGTTCAGGCGGACGCGGTCTCCTCCCTCGCCGCGCCTGGTCATGCCTGAATCCTACCCGTCAAAAGCAAAAGGCCGGCGGTCAATTGACCGCCGGCCCCGAACCTGAACGCGAACCGAGAAGCAGGAACCGCGAAGCGTGAACCTGCTTACACGATGTCCTTGTGCGTCACTTCCTGGACGGCCTGCTTCTTCTTGCCGCCGCCGCCGAGGCCCTGGATCTGGATCGTCGGCTGCTCTTTGAGCACTTCCTGCCGGTACAGCCGCTCCATGTCCATGTGGTGACGGATTTCGTCGGGCGTCATCTGCGTCTTCTGCTTGCGCGCCTGCAGCTTCTCTTCGCGCGCGTTCTTCGCGATGCCGAGCTCGTCCAGGTCGGTCTGCGCGCCGGCGGCCACCGCCTCGGCGTTCAGCACCAGCGAGTGATCCTTGCTGGTGAGCGGCACGTGCTTGTTGCCCGCGAAGATCTCGTGGCGGCCGTGCTCTTCGTACCATTTCGTGAGCGTGGCCGTCATGTGCATCTTCTCGAGGATGTTCCGCCAGCCGATGCCGGTGTTATACGCGCAGAATGAGATTTCACCCTGCTGCGTGCCGTAGGGGATGATGCACATTTCCGTACGGCGGAAGTCGTAGTTGAACAGGTCCTGGAACCACATCCCGGCAATGAACAGGAAGTTCCAGCGATCCGACCGTCGCTTCTGGATGTCGTCCATCGTCCGGTCGCCTTCGACCTTGCCGTAGCTCTTGCCGGTGGCGCCGAACGTCTTGTCGAACTTCTTCAGCAGGTCGACGATGCGGAAGTGGGTGGGCGCCTGGAACGGATCGTAGTTGCGCATCAGCGCCAGCGCCATGCCGACGATCGACAGCGTCTTGCCGCGCGCCGCGTCGTTGACCTTGGCGATGTCCTTCGCGAGCTGCTCGGCCTTCAGGAACGCCGTGACCGGCACGGCTTCCTTCGTTTCCTTGTCGATCATCACCGCCATGCCGATGCCGCAGTTCGGGTGACAACCGCAGGTGAGCTGACCCCAATCGCGGTCCGGACCATGGACGACGTCGGCCCAGTCGGTGAAGGTCGACATGAAGGAGATCGGGAACCAGTCGCGGATGGGCTCGCCGAGGCCGGTCTGGTTCTTCACGTCGTGGGCCAGGTGCGACAGCGTGTAGCGCTGCGCCGCGCGGCGCTCCGGCGTCACTTCCTCGTCGCGGCCGGTGAACGAGACCGGCTGGAAGGAGAGGAAGTTGATCCGCTTCGGGTTGTCGAGCGCGAACTCGATGACGCGGCCGACCTGCTCGTTG
>DATJEU010000011.1:0-10847 GCA_035496255.1 Vicinamibacterales bacterium
AGTGCGGCGGCATGAGCGGTTGCCGGCTGGCCGCCTTCGCACGACCGCAGCGGCCCGTAGGGCCGCAAGCCGGCAACCGCCTCCGTTTTCGCCGTTGCTCCGTTTCTCCCGACTGAGACCGTTGCCTCCGTCCGCTCTGCCGGACGCGTCGGATCACGCCCTGACCAGCTTCTTCTCCGACGGCTGATGCTCGTGCAGGAACTCCAGCGCGAGCGTCAGCACCTTCTCCGTGAACTCGTCGGCCGCCAGGTTGCCGAACTTGTCCTTGAACGCCTGCAGCGGCACGACCGCTTTCGCCATCGAGCGATGACCACCGGCGCTCCCGACATCCGAGAAGTGCTTGCGCACGAACTCGCCGGCGTTCTTGGAGTAGCCCAGGTTCCGCACCGACATCACCAGCGAGTCGTTGACGATGCCGGCGACGATCGTCCAGCGGACGCTCTCGAGCTGCAGGTAGAAATCGGCGACGTAGGGAATGAAGTCCTCGCGCGGCGAGGTGCCGAGGAAGGCACAGAACACCTGCTCCTGCAGCCGTCCGTTCTGGCGTGCCTTGAGCACGTAGTCCAGGCGATCCGTCGTGATTTCCGCGCCTTCCATCTTCTTGATCAGCGCGGCGTCGGCCAGCGGATAGAGATACGAGAACGCCTCGATGTCGACGCGATTGGCCTGGCGGTTGAAGAACAGCGTGTCCGACTTGATCGCGTAGAGCATGGCCGTGGCCGTGCGCTCGGAGATGTTGGCGTCCACGGCGCGGAGGTGCTCGGTCATGATCGTCGACGTCGAGCCGTAGTCGGCGCGGATGTCCTTGAAGACCGCGCTGTACCCGGTCTGTTCCGGATGGTGATCGATCACCAGGTCCACGCGATCGATGACGCCGGCGAAGTAGTGCGGCTGCACATCCACCATGGCGATGCGATCGAAGCCGCTGATCTGATCGGGCTTGATGATCTCGACGTGAATGTCGAGCAGGTTCATCATGCGCTGGTTCTCCGGCCGGGTGACCCCCTGCAGCGCCGCAATCACGGCGGTCTGCTTGGTGCGCCGCAGCACGTTCCTCAGCGCGAGGCCGCTCGCCAGCGCGTCCGGATCGGGATCGTTGTGCAGGAGGATCAGGATGCGGTCGGCGTCGATCAGGAAGCGCTGATACTGCTGGACGCGCAGCCGCGTCAGCGATCGGCTGAATTCGGTGAGCAGGGGACCGCCGAAGAGTTCGGGGAGCGAGAGGTAGTTCAGTTCCGGGAACTGCGCCTTGAGTTCTTCCTCGCGCTTGCGCGGATGCGACGTGCCGACGCCGAGCACGTACACGAGCGTGCCTCCCGCGTCCCAGATCGCTTCGAGCACTTTGCGCAGGCTGCGCCGGCCGTTGTCCTCGACCACGACACAGGTGCCGGGGGTCAGGTCCGCTTTGAGATAGGTGTCGGTGCGACGGATGTCACCGGCGATGACCTGCATGCCGGCATCATGGAGTCGTCGGGCGATCGGTTTGCTTTCGACCAGGAAATCGACTTCGAAACTGGGCAGCAGGATCTCGTCGAGCATCCTGATCGCCAGTTCGGTCTGGCAGACGGCAAGACACCTCATTGGTTCGAAGTTCGATTATAGGTGCGGTTAGGATCCCCCGCATGTCCCGGATGGCCCTGGTCTCCGCCACGCTCATCGTGCTGACGTCTCCGATGGCAGGGCAGGAGCCGCGGTTTCGGGCGCAAACCGACCTGGTCGGTTTCAGCGCGACGATCACCGATCGACGCGGCCATTTCGTGACCGACCTGCAGGCGGATCAGGTTGAGCTGCTCGAAGATGGGGTGCCGCAGCGGATCCGCTTGTTCACGCACGGTCACGTGGGCGCGGCGGAGCTTCACGTCGGCCTGCTGCTGGACACCAGCAGCAGCATGGGCGACGACATCGGGCTGGCGCGGTCGGCGGCCATCCGGTTTCTCAACACCCTCAGCGACGCGACGGACATGACGCTCGTCGACTTCGACACCGAGATCCGGATCGCGAAGTACGAGCAGGCGAACTTTCCGCGGATGGTCGAACGCATCCGGGCGCGGAAGCCGGAGGGGCTGACGGCGCTCTACGACGCGCTCGGCGCCTATCTCTCTGACGCAGCCGAGGAGGACGGTCGCAAGATCCTCGTGGTCTTCAGCGATGGCGGCGACACCCGCAGCGCCACGAGCTTCAGCAGGCTGGTGACGCTGCTGCGCGCCTCGGACGCCACCGTCTACGTGGTCGGCCTGCTCGACCATCAGTTGCAGTTCACCCGGGGCGAGCAGCGCGTGCGGTTGACGCAGATCGCCGCGGAAGCCGGAGGCGAGGCATTCTTCCCGCACGTGATGCAGGAGGTGGAGGAGGCCTACGCGAAGATCCTCGCGCAAATCCGCGCCCAGTACGTGATCGGCTACGTCTCCTCGAACACGAAGGCCGACGGCACGTGGCGGAAGGTCGAGATCAAGGTGAAGCGGCCCGACATTCAGGGCCCGCGGGTGCAGGCGCGCAAGGGCTATTTTGCGGGTGTTGCGCGGCAGTGATTGTGGGGCTCGCCCCACGGTCCGGCCGGGCGGCCCTGACACGGTCCGCCCCACACGTAGTACGATCGGCGTTTGCCTGATGCCCGCGGTTCACGACAAATTCACGCTCGTCAGCGATTTCGACATCCGCGGTGACCAGGTTCACGCGATTCCGGAGCTCATCGAGGGGCTGAATCGCGGCGACACGCACCAGGTGCTGCTTGGCGTCACCGGGTCCGGCAAGACCTTCACGATGGCGCAGGTGCTGGCGCACGTGAACCGGCCGACGCTGGTCATGGCGCACAACAAGACGCTGGCCGCGCAGCTCTACCAGGAATTCAAGCGGTTCTTCCCGCAGAACGCGGTCGAGTACTTCGTCAGCTACTACGACTACTACCAGCCGGAGGCCTACGTCCCGGCCACCGACTCGTACATCGAGAAGGAAGCAACGATCAACGACGAGATCGATCGCATGCGCCTCTCGGCGACGCGATCGCTCTTCGAGCGCCGCGACGTCATCATCGTCGCCAGCGTCTCGTGCATCTACGGCCTCGGCTCGCCCGAGGCGTACTACGGCATGCTGCTGCCGCTGGAAGTGGGGCAGCGGATCGATCGCGACCAGATCCTGCGCAAGCTCGTCGAGATCCAGTACGAACGCAACGACACCGATTTCGCCCGCGGCACCTTCCGCGTCCGCGGCGACATCGTCGAAGTCGTGCCCTCGTACGAAGAGCACGCGCTGCGGGTCGGCCTGTTCGGCGACGAGGTCGACGAGCTCGCGTGGTTCGATCCGCTCACCGGGAAGGTGATTCGCCGCACCGACAAGGTGTCGATCTTCCCGAAGTCGCACTTCGTCACATCACGCGACCGGACGAAGCAGGCGGTGGAATCGATCAAGGCGGAGCTGGAGTCGTATCGCGGGCAGCTCGAAGCCGAGGGCAAGCTGCTCGAGGCGCAGCGGCTGCACCAGCGGACGATGTTCGATCTCGAGATGATTCGGGAGATCGGGTACTGCCACGGCATCGAGAATTATTCGCGGCACCTCACAGGACGCGCGCCGGGACAACCGCCGCCGACGTTGCTCGACTACCTGCCTGAGGATGCCATCGTCATCATCGACGAGAGCCATCAGACCGTCCCGCAGATCCGCGGCATGTATGCCGGCGATCGATCGCGGAAAGAGGTCCTGGTGGCGTACGGATTCCGCCTGCCGTCGGCGCTCGACAACCGGCCGCTCAATTTCGCGGAATGGGAAGAACGGGTCCGGCAGATCGTCTTCGTCTCGGCGACGCCCGGACCGTATGAACTGTCGAAGGCCGGCGGCGTGGTGGTCGAACAGGTGATCCGGCCGACCGGGCTGATGGATCCGCCAATCGAGGTCCGGCCGGTCCGCGGCCAGGTTGACGATCTGCTCAAGGAGATTCGCGAGCGCGTGGCGCGCAAGGAGCGCGTGCTGGTGACGACGCTCACGAAGCGGATGGCCGAGGACCTCACCACGTATTACCAGGAACTGGGCGTGAAGGTCCGCTACCTGCATTCCGACATCGATACGCTGGAGCGCGTCGAGATCCTGCGGGATCTGCGGCGTGGCGTGTTCGACGTGCTGGTCGGCATCAACCTGCTGCGCGAGGGACTCGATCTGCCAGAAGTGTCGTTGGTCGCGATCCTCGATGCCGACAAGGAAGGATTCCTGCGTTCGGCCGGATCGTTGATCCAGACGTCGGGACGGGCTGCGCGGAATGTCAACGGACGCGTCATCATGTATGCCGATACGATGACGGCATCGATGAAATCCGCGCTGGCGGAAACCGAGCGGCGGCGCACCCGCCAGGCGGCCTACAACGAGGAACACGGCATTACGCCGGAGTCGGTCGTCCGCGCCATCGACGACGTGATGTCGAGCGTGTACGAGCGCGATTACAGCGCGGCGCCGGCGGGGCGCGAGGGGCGCGAGTTCCGCACGCAGGCCGAACTCGACGCGGAAATCGCGCGTCTCGATCACGAGATGAAAGCGGCGGCCGCCAACCTCGATTTCGAACGCGCGGCGGCGCTGCGCGACACCCTCAAATCGCTCCGGAACCGCGAGCTCGGTTTCGGCAGTCCGGCAGGCCGATAACGCGTGGCAAACGTCGAGCAGTGGTTGAAGAGCGCGGTACTGGAGGTCCAGGAGTACACGCGCTTTACCTGGGCGGCCGTCCGCGGGACCTTTTCGCGGCCGTTCTACGGCCGCGACGTCGTCGAACAGTTCGAGGCGATCGGCATCGGTTCGCTGACCGTGGTGCTGCTCACCGGGTTCTTCACCGGTGCGGCGCTGGCCCTGCAGAGCGGCCAGACCCTCGATCAGTTCGGCGCCCGCTCGCTCGTCGGCCGGCTGGTCAGCGCGTCGATGATCAAGGAGCTCGGGCCGGTGCTCACGGGGCTGATGCTGGCTGGCCGCGTCGGGTCGGGAATTGCGGCGGAACTCGGCTCGATGGTCGTGACCGATCAGATCAACGCGTTGCGCGCGCTCGGCACCGATCCCGTCCGCAAGCTGGTGGTCCCGCGCCTCCTCGCCGGGTTCCTGATGGCGCCGCTGTTGACGGTGGTGTCCGATGCCTCCGGACTGGTGGGTGGATGGATCATCGCGCAGTTCGATCTGCACGTGGGCGGCGGCGTGTACTGGCAGTCGGTCAAGGATGCGCTCTATCCCGGTGACGCCTACATGGGCATCATCAAGCCGTTCGTCCTCGGCTTCGTGATTACGAGCATCGGCTGCGTGGTCGGCCTGCGGACCAGCGGCGGCACGCAGGGCGTCGGCCGCGCCACGACCAACGCGGTCGTGATCGCGTCCGTGGCGGTGATCGCGGTGGACTTCTTCATCACGCCGCTCCTGATCTCGTTGCTGTACTGATGTCCTTGCTCACGAATTCGTCCAACGTCACCGCCGCAGGCCGGGATCCGCGCAGCGGCCCCGGCAACACCGCCGGCACGCCGGACGGTCCGGTTGTCGTCTTCGAACACGTGTCGCTGGCGTTCGACGACAAGGTCGTCCTGCGCGACGTCAGCTTCGACCTGCTGACCGGGCACACCAAGATTTTCCTGGGCGCCTCCGGCTCGGGCAAGTCGACGATCCTGAAGTTGATCGTCGGCCTGCTGAAGCCCGACTCGGGTGCGATTTACGTCGACGGCCAGCGCACCGACAGGATGAACGAGCTGGAGCTGATGAAGATTCGCCATAACCTCGGGATGGTGTTCCAGGAAGGCGCGCTCTTCGACTCGCTGACGGTGGCGGAGAACGTCGGGTACAAGTTGTACGAGGAGACCGATCTGTCGCTCGACGAAGTGCGGGCGCGCGTCAAAGAGGTGCTCGGGTTCATCGCCATGGATCAGTTCATCGACCGCATGCCTTCGGAGCTCTCAGGCGGCCAGCGCCGTCGTGTCGCCATCGCGCGGGCGATGGCCGCCAAGCCGCGCATCCTGCTCTACGACGAAGCCACGACCGGCCTGGATCCGATCACGGCCGACACGGTGGACGACGAGATCATCAAGCTGCGCGACCTGGAAAACGTCAGCTCGATCGTCGTCACTCACCAGATGCGCGACGCCTTCCGGGTCGCGACGCACGAAGCCGTCCGCGAAGGGGACGCGGTGCGCATCGTTCCCGCCGGCGACGAGAAGTGCGAAGAGGCGGAGTTCATCATGCTGAAGGACGGGTTGATCGCCTTCGAGGGGCACGCCGGAGAACTGCGCGCGGCGGTCGAGAAGGACCCGTACCTGAAAGCCTTCCTGTCCTGAGGTTATCGAGATGCCCCGTACACGATCGCTCGCCTGGTCGGAGCTGAAGATCGGCTTGCTGACCATCGTTGCGCTGGCCCTCGCCGGCTTTCTGATCTTTGCCTTGAGCGGATCGGGCGGGTTCTTCTGGCAGCGCTATGGGTTGAAGACGGTCTTCAGTAACATCGCCGGCCTCAATGAAGGCGCGCAGGTCAGGATTGCCGGCGTGCCCGTGGGGACCGTGACCGGCGTGGCGTTCACCGGCGACAGGGTCGAGGTCCGTTTCGAGATTTCCAAGAACATGCAGTCGCGCGTCACTACCGGTTCGCGCGCCGTGCTCGGCTCGGTCTCGCTGCTCGGTGAATCCGCGATCGACATCACGCCAGCCAGCAACGGTACGCCGATTCCCGAATGGGGCTACGTCCCGGCAGGGGTCACGCCTGGCTCGATCGCCGACGTGACCGCGTCCGCGCAGTCCGGCATCCAGGAACTGACGGGGCTGCTGCAGGACATCCGATCCGGCAAGGGCACGCTGGGGCAGTTTGCGACCAACCAGGCGCTCTACCAGGATCTCGATGCGCTGCTCGTGTCGGTGCGTGGCGTGACGCAGTCGCTCGATTCGGGACGCGGCACACTTGGACGGCTGATGAACGATCCGACGGCGGCGCGGGAGCTCGAAACGTCGCTGGCAAGCCTCCAGGCGATCACGGCCCGCATTCAGAATGGCGAAGGCTCGCTGGGCAAGTTCATGACCGACGATTCGTTCCACAAGTCGCTGGTCAGCACGACGGACAACATCAGCACGCTCACCGGCAACATGAACAGCGGACGGGGGACCATGGGCCAGTTGATGACGAACCGGGAGCTCTTCGATCGATTCAATTCGACCGCCGACCGGCTCGACAAACTTGTCGCCTCGCTCAACAGCGGTGAGGGGACGGCCGGGCAGCTGCTGCACGACAAGCAGATGTATGAGAATCTGAACAAGACCATTACGTCGGTGAACGAGCTGGTCGCGGCGATCAAGGCGAATCCGAAGAAGTATCTGAACGTGAAGGTGAGTCTGTTCTAGGGCGATTCGGCAACCGATAACGTACGCCGGGATCCGCACGCCGATCCCGAAGCAGGCCGGAATCCGCGCAGCGGTCCCGGCGGAGAATCACGATGGCCAACAACGACAACGGCGCCGGCATCCTCCTGGCATTCATCGCGGGCGCGGCCGTGGGCGCCGCCGCCGCGCTGCTGTTCGCGCCGGCGAGCGGGGAAGAGACGCGCGAGTACCTCGGTCAGAAGGCGAAGGAAGGACGCGACCGCGCCGCCGAGGCGGCACGTCAGGGTCGCGAGGTGCTGAACAAGCAGCGTGACACCCTGACGACCGCGTTCGACCGCGCGCGCCAGCAGTTCCAGGGACAGACGACGCCGCTCGGACCGCGCGACGAAGGGCAGGACGCGTGAACGAGGTCTATCTGGCGATCATTGCCGTCGCGGTCGCCGTCATGGCGATCATTCAGGTGGCGGCAATTGTCATGGCCGCGCGTGCGGCGCGCGGCGTGAGCGAGGCGGTCTCGCGCCTGGAACGGGACGTCCGGCCGATCGTGACCAATCTGCAGACCATTTCGACGGATGCGGCCAGGGCGACGGCGTCGGCGGCCGCGCAGGTGCAGCGCGCGGAACAGACGGTCACGTCCGTCCTCGAGCGCGTCGACGCCGTGTCGTCGCGGGTGGAAGAGACGCTGCAGACCATCCAGCAGGGAATTCTCGCCCCGGCGCGCGACGGGTTCGCGTTTCTGCAGGCGCTGCGGTCCGCGTTCTCCTCATTCAGCCGCGGCTCCGCGCCGCGGCCACGGCCTTCCGCCTCAGACGAGGACGACGCGCTGTTCATCGGATAGATCGAACGGGAGCCTGCGCTTCGGCGCTACCTCAGTCTGAAGGTACGATTCGCTCGGCATTGAAAGCGCCGACAGCGCCAGCCATGCGCCTGGCGCCTCCCGATTCCGCGCGCCGGAAAATGCTGCGCGCGCATGATCAAGCGCATACGCGGGGGTCGCCGCCCGCCTTGCCGCGTACGACCCGGATATCGAGCTACGATCCGCCCGCGGCTCCAACCCCGCCGCTGTCTCCGAGTGCTCCCATTTTCGTGATCAGAACGGCGCACTCCATAGGTCGGCGCCAGGTGCATGGCTGCCGCTGCCGGCTTGCTCCTTCGAGTCACGAGCGACGGCGCAGAGCCCCGTGGCGACCGCCTATGCCAGGCCGATGCACCGCGCAGCCGGAAATTCGGCGGAGCAGTTCCGCCGCGCGTGTTCCGCCCATGCGTTCGAGTGGCGACGAGTCAGCTCGGACGTTTTGTGCCGGCGGCACATGCCGCCGCGGATCAGCAACTACACGCGCGGGGGGCGGCAGGGTGCGCGCGCAGGCGAATTTCCTGGCCGCAGCATCGGCGCCGCTTTGACTTTTCCGCCTCGACTTGGTAAAAGAGCGCCCTCTACAAGTTTCAGGGGGGACGCTGTGACCCACTCCGTTCGTCGTCGCCTGATCGCACCCGCGATTGTTGCGGGCCTGCTTCTGGCTCCCGCTGCCGCTCTCGCTCAGGACTCGAAATCTGCCGCACTGGCAACCGAACTGGCCTCGCTTCTCGATCAAATGAAGTTGGACAGTGTCGCCAGCCAGTATCCTGACGGGTTCGTTGGCGCGCTCTACATTCCTGGCACGCAACTGCTCGTCGTCAGCGCGAAGGGACAGGCGCCATACTTCCAGTCGCTGCTGCAGAAGAAGGCGTACAAGGATGTGTACCTCGATTTGAACGGGATCCCGGACGCCAACAAGGTCTTCTACTCGGACCTGGGGGCCAACGGGCTGCACTTCAAGCGCGACAAGGACCAGCCGTTTGATACCGTCGACTTCGGCGGCAAGACCATCAATTTCGACGGCAACTGGGACAAGGCGAAAATCAGCGAGCAGGAATACACGAAACAGTACCAGAGCTACGACGACCGCTACTCGCAGTTGCTGCAGACGCTGATCTCGGTACTCAAGAAGCCCTCGTAACCGGCGCCCAGCGCCACCGTACGAGGCAACAGGAGGGGCAGCTCAGGCTGCCCTTTCTGTCGTACGGCGCCCGTGCGGCCACCCGCGCTCCTTCGTCGTCAGAATCTGGCGGAGGAGTTCATGACTCGCAACGGTCTTGTTGTGCTCGCCCTGTTGATTGCGTGTGCCTTCCTTGCTGGCGTCGCAGTGTCAGCCCAGGTCCTCAACAGCCGTCCCGTGACGCCGAAGGTGATTGAGAGCCCGGACGTCGGCTTTCGTGTGGAAGCGATGACAGGGACGACACCGACCGGTCATCTGGTCGTTCGCGTGAATGGCGAATGGGTCGAGGTGCAGCTCGGCGGCGGCGTGCACACGCTGAAGTAGAGGGACTGCCGCTTTCGGGTATCGCGGGTCGGGATCTATCCGCGCAGGGTCGCGTAGAGGCGGGTCTTCAGTTTCGTGATTCGCGCCGGCCGGGTCCGTCCGCGTAGGGGCGGGTCTTCAGACCCGCCCCCGCGCGAAGCGCGGTACACCTCCTCATGGTTACGCCGCCCTGGTTACCGACGGATCAGCCCCGGTTGGCGCTGCCGGGTCGACCAGCGTCGGCCCCACCGGTTCGACCGGCGTGCTCACGCCGGTTTCGGCCTCGCCGTGCGACCCTCGCACGGCCTGCAGTCGTCGCGCCTGCGCCCACACCGCCTGCGCGACGGGATCCGCCGCCAGCTCGGTGGCGACGATCACGTCCAGCCGACGAACCTGTCGCAGTCCCGGTGTGAGCAACGACCGGGTCCGGGCGCGCGCCGCCACGTGCGCCGCGCGACTCGCCGTCCGGGCGGTCACCGCCTGTTCAAACGCCGTCGTCGCAGTGGTGATGCGCTCCGGCGTCATCCCATGGCCACCGAACTCCGCGGCAAACGACGCCGCATCGACGGCCAGCTGCCTTCCCGAGGTCAGCAACGCCTGGTCGCTCATCGACGCCACCTTGCATGGCGGAACGTCGTGTCCTTCGGCGCGAAGGACCCTGGCCAGACGCTGCGCGGTCTTCAGCACGGCCAGCAGCGCGCGGCGGGCTTGCGCCTTCCGTTTGCCGTCGGCCTCCGCTGACGCCGACACCTTCTGCATGTCGGTCGTCGTCAGCTTGTCGATCGTGGTGCCGACCGCCGCCAGCAACTGCTGCGCGACGGCCGACGTGGACAGGGCATTCTGATACGTGGTCCCGAACTCCCGCACTCGCAGGAGCATTTCGTACTGCTTACGCTGTGTGCCAGTCATAGGGCACCTCCTTGTGCCGACGATGGTGGAACAGCGGGAGGTGTGGTGTCCTGACGGGTCGGCTGAAAAGTTCTGACAGGTTGTCAGGCGGCGCGGACGCCGACACGGAGATTGCGGGGGTAACGGTTTCAACACAGGGAGAAGGGTGCACGCTCTTCGCCGTCGTCCCATTGCGCTTGTTGCCACCCTCCTCGGGTGGCGTCGCCCCGGCCGGATACCCGAGATGGTGGGTCAGCTCGCCGGCCAAGGCACGCTCAATCAAGGCCTTCTTGAAGCGCCGCATCGCCG
>DATJEU010000012.1:0-24680 GCA_035496255.1 Vicinamibacterales bacterium
GCTGCTGAATCGATCGGGGCAGAAGATGCTGGACCTGCAGGTGGCGCCAGCCGCTGCCGGCCCGGGCTATCAACTCGACGTGCCGCTGAATTCGATTCCGCCCGGCGAGTATGTCGTCGAGATCACCGCGAAGGGTGGCGATGCCCAGAAGCAGGAACTGGTCGCGTTCCGAGTGACCGGTTAGCACGCACGATGGTCGCGCTCCGTCGGACCATCGTCGCGGCGATCGCGATCGTAGTCCTGGCCGTCGCGGCCGCGCGTGTTGGAGAACTCGATCGACGCGAGGGCCGCGCTCTCAGTACGATCCGCGCGATTACGTCCGCTGGGGATGCGCCTGTCGCCGCGGCCGCGGTCACTCGCGATCACGACGGATATCGTTTCGCATTCCACGAACATCCAGACCTGATGCCTGAACAAGGGGTCCGCCCTTCCCGCAACAGCTTCACCATCGTCGCCGTTCCCATGCAGGTCAGCGGGACGCGCCGCCGCGCGTTTTGTGCCGACGACCGGCGGATCATCTTTGTAACGGAACCGGTGATCACACCGCGGGTTGAACGCGGACGATGTGTGGACTCGAGTCGTCCGTTGGGGCGCTAACGGAGCCTGTCGGAGATAACAGAGAACGGAGATTACGGGGATGACGGGTTCACAGGAGGAACGGGGAAACGGGACGAACGGAGCACAATGGGATTCGGGCGTCACGCGCGGTTGTCGGCTGGCCGCCGTTGGCGGCCTGGTCGTCTGAAGAAGGCAGAAAGCAAGCCGCTGCACGTTTGAACGCGATTTGTTTTCTGCCTTCTTCACACGACCAGATGCGGCCCGCAGCGCCGCAAGCCGACAACCGCCTCCGTTCGTCTCCGGTCCTCCGTTCCTCCTGTTGAACCGTTGCCTCCGGACCCTCCGTCCCGCGAACCGACAACCGCGCCTACGCGTACATCCCGCGCAGCCTGGTGACTTCGCCGACCCGCGAGATCGCGACGATGTAGGCGGCGGTGCGGAGGTCGGTCTTGTATTTCAGCGCCGTCTGCAGCACCACGTCGAACGCCTGGCACATCTTCTTTTCCAGCCGGTCGTTGACCTCGTTGAGATCCCAGAAATAGCCGTAGCGATCCTGCACCCACTCGAAGTACGACGTGGTCACGCCGCCGGAGTTGGCGAGGATGTCTGGGATCACGAAGACGTTGCGATCGTGCAGCACCGTGTGCGCTTCCGGCGTCGTCGGGCCATTCGCGCCCTCGGTCACGATCTTCGCGCGGATGCGCGGCGCGTTCTCGACGGTGATCTGATTCTCCAGCGCCGCTGGAATCAGTACGTCCACGTCGAGTCCCCAGAGGTCGTCGTTACCGAGACTGGTGCCGCCGGAGAAGCCGGCGACGGTCTTGTGCTCGTGCGCCCAGGTGAGTAGCGTCGCGATGTCGAGACCCTTCTCGTTGTAGACGCCGCCCTTCCAGTCGGTCACCGCGACGATGCGCGCTCCGGCTTTGGCGAGGAGCTCGGCCGACACGGAGCCGACGTTGCCGAATCCCTGCACGGCGATGGTCGCGCCCTTGATGTCGAAGCCAAGATGCCTGGCCGCCTCGCGCGTCACGATCATCACGCCGCGGCCGGTGGCTTCGCGCCGCCCGAGCGATCCGCCCATTTCGATCGGCTTGCCGGTGACCACCGACGTCGACGTGTGACCCACGTGCATGCTGTAGGTGTCCATCACCCACGCCATGATCTGGTCGTTGGTGTTGACGTCGGGAGCGGGCACGTCCTTCTCCGGACCGATGGCGTCGATGATCTCCGCGGTATAACGGCGCGTCAGCGCCTCGAGCTCGCGTGGTGACATCTTGCTCGGGTCGCAGATGATGCCGCCCTTGCCGCCGCCGAACGGGATGTGGGCGACCGCGCACTTCCACGTCATCCACGCGGCGAGCGCCGTAACTTCGTCGAGCGAGACACCGGGGTGATAGCGGATGCCGCCCTTGGCCGGTCCGAGCGTGATGTTGTACTGGACGCGATAGCCGGTGAAGACCTCGATCTTCCCGTTGTCCATCTGCACCGGACACGACACGCTGATCTGTCGCTTCGGCTGGGTGAGGATTTTCCAGATGCCGGGATCGAGGTTGAGAAGCTTGGCGGCGAGATCGAATTCCTGAAGCATCGCCCCGAAGATGGGCCCGTGGTCGATCATGGGTTCATTGTAGTCACGAGCCCGGCCGACGCCGGCCCCCACAGCTAGAATGAATTTATGAAAACCGCCGTGGATGAGCGGACGTTCATCACGATCTCCGGCCGGCCGATCAAACAGCTCTATACCCAGGACGACATCGCCGCGGTCGATTACGCCACCGACATCGCGGACCCCGGGCAGTTTCCGTACACGCGCGGCATTCACGCCACCGGCTACCGCGGCAAGCTGTGGACGATGAGGCAGTTCGCGGGGTATGGGACGCCGGAAGAGACCAACGGGCGGTACAAGCAGTTGCTTGCGGCCGGCGGCACCGGCCTCAGCGTCGCGTTCGACCTGCCGACGTTGATGGGACGCGATCCCGATCACGAGCTGTCGCTCGGCGAAGTGGGGAAGTGCGGTGTCAATGTCACGTCGCTCGCCGACATGGAGGTGCTCTTCGCCGGGATCGATCTCGGCTCGATCACCACGTCGATGACCATCAATTCACCGGCCGCGATGATCTTCGCGATGTACCTCGTAGTCGCGGAACGGCAGGGCGTGCACTGGTCGCGGCTGTCCGGGACGATCCAGAACGACATCCTGAAGGAGTTCATCGCGCAGAAGGAGTTCATCTACCCGCCGCGCGAGTCGATGCGCCTCATCACCGATGTGTTCGCCTTCTGCGCGCAGCACGTGCCGCGGTGGAACACGATTTCGGTGAGCGGGTATCACATCCGCGAGGCCGGCGCGACCGCCGCCCAGGAACTGGCCTTCACGCTGCGCGACGGCATCGAGTACGTGCAGTACGGCATCGACGCGGGTCTCGACGTCAACGACTTCGCGCCGCGCATCTCCTTCTTCTTCAATTCCCACAGCGATTTCTTCGAGGAGCTCGCGAAATTCAGGGCGGCCCGCCGCATCTGGGCGCGGACGATGCGCGATCGGTTCAAGGCGACGAACCCGCGTGCCTGGCAGCTCCGGTTTCATGCGCAGACGGCCGGCGTCTCACTGACGGCGCAGCAGCCGTACAACAACGTCGTCCGCACCGCGCTGCAGGCGCTTGCCGCGGTGCTTGGGGGCACACAGTCGCTGCACACGAACTCGCTCGACGAGGCGCTCGCCCTGCCCACGGAAGCCGCCGCGACGCTGGCGCTGCGGACGCAGCAGATCATCGCCTTCGAAACGGGCGTGACCGACGTCGTCGATCCACTGGGCGGGTCGTACTTTGTCGAGACGTTGACCAACGATCTGGAGGCGGAGGCGCTCAAGTATTTCGCCACCATTGACGCCATGGGTGGCATGGTGCGGGCAATCGAGCGCGGGTTCCCGCAGCAGGAAATCGCGGAGAGCTCGTATCGCTTCCAGCAGGCGGTCGAATCGCGCCAGCGGGTGATTGTCGGCGTCAACGACTTCGTCGAGACAGACGAGGCGCCAGTGGGTATCCTCTACATCGACGAGGGAGCCGGGCAGCGACAGTTGGACAGGCTCGCCGACGTTCGCCGGCGGCGGGATCAGGCGGCGGTTGATCGCACGCTCGACGCCCTGCGGCAGGTGGCGGCCAGCGGCGGCAACACGATGGAGCCGCTGCTGGAGGCCGTCCGGGCCTACGCCACCATCGGCGAAATGTGCGATGCCCTGCGCCAGGTGTGGGGCGAATACGTGGAAACGCCGATAATTTAGGGGTCGGCTGGTAGTGAGTAGATGGTGTAGTAGTCGGTAGTCGGTAGTCGGTAGCCGATCGCCGCCAGTCGGTCGCCGACAGCTGGATCTGGCCTCGTAGAGGCCGACCTTCAGGTCGGCCTGGCCTGTAGCCCGAAGTCCGTAGTCCTCCGCTATGAAGATTCGCGTAGTCATCGCCAAGCCAGGCCTCGACGGCCACGATCGCGGAGCGAAAGTCATTGCCCGCGCGCTTCGTGACGCCGGCATGGAGGTGATCTACACCGGACTGCGGCAGACGCCAGAGCAGATCGTCGCCGCGGCGCTTCAGGAAGATGCCGACGTCATCGGGCTGTCGATTCTTTCCGGCGCGCACCTGCACATCTGTCCTCGCGTCATGGAACTCCTGCGCGAGAAGGGCCTGGACGATGTGCTGGTGGTGGTCGGGGGGATCATTCCGGACGTCGACATGCCGAAGCTGAACGCGATCGGCATCACCGGCATTTTCCTGCCCGGCACGCCGATGCAGGACATCGTCGCCTTCATCACGGAACACGCCCGGCGCGACCGCCACGGTTCCCCTGTGGGATCGGCCTGACGCATGGCCAAGCTGCTGCTCGCCGACGACAGCGTCACGATTCAGCGCGTCATCGAGATGACGTTTGCCGGGGAGGACATTACCGTCACCGCGGTCAGCGACGGCGAGCAGGCGATGGCGCGGATTACTCAGGATCGTCCCGACATCGTGCTGGCCGACATCGCCATGCCGAAGCGCAATGGCTACGAGGTGGCGGCATTCGTGAAGTCGCGTCCCGAGCTGGCGTCGATTCCGGTGCTGCTGCTGGCCGGTGCGTTCGAGCCGGTCGATCAGCAGCGCGCGGAGCAGGTCCAGTGCGACGGCGTGCTGGTGAAGCCCTTCGAGCCGCAGCAGGTCATTGCCCGCGTCCGCGAGCTGATCGCGGGTGCGCGAGGAACACCGGCAGCCGCAACGGCGGGCGTGCCGCGGCCCGTGGAGCGGTTGACCGCGCCGCTCAAGCTCGTCGAATCGCGCCGCGAACGATCGGCTGAACCCGCGCCCGCGCCGGCCACACACGCTCCCGCCCCGGCGCCACCGGTGACTGACGCGCCACCGGCGCCTCACGTGGCTCCGGCGGCGCCGCACGCCGAGCCGGCCGTGCCTGCCCGATCGGAGCACACGGTTGCCATCGGTGTCGATCGCGTGCTCGACGATTACTTCGATCGCCTGGACGCGGCGTTTGCCAACTTGTCTGCCAGTAGCCTCGCCGATCTCTCTCCAGCGCCACGCGGCAACGTGCCGCCGGCGACTCCGTCACCGCAGTCTGCGGAAACCCGCCTCGAAGAGGCGCCGCCGGTTCCGACCATCACCTCGCTGCTCGCGAAACGCGACGGCCCTGCGGTGTCTGGCCAGGAGCCGTTCGCGCCGTTGCCCGCAACGCCCGCTGTTCCCGGTTCGCCGCTTGTCGCAGGTCCCGTGATCGAGCCGGCTGACACACACCTCGGCACTCCGGCCCCGCAGGCGAAGCCGCCAGACAGTGGACCCGCGCCGGCGGAGCCGGTCTCCCTGCCGTCGCTGGCGGATGCGTTCAGCGCCCTCCTTGCCGCGGAGCTCGGTGAACAGCCGGCTCCCGATCTGGGCGCACTGCGCCCGGCGCCTCGCGCGCCGGTCGTTGACGAGGCATTGGTCGAATCGATCACGCGGCGCGTGATCGCACAGCTTGCCCCGGATCTGGTCCGCCGCACTGTCAGCGAGCTCGTGTCGGACACGGCCGAACGGCTGGTCCGCGACGAAATCGCTCGGATCAGGGAGAGCAAGTAGACACGCGGCTGGCGGCTCCCGAGTCTTAGCTCCCAACTCCCAAGGTCCGTCGCGTCTCCAACTCCCAACTGCCAAGGGCCGAAAGCCTCCCCCACGGGCCGCCAGCCGATCGCATTCGAGATTTCCTACAATGACAGTGAATGTCTGACAGTTCCGAGTCCCAGCGTCCCCGGCTTCCCGATAAACCCGCCCTCGAAGGTCTCGAAACGAAGTGGAACGACCGATGGTCCGCCCAGGGGACCTACCGCTTCGACCGGGCGCGCACGCGCGACGGGGTTTACGCCATCGACACGCCGCCGCCGACGGTCAGCGGGTCGCTGCACATCGGACACGTCTTCTCCTTCACGCACACCGACGTCGTCGCCCGCTTTCAGCGGATGCGCGGCAAGGCCGTGTTCTATCCGATGGGGTGGGACGACAACGGCCTCCCGACCGAACGCCGCGTGCAGAACTATTACGGCGTCCGCTGCGATCCGTCGTTGCCGTATGACGCGTCGTTCCAGCCGCCGGACAAGCCGGCGAAACCACCGCTCTCCGTGTCGCGGCCGAACTTCATCGAGCTCTGCAACCGGCTGACGCACGAAGACGAGAAGGTGTTCGAAGCGCTGTGGCGGTACCTGGGGCTGTCGGTCGACTGGTCGATGACCTACGCGACGATCGGCAAACGCGCGCAGCGGGCGTCGCAGACGTCGTTTCTTCGCCTGCTGAAACGCGGCATTGCCTATCAGCTCGAAGCGCCGACGCTCTGGGATATCGATTTTCGAACGGCGGTCGCGCAGGCGGAGCTCGAGGATCGCGAACTGCCCGGCGCCTATCACCGGATCGCGTTCGCGCGGCCTGACGGCCCTTCGACTGCGCTCGGGGCGAGCGGCCATGTGGAAATCGAAACGACACGGCCGGAGCTGATCCCCGCGTGCGTCGCACTGGTTGCCCATCCGGATGACGAACGGTACAAGCCGCTGTTCGGCACGTCCGTGATCACGCCCTTGTTCGGCGTCGAGGTGCCAGTGAAGGCGCACTCGCTTGCTGACCCCGCAAAGGGGAGCGGCATCGCGATGATCTGTACCTTCGGCGATATCACCGACGTGACCTGGTGGCGCGAGTTGTCGCTGCCGGTCCGCGCGATCGTGCAGCCGAACGGGACGTTACGGCCGGTGACGTGGGGGACGCCGGGATGGGAATCGCGCGACGCCGCGCGGGCGCAGGCGCACTACGATCAGCTCGCGAACCTCTCGACCGCCAGGGCGCAGCCGCGCATCGTCGAGATGCTGAAAGAGTCGGGGAGCCTGATCGGCGAGCCCCGGCCGATCACGCATCCGGTGAAGTTCTACGAGAAGGGCGACCGGCCGCTGGAAATTGTCACCAGCCGCCAGTGGTTTCTGAAGACCACCGACTTCCGCGAGGAGCTGCTGGCGCGCGGCAGCGAGCTGAAATGGCATCCGGACTACATGCGGTATCGGTATGAAAACTGGGTGAATGGACTCGCCGGTGACTGGTGCATCAGCCGCCAGCGCTTCTTCGGCGTGCCGTTCCCGCTCTGGTACCCGCTGCGTGCCGATGGAAGCATCGACTACGATCGGCCGCTGTTCCCCGATGAAGCGCAGCTCCCGATCGATCCGTCAACCGACACACCGGCCGGATATTCTCCGGCACAACGCGGCGCGCCCAACGGCTTCATCGGCGATCCCGACGTGATGGACACATGGGCGACGTCGTCGCTGACGCCGCAGATCGCCGGCGGCTGGCTCGATGATCCGGATCTGTTCGCGCGCGTGTTTCCGATGGACCTCCGGCCGCAGGCACACGACATCATCCGCACCTGGCTGTTCGACACCGTGCTTCGCGCCGAGCTCGCCCACCAGTCGCTGCCCTGGTCGCACACGGCGATCTCCGGCTTCGTCGTCGATCCCGATCGCAAGAAGATGTCGAAGTCGAAGGGCAATGTCGTGACGCCGATGGCGCTGCTCGAAGAGCACGGGTCCGACGGCGTGCGCTATTGGGCAGCCCGAGGCGGACCCGGCACCGACACCACCTTCGATCCGGGCCAGATGAAGGTGGGCCGCCGTCTCGCGATGAAGCTGCTCAACGCGTCGCGATTCGCGCTGATGGCCGACGAGCCGCGCGGAGCGATCACGGAACCGCTCGATCGCGGCATGCTGTCGTCGCTGGCGACGTTGGTCGACGAGGCGACCTCCGGGCTGGAGGAATACGACTACACGCGGGCGCTGGAGCGCACCGAGCGGTTCTTCTGGTCGTTCTGCGACGACTACCTGGAGCTGGTCAAGGCACGACGCTACGGCGACTTCGGAATGGCAGGCGCCGCGTCGGCGAACTCGGCGATGCTCGTCGCCTTGTCGACCCTGCTTCGCCTGTTCGCGCCGTTCCTGCCATTCGTCACGGAGGAAGTGTGGTCGTGGTGGCAGAGCGGGTCGGTCCATCAAGCCGCCTGGCCGACTGCGTCAGAGGTCGTGCAGGCGATCGGTGGCGCAGACCCGGATGCCGCGGCGATTCTCGCTGCCACGAGCAACGCGCTCGCTGAGGTGAGGCGCGTCAAATCGACGTTGAAGAAGCCGACCAAGTCGGTAATCACGAAGGCGGTCCTGTCGAAGCAGGTGCAGGGACTGGAGCCAGCCGCGCGTGACTTCCAGGCGGCGACGCACATCCGCGAACTACGTTTCGACGCCGTGGAAGAACCGCAACTCGAGTTCGAGGAACCCGCACCGCAGGAGTCGCGCGGGTGAAGCCCGTTCCATTCGAGCCGCTCGAGCCGGGCGTATACCGCGAGCTGGTGCGGCGAGCGCTCGCGGAGGACTTCGGCTGGGGCGACGTCACGACGGAGGCGACCGTCGGCCGCGACCAGAAAGCGCACGCGGTCATCATGGCCAAGTCGCGGTGCGTCGTCTGCGGCGTCGACATCGCGTGCGAGGCCGTCCGTCAAATGGATCCGGCGGTTTCGATCACCATCCACCATTCCGACGGAGCGCTCTGCGAGCCCGGCACGGTCGTGGCGGAGTTTCACGGCCATGCAGCCGCGCTGCTGACCGCCGAGCGGACGGCGCTCAATTTCATGCAGCGGCTCTCGGGCATCGCCACGTTGACGCGCCAGTTCGTCGACGCCGCCGCCGGCCGGATCATCGTCCTTGACACGCGCAAGACCACGCCGCTGCTGCGGGCGCTCGAGAAATACGCGGTACGTGCCGGAGGCGGGACCAATCATCGTCATGGTCTCGACGATGGGATCTTGATCAAGGACAACCATATTCGTCTGGCTGGCGGCGTGGTGAATGCCGTGACGAAGATGCGGCAGGCGAATCGCGAGATGCCCACTGAAGTCGAAGCGCAGAGCCTCGATCAGGTCGATGGTGCCCTCGACGCGAACGCGGAGATCGTCTTACTCGACAACCTGTCGACGCCTGAGATCATCGAAGCTGTCAAGCGGTGCCGCGGCCGTGCCAAGACCGAGATCTCCGGCGGCGTCACGCTCGCGCGTCTGCCGGAGCTGGCGGCAACCGGCGCCGACTACGTGTCGGTCGGAGCGCTGACGCATTCCGCCCCGGCCGCTGATCTCAGCTTCGAGATCGAACCGGTCGGCTGAATGGCGCTGCCGGCCGATGTCGCCGACGCGCTCATCACCTATCGTGAGCGGCTGGGGATATTCAGAGATCATCTGCAATGGCACGCGCAGGTCACGTCAACCAACGACCTGGCACTGGCCGCGGCCGATCGCGGTGCACGAGAAGGAACGGTGATCGCGGCGGAGGCGCAGACCGCCGGACGCGGCCGTCAAGGGCGCCCGTGGTCGTCACCACCGGGTGCAGGCCTTTACGTCTCCGCAGTACTCCGTCCGCACGAGCGCGCCGCGTCGCTCGTGACGATCACGGCGGGAGTGGCGATCGCCGACGGCATTCGTGCGGCCACCGGTCTGGAGGTGGCGCTCAAGTGGCCGAATGACGTCTATGTTGGACGTCGCAAGCTGGCCGGCATTCTGGCCGAGGCCGGCACGTCGCGAACGGGTGCCAGCCACGTCATTCTCGGTTTCGGCATCAACGTGATGCCGGCCGCCTATCCACCGGAGGTCGCGGCGCGCGCCACGTCACTGGAAGTGGAGCTGGGACGACCCGTCGATCGCGGTCTCGTGCTCGCGGCGTGCCTGGCCGCACTGGCGGAGCGCTATCGACAACTCACGGGTGAGGAACGCGATCGCGTGCTGAGCGCATGGCGGGCGCACGCCGGGCCGATGCTGGGGCGCCGTGTCGAGTGCACGATCGGATCGCGTGCCGTGGTCGGCACGGCGGAAGGCATCGACGATCATGGAGCACTGCTGGTGCGGCATGAGAGGGAAGTGATTCGCGTGATCTCCGGGGAAGTGCTGTGGCAATAGATCCTCACGACGTGCCCGAGGAATACTGCCGTCAGATCGAATCGTACCTGTGCCGCAAGAACGACGGCCATCTCATTCGCATCGTTGGGCCCGCGTTCGAACAGGTGTGTGCCTGGGCGACGCGAGGCATTCCGATCAAGGTGGCGTATCGCGGGATCGATCGCTACTTCGAGCGCTACTACGCGAAGGGCCCACGACGCCGGCCGGTGCAGGTTCAGTTCTGCGAGGCCGACGTGCTGGATGTGTTCGACGAATGGCGGCGCGCCGTCGGCGTTCCGGCGGCAGCGGCAACGGGCAGTGATGATGCCGATGCCGGTCGCCGGCATGGCTCGCTCCCGGCGCATCTCGAGCGCGTTATCGCGAGATTGACGACGCTGCGTGCCAGCGGCGGGCGCGAATCGCTTCCATCAGCCGGAGCAACACCTCTCGACGACACGCTGGACGCGATCATTCGTGAAATCGACGGCGCTCGTGCGGCCGCAAAGAGCCTGCGCGGCGACACACGCCAGCAGTTCGTCGGGCGGCTGCTCGAGCTCGATCGAGCGTTGCTCGATGCGACGCGCAGCCGGTTCGACGCCGCCACCTTGCTGGAGCTTCAGCGCGAGGCCGACCTGGAACTCGCGCCGTTCCGCGACCGCATGCCCGCCGAGGCATTTGCGCGTGCACGGGAGTCGTGCCTCGACCGGATCATCCGCGACCGGGCGCGTCTTCCGGTGATTGCGTTCGAATGATCAGAGCCGGTGAACTGCTGACGCTCGACGTCGAGAAGCCTGCTGCCGGCGGACGGATGCTGGCGCGACACGCCGGTCAGGTCGTGCTGGTGGCCGGCGTGATCCCCGGTGAACGAGTAAGCGCTCGCGTCGAACGCGTCGGCAAGGGCGTCGTGTTCGCCGCCGTCGAGGCGGTCGTCACCGCGTCCCCTGACCGTCGCGCCACTGCCGGTGACTGGCGCTGTGGCGGCAACGTGCTGTCGTACATCGAGTACCCGCGGCAGTTGCTGCTCAAGGGTCAGATCATCCAGGACGCGTTCACGCGGATCGGCCGGCTGCCGCTTGGCGCACCTCCGGACGTGATCGGCTCGCCCGAGCGCGGCTACCGCATGCGCGCGCGCCTGCATGTGCAGGGCGATCGCATCGGCTTCTTCCGCGAAGGCACGCACGACCTGTGCGAGCCGGCAGCGACCGGTCAGTTGCTGCCGGCGACCGTCGCCTGGCTGGCGGATGTGAGCGAACTGCTTCGCCGCAGCAAGGACGGGAGGCCGGACCTTCATGGTCCGGCGCTCTCCGCCATCGAAATCGCCGAGAACATCCCCGGCGATCAGCGAAGCATCCACGTCGAATTGCAGCCCGGCGCGGATCCGTCGGCCTTCGCGGCCCTGGCCGGTCCGACGACGGTTACCGACACGATCCGGGTGTCCAACTCCGCCACTCTGACGCTGCAGCGCGACGTGCGCGCGTTCTTCCAGGGCAACCGCTTCCTGCTGGAGCCGCTGGTTCAGCGCGTCGTGTCGCTGATCCGCAGCGATCGCATCGTCGATCTGTATGCCGGCGTCGGCCTGTTCGGCCTGGCCGCGGCCGCAGCCGGAGCAGCGGACGTGATGCTGGTCGAGGGTGATCCGGTCAGCGGCGCCGATCTGATGAGGAACGCCACGCCGTTCGGCCGTGGCGTCCAGGTTCGGCAGGACAGCGTCGAACGCTTCCTGGCGTCGACGCGCAGGCACGACCCATCCCCGACGTTCATCGTCGACCCACCGCGAACCGGGATGACGCGCGAGGCGCTGGCGGGCGTCATCCACCACGATCCCTCGCGCATCGTCTATGTGTCGTGCGACGTGGCGACGCTCGCGCGCGACGCGCGCACGCTCGTCGATGCCGGGTACGAGGTCACGGAGATTACGGGGATCGATCTGTTTCCGGGGACGGCGCACGTGGAGACGGTCTGTGTGTTGTCGCGATGACGGAGGGGACGGAGGGGACGGAGACGGAGGCGACGGAGGGGACGGAGACGGAGGGGACGGAGGGGACGGAGACGGAGGGGACGGAGGAACGGGTTCACAGGAGCAACGGAGGAACGGAGACGAACGGAGAGTTTTACGATCTGGGGACGCCTGCGGTGTGGCAGGAATTTCACTCGGTCGAGCACTGTGGTCGGCTTTCCGGCCTGATCTTGCAGGGCGCGTTACTTGCTCACGAGATCTCCATGCTGATCGACGCTGCCTTCAATGACCTTACCGGCAAGATCATCGGCGCGGCCATCGAAGTTCATCGTCATCTGGGACCCGGGTTGCTGGAGTCGTCCTATCTCGATTGCCTGCACCAGGAACTCGCTGCACAACAGCTTCGATTCGATCGCCAGCGGACGGTTCCACTGGTGTACAAGGGCGTCCCGCTCACGTCTGCCTATCGGATCGACCTGGTCGTTGAGGACCTCATCGTGGTGGAAGCCAAGTCGGTCGAGCGGCTGCTCTCGGTCCACGAGGCGCAGGTCTTGACCTATCTTCGGATCGCCAACAGGCCGGCTGGTTTGCTGATCAACTTCAACGTTGCAAAACTGCTGGATGGCCTGAAGCGCATCATCAACCCGCGTTACACCGGGCCGAACGGGGTGCCGCCGGTTCCCGAAGCGTGAGGCGGAGTATTTCCTGAGCCGGGGAATACGACCGGCCTGACTCCGTTCGTCTCCGTTTCCCCGTTCCTCCTGTGAACCCGTTACCTCCGTCCGCTCCGTCTCCGTTGCCGTAGACAAAAATACCCCGCTTGGACGTCTCTAACGGTGTGCCGACGCTTGCGGACCTGTACGACGAGTACGGCCCGCGGCTGTATCGCTACGCCGTCCTGATCCTCGCGGACCGGGACGCGGCCGAAGACGCGCTGCAGGAAGCGTTGTGCCAGTTGGCGCAGGCGCTGCGGAAGCGAAGCGACATCGGCACGCTGGCGTACCTGACGACCGTCGTTCGGAACGAGTGCTACTCCCGACTGCGACGGCGCCGCCGTTCACCGGTGGTGAGCGAGTTGCCGCTGCTCGAACCGGCGGCTCCGGACGCGCGCTCCGACGAGCAGTTGGTGGTGGAGCAGGCGTTGCGCTCGCTGCCGCCCGAGCAGCGCGAGGTGATCTACTTGAAAGTGTACGAAGGGTTGACGTTCCAGGAGATCGGCGACCGCTGCGGCGTCAGTCTGAACACCGCCGCCAGCCGCTATCGCTACGCCATCGAGGCGCTGCGACGTGTGCTGGTGACCGACTCACGTTCGTAGGGGTGGAGCGCCCGTACGCCGGCACGACCGGGCATTCGTAGACACGACTGGGCATTCGTAGGGGCGGGTCTTTAGACCCGCCCCCGCGCCGAAAGGCGCGGTGAAACGGATATGAAGAACGAACAGATCGAACAACTACTCCGGCGTTATCAGCCGTTGTCACCGTCCGCGTCCCTGCGCAGTCGCGTATTGAACGAAGCCGCAGTGCCGCGACGAGTTCCGATCGAGAGGCTCGACTGGAGCCTGGCCGCAGCCGCGGTGCTGCTGGTGGCTTTGGCGTTTGCGACGAAGGGACCACAGCCGCGGCAACCCGCAGTTCCCAAAGATGCGTTACGAGATCAGCGGATTCAGATGGTCGCTCGGCTGATTGGCGATGGGCCACACGCTGCACAAATCGCAACGTTGATGATTGCTTCGGCCGACTCGCCGGTGAAACAGAAAGAGGAGGTTCCGTGGCATTGACCGTTCGCCCGTGGCTGCGCTGGGCGCTGCGCATCGTGCTGCCGGTGCTCGTCGTGGTTGGAGGCTGGCAGGTCTGGTCCAACTACGAAACGATGCGCTTCGAGCAGGTCTCGGCTGAATATCAGAGCGCCCGGAAGCGAATCGATTTGGAAGCGGCGTTGCCACCAGTCAGCCGCGACAAGACGTCGCCGTACCGGTACTACGCAGCAGCCGCTGAACTCACCGATGTTCAGGAGACATATCCGCTGCAGGCGGCGATCGACCTTATGCGACGTGCCATTGCATCGCGTCAGCCGGTTGATCCCGCCGTTGCGGTAGACGCGCGCATCAACCTGGATCGGAACCGCGACGTTCTCAGGTTGATTGAGACTGGTACTACACTGCCTCTTTCAGGCAACGAGGCGATCTTTCGCCAGCTCCGCTCGATCAACGCGATTACCAATGTGACGCCCGTGTTGTCGCTGCGGACGCTCGAGGCGGCGGCGGCTGACGACGGGGATGGCGCCGCGAAGGCGCTCATCGTCGCTCTCCAATTCGCATACGCCCTCGGTCTCGATCCGCATTCGTTCGTCGCGACCGAGAAAGCGATGCTGATGCCGGCATTGGTTGCAGACGCGACGGTCGTATTGCAGCGAACCCGACCGTCCGATGCCGCGCTGGAGGAACTGGCCGCTGTTCTTTCAAAGGCGTTCAGAGATAACGACCTGGAGCGGGTTGTGACCGCTCAGGCAGGGACGGAGTATGCGTGGTTTGCCGGGCGGCGAAATCCGCTGACGCGGCACCAGGGACGCCTGGCGATGCAGAGCAGCGTTGAAGCGATCCGTATTGCCAGGCAGCCCTGGCCGCAGCGTGTTCGTGGAATGGAGACGCTGCCGGCCTGGCACTTCCCGGCGTTCGGAGAGAGCCAGTACTTGACCGGTGATCTGATGAAGCGCATGTACTTGTCGTCAGCGCGGGCGCACGCCGACGCGGTCGCCCTCGATCATGCTGCCTTGGTGGCCGTGCGCGTCGAACAATACCGACGGCGCACGGGTATCGTTCCCGACAGTCTGGCAGCGCTCGCGTTGCCGACAGAAGAAGCACTCGATCCGTACACCGGCGGTTCGCTGTTGTACCAGCGCCGCAACGACGGGTTCGTCACCTACAGCGTTGGATATGACGGTCGCGATGATGGCGGTTCGCTCGAGCGTCGTCCCGGGCCGCTGGTGGGGTGGGAAGGCGCGACGAAAGACGTCGGCGTCAGTGTTGCCGTGCAGCCTCGATGAACCCCTCGAACAGCTCGCGGAACTCGCCGGTGCGATAGAAATTCTCCGGGTGCCACTGCACGCCGAGCACGAACGGCTGTGACGGATCCTCGATCGCTTCCACCACGCCATCGGGCGCCGTCGCCGTTGTCACCAGGCCCGTTCCGAGCGTTCTGACCGCCTGGTGATGGCGGCTGTTCACGGGAAAACCGCCGTCCTCCTCGCGATCGCTCATCAGCCGATCGAGCAGGCTGCCGGACGTGACCCACACATCGTGCGCAATCGCCACGCGGGGTTCGCGGACGTTGTGATCGACGTCCTTGGCCACTTCGTCCGGGATGTGCTGAATCAGCGTGCCGCCCCGCGCGACGTTGAGCACCTGCATGCCGCGGCAGATCGCGAACACCGGCACGCCGGCTTCGCCGGCCAGGCGGACGAGCTCGATTTCGTACGCGTCGCGGCCGGCTTCGGCCGGATCGAATGTCTGGTGCGCCTCGTGCCCATACAGCGACGGCAGCACGTCACCGCCGCCGGCCAGAAGAATGCCGGCGACCTGACCGACGACGTCCATCGGCGTTTCAGTACTCGTGGCGATGACGTGCACGTCGCCACCGGCCCGACGTACGGACTCTTCGTAGTCGTGCATCTTGCTGCACGGGGCGATCGAGATGCGGGGAAGGTTCACGCTTCTTGGTTCTCTGTTCTCAGTTCGTGTTCAGGTTCGGTTCGCAGTTCGTCGTTCGCAGTTCGCAGTTCGCAGTTCGTCGTTCGACGTTCGACGTTCGACGTTCGTCGTTCGATGTTCTGACGTTCGATGTTCCGATGTTCGCCGCCCGGAGCGGGCCGAAGTCCTCGAACCGCACCCGGAACCCGAACCCCGAACCGAACCTCGAACACGAACCGGGAACTTGGAACAAAGAAGTGTGAACGGGTTCATCACATTTTCGTCGGCACGGCGATGCCCATCAGCTCGAGCGCGCGGGTGAGCTGGTGCTTGACGTAGACGACGGCGGCCGCGCGCCAGCGCTGCACGTCGGGCCGCTCTTCGTTGAGGATCGACGAGCGCGCCGCCGGCAGATTGTAGAAGCCGTTGAACGCCTGCGCCAGCGAGAAGGCGTATTTCGCCAGCACGGAAAACTCCAGCGTCCGGATCACCTGCTCGACGACTTCGTCGAGTCGCGCGGCGTCGAGCACGAGCGCCCACAATTCGTGTCCGCCCGATTCGCCATTGAGTTCGGCCGGCGAGATCTGGTCGAGCGCCTCGAGCCGCGCCGATTCATCGAGTCCGTCGCGCTGCTGCAGCTTGTGAAAGATGTTGTTGGCACGGACGACGGAGTACTGGATGTACGGTCCGCTCTCGCCCTCGAAGCTCAATGCCTCGTCGAGGTCGAACGCGATCACCTTGCCGCGCGAGAACTTGATCAGGAAGTACCGCACCGCCGCGACCGCGATCAACTGCCCGATGCGGGCGGCTTCGGCGTCGCTGAGATCCGCGTTGCGCTTGCGGACCTCGCTGGTCGCCTTGTCGTTGAGGATGTTCAGCAGGTCATCGGCCTTGACGCCAAGGCCCTTGCGGCCGGACACCTCGACGAACGGTCGCTTCGCGTCTTCGGAGTCCGGCGCCGGCGCGTAACCGAGCTCACGCGCGGTCGCGTGCGAGAGCGCCACCATCTCGTACGAGAAATGGTGGGACCGCTCCGCCCCCTCGGGATGGCCGACGGCGATCAGCGCCTGCTTCAGCAGCTTCTGCAGGTACGACTGACGGACGTCGATAACGTTGTAGACATACGCTGCGCCGCCGAACAACGGATGCCGCCCTTCGCCACCTTCCGTGCACGTTGCCCACAGCGGTCCGTCCGGCCGTTGCTCGAACACGCGATAGTGAAAATCGCGCCCGAGCAAACCGAGTTTCCAGAACTGATAGGCGATGTCCTTGCCGACGTAGGTGACCACGCCGTTCGATCGGACGATGACCTTCTCGCGCTCGTCGCCCTCATCGTCGCTCGGGGACTCCGGGCTTCGGCCTTCAGGCTTCGGGCCGGACTCGACTTTGGGAGTTGGGAGTTGGGTGTTGGGCGTTGTCCCCTGGGATTCAGGATGTGCCTCTTGGCCTTTGGGAGTTGTGACGTGGCCCTTCGAGGGTGGGAGTTGGGCGTTCGCCTCGAGAACTTCCTGAATCGGCATCACCCAGCATCCGGCCAGCCGGCCGTCGGTGCGCAGATGAACGGCACCCTTCGCCTTGAGCACGTCGAACGCCTGCGCCCAGAACTTCAACCGCAGGATGTCGCCTTCCCACGTCAGCAGGTCGTAATCGACGTTCATCCGCTTCATCGTCTTCAGGTGCGTGCGGACGATGCGATCGGCGATGAAGGCGGCGATGGCGGCGTTGTCGTTGCCGCCGTGTTCGATGTCGTGGAGCGTCGCGGCGCGAATCTTCAGGCGCTCCTTGTCCTGGTCGTACCATTCGGTGACGCGCGCGTACAGATCCCAGCAGTAGTAATCGAACGGCGTGGTGTCGGCGATGTCGCGGATCTGATCGAGCGTCTTCGATTCGAGTACCCGGAACCCGACGACGACGTCCGCCACCTGCACCCCGGTGTCGTCGATGTAGTTCTGCACTTCGACGTGGATGCCGCGGAAACGAAGCACGCGCACGAGCGTGTCGCCGAGCGCAGAGTTGCGCAGGTGTCCGACGTGGGCGGCCTTGTTCGGATTGATGGCCGTGTGTTCGACGATGGCCTTGCCTGCTTCCGGTCGCGGCATCGCTGCGGCTGGGCGCAGGCGGTCGATCAGGAAGGCGGGGCGTTCGAGGAAGACGTTGAGATATCCGTTCGGTGCGGCGGCAACCTGCCGTACCCCGTCCAGCGTGCCGAAGGCGCCGGCAATGTCCTGCGCGATCGCCCTGGGCGCCCTGCGCAGGCGTCGCGCCAGCTCGAAGGCGACGGGCGTGCCGAGATCGCCGAGATCACGAGTCGGCGGGTACTCCAGCGTGATCGTCGGCATCCCTGCCTCGTCGATGGAATACAACGTGCTGAGCAGGCGCGCCAGGTGCGTGCGCAGTCGGTCATGAACGGGCAGGATCATTGAGAATCGTGGTACGGTTGAGAACTGTTCATGTTAGCGCATGACTGACGCCGGGGTGGGACGACTGCTGGTGGCGAGTCTGCATCAGGGCATCGCCGATCTGCTGCCGACGCGGCTCGAATTCTACGAATCGTGGCTGAATCCCACCGGGCTCCGTGATGGCCGCATTGGACTGGCGCCGCTGGCCGCGGTCCTCAGCTTCCTGCGACAGGAAGGCGAGCCGTATCACCTGATCGCGGCGCGAGCGGGCGAGTACACCGCCGAATGGAGCGTCGTGGAGCTTGCGCCGATGAAGAGGACGATCATCCGGGCGTTGCCACCCGCCATCCGGACGCGGCTGGTGATGGGCCTCGCCCGTCAAATGGTGCGCAACACGTATCGCGGCAGCCGTGTGATCGTCCGGTGGAAACAGGGGAACGCCACCGTCGACTTGCGCGGCTCGATCTTCTGCGAAGTCCGTGACCGCACGACGGTGCCGCTCTGCGAGTTCTACGCGTCTGCGATTCGGCGATTGATGTACCTGTTCAACCTCGATGTCGACGTCGGTACGGACCAGTGCCGGGCGACGGGAGCGGGGCAGTGCATGATGACCGTGCTGGTGAGGTCGGCGGCAGCATGAATGGTTCGCGGGTTCAGTGGTTCGCGGGTGCACGGGTTCTGGTTCGCGCCTTCCTGGTGCTCGGGTTCCTCGTGCCTGGCTTCGCCGGCCACGCGCAGGCACAGCAGGCGCCCGCATCCGGGCGTTCACTGGTCATTCCCTTCGAGAACGTCTCGCGCGATCCGCGCGGCTACTGGCTCACCGAAGGCTCCGCGATCATCCTGACCGACGATTTGATCGGCCTGCATCAGCCGGTGCTCACGCGCGACGATCGCCTGCGCGCGTTCGATCGCTTACGCATTCCCGATGTGCCGACGTTGAGCCACGCCACGATGATTCGACTGGGCCAGGTGGTCGGCGCCGGGCAGGTCGTGCTCGGGTCGTTCGAGCTTCGCGACGATGTGCTGACGGTGCGGGCGCGGACGATTCAGCTGGGCACCGGCCGGATTTCGGCCGACATCGCTGAAGCCGGATCGCTCTCGGACGTGTTCGGCGTGTTCGCGCACGTCGCGCAACGGCTGGTTCCGGACTCGCGGGTGCCGACCGAGGAGATGGAGCAGGTCCATCCGCCATTCTCGGCATTCGAGCAGTACGTCAAGGGCCTGCTGGCGCAGGCGCCGTCCGCGAAGGAGTCGTTCCTGCAGCAGGCGCTGAAGATCGCGCCAGGATACGACCGGGCGCGGCTGGCGCTGTGGGACGTGTACACGGACCAGAGCCAGTTTCGCGACGCACTTGCCGCGGTCCGTGCGGTTCCGAGTGACAGCCGCTTTTCACGTCGGGCGCGCTTCCTGGCGTCGCTATCGCTGATCAGCCTGACCCAGTACCAGGAGGCGTTCGACATCCTGCAGGAGCTGAATCGCGCGATGCCGGATTCGGCGCTGCTCAACAACCTCGGTGTCGTCCAACTGCGGCGCGCGGCCACCGGCAGTGGCCCGCGCGCAGTCTCGTTCTTCGGCGACGCGGCGCGCCTGGATACCAACGATTCGGATCTGTTCTTCAACCTCGGTTACGCCTACTGGCTCGATCGCGACCTTGCTGCGGCGGTGTCGTGGCTGCGCGAAGCGGTACGGCGCAACCCGGCCGACGATCAGGCGCACTACATTCTCGGAGTGGCGCTCCAGGGCACGGGCAGCATCGCGGAGGGTGCACGCGAGAAGGAGCTGGCGAAGCGCTTGTCGTCGGTCTTCACCGAGTGGGAGGCGAAGCAGCCGGCTGCGCCGGTGCCACGCGGGCTCGAACGGATCAAGACGGAGGTGGACGTGCCCGCCGCGCTGCGCGTCGAGAACGTCATCGTCGCGTCCGGACAGCGCGATCAGCAGGAGCTGGCGGCAAGCCGGTTGGAGAGTGCGCGCCGGCTGGCGCAGGCAGAGCGTGATGCCGACGCCATCGCGGAACTCCGGCGCGTGATCTATCTGGCGCCCTATCAGAGCGACGCCCATCTACTGCTGGGGCAAATCTACCTGCGTGACGGACGCGCCACCGAAGCGGTCGACGAGCTGAAGATCTCGATCTGGAGCGCCGACACCATCGCCGGACGGCTGGCATTGGCCGAAGCGTACATCGCGGCGAAGAACCCCGACGCGGCGCGCGCCGAGCTGCAGACCGTGCTGGTGAAGGAGCCGAATAACGCCAGGGCGAAGGCGCTCGCCGCGCAGTTGCCCTGATACAATCCGCAGCGATGGCCGACGAGGAACTCCACGAGATCCAGTTGAACGGGAAGCAACTGGTGTTCCTGTTCATGGCAGGAACTGTTGCCGCCGTCGTGATCTTCCTGTGCGGTCTCATGGTGGGCCGCAACCTGCGCTCACCGCGGCTCGAAGCCGCCGCGGTCAACGCCGAGACGGTCGTCAGCGATCCGACGCGCGTGATCGACGTCCCTCCGCCCTCCAGTTCCACGACCGAGAGTGGTACGCCGGCGACGGCCAACGAGGACCTGTCGTACGCCGAGCGGCTCGAGGCCCCCAAGCCGGTCGAAGAGCACCTGCGTGACGAGGATGCGCCGAAGGCCGACCCGACGCGGCCGCCGGCTCCGGCGAAGCCCGAGGTCAAGGCAGTGCCGACACCTGCCGCGTCAGCGAAGACCGACTCCGCCAAGCCGGCGACGAAACAGGCGGCGGCGTCTACGAAACAGGCTGCGGACGTGCCCGCGAAACAAGGCACGGACCCTGCTGGAAACGGCTGGGCGGTACAGGTGCAGGCGGTGACCGCGAAGTCGGAGGCGGACGCGATCGCGAAGCGGCTCGTCGCGAAGGGTTATCCGGCGTTCGTCATGCCGACGGGCACGACGCCTGTCCGGTATCGGATCCGCGTCGGCAAGTACCCGAACAAGCGAGACGCCGATGCGATTGGCGCGAAGCTGAAGAAGGAAGAGCAGTTCAATCCCTGGGTCACCCGTTGACTCCTGCGAACCCTATGACCGGAACCGTCATCCTCGAAACCGAGCGCTTGACCCTGCGCGAGCTCGAACCGAACGACCTGGACTTTCTCGCCTCGATGATGGCCGACCCCGACGTGAGCCATCACTACGATCGGCGCTTCAGCCGGGAAGCGTCGGAGCAATGGCTCAATCGCCAGCTCGAACGCTACGCGACCGACGGTCATGGCATGTGGCTGGCGATGGACAAGGCGACCGGCGCGCCGGTGGGACAAGTCGGCCTGGTGATCCAGACAGTGGAGAACCGTCGCCGTCCGGAAATCGGATGGCTGCTCGATCGCCCGCAGTGGGGCAAAGGTTACGCGACGGAAGCTGGCGCAGCCGTGCGCGATGCCGCATTCAGCCGGTGGAAATATCCGGAAGTGATCTCACTGATTCGCCCCGCCAACCTGCCGTCGCAGCGCGTCGCCGAACGCATCGGTCTGAAGCCGGGCCCGCGCGTCTGGTTCAACGGCTCCGAACACATCGTTTTTCAGCAGAGCGCGGGTAAGTGACGATTGACGAATTGACGAACTGACAAATCGACGAATTCGTCACTCAAATTCGTCAATTCGTGGATCCGTCAATTCGTCAATTCATATCCTCTTACCGATTGTTGCCAGGGCTGTTCGGGACACTGGGGCTCGTGCTCCCGGGACTCGTGGTATTCGAGCTCCCCGAGCAATTCTCGTTCAGCATCCGCACCGATGTGACACGCAGGTGCTGCGCGCCAGTCTCGGCGCCGCTGATGCCCGATGTACCGGCGGTCGATGAAGTGCTGCGACGCGAGCTCCGGGACGTGCGGCGCTCCGGCACCACCGTTCCCATCACTTCGACCTGCTGGCCGATATGGCCCTCGAGCGCCGAGCCCTCGAGGACGTACGACCCGCTGCTTGATCCACTGCTTGCGCTGCTGCCAGACGCGTTGTTCAGCATGTAGGTTGGCGCGACGAAACCAGTCGAGCTCGACTGGCGCGACCGTGTCGTGCCGCTGGTCGCGGTCGCGCCCGTCGTCGCACTGCCGCTGGTGCCGACGGTTCCACTCTGATCGTTCGATGCGAGACAGCCGGTGACGGTGATGGCCTGGGGCTGATTGGCCTGGGCTGTTGACGCGGTTGATTGGGTCGATCGGCGCGGTGTCCGCGGTGTCTGTGCCGACGTTCCCGAGGTAGACGGCGTCGACTGCGTTCTCGGTGTCGGGGAGCTGGGTGTCGTCGACGTACTGCCCGAATTCGTCTGTGCGCCGAGCATCGCTGTGCACCCAAACACGAGCGCGACCACGGCTCCGATTCCTGCGTTCCTCATTCCTGCCTCCGTACCGGGGTTGTTCTGGCGGCGACAGCGTGTGCAGAACGTACGCCGTGTCGGCCCCTGAGGACGGCAGGCGCAAATCGCACGGTGGCGAAAACGGTTGCGTTCGCCGGCTGACAGAGACCTGCGCTCCAGTGTCTTCGCGCCGGTGTGGCCGCCTGTCTCTGCATTTCGGCCACGCCGCGTGGAAGAGATTCGTGTGTGGGCGCTTTTCGGCGGCTCGACGGGCAGGAGTGGCAATTACTGACGGGCCGTGATTTGATCTCGCGCGCGTCATGACACTGCTGCCAGACGGGTTGAGGCTTGCCGCGAGACGGGTGTTCAAACATCCCGGGGCGTCCGTGGCCTCGGTATTCACCCTCGCACTCGGCATCGCCGCTGCCGCGGTCACGTGGTCACTGCTGTCGGCGGTGCTCTTACACCCGCTTAGCGTGCGTGATCCCGGGCGGTTGACGCTCGTGGAGCACCACCTCGCCCTGGGTTCCCGCACGCTCACCATGTCGGTCGTCGGCTATCCCGAGTATCTGGCGATCAGGCAAAGTGGAATTTTTCAGGCGATCGCCGCTGCGGACACGCCACGGCAGATTCTGGTGGGCGAGTCGGGCCGCGCGTCGACGCCGCGTCTCGTGAACTTCGTCAGCCATGACTTCTTCGAGACGCTTGGCGTGGCCCTCGCGCGCGGCATCGATTTCCGGCCCGATCACGATCGGCGCGGCGTCGAGCTGGTCGCTATTCTCTCGGATCAGTATTGGCGCACCGCCTTCGGGGCATCGGCTGATGCCATTGGTCAGACGCTCACGATCGGAGACCGCAAGGCCGTCATCATCGGGATTGCGCCGCGAAGTTTCCATGGGCTCGAACTCGCGAGCCCGCCAGATGTGTACTTGCCGCTGCACGCCATCGAGGTCTCCGATGCGATGGTCCATTCCACGAACTGGTTCGACGAACCTGGCGCGAAGTCGTCTCCGAACGCGTGGATACGCCTGATCGGCAGGCTGCGGGACGGCGCCACGGAGACCGATGCAATCGCCCGGATCGCTCGTCTTGAACGCGGCGGCGGCAAGGGATTGTTCCTGACGCCTGTTGTCACGGCTGCCGTCGCCGAGAGCGCACGTGACGGCATGTCGCGGTTCGCCACGCTGCTGACGGCGACGGTCGCGTTGCTCCTGCTGCTGGGATGCACGACCGTCGGCATGCTGCTGCTTGTCCGGACCGAGGATCGCCGGGACGAGTTCGCGATCCTGCTGGCACTCGGGGCGTCCCGCGCGCGGCTGGCGCGAGACATCGCGTTCGAAGGCGCCTTGATGTCGTGCGCCGGCGCTGTTCTCGCCGTGCCGCTCACCGGATTGCTGCTACAAGGGATCGAGCTGTTTCGGCTTCCCGGGCAGATCGCTCTCGAGTCGCTCGACCTGGCGCTCGATCTGCGGACCTGGGTGCTGTGCGCGATCGCCGCGCTGCTGACGACGGCTCTCATTTCGTTTGCGGCAGCGATCCTGGGTCTCTCGACGCGGACCTCGCGCGCCATTCACGCCAGAGGCGGCGGCACGCCGAGAACGACTCGACGCTGGACGCGGACCATTCTCGCGTCGGCGCAGGTGGCGGTCACGGTGACCCTGGCGATCGGCGCGGGTGTGTTCGCGCGCAGCCTCATCGCCGCGTTGCGGCTGAACCCCACCATCGACACCGCGCACATCGTGACCGGCTCGATCAGCCTGACGCAGTATGGCTACACCGCGCCACGCGCGGTGGCCTTCTTCGAGGATTTGCGCCGGCGGCTCCTCACCAGTGGAGCCATCACCTCGGTGTCGATTGCGCACTCCCGCGGAGGCATGAGCGCCGGCGGACAGATCGAGATCGACGGCGTACGGCGCGAAATGCCGACGTTCGTCAACGAGATCGAGGTCGACTCCAATTACTTCCGCACGCTCGGCGTGCCACTGCTTCGCGGCCGGACCTTTTCAGCGGACGACCGGACGTCCGGCCCGCTGGTGATCATGGTCAGCGCCGCCTTTGGTGATTTCATTGCTCCCGGCGGCGAGCCGGTGGGGCACCACGTCACCGAATCGAGATCGCGGCCACCGAATCCGCCGGCGGTCGGAACGATCGTCGGCGTCGTGCCCGACGTGATTCGCAGCGTCACCGACACGCGGCCGATGGTCCGGTACTACACGAGTTCGCAGGGTGAACCGGCGTTTTCCGCACTCATCGTCTTGCGCACGGCCGATGATGCCTCGACCGCGATCTCCGATCTGGAACGCGCGGTGAAGGCCATCGATCCACGCGTGTCG
>DATJEU010000013.1:0-75331 GCA_035496255.1 Vicinamibacterales bacterium
TACACTCCTAAGCCACCTGCGTAGGCCATCTGCGCCCGTTTTCATTTCCCAACCGAACGGAACGCCCCGGGGGAGTTCATGCAGCAACGCCGGCTTCGGCTCGGTGACATTCTGGACGATTACTGTCCGCGCGAGCGCCGCGTGACCAATCACGTTGTCGTCGCCATGATCGACGAGGATGTGAAGCAGACGCGGTGCACGACGTGCGACGCCGAGCACGAATACAAGCAGGCCAAGGTCCCGGCGCCTCGACGGAAGAAGACAGGGGCGTTGCACGACATACCAGACGGTGCCCGTCCCCGCGCCGTTGTCCCTGTTCCGGTTCACGACCCGCTGCTCGAGACCCCCACCGACGATTTCGCGATCGATGCCGATGCTGAGATAGAAGTGGCCGTTGCTGCCGAACCGGAGCACGTGGAAGATCCGTTGCAGCCGTCGGGCGACGGCGACGCCGACGCCGACGCCGCCGCGATGAGTGACGAGTCCCATCGCGAAGATGACGGCTTCGTCCATCGCCGGTTGATTCGCGCGACGCTGCCGCGTCCTGAAGGACACGTCCCCGAGCGCAAGGAACCGGAGTTCACCATCCACCGCCAGGGTGGCCGCGATTTCAATGGCAACCGATCGGGCCAGCGGCGGCATCGCGGCGCGCGCAACGCGCATGGGCAGCAGGGCGGACAGAATCGATTCGGTGGAGAGCGCCAGGGCGCGGGTGCGCCTCGGCACGGCTCGGGCGCGCCCCACGGACAAGGCCAGGGACAGGGCGGCCAGCGCCAGGGCAATCGTCAAGGCCAGCCGGCCAATCGCGGCGGCGGACGTCCGGACGGGCAGAATCGCGGCGGCGGTCGCAAACGCGGTCGCTGAATCTCTTTTCCTCCTCAGAACACTCGTGACCGACTTCACAGGAAAGATCGGCCTGGTTGTTGGCGTGGCCAACAAACGTTCGATCGCATGGGCAATCGCGCAGGCGACCGCGGTCCGCGGCGCGCGCCTCGCGCTCACGTATCAGGGTCGATTCGAAGAGAACGTTCAGGAACTCTCTGCCGGTCTTGCCACCTCCCCGCTGGTGCTGCCGTGTGACGTCGCGTCGGATGACGACATCACCAGCGCCGTCGCGCGGGTCGAGCAGGAACTCGGCGGCCTCGATTTCGTCGTCCACGGCGCAGCGTTCGCGCGCAAAGAGGAATTGTCGGAGCCGTTCGTCAACACTACTCGCGAGGGCTTCCGCCTGGCGATGGATATCTCCGCCTATTCGCTGATTGCACTGGCGCGTGCCGCGTCGCCGCTGATGGAGAAGCGCGGCGGTGGCAGCATCATGACGCTCTCGTACCTCGGCAGCGAGCGCGTGTTCCCGAACTATAACGTCATGGGCGTGGCCAAGGCCGCGCTCGAAGCGAACGTCCGTTATCTCGCCGCGGATCTCGGCCCGAAGAATATCCGCGTGAATGCGATTTCCGCCGGACCCATCAAGACGATTTCGGCGATGGGGATCAGCGGCTTCTCGAGCATACTGAACGTCTACCGCGAGCGCGCTCCGCTTCGGCGCAACGTCGACGCGACCGAGGTCGGCGAAGCCGCCGCATTTCTCCTCAGCGACGCAGGTCGAGGCATCAGCGGCGAAGTGCTGATCGTCGACGCCGGCTTCCACGTCACGGGCATGTAGGTTGCAGCCTCCGCGCCGGAGGCCTGCACCATGAAGCTGAGTTCCTTCAAGTCGCTCACGCTTGCCATCGTGCTGTCGATGCCGCTCGCTGCTGGCTGTGGCAAGACCGTCGGGCAGACGATCGATGATGCGACGATCACCACACGGGTGAAGTCGGCCATGCTGAATGATCCGTCCGTGGGCGGGACGCGCATCGACGTCGATACCTTCAAAGGCGTCGTGACGCTCTCGGGCCGCGTGAAGAGCCAGGCAGAAAAGGATCAGGCGGTCGCACTCGCACGCCGCGTCAACGGCGTTACCGAAGTGAAGGACGCCATGCAGATCCTTCCGGACCAGAAGTAGCGGGGCTCACCGCACCCAGTCCTCGGTCCGAATCTGCCGGGCTGGTACACCCATCCCGTTCAACGTCGCGATCGAGTCGCTCACCATGGTTGGCGGCCCGCAGACGAAGCATAGCGTCGCGCCCGGGTCGTGCAGCACACGCGCGAAATGGGCGCGGCCGATTCGGCCGCGCCCACCGGTCCAGCCGTCCGTCGCATCCTCGCGGCTGACGGTTGGGTGCAATTCGAGCCGGCCGGCGCGATCGTGTTCCGCGAGTTCGTCCATGAACGCAAACTCGTCGCCGCGGCGCACGCTGTAGAGCAGCGAAATCGCGGCGCCGGCGCAACACCGCAGGGCGTGGTCGATCATTGATCGCAGCGGGGCGATGCCCGTGCCGCCGGCCACGAACAACAGCCGTCGCTGTTCGGGTCGCTCGGGAAACGTGAAGGTCCCGAGTGGTCCGTCCAGATCGACGAGGGCTCCCGGCATCGCGTCGTAGAGCTCGCGCGGCAACTGGCCCCGTCCTTCCAGGCCGATCAGCAGCTCGAGCCGCGAACCTTCCGCCGCCGCTTCCGGTGAGCACGCGATGGAATATGGATGCCGCTCCCCACGTCCGTGCGAACCGACGAGCACGGCCTGGCCGGCGGTGAACGGCATCGGCGCGCGGGAAATATCGATGGTGAGGAGTCGCGTCCGCGGCGTGATCGGCGCGACGTCGAGGATCGGAGCCGTGACCATCGAGGTCAACAGCTTAAATCACGCGCAGGAGAGTTCGGATCCGCCGGTATCGAGAGGTTCCTGGACGGTGCGCTTGTACGAGCCCTTGTCCCTGTACATCTGTGCGTCCGCGCGCTCGAGCAGCGACTCATAGCTCCCGCCATCGTGCGGGTAGACGGCCGCACCGGCGCTGATGCTCAGCGGCAGCGGAGCGCCCGGTTGCGGTTCGAAATACAGACCAGCGACCGCTTCCTGCAACTCCGCGCGCTTGCGTTCGGCCTCGTCACGTCCACAGCCGGAAAGTACGACGATGAACTCGTCGCCCGCGTAGCGGACACAGACATCGTAAGGTCTGGTCGTCGCTCGAAGCGCATGCGCGACTTCACGGAGGGCGCAATCGCCGACGTAGTGGCCGTACGTGTCGTTGATGTACTTGAAGTCGTTCAGGTCCATCACGAGCAGCGCCACCTCGGCGTTGAGGCGTTCGGCACGGGCAAGCTCGCGTTTCAGGTGCATGACCATGAATCGCGTATTCGGCAAACCCGTCAGCGGATCGGTGAGCGACGCCTCCTGCGTCTGCTCGAACACGATCGAGTTGTGGATGACCGCGGAGGCCTGTTCGCACACGCGATCCAGAAGACGGCGATCATCGTCGCGATAGAAGCTCGGCGCGGTGTGATACACCGCCAACGTTCCGATGAATCGGTCGGCGAAGATCAGAGGACACACCAGCGCCGATTGAAGCGCGGTGGGCCGCTCGCATCCGGCCGCCTCGAGGTCGGCGCTTGGCCGCGCGTTGACCAGCGGCCGGCGATTGCGTGCGACCCATCCGGTCAATCCCTGACCGTTCCGCACCGCCAGTTGTTGAATCACCTCGGCGTCGGCGCCGGTTGCGAACCGACACGAGAGCGTGTCAACGCCCTCGGAATATACGAACAGCGCACATGTCGTGAACGGCACCAGGTTCGCGAGCTTCGACGCAATCAGCGCCATCGTGTTGTGGATGCCGAGGCTGGTGCCCATGGTCTGGGCGATTTGATACAGCGCGTAGATCTCACGATGCGCCAGCGCGATGTCGTCGAACACCGACGATCGTCCGTCGTCGCTGCGCTCGATCGTGACCGGTGGCTGGCCCGCTGCCGGCCGCACGGGAAACGCCACCGTCAGCGCGTTCTTCAGGTCCTGTTCCGCTTCGGCCTTGAGTTGCGGGAACAGGCGAATGAACGTGGCAACGAGCTGCGGGTCGAGTCCCTTGCCCGATTCCTGCTCGAGCAGCGCCAGCGCCTCCTCGTTTGACATCGCCTTGTGGTACGGCCGCTCGGACGTCAACGAATCGAAGTAGTCGACGAGGCCGAGCACCCGCGCGCCGAGCGGGATCTCCTCACCCTTCGCACCGTTCGGATAGCCACTGCCATCCCAACGTTCGTGATGATTGAGGATCAGCGGCGTCACCGGATAGGGAAACGGCACGGATCCGACAATCCCGGCACCGACCTGCGGATGAATGCGGACCTTCTGGAACTCTTCTGGCGTCAGCGGCCCGGGCTTGGCGAGGATGTGCTCGGGCACGGCAAGCTGCCCGATGTCGTGCAGCACCGCCGCGGTTCTGATCGCCTGAATGGCTTCCTCGGGCAGTCCGATCGCGCGTGCGACACCTGTCGCGTAATTCTGCACGCGCCGGATGTGATTGTGAGAAGTCTGGTCTTTGGCGTCGATGGCGAGCGCCAGCGCTTCGATGGTCGCGAGGTGCACCTCGGACATGCGCTGCCCCTCGCGCCGTTCGCGTTCGAGACGTGCGCCGAATCCGCGATAGATCCGGAACGCGAGGGCGACGATGCCGGCGACCAGCACGACGCTGGCTCCAAGCCAGATCGTTAGCTGGTGCATCGAACCGGCCTTACTGCGCGACGGCTGGCAGCCAGATGATCGTGATGCGTGTCTTCATGATGTCTCCGTAACTGATGTCACCGGCGAGCTGCCGCGGCGTCTCGCTACGGCCAGCGAACCGATTCGGGAGCCGCCGTGCTCCACACGATGTTGTCGTCGCCGCCGGGCAGTGACGTACTCCAGACGATGTTGTAGTCGTCGGACGGAGCCGCCGTGCTCCAGACAATGTTGTCGTTGTCAGCCGCCGCTGTGCTCCAGACAATGTTGTCGTTGTCAGCCGCCGCCGTGCTCCAGACGATGTTGTCGTCGTCGGAGAGCGTGCCGTAGAGGACGTCGAGCTTGTGTGCGCCCCAGATCACGTGGGTGCAGTTGCGGCCGTTGCAGTCACGGCCCCACACCACGTTCTGCGAGTACGCGGTGCTCCAGACGATGTTGTCATCGTCGCCGGCCTTCGTGCTCCAGACGATGTTGTCGTTCTCGGCGCTCGCCGTACTCCACACGATGTTGTCATCGTCGCCGGCCTTCGTGCTCCAGACGATGTTGTCGTTCTCGGCGCCCGCCGTACTCCACACGATGTTGTCGTCATCGCCGGCCTTCGTGCTCCAGACAATGTTTTCATCGTCCTTCGCGCCCCAGATCACCGGAGTGCCGGCGCCCGTGTGTAGAGAGCCCCAGTTGGTGCTGGCGAGCCATGCGTTGCTGTGCGGCAGCGGCACGCCGCCGGTTACGCGGTAGTTGCCCCAGATCAGCTGTTCTGACCAGGGGATCCACTCACCTTCAATCGTGTCGCCGTGCGGACCGGCGCCCGCCTGTGGATCACGGAAGAACGCCGCCATGCGTACTGCGCCGCGGGCGTTGAGGAGGCCGGCACCTTCGGCGAGCGGTGAGACTGCAGAGTTGTCCTGCGCGGTGTACTCGAGGATCGCTTTGACCGCGTTGGGCGTGAGTCTCGGATTTGCTTCCAGCATCAGGGCGATGACACCCGAGACGACGGGAGCGGCCATGCTGGTGCCGCTGAGCGAGAGATATGGTTTGTAACCGCCACCGGTGCCGGCGATCAGGTAATCGGGGTTCTCGTGATACAGCAACGTCGACGGATCGGTCAGCGACTCGATTCCGACGCCCGGCGCGATGATGTCCGGCTTTGCAGCGAAGTCCAGCCAGGTCGGGCCGCGCGAGCTGAATCCGGCGAGTGAATCGTCGCTGCGTCGCGTCGTGCCGTTGTGACTTTCAGCGCCGACGGTAATCACCCAGGGCGCGTTGCCGGGCGCCGTGATGCCACCGTACTGCGGATCGCCTGCGGCGTTGCGGCCCTGATTGCCGGCCGACGCAACCACGACGATGCCGGCGTCGACGGCGCGTTTGGCGGCAAGCGTCAGCGGATCGACTTTGTATGAACTCACGACGGACGCGCCGACCGAGAGATTGATGACGCGGACGTTGTAGGCGTTCTTGATGGCAATCGCGTAATCGATCGCATCGATGACGTCGCTGATGTAGCCGTGGCCGTCGCGATCGAGCACCTTCAGGCCGATCAGCCTCGCGTCCGGCGCCATCCCCACATGCTGGCCAGCCGACAGATATCCGGAGCCGCGAATGATGCCGGCGACGTGGGTCCCATGGCCGTAGTCATCGTCGGCCACCTGCGGCGACCAGCTGGGCCACGCTCGACCCAGGTCTGAGGTGAAATCGCGGAAGTGCACGACCGCCGGTGAGTACCGCCCCCTGGCGTCGTACAGAAGGTCGCGATTGATATCGCTGATGCCCGAATCGATTACAGCCACGCCGACGTCACGTCCCGTGACGCCGTAGTCGGCGCGCGCGAGGTTGGCCGCGACGGCAGCGCCGGTGTGTTCAACGGTTGCGAACGTCTCGCGATCGAGGGCGACACCGGCGACGCGCGCGTCGGCGGCCAGCGCCTGCAGGCTCGTGTTGTCGACGTCCGCCACCTGGAGACGCCCACCGGCGAGCGTTCGCCCCGGAACGCCTCCAACGCCGGTGATCGCGCGGGGATCGCCGTTGGCGTGATAGGTCAGGATCACGCGGGAGCGCCCGGTGAGCTGCTGGGAACGAGCTCGCGCAAGCCGATCGAGCTTGGTGGGTGAAGACGGACCCTGCGCGTCGGCCGCGCCGGCGATCATGACCAGGAGCCCTGTACTCAGCAGCAGCAGACGGATCGAAGACGAAGAAGTCATAGACATGGCTCTCGAACCGTCTGTTCAGTTGGCAAAAGCTCTGCCGGCCACTAGAGAGAACTTAGTAGGACAATCTGCGCATTAGTAACTGGCAAATTCTGATCTTTAACGGACAACTTGGCCCTGGGGCGCCGCTGAACGCGGCCCGTGGCCGCCGACTCGGCTGTTGGCGCCTGGGCCGGCACTCTTAAGTTGTTGTGATCAAAGGGCTAATCACATTTCGTAAGTCGTGTGCGGTTTCGGCACATGGACGACGTCGTGATTTGCTGGCAATTTGGCCCGCCGCTACGAGGCTGTGTTGTCTCGGGACACTCGGTCTTCAGGCTCGAGGCTGTACTCAAGAATCTTCCGGTAGAGCGTGCCGCGGCTGATCTCGAGTACCCGCGCCGCCTCCTTCTTGTTCCAGCCCACCGCTTCCAGTACGCGGGCGATATGTGTGCGTTCGGCATCGCGCAGCGTGGGAAGCCGCGGCGTGGTTTCAACCGGCACGGTGACGTGCGGATGCAGGAATTCGATGTCCGTATCGCGGATGACGCGGCCCGGTGACGAGAGCGCCGCGCGTGACACGGTGCTCTCGAGCTCACGGATGTTTCCCGGCCACGGATACGACTGCAGACGCATGATCGCCTCCGGCGAAATCACCTTGGCGTCAAGCGGCAGGCCGTTGGCCGCGCAGTAGCGCGCGACGAACCGGTTGGCGAGCACTGGGATGTCCACCGGCCGTTCGCGCAATGACGGCAGGCGGATGGCAAAGGCGTTGATGCGGTAGTAGAGGTCCTCACGGAATCGCGCGTCACGGACGAACTGATCGAGCGGCCGATTGGTCGCGGAGATCAGGCGGAAGTCGACGTGCACCGACTTCTGTCCACCCAGGCGCTCGAACCGCCGATCCTCGAGCACGCGCAGCAGCTTCGCCTGCGCCACCATCGAGAGATCGCCGATCTCGTCGAGGAACAGTGTGCCGCGATCGGCGAGTTCCAGGCGGCCAGGCTTCCGGTCGTGCGCGCCGGTGAATGCGCCCTTTTCGTACCCGAACACTTCCGACTCGAAGAGGGAATCAGGAACGGCCGCGCAGTTCACGGCCTGGAAGTTCTCGCGGGCCCTCCGGCTCAGGTCGTGAATCATGTGGGCGACCACTTCCTTGCCGGATCCGGTCGGTCCGAGGATCAGCACGGAGATATCAGACTTCGCCGCAGTACGAATCCACTCGAACACGACGAGCATCTTCTCGTCGCGGCCGATCATTTCGCGGAACCGCTGAACTGACGGTGCCGTGTCCTCGTGGCTGATGGCCGCGCGCCGCTCCAGGAAGTGGTCGAGCAGTTGCGCGATATCCTCCGCGTCCGGGCGCTGCGCCTGGTATCTGACCTGGCCGTCCTGCGCGTGCCGCTCGACCACGCCGAAGGCGACGAGTTCCTTGAGACAGTTGTCGACGTCGAGACGCAGGCGACCGAAGGTCGACATGAGCGAATCGAGCTCGAACGTTTCGGCGGGGCGGGCGCTCAGAAAGCGAAGCAGCCCCGCGCGAAGGGGCGACTGCACGAGCGTGCGAAAGCGAGCTTCGACGTCGGAGCCGGCGGCAGGCGCCGCAGGTGCCGCGATGCGGGAGAGATGAGAGGTCATGTGAACCGGTTGCCTCCCGTATCGGCCGGAATTGCGTCAGACGACAGTGCTAAAGTGTCGATTCATGCCGCACCGCGCGCCCGGAGCGCCCGAGAAGTCCCGTTCTAACTACCTGTCGGGCAAAGCCATTCGCTATTACCGGCCGCGCGGCAGCGCCGACATCCGCCATCTGATCGACGAAGGATTCCAGGCGTTCAACGCCGCACGTCTCGGCGAGGCCTGCCGCATCTTCACCGACAAGATGCTGCTGGCCGAGCACGACACGACGATCGCCCTCACGATTGCCGGCGCGATGACGCCAGCCGGTCTCGGCGGGTGTGTGGTCGAGCTGATGGAGCGCGGTCTCGTCGACTTCGTCATCAGTACCGGCGCGAACCTGTATCACGATCTGCACTACGCCCTGAATTTCACGCTGCATCGTGGTTCCCCCTTCGTCAACGACGTGGAGCTCTACGAGGAGGGCGTCATCCGCATCTACGACGTCCTCTTCCCCGCGACCGTGTTGCTCGAGACGGACTCTTACATCCGCGACTTTCTGATCCGGTGGGGCGTCAATGGTCCGGTCTCGACAGCGGACCTGCACTATGCCCTCGGTCTCGACCTGTTGAAGCAGCATCCGGGCTGCGAGGATTATTCCGTGCTCGCGGCGGCGGCCAAAGCGGGCGTACCGCTCTACACGTCGTCGCCCGGCGACAGCTCGATCGGCATGAACGTCGCCTATCACGAGCTGATGAACGACAGCGGCCTGATGATCGACCCGAACAAGGACGTCAACGAAGTGTGCGCCTTCATTCTGGCAGGCAAGAAGAACGGCGGCGTCATTCTCGGCGGCGGCTCGCCGAAGAACTTCTATCTGCAGGGCCAGCCAACCCTGTGGGAGGTTTACGGCATTCCCAAAGGCGGCAACGACTATTTCATCCAGATCACAACGGACCAGGTCGTGTGGGGTGGCTTGTCAGGTGCGACACCGGCCGAAGCGGTCAGTTGGGGCAAGGTGAATCCAGGCGTGCTGCCCGACACGGTCGTAACCTACGCCGATTCGACGATCGCATTCCCGCTCTTCTGCGAGTACGTCGTCGGCTCGCCGCGCGGACGCCGTCCGCGTAAGGAGCTCGTGCACAAACGCGACGCGCTCGTCTCGCAGTTGCGCGCGGAAGCGAAGGCAGCGCGCAAAGAGCATCCCGCACCGGCGGACGCCCTGGACACCATGCCGGACCTCGAACGCCATCGCTAGCGTGGGCACACTCTCATCGGAGCTCGGCGCGCACGCAGCACGCATTGCCGACCAGCCGCGCGTCTATGTCGACGCCAACATGCCGGCCGGCCTGGTCGCGTTCATGCGCAACGATTTGCGATGGGACGTGCTGTTCGTGATCGAGCACGACGATCTGCGCCGCGCGCGCGACGACCAGCATTACGCCATGGCTCGCCAGCTTCGCCGCACGCTGATCACTCTCGACCGCGACTATCTCGACGATCGCAAGTTCCCTCCCGACGAAAGCGGCGGCGTGCTCGTGTTGACCGCTCCGGATGTTCGTGGCTACACGAAGCTGCTGACGCGGCTCGATCGCGAGGTCTTCCGCACACCGCAGGCATCGGCCGACGTGTCGATGCTGCCGCTGGCCGGACGGAAGTGGCACCTGCACGTGGACTGGCCCGGCGACGCGACGCTTTCCGCGTGATCGTCGGATGAACACCATCCTGACCGGCGGTTCAGTCGTACTGCCGGACCGCGTGACGAAGGCCCACGTCGCGATTCACGGGCGTCACATCGCCAGCGTCGACGACGGGTGGGCGTCGGGCGTGCGCGGCGACGTCCAGATCATCGACATAGCCGGCGGGTACGTGCTGCCTGGTTTCATCGACGTACACGTGCATGGCATCGAAGGGCACGACACCCTTGATGGCGGCGACGTGATTGCGGCTATCGCCGCGAAGTTGCCACGCTACGGTGTCACCGCCTTCTGCCCGACGACGGTTGCGTGTGCACCGGAGTCGTTGCGCGACGTGCTCGCACAGGTCGCACGCGCACGTCAGGGGGTGGCTCCGCGTTCGGCACGTGTCCTGCCCGCGCACCTGGAAAGCAACTTCATCAACCCGGCATTCAAGGGTGCCCAGCCGCTCGCGTGCCTGCGATCGCCGGAGGCGGCCGTTGCCGGCGGTCGAACCTCTGCCTTCGCGGCTCAGGACATCCTCGGCGCCATCGCTGCTGCGCGCGCGGAGGTGGGTATCATCACGCTCGCGCCGGAACTGCCTCACGGACTCGATCTCGTTCGCGCTCTCGCCACCGCGGGCCACCGCGTCTCGCTGGGTCACTCGGGAGCAGATTTCGAGACCGCGATGGCGGCGTTCGATGCCGGCGCCCGCCACGCGACGCATTTGTTCAACCGGATGACGCCGATCACGCATCGCGCCCCGGGTCTGGCTGGTGCCGTCCTCGCAAGAGATGACGTGACCGCCGAGTTGATCTGCGACGGCTACCACGTGCATCCGGCAATGATGCGCGTCGCGATTGCCGCCAAAGGCGCGCAGCGGATCATGGCGATCACGGACGGCACCGCCGGGTCGGGCCTGACCGTGGGAATGACCGGGCGGCTCGGCGGACAGCCGATTCACGTAGGCGAGCACGCCGCCACGCTCGCGGATGGCACGCTCGCCGGCAGCACGTTGACGATGGATCGCGCATTCCGGTTCCTGGTGTCGCAGTGTGGCCGCTCGCTCCCAGAGGCCGCCACGATGTGCGCCACGACCCCGGCCCGTGCCCTTGCGCTCGAGGATCGCGGCGTGATCGCCGCCGGCGCTGTCGCCGACCTCGGTATCCTCGATCGGGATCTGCGCGTGGTGACGACGATCGTCGACGGAGAGATCGTGTACGACGGGCGGCAGTGAAGGGGTAGCTGGGTCTCGTCCTATCGAGCGGGGGTCACCGCATACGGCGTCGGATCGCTGACGCCCGCGTCATTGAACGCATCCCGGCGTTCGCGGCACTTGCTGCATTGACCGCAATGTTTGCCCTCGCGCGGATTCATGCACGACAGCGTGAGTTCGAACGGAACGCCGAGCTCCACCCCCAGTCGAATCACGTCACTCTTTTCCATATCTGCGAAGGGCGCGACGATCGTCAGCGGATGCGCCAGTCCAAGAGACAACGCCCGCTGCATGGCGTCGAAGAACGCTGGCGTCGCATCCGGAAAGGGGTTGCAGGCGAGTGGGCCGATCGCGAGTCGCGGGATCCGATGCTGCGCGCAATGGATCCCCGCCTTGCTGAGCAGCATCACGTTGCGCCCGGTGAGATACACGTCTTCATCCGGCGTGTCGAATGCCGGCGGCTCTCCGCGTAGCGCCCAATGAGTCGCGGGATACAGATCGCGCGCCGTGAACGACAGCGACGCGAGCGGCGCCAGCTCGCGGTACGGCGCCGTGCGCAGCAGTTGCTCCAGGATGGCTCGCTCCGCGTCTTCCCACGCGAGCCCGGCACTCACGTACACAGGATGAACATGTGCGTCGCGCGCTTCGGCTGCGGCGAGCACGGCGCTGTCGAGACCAGCCGACAATAGGACGGCACTCATGGTCGATGCGATATTGGCCATTTTGGGGATTTGGGCTTTGGGATTTGGGAAGTACGATTACCTCATATGTACTCGGTCACCAAGCGTCTCGACTTCTGCTACGGCCACCGGCTGCTCGACTATGACGGCATCTGCAAGCATCCGCACGGACACAATGCCGTAGTCGAAATCGAAATCGCGGCCGGGACGCTCGACCGCCGCAATATGGTGGCTGACTTCAGCGACATCAAGCGCGTGGTGAAAAACTGGATCGACCGCGAGCTCGATCACAAGATGATTCTGCGGGGCGACGACCCGCTGGTCGACCTCCTCCAGCGCATGGGCGAACCCGTTTTCATCGTCGACAGCAATCCCACCGTGGAACGCATCTCGCGTCTCATCTTCGAAGTGTCCCGCGAGCAGGGGTTGCCTGTGACGCGCGTCACCGTCTGGGAGACCCCGACGTCATGGGCGACGTACACCGGCTGATTGCCTTCGATCTCGACGGGACCTTGATCGACTCGCGGCGCGATCTGGCCGATTCCGCCAACGATCTGATCCGTGAGCTTGGCGGGGAGCCGCTGTCCGAAGAGGCGATCGGTCGCATGGTGGGCGATGGTGCGCGGTTGCTGGTGCGTCGCGCCCTCACGGCTGCCGGCCTCGAGGAAACAGACACGGCGCTGACACGATTCCTGGCCTTCTACGACGAACGGCTCCTGAACCACACGCGTCTGTACGACGGTGCGGAGGATGTCGTCCGCATGGCGAGGGAACAGGCGCGTGTCGTGGTGCTGACCAACAAACCGAAGGCGCCGAGCGAGCGCATTCTCGCAGGCCTGGGCGTGCGCGGTCTGTTTGCCGATGTTGTTGGCGGCGACGGCCCGCTTCCGCGCAAGCCGGACCCGGCGTCGCTGCTGGCGCTGATGCAGGCCGCCGGCACAGAGGCCAGGACGACGCTGATGGTCGGCGACTCGGCGATCGATCATCGAACCGCACTGAACGCGGGCGTGCGGCCGTGCCTCGTGTCGTACGGATTCGGGTTCGCCACCTTCGCGAGAGAACAACTGACCGGCGGCGAATGGATCGCAGGCGACATCGCCGCGTTGAAGACGTATATCGCTGATTTTCTCGTGGTCACGGCCGACCGCTGACGACACGCGCCGCGCCGGTCTACGCATTCACGATCGAAGTGATGGCGGCGACCAGCAGCAGGAGGGGCGCGATCTGCACCAGTAGCTTCGAGGCGGCGCGCATCCCAATCGTGATCCGCTGATCATCCTTGCCGCGCACCCGGACGCTGTCCGAGGCGGCGTCGCGATGTTCGACCTCAATCGATTCCCCTGGCTTCAGGTGATGTCCTTCGATGAAGCGCAGGAACGCACGATCCTGGTCGATCACGCGGGCCACGGTCACCGGCGTGTGCAGCGGACAGGTGAGCAGGCTCTGCGCATCCTGCGTTTTCACTCGCCCTTCGGCGTTGGGAATCGGATCGCCGTGGGGATCCGTTTCCGGCCGTCCCAGCATTTCGTCGATACGGTCGATGAGGCGATCGGTCACGACATGTTCGAGCTGTTCGGCCTCGTCATGCACTTCATCCCACGCATAGCCCATCACGCGTACCAGGAAGAGCTCGATCAGGCGGTGCCGCCGCAACACGAGCGCGGCGAGGCGCTCGCCGGCGGGCGTCAACGCGACGCCGGCGTATGGTTCGTAGTGCACCAGGCCGGACTCTGCGAGGGTCTTCACCATGGTTGTCGCGGTGCCCGGTGCAACGTTCAACGAGGAGGCGAGCTGGCCCATGGGGAGAAGGCCGGCCGGCGTTCGCGCCGGCGCGGCCAAATAAATCGCCTTGAGGTAGTTCTCGACGGTGGCCGATGCGAGCATTCGCGACTATTTTGCCTCAACCGGCTTGACTTTTGATTGACGCAGAATTAGTTTTTTGAGTGATCAAAATCATGCGGAACGTTCGCGATGTCGCTTGAATCCCGTGCGTCGGCGGCCGGGTCCGGCTGGCGGCGGCCGTCGCCGTCGGTCAGCCTGCCGGAGGTGCACGGCTCGATTCCGGTTCCGCAGGACGCGGGCTTCTGGCGAAAGCTGTTTGCCTTCGCCGGACCTGGCTACCTGGTCGCCGTCGGCTACATGGACCCGGGCAACTGGGCCACCGACCTCGCCGGCGGCGCGCGCTATGGCTACACGCTCCTCAGCGTGGTGATGATTTCGAACCTGATGGCGATCCTGCTGCAGGCGCTGGCCGTGCGCCTGGGCATCGCCAGCGGCCGCGATCTCGCGCAGGCGTGCCGCGATCACTACTCGACGCCGACGACGATTGTGCTCTGGGTACTCTGCGAGATCGCGATCGCCGCATGCGATCTCGCGGAGGTCATCGGCGCCGCCATCGCGCTGAACCTGCTCTTTGGCCTGCCGCTGGTCTGGGGCGTCTGTCTGACCGCGCTCGACGTGCTCGTCGTCCTGTTCCTGCAGCATCGCGGCTTCCGCTACGTCGAAGCACTGGTGGTCGGCCTGATCGTGGCGATCGCCGCAGCATTCACGATCGAGATCATCCTGGCGCGGCCGGATGTCGCGGCGGTGGCCGCCGGTTTCATCCCGCGGACCGAGGTCGTCACCGACCCCTCGATGCTGTACATCGCGATCAGCATCCTCGGCGCCACGGTCATGCCGCACAACCTGTATCTGCACTCGTCGATCGTGCAGACGCGCAAGTACCTGGACAACGTGGCGAGCAAGTCCGAAGCGGTGCGCTTCGCCACGCTCGATTCGTCGATTGCGCTGATGTCGGCGCTGTTCATCAACGCCGCGATTCTGGTGATGGCGGCGGCGGCGTTCCACGGCAGCGGTCATCACGACGTCGCCGATATCGGCGACGCCTATCAACTGCTCTCGCCGTTGATGGGGACCAAAGCGGCGAGTGTGCTCTTCGCGGTAGCGCTGCTGTGTTCGGGGCAGAACGCGACGTTGACCGGAACGCTGGCCGGGCAGATCGTGATGGAAGGGTTCATCAACGTCCGGCTGCGTCCGTGGCTGCGGCGACTGATCACCCGCCTCATCGCCATCATCCCCGCCATCATCGTCGTGGTGCTCTACGGCGAGCGTGGGAGCGGCCAACTGTTGATTTTCAGCCAGGTCGTGCTGAGCCTGCAGTTGTCGTTCGCGGTGATTCCGCTCCTGCTCTTCACCAGCGATCGGGCCAAGATGGGTACGTTCGCCAACCCAACGTGGGTCAAGGCGCTCGCGTGGCCGGTGGCGGTCGTGATCGCCGCGCTCAACGCGTACCTTCTGTGGCAGACTTTCGCCGGCTGACATCATGTACCGGCGCATTCTGGTCGCGGTCGAGAATTCACCGTCTGATCGAACGATCCTCCAACACGTGCGTGGACTGGCGGCGCTGACCGGCGCGGAGCTGCTCCTCGTGCACGTCGCCGATGGATTCGCCGCGCGGCACTTCAAGGATCTCAACCTGCGCGAGTCGGATGAAATCAAAGCCGATCGCGCCTACCTTGCCCAGCTCGCGTCGGACTTCGGCGCCGCCTCGATCAGCGCGTCCACCGAACTGGCGATGGGCGACCCGGCGACCGAGTTGATCCGCCTCTCCCGCGAGCGCGACGTCGATCTGATTGCGATGGCGACGCACGGCCATCGCCTGCTGAACGATCTGGTGCGCGGCACGACAGTGAATCGCGTGCGGCACGAGGTGAAGATCCCGGTCCTGTTGCTGCGGGCGCAGTGATGCCGGGTCCGCTTCCACCTCCGCGAAGGGTGCGGCGGACAAGCCGCGGAACCCGGCCTACGCAGCCGGCATGACGCCGCGCCCCCTCCGCGAAACCGGACCAACGCCGCCGGTAGGGCGGCATCGGCGCGGCGGTCCCGCCGGTCTGCGCGCGCGGATCTCGACTCCCGACGGCAAGCGGCGGTACGTGCGCGGACTCTTCGCGACGATCGCCGACCGTTACGACTTCATCACGCGATTCCTGTCGTACGGCCAGGATCAACGGTGGAAGCGCCGGCTGATCCGGCTGGCGGACATCACGCCATCGGATCGCGTGGTCGATCTCGCGTGCGGCACCGGCGACATCCTGTTCGAAGCGATGCGATTCCGTCCGGCACGCGCCGTCGGCCTCGACCTGACGCATCGGATGCTTGTACTGGCCAACACCCAGCGGCCAACATCGGTCGCTCGTCCAATTCCCAGGTCCTCGGAAGTCGGAGCGTCGAATGAACCGGGAGTTGAGAGTTCGACACGCAAGGGGTTGGGAGTTCTTGTTCAAGGCGACATGCTCGCCTTGCCTTTCCCGGCCAACGCCTTCAGCGTCGTCACCAGCGGCTACGGGCTTCGCAACGTGCCCGACCTCGCACAATCCATTCGCGAGATCCGTCGCGTGCTCGTCCCCGGGGGGCGATTCCTTTCACTCGATTTCAACCGCCCGTCGAACGCGCTGCTTCGGGGCGCCTATCACGTCTACCTGACGGCCGTCGGGGCGGCACTGGGTTGGGCGCTCCATGGCGATCCGGACACCTACCGGTACATTCCGGAATCGATCAGGAACTATCCCGGCGCGGCGGTCGTGGCGCGAATGTTTGAAGGGGAGGGCTTTCACGACGTGAAGGCCATCCCCGTGCTCTTCGGCCTGATGGCGATCCACGTCGCGAGGAAGACCTAGACCGCGGCGCTTACCGTTCCAGCCACGGTTCCAGCGCGGCGGCGAAAAACTCGAGCACGTCTTCTTCGCTGATCGTGTCGGGCGCGGCGCCGCGCTTCACCGGCATCTCTTCATCGATCGTTCGCGAGCCCCGCTGGCGGCTGACCCGCCCGATCACTTCGGCGCGATCACCGGCCGTGTCGAGGGCGAACTCGATGAAGTCGTCGCGTGTCCGATCGGAGGCCAGACGCAGGCCGCTCCCGGGAGTGAATACGGTGAACGAATAGCCTTCGGCCTTCAGGGCGTTGGCGACCTGCCTGGCGACCGGCGTCGCCACGTCATTCAGAAACGTGTCGTAGGCGCGCTCGGCATCCGCCACGCGCTGGCGCCGCCGTTGCGCGTTGTCGCGCGCCGCGTCGATCACTGCCTTCAATCGCTTTCGAACGAGTGAAACTTCCATTGAGCTCCCTCGCCGGGTCTGCTGCGCAGCATCCGGCCTGCAAATCGACATGCTCGCCGGCTCCGTCATGGAGCCGGCCTACGTGATGACCCGCTCGCGGCGAAGCGCCTCGATGTCCTCCGGCTGCAGACCGAGTTCCCGCAGGACGGTGACCGTATGCTGGCCGAGCACGGGCGGTGCGCTTCGCACGGTTGCCGGTGCGTCCGACATCTTCAGCGGCGGCCCGAGTACCTTCACCATGCCGGCGGCGGCGTGCTCAACGGCGGCAATCATCGATCGCGCTGCGACCTGCGGATCAGCGAGTACGTCCGCGACGTCGCGAACCGCGCCGCACGGAACGCCGGCCGCCATCAGGCGCTCGATCCACTCCGCGCGCGTGCGTTCGCGCAAGGCGACGGCCAGTCGATCGCGCACCTGCGGATAGTGCGCGACCCGTGCCGGATTGGTTGCGAAGCGTTCATCCGTGGCGAGCGTCTCGAGGCCCGTGAGCCGGCACAGCCGTTGGAACTGGTCGTCGTTGCCGACGGCGAGGAAGAACGCGCCATCCGATGCGTCGAACACATCGTACGGCGCGATCTGGGGATGACGATTGCCGATCCGCGCCGCGGCGTGTTCTCCGTTCAGCCACGCCGACGCCTGATAACTGAGCAGCGAGACCACCGTATCAAACATCGCGATGTCGACGAACTGGCCACGGCCGGTGCGCTCGCGCGCATATAGCGCGAGCGCGACGCCGTTGCTCGCCAGCAGGCCAGCGGCGAGGTCCGCGATCGCCACGCCCAGCCGGAACGGTGGCCCGCCAGCGTCGCCGGTAATGCTCATGAGGCCGCCTTCGGCCTGCAGTACCGCGTCGTAGCCCGGTTGCGCCGCGCGCGGGCCGCTGTGCCCGAATCCCGAAATCGAGCAGTAAATCAGGCGCGGATGCGCCGCAGCCAGCGACGGATAGTCGAGACCGAGACGGGCCAGCGTGCCGGGCCGGAAGTTCTCGACCAGAATGTCCGCACGCGCAATCAACTGATCCAGGACGTCGCGCCCGGCCCGCGTCTTGAAGTCGAGCGTCACGCTCTCCTTGTTGCGATTGACACTCAGGAAGTACGTGCTCTCGCCACCGACGAACGGCGGACCCCACGCTCTCGTATCGTCTCCGCGTTCCGGCTGCTCGATCTTGATGACGCGCGCGCCGAGGTCGCCCAGCAGCATCGTGCAGTAGGGCCCCGACAGGACCCTCGTCAGATCGACAATAGTGAGCCCGGCCAGCGGACCGGCGGCAGACATCGCGCCCATTGTATTTGGAGCAATTCACGAATCGACGAATGGGGAGTGACGACGTGATTCGGGGGGCCTCGTCCGTCGATCAAATCGTCAACCGTCTATCGCCAATGCCCGGACCAACCCCGCTCGGGCGTTCGGCGTCAGAATCAATACCGCCGCCTGCAGAAAGGACGCTCCGTGACTCGACTGTTCGTCGCCCTGTTCACGCTCTTCCCGCTCGTCGCCGCCGCCCAGCAGCCATCCGTCCCGGCGGAACCGCAGGTCGTCACGACCGGCGTGGGTGTGGTGCAGGCCATTCCCGACCGCGCGTGGATCACCATCGGCGCTGAATCGCGCGCGTCCAGCGCGAAGGAGGCGCAGCGCCTGAACACCGAGGCGATGACGCCGATCCAGCAGAAGCTGCGCGCCGCCGGCGTCCCGGCGGACGCGATCAAGACCGTTGGCTACGACGTGCAGTACGAATGGGACTACAACAACGGCAAGCGCGTCGGCCGCGGATACGTCGCCCGGAACACCATCGAGGTACGGGTTGACGCGATCGATCGCGTCGGCGATCTGCTCGAGATTGCCGGCACGTCGGGGGCGACCACCCTTGGCGGGATCCGGTTCGACTTCAAGGACCGGACGAAGCTGGAGCGCGAGGCCCTCAGGCTCGCGGTCGTAGACGCCCGGGCGAAGGCCGATGTCATGGCGTCGGGGGCCAGCCGCACCATCGATCGCGTGCTGCGGATCGACGAAGGCAGCATTTCGGGTGGCCCGATTCCGCGACCGATGTTCCGCGAAGTGGCCGCCCAGGGCGCCGCGATTGCCGCAGCTCCGCCGATCGAGTCCGGCCAGACCGAATTGCGCGCCCAGGTCACGCTGACCGCGATCTTGAAATAGAGTCTTGGGACCGGTGGGCACGACCGACTACACCAAGGCGCGGCGCCATCTGGCTCGGCGGGATCCCGTGCTTCGCGATCTCATTCGCGCGCATGGCGACTGCGGGCTTGCCGACGCGCAGCACACGGATCCGTTTCGCGCACTCGTCTCGGCGATGATCTCGCAGCAGCTCTCGACGAAGGCCGCAGCCACCATCAAGGCACGACTGGACGCGCTCGTCGGCGCACCGCTGACACCGACGCGGCTCGATGCGATTGGTGACGACGCGCTGCGCGCCGTCGGCTTGAGCCGTCAGAAGATCGCCTACATCCGCGATTTGTGCGGGCGGGTCTCCAGTGGCGCGGTCGCGTTGCATGATTTCGATCGGATGACCGACGACGAGGTCGTTGAAGCGCTGATCAGCGTCAAAGGCATCGGGCGCTGGACGGCCGAGATGTTCCTCATGTTCCGCCTGCACCGTCCCGACGTCCTTCCGGTCGGCGACCTCGGCATCGTCAAGGCGGTGCAGAAGGCCTATCGGTTGCGCACAGTGCCGACGCCCGAGCGGCTGACGAAACTCGGCGAACCGTGGCGGCCGTATCGATCCGTCGCCTGCTGGTACCTGTGGGCCAGTCTGGACAACAAACCGTAAGACCGCCTTCGCGCCGTGTCCGCCGACGTGGTGGCGGCCGACGTGAACGCGCCGGAGCACATCGATGAAAAGACTTCTGACGTCAGCGCTGCTGTCCGTGCTCGTCGCCGCGAGCCTGGTGATCACGCCTGCTGCCCAGAGCGGCCAGGCTCCGCGACGGAGCCAGGCACCCGCGCCTGCCGCGCGAACCGCGGCGACGACACCACCGTCGTCGGTGCCGCGGCTGGCCGCGACCAAGTACACGCTGCCGAACGGGCTCGAAGTGATCCTGTCGCGGAAAACGGGCCTGCCGATGGTCGCCGTAAACCTGTACTACCACGTCGGGCCGGCGAATGAAGACAAGGGACGCACCGGATTCGCGCACCTCTTCGAGCACATGATGTTCCAGAAGAGCAAGCACGTCCCCGAGGACAGCTACATCAAGTTCCTCGAAGATGCCGGCGCCAGCGACTTCAACGGCACGACCAACTTCGACTATACGAATTACTTCGAAACGGTTCCCGCCGGCCGACTCGAATTGGCGCTCTGGCTCGAGTCGGATCGCATGGGCTATCTGCTGGACACGCTCGATCGCGCCTCGTTCGCCAACCAGCAGGACGTGGTCCGCAACGAGCGGCGGCAGTCAATCGAGAACACGCCGTATGGCCCGGCCGACGAAGAACTGGTGCACCTGCTGTTTCCCCAGGGCCATCCGTACTACGCGTCGATCATCGGCTCGCATCAGGACATCCAGGCCGCGAACCTGGATGATGCGAAGAAGTTCTTCAAGCAGTTCTACGCGCCCAACAACGCGACGCTCGCCATCGTCGGCGACTTCGACGCCGCCCAGATCCGGCAACTCGTCGCGAAGTACTTCGGCACCTTCAAGAAGGGTGATCCCGTCGCGGCGCCGACCGTTCAGACGCCGCCGATTACCAGCGAGCGTCGCAAGACCGTGCCGTCGCGCGTCGAGCTGCAGCGCGTGTCGATGGCGTGGTTGACCGCGCCCTTCTTCAAGCCCGGCGATGCAGAAGCCGACATGACCGCCACGATTCTCGGCGGTGGTCGTTCCAGCCGTTTGTACAAGTCGCTGGTCTACGAGAAGCAGATCGCGCAGAGCGTGCAGGCGTATCAGCAGTCGCTGCAGTTGCAGTCGATATTCCAGATCGAAGCGACCGCGCGCCCTGGACACACCGCTGAGGAACTCGAAAAGGCCATCGACGAAGAGATCGCCAAACTCGTGGCGGCGCCGCCGGATGCAAGTGAGGTCGAGCGTGCGCGCAACACGTTCGAGACGGCGACGGTCGGTGGACTCGAGAGCATTTCCGGCCTCGCCCACCGCCTGAACATTTACAACCACTATCTGAAGACGCCCGATTACATCCAGCAGGACTTCGCCCGTTACCGGACCGTGACGCCGGCGATCGTGCAGCAGTGGGCGCGCGACAACCTGAAGACGTCGGCTCGCGCCGTCGTGTACGCCGTGCCCGGCCAGCCGCAGCTCGGGCCGCCGGTGCCGACGCCGGAACCGGTGAAGAGCAGTGAAGGTGAGGGCACGGAATCGGTCAACAAGGACGAGCCGTGGCGCGCCAATCCGCCGAAGGGTTTTTCGAAGCCGCTGGTCCTTGAAACGCCGCAGTCCGCGAAGCTCGCCAACGGTCTCGATTTGATCCTGGTGGAACGCCATGCGGTGCCGATCATCGCGGCCAACCTGGTGTTCAAGAACGGCAGCGACTCGAATCCGCAGGACAAGCCCGGACTCGCCGCGTTCACCGCCGCCATGCTCGATGAAGGCACGACGACCAGGAGCTCGCTGCAGATCGCCGATGCAGTCGCGCAGCTTGGCGCGTCGCTGGCGACCGGCAGCGGCGTCGACTCCAGCAACGTCACCACGCGGGCGCTGACGCGCAACTTCCCGGCGGCGCTCGACATCCTCGCCGACGTCGTGCTGCATCCCTCGTTTCCTGCCGACGAACTCGAACGGCAGCGGGCCAGCCGCGTCGCGCAGCTTGCGCAGATCAAGGAGGACCCGGCCGACACCGCGCGGCGAGTCACATCCGCGGTGTTGTTCGGCGCGAATCATCCATACGGCTATCCCGAGCTGGGAACGGAAGCGGCGGTCAAGGCCATGAAGCGCGATGACCTGCAGGCGTTCTGGCAGCAGAACTACGTGCCGAACAACGCGGCGCTGGTCGTGGCGGGTGATATCACGATGGCGCAGCTCCGAACGCTGGCGGAGAAGACGTTGGGTGGATGGCAGATGGGAACGCCCGCGCGGCCAAAACTCGACGCGCCGGCCGCACCATCGGCCAAGGTGGTGATCGTCGACGCGCCTGGCGCACCGCAGACGCAGGTCCGTGTCGCGACGCTGGCGGCCCCGCGATCGTCGCCCGACTTCCGGCCGCTGCAACTGCTGAACATCCCACTCGGCGGCAACTTCTCGAGCCGCATCAATCTCAACCTGCGCGAAAAGAATGGGTTCAGTTACGGGACGAATTCGCAGGTGACCTTCCGCCGCGCCGCGGGGACGTTCCAGGTGGGAGGCGGCGTACGGACCGACGCGACCGGTCCGGCCGTCAACGAGATCATGAACGAGCTGAAGGGTGTGCTCGATCATCCGATCACTGCCCAGGAACTCGCCGCGGCGAAGGACAGCCTGTCCAACTCGCTGCCCGGCGCGTTCGAAACCAACGCGAACGCGGTCGCCAACTACTCGAACGTCTTCACCTACGATCTTGGCCTCGACTACTACGCGAACTACGCCGAGCAGGTCCGCGCGGTGACGCTGCCCCAGACCGCCGCTGTCGCCACGAAGTACGTCGTCCCGCAGAACCTCGTGGTCGTGGCGGTCGGCGACAAGGAAAAAATCGAGCCGGAGCTGAAGAAGCTGAACCTCGGCCCGATCGAGCACCGGGACGCAGAGGGGAAGGTCATTCCGTAACTCCCAACTCCCAACCCGGACCCGACCCAACTCCCAGGTGACCGCGCAAATCTCGAGCGCTTGGGAGTTGCCACGTGGGGAGTTGAGTTGGCTCGGCTCTTCGGTTGGGAGTTGATATAATTTCCGACTGTCCCAGTCGGATATGCCAGTCGCCACTCCCGGGCTTCCCCGTACGGCAGCCTCAGTCGTCGATCTCATTGGAAATACGCCGTTGATCCGCCTGGCCGGGTTCGAAGCCGGTCTGCGCAACGTGGAGCTCTACGCCAAGGCCGAGTGGCGGAATCCGGGCGGGTCGGTGAAGGACCGTGCGGCGGCGCGGATGATCCTCGAGGGCGAGCGTTCGGGCGCGCTGACCAGGGACCGCATCATCCTCGACGCGACTTCAGGGAATACCGGGATCGCCTACGCGATGATCGGCGCGGCTCGCGGCTATCGCGTGCGGCTGTGCGTGCCGGAGAACGTGACGCCGGAGCGGAAGAAGATCCTCCAGGCCTTCGGCGCGGATGTCATCTTCACGGATCCGATGCAGGGATCCGATGGTGCGATCCTGAAGGTCAAAGAGATGTACGCCGGGCGACCGGATCTCTACTTCTATCCCGACCAGTACAACAACGAGCACAACTGGCGCGCGCACTATGACGGGACGGCGCCGGAAATCATCGAGCAGACCGAAGGGCGGCTGACGCATTTCGTCGCCGGACTCGGTACCAGCGGGACCTTTATCGGCGCGGGCCGGCGCCTGCGGGAATTCAATGCCGGCGTTCGGCTTATTTCGGTGCAGCCCGATTCGCCGCTGCACGGCCTCGAAGGCCTCAAGCACATGGAGACGGCGATCGTGCCGGGTATCTACGATCCGGCGCTGGCCGACGAGGACCTTGGCATTCCAACCGAAGACGCCTTCGAGCTGACGCGCCAGCTCGCGCAGCATGGATTGTTCGTCGGTATTTCGAGCGGTGCGGCGCTGGCAGGCGCGCTCCACGTGGCGCGCCGCACGACCGACGCCGTGATCGTTGCGATCTTTCCGGATGGCGGCGAGAAATATTTGTCGGAGCGCTTCTGGACGGAGAGGACGAGCTAGTGGCGCTCTCACTCGGCCCGGGGATAGACGGTGCCATTCGCGCGCACGGCGTCGAGACGTATCCCAACGAATGCTGCGGTGCGCTGATCGGTCGTGACGGCGTGGTGACGGTGACCTACGCGCTGCCGAACACGACCGAGGAGGGGCCGCGGCGACGGTTCCTGGTCCGCCCGGCCGATTACCGCGAGGCGGAGAAGAAGGCTACCGAGGCCGGTGGCGATCTGCTCGGTTTCTACCATTCGCACCCTGATCATCCGGCCCGGCCGTCGCAGTACGACCTCGATCACGCGTGGCCGTTTTTCTCGTACGTCATCGTTTCCGTCCGGCAAGGCGTCCCAGAGGACATGACGTCGTGGCGCCTGCGGGAGGATCGGTCTGCTTTTGATCCTGAGGAGTTAAGCAATTCGTCGGACGGGCCTCGCGAAGCAGGCCCGTCGGAGTAGACATGCCAAACACGATCAACATCCCGACCCCACTGCGTCCGTTCACCGACAGGAAGGAAGCCGTTGAAGTCAGCGGCGCGACCGTCGGTGAGCTCCTGGCCGACTTGACGAAGAAGTACGACGGGCTGCGCAAGCACCTCTACACCGACGAGGGTAAGCTGCGGAACTTCGTCAACGTGTACCTGAATGACGAGGACATCCGGTACTTGCAGAAGGAGCAGACGCCGGTGAAGACGGGCGACACGCTGAGCATCGTGCCAAGCGTCGCCGGCGGACGGAGCTGAACGTGTGGCGCGGACCCTGGTGAGGTCCGCGAAGCGGGCCCGACAGGGTTCGCCCCACAGGAGACACGAGAATGATGACCGAGACTGAAGTGGACCTCCCGACGCTGTCGCCAGACGAGATCAAGCGGTACAGCCGCCACCTGATCATGCCGGAGGTCGGCATGGACAAGCAGCGACGGCTCAAGGCCGGCAGCGTCCTGTGCATTGGCGCCGGCGGCCTCGGCTCACCGGCGGCGATGTATCTCGCCGCGGCCGGTATCGGCCGCATCGGCATGGTCGACTTCGACGTCGTCGATTTCAGCAACCTGCAGCGGCAATTGCTGCACGGGACGAAAGACGTCGGCACGTCGAAGAACGAATCGGCGAAGCGCCGCCTCAACGATCTCAACCCGCACGTGCAGGTGGACACCTACGAGACGCTCCTCAGCTCGCAGAACGCGCTCGACCTGTTCAAGGACTACGACGTGATCCTCGACGGGACCGACAACTTCCCGACGCGGTATCTCGTGAACGACGCGTGCGTGCTGACCGGTAAGCCGAATGCGTACGGCAGCATCTTCCGGTTCGAGGGGCAGGCGTCGGTGTTCGCGACCAAAGATGGCCCGTGCTACCGGTGCCTCTATCCTGAGCCGCCGCCGCCGGGCCTCGTGCCAAGCTGCGCGGAAGGCGGCGTGCTCGGCGTGCTGCCGGGCATCATCGGCGTGATCCAGGCGACCGAGACGATCAAGCTGATCACCGGCATCGGCGAGCCGCTGATCGGCCGCTTCATGATCTACGACGCGCTCAAGATGAAATTCCGCGAGCTCAAGCTGCGGAAGGATCCCGAGTGCCCGGTGTGCGGTGACCATCCCACCGTGACCAGGCTGATCGACTACGAACAGTTCTGCGGCATCCGGCCCGAGCCGGACCTGTCGCAGGTGGCAGGAGCGAACGTGAACGACTGGGAAATCACGCCGGTTGAATTGAAGAAGAAGCTCGATGCGGGCGAGACCCCGTTCATCCTCGACGTGCGCGAGCCGAACGAGTACCAGATCAACCGCATCGCGGGGTCGACGCTGATCCCGCTTGGCGAGCTGCCGCGGCGTTACCAGGAACTGCCGCGCGATCGCGCCATCATCGCGCAGTGCAAGTCGGGCGCGCGCAGCGCCAAGGCGATGGACTTTCTGAAGTCGGTCGGCTTCACGGACGTGAAGAACCTGAAGGGCGGCATTCTGGAGTGGATCGACAAGGTCGATCCGAGCCAGCCCAAGTACTGAGTGCTCATCAGGAATCAGGATGCCTCGATTCCTCAGTAATGCCGACCAATGTTGACGGATATGTCGCGGCGCCCGTAAAATACGACTTTCGCAGTCGGATATTTGTCCGGCTTGTACCAGCGGCACTGAAGCGATGTTGAGGCTCTCGAAAAAAGCGGACTACGCGTTGATCGCGATGAAGCATCTGGCTCGCAAGGCGAGCGGGGCGCCGTCGACGAGTGCGCGTGAGATCGCCGAGCAGTACGACATCCCGATTGAGCTCATGGCCAAGGTGCTGCAGCGGCTGGTTCGCACCGGCCTGCTCGTGTCCACGCAGGGCACGAGGGGCGGTTACACCCTCAGCCGGCCATCCATGGCGATCAGCATCGCTGATGTGATCCAGGCGATCGACGGTCCGTTTACCGTCACCGCCTGTTCGACGGAAAAGAACGATTGCGAGCAGTACAGCAAGTGCAGCATCCGCGACCCGCTCTGGCAGATCAAGGAACGGATCGTGGAAGCGCTTGACACCGTCACCCTCGCCGAAATGGCGTCTGACAACATCCCAACGGCCCCAATGCCCGTAGCAGTGGTACGACGATGAAACTTCCGATCTACATGGACTATCACGCCACGACGCCCGTCGATCCGCGGGTGCTCGAGGCCATGCTGCCGTACTTCACGCAGCACTTCGGCAATCCGGCCAGCCGCAACCACGCGTTCGGCTGGGAGGCGGAGGAGGCCGTCGAAACCGCGCGCAAGCAGGTGGCGGATCTGATCGGTGCCACCGCCAAGGAGATCATCTTTACCAGCGGCGCCACCGAGGCGAACAACCTCGCGATCAAGGGCGCCGCGGAGATGTACCGCGAGAAGGGCAATCACGTCATCACGTGCGTGACCGAGCACAAGGCGGTCATCGACACGTGCAAGAAGCTGGAAAAGCAGGGGGCGCGCGTCACCTAACTGCCGGTGCAGAAGGATGGCCGCATCAGCCTCGACGAGCTGCGCGCGGCGATCACCGACAAGACGATCCTCATCACGATCATGACCGCCAACAACGAGATCGGCGTGTTGCAGCCGGTGGCCGAGATCGGCGCGATCGCGAAGGAGAAGGGGATCCTCTTCCACACCGATGCGGTGCAGGCCGCCGGCAAAGTGCCGTTCAACGTCAACGAGGTTAAAGCCGACCTGGTGTCGATGAGCGCGCACAAGATGTACGGACCGAAGGGTGTCGGCGCGCTCTACGTGCGGCGCCGCAATCCGCGCGTGCTGCTGGCGGAACAGATCAACGGCGGCGGCCACGAGCGCGGCATGCGCTCCGGCACGCTGAACGTTCCGGGCATCGTCGGTTTCGGCAAGGCAGCGGAGCTCGCGCGCACCGGTATGGCGGACGAGAGCCAGCGGCTGCGCGGGCTGCGCGATCGCCTCAACGAGAAGCTCCACAAGAACCTCGACGAGATTTACGTCAACGGCTCGATGGAGCACCGGCTGCCGCACAGTCTGAACATCTCGTTTGCCTACGTCGAGGGTGAATCGCTCCTCATGGGCATCAACGACGTCGCGGTCTCCTCCGGATCAGCCTGCACGTCGGCAAGCCTCGAGCCGTCCTACGTGCTGAAGGCGCTCGGCGCCGGCGACGACCTGGCGCACTCGTCGATTCGTTTCGGGCTCGGCCGGTGGACGACGGACGAGGAAGTCGATTACGTGGTGGAGAAGCTGACGACGGTCGTGCGCCGGCTGCGCGAGATGTCGCCGCTCTACGAGATGGTCAAGGAAGGCGTCGACCTCACGAAGATGCAGTGGGTGGCGCATTGAGGCGCGTCTAAAGAACAAGACGCGCCCTACGGGTACCTGTAGGGCAGGTCCTGCTCTGTGGACCTGCCGGAGAGAACAATGGCGTATTCAGACAAGGTCATCGATCACTACGAGAACCCGCGCAACGTCGGCTCGCTGCCGAAAGACGACGCCAACGTCGGCACCGGGCTCGTCGGCGCGCCGGAATGCGGCGATGTGATGAAGCTGCAGGTCAAGGTCAATCCCGAGACCGGCGTCATCGACGACGCGAAGTTCAAGACGTTCGGGTGCGGGTCGGCGATCGCGAGCTCGAGCCTGGCGACCGAATGGCTCAAGGGCAAGACGGTCGAGCAGGCGCTCGCCATCAAGAACACCGACATCGTCGCCGAGCTGTCGCTGCCGCCGGTGAAGATTCACTGCTCGGTGCTGGCCGAGGACGCCATCAAGGCGGCAATCGCCGACTACAAGAAGAAGCAGAGCGAGACGAAGGGTGAGGGAGCGGTTGCCGGTGAACATGCGCAACCGAATGCCTGAACGATTACTCCCGACCCCCGACGGGCTGTCGCTTCGACCGGCTCCCAGCCGCCTCGCGTCACGGTGTCTGGGAGCTGGGAATTGGCAGTTGGGTCTTCACGATGATTGAGATCACAGAAGCCGCCGCAGACAAGATCAAGTCGCTGATGGCCAAGCAGGGCATCAGCGAGGGCGGTCTTCGTGTGGGTGTGAAGGGCGGCGGCTGCTCGGGCCTGAGCTACACCTTCTCGTGGGAGAAGGAAGCCCGGCTGGGCGACGAAGTGTTCGAGGACCATGGCGCGAAGATCTTCATCGATAGGAAGAGTCTTCTGTTTCTGAAGGGCACGACCCTCGACTACGACACGGCGCTGCTGACCAAGGGCTTCGTGTTCCACAACCCGAACGCGAAGCAGACGTGCGGCTGCGGCAGCTCGTTTGGCGCCTGACAAATGATTCTTGATTCGTGATTCCGGATTCTTGATTGGCCGATGCGTGAATCACGAATCAAGAATCCTGAATCACGAATGATCCGATGACTCCCAACCAGATTCCCGTTCGCTCGGTCTCGATGCTGGAATGCCGCAACTGCGGCGCCGGCGCCCCTGTCGACGAGCACTTCTGCCCGAGCTGCAGCCGGATTCTCGCGCTCGGGCGTCATGGGGACTACTTCTCGTTCCTCGGGGTACCACGGCGGTTGAATCTCGATGTGCAGCAACTCGAGCGCAACTTTCGCGAGCTCAGTCGCAAGTTTCATCCGGACTATTACTACAACGCCACCTCGCAGGAGCGCCTCGCCAGCCTCGAACGCTCGTCGTACCTGAACGACGCGTATCGGGCGCTGAAGAACCCGGTCACGCGCATCGAACACCTGCTGGCGATCGAGGGCCTGCCGCCGGCGAAGGCCGAACATCCGTCCGGCTCGGGAGCCACGGCGACGGTGCCGCCGGCGCTGCTCGAGGAGGTGTTCGCGCTCAACGAGGAGCTCGACGAGATCCGCGACGCCCGCGAGAGCGGCGCCGACCCCGAACGGTTGCGGGCCCGTCTCGACGCGGCGCGTGCGCCGATCGATCGCAAACGAGAGCAGCACGAGGCGCAGGTGGCATCACTCAGCACGCGGTGGGACGAAGAGAGCCCGGCCGCCACGCCTGACCGTCGTCGCGCGATTCTCGAGGAGCTGCGTGCAGTGCTGCTGGAACGGAATTACATCAACAATCTGATCGCCACCATCGATCGTGAGGTGGCGAGTACCGGGTCCGGGCAGGCGGCGGGCTCCGGCAATGCGGAACGCCTCGACGAGTCCGTCGTCCGTCGTCCGACGCCCGACGCCCATGGGTAAGGTCGTCGGCATCGATCTCGGCACGACCAACAGCCTCGTCGCCTATGTGCGTGATGGCGTGCCGGTCGTGATCCGTGACGCCGCAGGTGACCCGCTCGTGCCGTCGGTGGTGTCGTTCGCCGCAGACGGGCAGATCTTCGTCGGCCGCGAGGCCCAGCGCCGCCTGCTCACCGAGCCGTCGCGCACGGTCTATTCGGTGAAGCGATTCATGGGACGCGGCATCGAAGACATCGCCAACGACGCGAGTCATTTGCCGTTCACGGTCGCGGGCGATCCGGGCGGGGCGATTCGGATCGGCGTCAGCGGCCGCGAGTTCACGCCGCCGGAGATCTCCGCATTCGTGCTGCGCGAACTGAAGCGACGCGCCGAAGAGCATTTCCGCGATCAGGGCGAGTTCGACTTCGAGGTCGATCGCGCGGTCATCACCGTGCCGGCGTATTTCAACGACGCGCAGCGCAAGGCCACCCGCGACGCCGGCAAGATCGCCGGCCTCGAGGTGCTGCGCATCATCAACGAGCCAACGGCGGCGTCGCTCGCCTACGGTCTCGACAAGCGGAATCGCGGCACCGTCGCCGTCTACGATTTGGGCGGCGGCACGTTCGACATCTCGATCCTGCGCATCGAGGACGGCGTCTTCGAGGTCCTCTCCACCAACGGCGACACGCGGCTCGGCGGCGACGACATCGACGATGTGCTCGTGCAGTTCATGTGGCGGGAACTGCAGCGGGCGGGGCTCGATGTCCAGGCCCTCCTCGCCGCGATGCGCGAGTTTCGCGTGACGCCGAAGACGACCTCCGCCAATGTCGTCCAGGCGGCTCCCGAGCGCCTGCTCTCGTTTTCGGCGAGTCTCACCAAGGCTGTCATCCAGGCGAAGTGGGATCTCTCTGACCAGGACGAGACCGAAATCAGGATCGAGGCATCGGAAGTGCTGCCGGCCGGGTATCGCCGGCGCATGACGCGCTCCGAATTCGAATCGCTGATCCACCCGCTCGTTGATCGCACGCTGGAACCGGTGCGCCAGGCGCTGGCCGATGCCTCGTTGCTGCCGAAGGACATCGACGAGGCCGTGCTCGTGGGTGGCTCGACCAGGATTCCGCTGGTCCGTCGTCAGGTTGAAGGGTTATTCGGCCGGAGACCGCACAGCGACTTGAACCCCGACGAGGTGGTGGCGCTCGGTGCCGCCGTCCAGGCCGATATTCTGGTCAGCGGCCGCCGCGAGATGCTGCTCCTCGACGTGACGCCGCTCTCGCTCGGCATCGAGACGATGGGCGGCGTGGTGTCGAAGATCATTCTTCGCAATTCGACGATCCCGGCGAGCGGCCGCGAGATGTTCACCACCGGCGTGGACAACCAGACCTCCGTGGACGTCCACGTGCTGCAGGGTGAGCGCGAACTGGCGGCCGACTGCCGGTCGCTCGCGCGCTTCAAGCTGCGCGGTATCCCGCCGATGCCCGCCGGCCTGCCGCGCATCGAAGTGCGGTTTCAGATCGATGCTGACGGCATCCTCACCGTGAGTGCGACCGAACTGCGTACCGGCATCGAGCAGCAGATCGAGGTCAAGCCGTCGTACGGGCTGACCGACCAGGAAGTCGAGCGCATGCTGCTGGAAGGTTTCGAGCATGCGGAGGCGGACTTCGATACGCGGCTGCTGATCGAGGCCCGCAACGAGGCCGATCAGGTCGTCACCGCGACGGAGAAGCACCTGCGCCGCACCGATTTCGGCGACATCGAACAGCAACTGCTCCCCGGGGAGCTGCAGCGAATCGACGAAACGCTGCAGGCGCTCAAGGACGCCATCAGCGGCTCCGATCGCGAGCTGATCCAGCAGCGGACGCACGCGCTGAACCATGCAACGCAGCACCTTGCCGAGGTCACGATGAACCGCAGCATCCGCGAAGCGCTGACCGGCAGGAACGTGAAAGAAATGTAATGCCCAAAGTGACCTTCATCCTCCGCGACGGCACCGAGAAGACGGTGGAGTTCGAGCGCGGCAAGCTGCCGTACTGCGAGCACGGGTTGCCCGAATCGTTTCTCGACGTCGCCATGAACGCCGGCATCCCGCTCGAGCACGCGTGCGGCGGCAGTTGCGCCTGCACGACGTGTCATCTCTACATCCGCGAAGGCGAGCAGAACCTCAGTGAGCCTGAAGACAAGGAGCTCGACCGCCTCGATACGGCCTGGGATCTTCGCACCAGCTCGCGCCTCGGCTGCCAGGCCATCATCAAGGGCGACGTCGTCGCGGAATTCCCGCTCTACACGCGAAATTACGTTCAGGAGGGCGGCGCGCTTCAGCTCGGTGACGTGAAGAAGGCCGAGCCGAAGGAGGAGGAAGAGGCACGGCCATGAAGTGGACCGACGCCGAAGACATCGGCATCGCGCTGCGCGAGAAATTTCCCGAAACGGATCCGCTGACCGTCAGGTTCACCGACCTCCGCGAAAAGGTGATCGCGCTGCCGGGATTCGACGACGACCCGAAGTCGTCGAATGAGCCGAAGCTCGAAGCCATCCAGATGGCTTGGTACGAAGAATGGAAGGATCTTCAGTAGGAGACCCAAACGGGTGTGCTAGCGTCTGAAGCGCCATGTGCCTGCGGCTTGCGATCCTGACGGCGGTTTGTCTCGGCATCGCCCTTCCGGCGACAGCCGGGCAGAGCGCGTCCGCGGCGGGTGCGACGGCGACGAGCACGCCACCGGTTGACGTCTCGCGCCTGCCGGTGAACGTCGGGCGCATCGGCCGTCAGATTCGTCAGGCGGAAACCCGCGAGCAGCGCAACGGCCTCGAGTTGCACTACACGATTCAGGTTTACGGTCAGGCTCCGAAGATCAAGCTGGTCACGCCGCTCGACAACCTGCTGACCGGCGATGCACCCGGAACCGCGCCGACCCACGCCGACATGCTCCAGATGATGACGCCGCGCGAATTCAGTCACGGCGCCACGATCCTGTCGATACCGCGGCGCAAGTAGAACCCGTCAACGCCCAATTCCCAACATCCCTCGCTCGTTCAGTTCCCAATGGCCCGATGGCGGCCCTGAAGGTCGGCCCGGTTGGGAGTTGGACCAGCGTCAGACGTTGGGAGTTGGGTGTTGTCGTCAGTACACTCTGAAAGTGCGTATCCTCGTTGTGGCCGCGACCGACGCCGAAGTCGCGCCGCTGGCGGCATCACTGTCTCCCGCCTCGGCGTGCTCGTTGCGCCTGCGATCGTTTACGCACGCGCATCACGGCGTTGACATCCTGACCACCGGTGTTGGCATGGTCGCGACCACGGCGTGGTGTTCGGGCCTGTTTGCCCGCGAGCGCTACGACCTGGCGTTCAATGCCGGCGTGTGTGGCAGTTTCCGTCCGGCACTTCCTCCTGGGGCCGTCGTCCACGTGACGACCGATCGCATCGCGGATCTCGGCGCGGAGGATGGCGATGCGTTTCTGAGTGTTCACGACCTGCAGTTGCTCGACGAGGATGCGTTCCCGTTTACGCGCGGACGGCTGGTCAACGGGGCGCCGCCGTCGAACGCGGTGCTCGAGCAGTTGCCGATTGCCGACGCGGTGACGGTGAACACGGCGCACGGCAATGCCGACACGATCGCGCGCGTGGTCGAGCGCTTCAACCCGCATGTGGAGACCATGGAGGGTGCGGCGTTCATGTACGCCTGCCTGATTCATGGCGTGCCGTTCGCGCAGGTGCGCGCCGTTTCGAACGTCGTCGAGCGCCGCAATCGGGCGGCATGGAAACTGAAGGAAGCCGTGACGGCGCTCAACGAGACGCTGCTGGCGATCCTCGATCGAGAATGAGTCATCAGCGATGACGTTGACCCTGGCGTTTTCTCCCTGTCCGAACGACTGCTTCATCTTCGACGCGATGATCCACGGCCGCGTCGATACCGAAGGCCTCGACTTCAACGTCCGGCTCGCCGACGTCGAAGCCCTCAATACGGCGGCATTTTCCGGCGACGTGGACATCACGAAACTCAGTTTTCACGCGTACGCGTACTGCGCGGACGCATATGTCCTGCTGGACGCCGGCAGCGCGCTCGGGCGTAACTGTGGTCCGCTGCTGATCGCGAAGCGTGCGATCGCCGTCGATGAAGCGTCGGCAGGAAAGCTGCGCATCGCCATTCCCGGGAAATACACGACCGCCAACTTCCTGCTTGGGTACGCGTTCCCGCTTGCCCAGGACCGGACCGAGCTGCTGTTTTCGGAGATCGAACCGGCGGTGCTCGATGGCCGCTACGACGCCGGGCTGATCATTCACGAGAACCGGTTCACGTACGAAGCCAAGGGCCTGAAGAAGATCATCGATCTCGGCGAGTACTGGGAAGCGACGACCGGCGCGCCGATTCCGCTTGGCGGCATCGTCATTCGCCGGTCGCTGGCGGAGGCCGTTCAGCAGCGCGTCAATCGCGTGCTGCGACGGAGCGTCGAGTACGCGTTCGCCCATCGCGAGGCCAGCCTGCCGTACGTACGCGCGCACGCGCAGGAGATGAGCGAAGAGGTGATGTACAAGCACATCGACCTCTATGTGAACGATTACTCGATTGATCTGGGTACCGAAGGCCGGCAGGCGGTGGAGCTGCTGTTCGCACGAGCGGCGGCGAACGGCGTCATTCCGCCAATCCGCGAACCGCTGTTCATGCCCGACCCATCGGTGAAGTGAATTGTCGGAGCCGGTCATCGACGATCGACGACCGGCCACTGACCACTGACCACCAACTACCGAATGCGTGCTCCTGAGGCGATCGAAACCGAACGGCTGCTGCTGCGGCGCCCGACGCGGCACGATGTGCCTGGCATCTTCACGCGCTATGCCTCCGATCCTGAGGTGACGCGTTATCTGGCCTGGCCGCGGCATCTCACCGTCGACGACACGATGATGTTCCTCCGCTTCAGCGACGCCGAATGGCGTCTGCACGGGTACGGTCCTTATCTTGTGTGGTCGAAGTCGACAGCGTTGCTGCTGGGCAGCACCGGCCTGACGCTGGAGGCGTCGCGTGTGGCGCAGACCGGCTACGTCTTCGCACGCGACGCATGGGGTCTCGGCTACGCCACCGAGTCGCTCGAGGCGATGGTCACCCTGGCCAGGGCACAGGCGCTGAAGCGGCTGTACGCGATGTGCCACGCCGATCATCGGGCTTCCATCCACGTGCTCGAAAAGTGCGGCTTCGTGCTGGAGTCCAGCCACCCTCAGTCACACATCTTCCCCAACCTCAGTGCGTTGAAGCAGCACGTGCTGACGTACGCGAGAGCGCTCGAGGACTGAGCTCGTTACGCGCGATCGGCAACGCCGGACGCGCCTGCATGCCGCGCGCAGTTTGCGCAGCAGAACATGCGGCCGGCCGTTTCGACGCCGTGGCCCATGATCCGGCAGCCACAATGGGCACACTGCGGCGCCAGCTTGTGGATGGCACATTCGAAGCTGTCGAAGGTGTGAACGCCTGCGGCGCCGCGCACTTCGAAGCTCTTGTCGTAGTCGTTGCCGCATACGTCACAGCGCGCCATCGCGTCCTCGCTTCGGTTGCCTGTCGTTGCCGCGCTTCGGCCCGAGCTCGTCGGCATTGATGCCGATCTCGGTGTCGTGTCCCGGATCCTGATCGATCGGCAGGTCGGGCTTGCCGCTCGTGATTGAGTCGCTGACCAGTACGTCGCCGCTGCGGGCATCTTCGTTCCGTAAGCGTTCCTTCGACATGAGTCCTCCTCGCGTGTTCAGGAATCCATGCAAGCACCGGTAGCTCGTCATCGGTCAGCTACGTCGCAGTCGTGCTGATGGACGTGCAGATGCCGGAGATGGACGGCCTCAGCGCCGCCCGCGCAAGCACCGCGCAGCAGCCGGCCGACCGGCGGCCGCGGATCGTTGCGCTGACGGCCAATGCCTTTGCTGAGGATCGCGAGGAGGGCCTGGCTGTCGGCATGGACGATTACTTGAGCAAACCACTGCAGCGCGATCGCTTGATGATTGCGGCGCTGTCACGGGCTCTTCGGCTGGTCGAGTCGCGGTAGGACGGAGTCTCTAATTGCGCTCATAGTGGCGTAGGGCGAAGCGAGGCGAGACACGTCGGGCGGCTTCGGATCTGCCCTAAGTGACAACCGGCGTATAGTCGCGACAGCAAAGTATGGCGACAGGCTGGGCGGTGCCCATATTGATCAGCGCGGCGGCATTGGTCGCCGGCGGCCAGAACGCGGTGACGGCGCGGTTCGAGGCAGCGACGATTAAGATCAACCGGGCTGGCGGCCGGCCGGCGCCCCCGCGAGTCATCCCGGCAACGGGGCAGGTGACCATCACGAATGCGGCGGTCAGCGCCCTGATTCAGGACGCCTACGGCATTCAGCTCCCCTCGTTGATTGTCAATATGCCGGATTGGGCACGTTCACAACACGTCGATGTCGTTGCGAAGGCCCCGTCACCGGCGCCGGTCGCGGTTCTGCAGCGGATGATGCAGCCGCTGCTCACCGAGTATTTCAAGCTTGCCGTGCATCGCGAGACGCGTGACGTGGTGGCGTTCGCGCTGATGCTCACGTCGCCCGGCCGCACAGGTTCGAAGCTGAAACGGGTGGACGACTCGTGCGATGCGGCAGTGGGGACGACGATTGGATTTGCCCGGCCCGCGGAAGGGACCGATCAGCGGCAGGTATGCGGTGTGCTTCCCGCTGGCGCTGGCGAGATCATCGCGCACGGCATCGACGTTGCCGGACTGGCCACTGAGCTGGCGCCGTCGCAACGCCGCCCGATCATCGATCGCACCGGACTCACCGGTCGCTTCGACGTCGAATTGAAGTGGACGCCCGACGCGTTTTCCGCGACCGCGCTGGCGCAGCGCCCCGGCTCGACGCCTCCGCCTGGCGTGGACCCCGCGGGTCCGCCGCTCGCGACCGCACTGCAGGATCAACTCGGGCTGAAGCTGGTATCAGTGACCGCGCCAATGGAAGTGCTGGTGATCGATCGCGCCGAACCGCTCGCGAATTAGTCACAACAGCCGCCACGACGGCACGGCGAGAACGATGGCTACGACGACGAATCGTTTCGAAGACATCTCGTCGTGTTCGTCGTGGCGTCATTGTGCCTGTCGCTCGAGCAGGGCGTGCTGAGTCATTTCACGGGCGCGATGCGGCGGATCTTGTCGAGGTCGACTGAGTAGTCGCCCAGATCGGATCGGCCGGTCAGCTTCATGGCTCCCTGCCGAAACAGCGTCGCGGGGACGTGCTTGCCGTTCTTCAAGGCGACATCGAGTTCGACCCGCGCTGGCTTCGCGGTCGTATCGACCTTCGTCACGGCAATCGCGTCGACGTCCTGCCACTTCAAGCGCACGACGCCGTCGCCCTGCTCGACGCGGATACCGTCCTTGTCCTCGTCCACCGTCAGCAGGCTGCCGTAATTGACGATCGCGTTCGACACGACGACCTCCCGGCCGCGGCTGTCGGTAATCCGGAGATCCGCCGCGAATGCGCCAACCGGCAGGAGTATCACCGCGGCGAAAACCGAAGCGCTGCATCTCATGCTGCGAAGTGTAGCCCGGTGCGACTCTCGCGGATCCTCTCATGCCGCAACGGTGTCGTGGCGCGGACCTTGTCAGGTCCGCGCGGGCGAGCCTCACAAGGCTCGCCCCGCGCGCGCGGCCGATTCGATGATCGCGTGAAGCTGGCGGAGTCCATCGGTCAGCGCCGCCGGGCCAGGTTGCAGAATGAGGGCCGACTTGATCTCGTGGATGCGGCCATCGCGAACGGCATCGACGGCATCCCATCCGGGCCTCGATGTGATGCGGTTGACGCGCACTGGCTTGCCACACCAGGAGGCGACGATCACCTGCGGGTTGCGGCGAATCACTTCGGTCCCGGTCACGATCCGATCTCTGCCAAGCTTCGCGTGCCGCAGTTCCGGAAAGATCGGATCGCCGCCGGCAATCTCGATGAGCTCGTCGACCCATCGAATGCCGGAAATCAGCGGATCATCCCACTCTTCGAAGTAGACGCGCGGCCTGAAGGAAAGCGCTCGTGTCGCACCGCGGATCGACTCGATGTTGCGCTCAAGGTCTGCCGCCAGATGGTCCGCCTTCGCGGCGCAGCCAACGAGCGCGCCAAGCATCCGAATCATCTGCAGGATCTCCGCGACGCTCCGCTGGTTGAACAGCATCACCGGATAGCCACGCTTGCCCAGGTCGGCAGCGATGTCGGCCTGCAGGTCTGAAAAAGCCAGGATCAGGTCGGGCTTGAGCGTCTCGATCTTCTCGATGCGCGCGTTGAGGAACGACGAGATGCGCGGCTTCTGGCGGGCTTCCGGCGGCCTGACCGTGTAGCCGGATACGCCGACCACACGATCGCCCTCGCCAAGCAGATACAGCGTCTCGGTCGTTTCCTCGGTGAGGCAGACGAGGCGACGTGGGTAACTGATGTTCACGCTTCTCTGTTCTTGCGTGCTGTGTTCGTGTTCCAGGTTCGGTTCCTCCTCCCACCCCGTGGCCGCGCTCCCGCGTCCGAAGCGGCATCAGAACCTGAACACGAACCCGGCACCGGGAAGGCAGAAGTCCGGACATCATCAGCGGCGAGCGTCAAGTCCGCCCATGCGAACGGCTCTCGAATCTCCTTCTCGCCGGGGTGCAGCCGGATCGGTCCTTCGAACATTGGCCCGTCGTAAACGCAAGTGTGGAACTCGCCGTTCTCACCGCACGGGTCCACCCCCGCCGGCAGGTCCGCGACCAGCGTCGCGTTGAACTCGCGTCCCGCGTACGACGGTCCGAGGATCCGCGTGTCCACGCACGACAGTCGTGCCTTCAGGCCGGCGCCGATCATGTCGTGCGCGAGCCGATCGGTTGGAATGCCCCACACCGGAAAAAGCGGCGTCAGCCCGGACCCCGCCAGCTGCCTTTCCCGGTAGCGCCGGATGTCTTCGAGAAACAGGTCGCCGAACGCCGCGTGGGTGAAACCGTCGGCGACGGCCTCGGTGACCGCCGCCCGCATGCGCGATTCGTAGATCTCGTTCGAGCACGGATGGGGAATGGTGATCACGCGCAGCGGCAGCCCGGCGGCGTTCGCCTGCGCTTCGAGCACCTCGCGCCGGACACCGTGCATCGCCACGCGATTCATGGCTTCGTTCACCGTTGTCAACAGCGCGCCGACCGCGCCAGGATGCTTTCGCTGCAGCAGGTGCAACGCCCACGCGCTGTCCTTGCCCGAGCTCCACGACAGCAGAATCTTCACTTGAACGCGTCCGGATGAAGAGCGCGGGCGAGCATTTCGGTGCCCTGCGCCACACGTGGACCGGGCACGACGAGCTGGCTGCCGGTCAGCAGGTGGATGCGGCCGGTGCGCACAGCGGGAAGCGAGGCGAGAGTCGACCAGACGTTTCGTTCGGCGGCGACTTTCGACGGTTCAATCAAGCCCTCGGCGCGGACTTCGATGATGACGTCCGGCGCACGGGCGATCAACGTTTCGGTGGACGGTTGGACCGACTCGCTCTTTGCGTCGGCAAACACGTTGTCGCCGCCCGCGGCCTCGAGCATGTCGTGCATGAAACCGAGGCCGCCACTTGCATAGATCTCGCGCAGCGCACCGGGTTGCCGATCGAGCACGAGCAGCGTGCGCGGCCGCTTGAGTCCCCTGACTCTGGCGCGTATCGCGTCGAGTTGCGCGGTGATGCGGGCGGCCAGCGCCGTCGCGTCCTGCGTGTGTCCGGTGGCTGCCCCGAGTTCCTTGAGGCTCTCGAGAATCTCGCGGATGCCACCATGTCGATAGCTGAATGTCCGGATGTTGACGCGAGCGAGCTGCGTTTCGAGCTGCGTCTGCGAGCCGTACGTGACGACGAGATCCGGACGCAGTGCAAGGATGCGCTCCACATCCGGATCGATCAGCGCGCCGACCCGCGGAAGCGCCTTCACTTCCGGCGGAAAGTTGTCGAACGTGCCGACACCGACCACGTTCGAGCCGGCGCCGATCGCGAAGAGCGTTTCGGTCAGGCTGGGGACCAGCGAGACGATTCGCCGGGCGCTCGCCGGTTGAACGGTCTTCGAACTGCCGGGCTGTTGCGACGATGCCCCCAGGAGCCCGGGCCGTGATGGCCCGGCGACGGCCAGGAACAACAAACAAACGAGGCCTAGCCTTTTCGCACGAGCAGCCATAAAAAGAACGGCCCTCCAATCATTGCGGTCACCACGCCAACCGGAATCTCCACCGGGGCGAGCACGGTGCGTGCGACGAGATCGCACCCGATCAGAAACGATGCGCCGAACAACGCCGACGCCGGAAGAACGATGCGGTGGTCCCCGCCCACGAGCAGGCGCACGAGATGCGGCACGACGATGCCGATGAAACCGATCGGGCCCGACAACGACACCGCCGCGCTGGTCGCGAGCGAGGCGCTGATGAACGCCATGCGTTGAACCCGGCCGACGTTGACGCCTCGCGCCGCGGCGGCGTCCGGCCCGAGGGTCAGAAGATTCAGCGCGCCGGGCAGCACCGCGAACATCGCGAAGGCGGCGAGGATCAGCGGCAACGAGCCGTAGAGCGGCGTGAAGCTGCCGACGTCGAGATCGCCCATCAGCCAGCGAGCGGCGCGATAGACCTGCGCGTAGTCGGCGATGAACTGCGCGAACAGAATCAGCGCCGAGAAGAACGAGTTCAGCGTGACGCCGGCCAGCAGGAGGACCGACGTCGAGATCGGCCGTCCCGGCTGCGTCGCAAGCCAATAGACGATCGCCGCGGCAAGGACCGCGCCGCCCAGGCTGGCGAGCGGCACCGGCGACAGCGGACCAAGCGTCGCGGACGCGCCGAACAGAATCGCGAGCATCGCCCCCAGCGACGATCCCGCGGACACACCGAGCGTGAACGGCGTCGCCAGCGGATTGCGCAGCATCGCCTGGAAGACGACGCCCGCGGTGGCCAGTGCGGCACCGACGAGAGCCGCGGCCAGGACGCGCGGCAGACGCGCGACGAAAAAGACCTGCGCGTCGACGTTGTCGGCGAACGGAATCGACGGGTCGAACACGCGTGAGAGGCTGATGTGCGTGCTGCCGATCAGCGGCGCGAGCACGATCATCAGAACCGTCAAGGCCCCGAAGCCTGCCACCGTGATCGCGAGACGCACGTGCACCGGCCGGCGGGCCGATGTGCCTGGGGCCATTGCCGTTGCCGCGTCTGGCCGCCGAAGTTCGAACAGCGAAGGCGGCATCAGGACCGGCTCAATGGCACGACCGTCAAGTGTCCGGTGGTCAGATGACGGTGTACGTCGGCGGTCACGCCATACACCTGACGGATCGCGTCAACCGTCAGCACGTCTTCCGTGGCTCCCTGCGCCAGCACCTGCCCGCTGCGCATCAGCACGAGGTGATCGCACAGGCTCGCGGCAAGATTCAGATCGTGCGTCGCCAGCACCATCGTCACATCGCGTTCGCGATTGAGCGAGATGAGGAGCGCCTGAATTTCGAGCTGATAGCCGAGGTCGAGCGACGCCGTCGGTTCATCGAGCAACAGCAGCTCCGGTTGCTGCGCCAGCGCGCTGGCAATGATCACGCGCTGCTTCTCGCCGCCGCTGAGCGTCATGTATGGACGATCGGCGAGATGGCTCGTACCCGTCGCGTCGAGCGCGTCGTAGGCAAGCGCGACGTCGCGCGGACCTTCGAGCTGAAACGTGTCGAGATGCGGATGACGCCCCATCAGCACCATCTCGAGGGCGGTGTAGTCGAACGCCGGATGCGTCTCCTGCGGCACGACGGCCACCCGGCGGGCGACCGCGCGGCGCGGCTGCGACGCAATCGCAACGCCGTCGAACAGGACCTGGCCCGATGCCGGAGTGATGATGCCGGCCAGCAGCTTCAGCAGCGTCGTCTTGCCGCAGCCATTGGGGCCAAGCAGGCCGGTGATGGATCCGCGCGCGACGGTCAGGCTGACATCGCGCACGGCCGCGTCACGAGTGCCGCGGGTGGCCTCGGACGTCGCGCGAAGCCGTGATTGATCGGCTGAATAGGAAAAGGCGAGACGTTCTGCGAGCAGTAGCACGTCACCTCCCGGCGTCTCTCGCGCCGAAGCAAGGAACAAACGCGCCGGGGCAGGTCTCCTGACTCGCGATCACCCGGCTTCAGCCGGGCCGATCACTTACAGTGGCGGGACCGTGTGGGTTTCTCACCCACTTCCCCTGCTGGGTCTCTGTGCCGCCCCGACGGAAAGGAGGGCCTTGCGGCACGGAGAGCACCCGGCGGTGTCGATTAGGCGATCAGTATAATCGCTGGATAGTGCAGTCACGCCTCCTCGCGGCCGGCCTTGCCGACATCGACCAGAAACTCCAGGCGGCTGAACGGCTTACGCTCGAAGATGGCGTTCGGCTGTTCGATTCCCCTGACCTGCTGGCCATTGGCTGGCTCGCGAATCGGGAGCGCGAGAAGCGACACGGCGCCCGCACGTATTTCAATTACAACCTGCGGTTGGAACCGACCAACGTCTGCGAGGCGAGCTGCCTGTTCTGCTCGTTCGCGCGTCTCGAGCAGGGCATGCCCGAGGCATACACCATGTCGCTCGAGCAAGCCTGGGACAAGCTGCGTCAGCGCGGCGACCAGCCGCTCACTGAGCTCCACATCGTCAACGGCCTCAACCCGCACCTGCCGTTCAGCTATTACACGGATCTGCTGCGCGGCTACAAGCGCATCCGCCCGGGTATTCATCTCAAGGCGTTCACCGCCGTCGAGGTCGCGTTCTTCGCGGATCTCTACAAGATGACCGACGAACAGGTGCTGCGCGAGTTGAAGGATGCTGGCCTCGATTCACTCCCGGGCGGGGGCGCGGAAGTCTTCGCCGAGCGCGTTCGCAGGAAGATCTGCCACGACAAGGCGGATGCGGACCGCTATCTCTCGGTCCACCGCATTGCGCACACGCTGGGACTGCGCACCAACGTCACGATGCTCTACGGTCACATCGAGACGATGGAGGAGCGCGTCGATCACATGCTGCGCGCCCGCGCGCTGCAGGACGAGACCGGTGGATTCCAGGCGTTCATTCCGCTCGCGTTTCATCCCGACAACAACCAGATGCGGAAGCTGCCGCCGCCGAGCGGCACCGACACGCTCCGCGTTCATGCGGTGTCGCGCCTGATGCTCGACAACATTCCGCACATCAAGGCGTTCTGGATTGCGACGAGTGTGGAACTGGCGCAGACGATGCTGTGGTTTGGCGTGGACGATCTGGACGGGACCGTCCAGGAAGAGAAGATTTACCACATGGCCGGTTCGGCCACGCCCGAAGGGATGACCACGGCCACGCTCACCCGTCTCGTGCGTGCGGCCGGCCGTGAGCCGTTGGAGCGCGATACGCTCTACAACATCGTCAATACCTTCGAGACCGAGGCTATCGCCGGGTAATTCCGACCGTTATAATCGGGTATAGGCGATGGCGTCCATCATCCCCCTCCTCACGGACTTCGAAAAGAAGAGCATCGGCGAGCGCCAGGCTCTGCCGGAGAAGTATCTCGGCTTGTCGGACGCCGAGATGGACGCTCGCATCGCCGCCGCCAGGCGGACCCTCGGCGACAAGCTCGTCATTCTCGGCCATCACTATCAGCGCGACGAAGTGATCAAGTTCGCCGACATGACTGGCGATTCGTTCAACCTGTCACGTTCGATCGCGACGCGTCCCAACGCCGACTACATCGTGTTCTGCGGCGTGCACTTCATGGCCGAGAGCGCCGACGTGTTGTGCGCGCCGCATCAGCAGGTGATCCTCCCCGACCTCGCGGCCGGCTGCTCGATGGCCGACATGGCGGACCCCGATCAACTCGCGACGTGCTGGGAAGAACTGCAGTCGATGGGCATTCGGGGCGTCGTGCCGGTCACCTACATCAACTCGGCGGCGTCGATTAAGGCGTTCATCGGCGAACGTGGCGGGACGGTGTGCACGTCGGGCAACGCGAAGGCGACGCTCGACTGGGCGTTCAGACAGGGCGACAAAATTCTTTTCCTTCCCGATCAGCACCTTGGCCGCAACACCGCGTACTACAAGCTTGGAATTCCGCTCGACGAGATGGTCGTGTGGAATCCCAACGAGATCTTCGGCGGCCTCGAGCCCGACCAGGTGAAGCGCGCGAAGATGATTCTGTGGAAGGGGCATTGCTCGGTCCACGAGCGGTTCACCGCGCAGCAGATCGAAGCGGTGCGCCGGCAGTATCCCGGGATCAAGGTGATCGTTCATCCCGAAGTGCCGTGGGCCGTCGTGCAGGCCGCTGATGACAACGGCAGCACCGAGTACATCCTCAAGACCGTTCGCAACAGCCCGAGCGGCGCGGTGTGGGCTGTCGGTACCGAGGTGCACCTCGTGAATCGCCTCGCCAACGAGGTGGCGCCGGACAAGACGGTCATCTCGCTCGATCAGTTCGGCTGTCTGTGCTCGACGATGTTCCGCGTGTCGCCGAATCACCTGCTGTGGATTCTGGATGAGCTCGTCGACGGTCGCGTCCGGAATCGCGTAATGGTGCCCGACGATCAGAAGCACTGGAACCGCGTCGCCCTCGATCGGATGCTGTCGATTCAATAGGCTTCGGGCTACGGGCGTCAGGCGCGCTGCGGTTGGCGACATCGCGCCATGGTGGCAGGCTCAGCGAACGACTTTCCGTTTTTCAACCAGGGCCGTAGCCTGGAGCCCGGAGTCCGAAAGCCCGTATCTCATGCATCACCGCCGTAGTACCATCGCCCTTCTATGGCGCATGAACTTCCGAAACTCCCGTATGACGTCGCCGCGCTCGAACCGCACATCGACGCGCAGACGATGCAGATTCATCACGGCAAGCATCACCAGGCGTACGTCACCAATCTGAATACCGCACTGGAGAAGGCTCCCGAACTCCAGGGCAAGAACGTCGGCGATCTGTGCAAGAGCCTCAGCAGCGTTCCCGAGGCGATCCGTACTGCCGTCCGCAACAACGGCGGCGGTCACTGGAATCACAGCAAGTTCTGGACGTGGATGGCTCCGAACGCCGGCGGCACTCCGACGGGCAAGATCGCCGATGCGATCACCAGCTCGTTCGGCAGCTTCGACAAACTGAAGGAAGAGTGGGCGAAGGCGGGCGGCGGCCGCTTCGGCAGCGGCTGGGTGTGGCTGCTGAAGGATGGCGGCAAGCTGTCGATCGTCAGCACGCCGAATCAGGACAACCCGCAGATGGACGGAAAGTCGGAGCCGATCCTCGGCCTCGACGTCTGGGAGCACGCCTACTACTTGAAGTACCAGAACCGTCGGCCCGACTACATCACCGCGTGGTGGAACGTGGTCAACTGGGGCGAGGTGAACAAGAGTCTGTAGAGCGACAACTCCCAACTCCCAACGTCCTTCGTTTCCCCAACTCCCAAAGCCCGTACGCGGGCACGTTTGGGAGTTGCTCTGGCGACGGATGTTGGGAGTTGGGAGTTAACTAAGATTCAGGTCTGGCGTAGACCCTATAATTGCGCCAAATGCACCCAACGGACGTCGGAACCCCGGACTATTTCCATCGCGTCGTCGACTGCCAATGGGCCTGTCCGTCACATACCAACGTGCCGGAATACATCCGCCTGATCGCCCAGGGCCGTTTTACCGACGCTTACCTCCTCAATCGCGAATCGAACGTCTTCCCTGGCATTCTTGGCCGCACCTGCGATCGACCGTGTGAGCCGGCGTGCCGCCGCAGCCGTGTCGACGGAAAACCGGTGGCGATCTGCCGCCTGAAGCGCGTGGCTGCCGATCATCGCGGCGAGGTGAAGCACCTCCTGCCGACGGCGCCCGAACAGAAGAACGGCAAGAAGGTCGCGCTGATCGGCGCCGGGCCGGCGTCGCTCACCGTGGCCAACGATCTGATGCCGCTGGGCTATCAGGTCACGATCTTCGAGAAACTGCCGCGCGCCGGCGGGTTGATGCGCATCAACATTCCCTCGTTCCGCCTCCCGGCGCAGGTGCTCGACGAGGAAATCGGCTACATCACGGACATGGGCGTCGACGTGCGCTACAACACGTCGGTCGACAGCCTGAAGACGCTGCTCGACGGCGGCGAGTACGACGCCGTGTTCGTCGGTACCGGCGCGCCACGCGGCAAGGAGCTCGAGATTCCCGGCCGCCGGGACACGGACCAGATCTTCATCGGCATCGACTGGCTCGAGTCGATCCACTTCGGGCACGTCGACACGGTGGGCAAGCGGGTGCTGATCATCGGCGTCGGCAACACCGCGATGGACTGCTGCCGCTCGGCGAAGCGGCTCGGCGCCAGCGACGTCAAGGTGATCGCGCGCAAGACGCGGAAGTACTTCAAGGCGTCGCCGTGGGAGCTCGAGGACGCCGAAGAAGAAGGCGTGCACATTCTCGAAAACCTCCAGCCGGTTCGCTTCGTGATCGAAAACGGCAGGCTGGCCGGGATGGAGTTCGAGAAGTTCAAGTCCGAAGAAACGCCTACAGGACTGAAGCAGGAGGTGATCGGCCGCGAGGTCATCCCCTGCGACACCGTCGTCCTCGCCATCGGCCAGGACAACGCGTTCCCGTTCATCGAGCGGAACATCGGCATCGAGTTCGGCAAGTGGGACATGCCGGTCGTCGACAAGAAGACGTTCATGTCATCGCGCCCCGGCGTGTTCTTCGGCGGCGACGCGGCGTTCGGTCCGCAGAACATCATCTGGGCGGTCGAGCACGGGCATCAGGCCGCAATCTCGATCCATCAGCACTGCCAGGGCATGCCGATCGATCAGCGGCCGCCGCACGGGGTGACGCTGTCGAGCACGAAGATGGGCCTGCACGAGTGGGCCTACAGCAACGACTACAACCCGGCCGCGCGCCAGAAGATGGTGCACGTCGAGATGCCGCTGCGCTTCTCGAAGATGACCATTGAAGTGGAGCAGGGGTTCGACGCGGCGCAGACCGCGGCGGAAGTGCAGCGCTGCCTCAACTGTGACGTGCAGACGGCGTTCAACGCGCCGGCGTGCATCGAGTGTGACGCCTGCATCGACATCTGTCCCACCGACTGCCTGACGATCGTGCCGAACGCGGAGCCGGCGACGCTCGAAGCCAGCCTCACCGCGCCGCGCACGGAGCCGTGGCAACCGATGTTCGTGTCGGCACCGCTGAAGCAGACCAGGCGCGTGATGGTGAAGGACGAGAACGTCTGCGTCCACTGCGGCCTCTGTGCTGAACGGTGTCCCACCTACGCCTGGGACATGCGGAAATCAGTGATTCATATTCCTCACGCTGGACAGGCGGTGTCGATACCGGCACTGGCTGGCGTATAGCGCGTGGCGCGGACCTTGTCAGGTCCGTGCGGCGGAGCCTGACAAGGCTCGGCCCACGAACAAAGGGAGCTCATGGATCGGGTCAACGACTTCGCATTCAAAATCGCGACGGCCAACGGCACCGGATCGGCCTCTGCCAACGGCCTCATCATGCAGGCGATCTTCCGGATGGGTGTACCCGTGACCGGCAAGAACGTCTTCCCGTCGAACATTCAGGGCCTGCCGACGTGGTACGAGATTCGAGTCAACAAGGACGGCTACACCGCGCGGACTCCGCACTTCGACCTGATGGTGGCGCTCAACGCGGCGACGTATCAGAAGGACGTCGCCGAAGTACGCGCGGGCGGCTACCTGCTCTACGACTCGACGTGGCCGCTCGACGATCGGCTGCACCGTCCTGACGTCACGTATCTCGGCGTGCCGCTCGCGGAAATGTGCAATGCGGCGTTCAAGGGCGTGCGCGAACGCATCCTGATGAAGAACATCGCCTATGCCGGCGCGCTGGCGGCGCTGCTCGAGATGGACGCCGACATCATCCGGCAGCTCCTGAAGGATACGTTCGGCAGGAAGCCGGCCTTGATGGACTCGAATCAGACGGCCGTCGACCTCGGCTACGACTACGCGAAGAAGACGTTCCCGTGCCCGCTGCCGATGCACCTGCAGCGCATGGACAAGACGAAGGACGCCATTCTGATCGATGGCAACACGGCGGCCGCGCTCGGCTGTGTGTACGCCGGTGCCACCGTCGCGGCGTGGTACCCGATCACCCCGTCAACGTCGCTGATGGACGCGTTCCGCGGCTTCTGCCAGAAGTTCCGCGTCACCGATCAGGGGAAGCACAAGTTCGCGATCATCCAGGCGGAAGACGAGCTCGCCGCGATCGGGATGGTGATCGGCGCGAGCTGGGCCGGCGCGCGGGCGTTCACGTCGACGGCGGGTCCGGGCATCTCGCTGATGAACGAATTCATCGGCCTGGCGTACTACGCCGAGATCCCCGCCGTGCTCTTCGACGTGCAGCGAACCGGTCCGTCCACCGGCATGCCGACCCGCACGCAGCAGGGCGACCTGATGGAGTGCGCCTACGCGTCGCACGGCGACACGCGGCACATCTGCCTCTATCCCGCCGACCCGCGCGAAGCGTTCGAATTTGCCGCGAAGTCCTTCGATCTCGCCGAGCGGTTCCAGACGCCCGTGTTCGTGCTCACCGATCTTGATATCGGGATGAACGACTGGATGATCTCGAAGCTCACGTGGGACGACAGCTATCGCCCCGATCGCGGCAAGGTGCTCTCGGCCGAACAACTCGAGCAGGCGAAGAGCTTCTATCGCTATCTCGACGTCGACGGCGATGGCATTCCGTATCGCACGCTGCCCGGCACGCACCCGAAGGGCGCGTACTTCACGCGCGGTTCAGGTCACAACAAGTTCGGCGGCTACACCGAGGATTCCGACGAGTACACGGAGCTGGTCGATCGCCTCGATCGCAAGATTCAAGGTGCGGCCAAGGCGGTTCCGAAGCCGATTATCCAGGCGAAGCCTGGTCACAAGCTCGGACTCGTCACCATCGGCGGCTGTCATGCCGCGTGCGTCGAAGCGATGGACGTCCTCGCGCGCGAGGGCATCGTCGTCGACTACATGCGCGTGCGCGGGTTCCCGTTCAGCGATGAGGTCACCGCGTTCCTCGAGGCCCACGACATCAACTTCATCGTCGAACAGAACCGCGATGCGCAGCTGCGCAGCCTGTTGATGCTCGAGACCGGCGTGCCGATCGAGAAGCTGGCGTCGGTACGTTATTACGGTGGTTTCCCGATGAGCGCGCACCACGTGATCACCGGCGTGAAGGCGAAGCTCGAGAAGGCTGCGTAAAACGACTACCAACTCCCAAGAACCCAACTCCCACGAGTTGGGAGTTGGACTGGGCGAAGCAGTGTTGGGGGTTGGGAGTTGTCATGACTTTTTTACCTAAACCAAAAGTCCACCACCCGGCACTGCCGAAGAACGCGATCGGCCTGACGCGCCGCGACTACGAGGGGACGATCACCACCCTCTGCGCCGGCTGCGGTCACGACTCGATCACCGCCGCGATCATCCAGGCGTTCTGGGAGCTGTCGATCCCGCCGCACAGGGTCGCCAAGCTCTCCGGCATCGGCTGCTCGTCGAAGACGCCGGCGTACTTTCTGCGAGAAGCGCACGGCTTCAACGGTGTGCACGGCCGCATGCCGTCGCTCGTGACCGGCGCCAACGCGGCGAACAGCGACATCACCTACATCGGGATTTCCGGCGACGGCGACTCCCTGTCGATCGGCATCGGCCAGCTTGCACACGCGATCCGCCGCAACGTGAACCTGCTCTACGTGCTCGAGAACAACGGCGTCTACGGCCTGACCAAGGGGCAATTCTCGGCATCGGCCGATCGCGGTTCGCTCAGCAAGAAGGGCGAGGCGAACACGATGGAAGCGATCGACGGCTGCCTGATGGCGCTGACGCTCGGCGCGACGTTCGTGGCGCGCAGCTTTTCGGGCGACAAGTCGCAGCTCGTGCCGATCATCAAGGCCGGCCTGACGCACAACGGCTTCGCCTTCGTCGACGTCATCTCGCCGTGCGTGACGTTCAACGATCACGAGGGATCGACGAAGAGCTATGCCTACACGCGCGAGCACGAGGTGGAAATCGTGCAGGCCGACTTCATCGCTCCGGCAAAAGAAATCACGGCCGAGTACGATCCCGGCGCCGTGCGCAACGTGATGATGCACGACGGCAGCGTCGTGCGCCTCCGCAAGGTGGCCGAAGGCTACGACCCGACCGACCGCGATCGCGCCTACGCCTACATCCGCGAACGGCAGCGCGAGGGCGAGGTCGTCACCGGTCTGCTGTACATCTCCGAGGACTCGAAGGACCTGCACGACCAGAGCAACACGGTCGATATGGCCTTGACCGAAGTGCCGTACGACCAGCTCTGTCCCGGGAGCGCCGAACTCGAAACGCTGCAGGCGCGCTTCCGGTAGCGGGAATGGGCGGTTCTGGAGACCCGCCCCTACGAACTCCGCCGACGCTGCCGTCGCGGTATCATTCGCCGCCTGAGGAACGCCATGACCTATAGATCGACCGCGCTTGCCTCGCTCGTTGCCAGCGTCGTCGCCTTCGGTGCCATCGCAACGATCGGCGCGCAGGAATGGAGAACGAAATCGCCGACGGCCGCGGATTGGGCCGCGATGGCGAAGCTGCCGGATTTCAACGGCGTCTGGGAGACTGGTCGCGCCCCCGCGGTCGCCGGCCGTCCTCCCGTCGAGCTGCCGCCTCCTGGCGCAGCGCCCCCCCGCGCTGGCGTCGCTGGCGGTCGTCAGGGCGGCGGACGCGCGGCTGGCGGACGCGGCGCCGCGCCGGGCGGCGGTGGCCGTGGCGGAGCGCCGGCCGGTCCGCAGCTCACGGCGGCCTATGAGGCGAAGCGAGCGGAACTCGCCGGCCGCAAAGCCGAAGACACCGAGTCGGCCAACTGCCTGCCGCCGGGCATGCCAGGCATCATGGGCCAGCCGTACCCGATGGAATTCATCCTCTCTCCAGGCAAAGTGACGATCGTCATCGAGGCGTACACGCAGGTACGGCACATCTACACCGACGGCCGGCCGCTGCCGGCCGATCCCGATCCGAAATTCTTTGGCACCTCCGTCGGACATTGGGACGGCGACACGCTGGTCGTCGACACGGTCGGTTTCTCGCCGGAGATCCTGCTCACGGCGAACACGCCGCACAGCGACAAGATGAAGATCAACGAGCGTTTCCGTCTGACGTCGCCGGACGTGATGACGATGGAGACGACGGTGACCGATCCGGATGCCTTGACGGCGCCGTGGACGACGACGCGCACGTTGATTCGTCATCGCGACTGGACGATCTCGGAATACATCTGCGAAGAGAACAACCGCAATTACGTCGACGCGTCCGGCAAGGCCGGCATCAGATTGGACAAGTAGGCCGGGATCCCGTGAAGCGGTCCCGGCGAGGAGCACTCATGACTACGAGGATCTCCCGCGCCCTCTGCGCGATGGCAACCGCGGCGCTCGTGTGCGGCGGCGGAACGTTCATCTCGGCGCATCACTCGTTCGCGGCGTTCGATATGGCCGCCGAGAAGGTCGTCGACGGCGCGGTCAGGAAAGTCGAATGGACCAACCCGCACATCTGGGTGTACATCGACGCGGCGAAACCAGGCGGCGGGACCGAGACGTATGCGTTCGAGGGCATGAGTCCCAATTACCTCAACCGTCGCGGGTGGACGCGCACGACGCTCGACGACGGCATGAAGATCACCGTCCACTACCGTCCGTTCAAGGACGGCAAGCCCGGAGGCATGTTCGTCAGCGCGAAGCTGCCAACCGGAGTCACCCTGACTGGCGGCGGCGCACAACAGTAGCTCCGTCCATTGCGAAATCTGGTATGAGCCAGACGTTTTCGTGCAGCGGCGTCATGGTTGTGGTTGACAGCTCAAGAGGGCTCCCGTAAGGTCCGTGACCTCACGAAGGGAGCCCTCCATGACGAGCGGACTACGTACCCTTTCACTACTCGCCGGCCTGTTGGTATTGCCGGCGATTGCTTCGGCACAGGCAACACTCTCCGGAACGGTTCGAGATTCCTCCAACGCGATTCTTCCGGGAGCGACCGTTGAAGCAGCGAGCCCGGCGCTGATCGAGCGCAGCCGCACGGCGGTCACCGATGGCAGTGGCCAGTACCGCATCACCGATCTTCCCCCCGGCACCTACACCCTGACGGTTTCCCTGAGCGGCTTCGGAACCGTGAAGCGCGAAGGCATCACCGTTTCAGGTTCCGGTGTGATCCCGATCAGCATCGAGCTGAAGGTGGGCACGCTGGCGGAAACGGTCACGGTCAGCGGCGAAGCGCCGCTGGTCGATACCCAGACGACACGACGCGAGAACGTGATCTCCTCTGACGTGATCAACTCGCTGCCGATCACGCGGAACTACGGCGGGATCCTGTACGCGACGCCGGGCCTGGTCGTTCAGCCGGGCGTGAACGCGAACGACCTGATGCCGAGCATGGCGCTCTTCTCGGCGCACGGCGGGCAGAGCACCGAGGGACGCGTCTTCGTCAACGGCGTGTCGGTCAACGGTCCGTTCGGCGCGAACAGCGTCACGCAGTTCGCGTTCGACGTCTCGAATGCGGAAGAAATGCAGGTACTGGTCTCGGGCGGCCTCGGCGAATCAGAGACCGGTGGCCCGATCGCCAATATCGTCCCGCGCTCCGGCGGGAATACGTTCAGCGGCAACGCGTTCTACAGCGGGACGACGTCGCGTCTCCAGGCAGACAACGTCACCGCTGAACTGCGCGACCTCAATATCGGCAGCGCGCCGACGGTGCGCAACAACTGGGACACGAACTTCGCCCTCGGCGGGCCAATCACACGCGATCGCCTGTGGTTCTACGGCAACGTTCGCAGCGTCGGCGTCTCCCAGGTCGTGTCGGCGGCCATTGCGCCCAACGCGTTCACGGGCGACAACTCGCAGTGGCTGTATCAAGCGGTTCCCGGCGTCGAAGTTCGTCAGATCGAATCGAAGCGGGATATGTCGATCCGCTTGACCGACCAGGCGACGAAGCGAAACCGAGTGAGCTTCTCCTACACCTTCCAGGATCGGTGCCAGGGATCCTCGCTCACCAAGGATGGCGATGGCTGCCGTCAACCCGGAGACGGTTGGATTGGCGCCCCGCAAACGGCGACCACGACCGCGCCCGAAGCGGGGAGCAACTACATGGACCAGCCGACCACGCTGACGCAGGCGACCTACACGTCGCCGATTTCGAGCCGTCACCTGATCGATGCGGCGATCTCGCGCTTTGCCTACGGGCAGATTGGTTTCGGCCGAGCGCCGCTGGATGCGCCACTCGGCATGATCGGCGTGACCGAACGTTCGAATCGCTATGGCCGCGCCGGCGTGTCGTATCGCGCGCCGAACGGCTGGGGCATATACGACGCGGTGCCATGGAACTGGCGTGCGTCCTGGGCGTATGTCACCGGCGCCCACAACGTGAAGGTGGGGTATCAGGGGACGCTCATGAAGTACGACTGGGTGACCTACTCGAATCCCAGCCTGCTGCGCTATATCTTCAACACACCGGCATCGGCGACGGTCGGCAATCCGATTGGTGTCACCTACACCACGACCAGCTACTTCGAATTCGCGAACCGTGCGAGAGCACACGCGATTTTCGTCCAGGATCAGTGGACACATGGGCGGCTGTCGCTGCAGGGTGCACTGCGGTGGGACGGCGTCAACAGTTGGATGCCGGCGGCGCACAACGGCACCGACGAGATCACGGAGTTCAGTCCGACCCCCGTTCGCTTCCAGCGCACCGACAGCGTCACCGGCTACAACGACATCACGCCGCGGATGGGTCTGGCGTACGACGTGTTCGGCAACGGACGCACCGCGATCAAGGTGAACGCCGGCAAATATCTGGCGGCAGCCGTCGCCGACGGCATCTATTCCTCCAACAGTCCGGCGCTGCAGTACGTCCGCTCGATCAGTGGCGCCAACGGGCGCGGCTGGACCGACTCGAACAAGAATTTCGTGGTCGACTGCAACCTGCAAAGCCCCGCTGCGCAGGACCTGAGTGCCAGCGGCGGCGACATCTGCAGTCCGCTCACCGGCGGCAACCTCAATTTCGCGAGCGTGGTGCCGAACACGATCATCAACCCCGACGTGCTCTCCGGCTGGGGCGTGCGCCAGTACAACTGGAACTTCGGCATCGACGTGCAGCACGCGCTGCTGCCGCACGTGTCAGTGGATGTCGGTTACAACCGCCGCTGGTGGGGCAATTTCCTGACCACGGTGAACCAACTGCTCACGGCTGGCGACTACGACACGTGGACACTGCCGGTCCCGGAGAATGGCAAGTTGCCGGGCGGCGGCGGTGGCACCGCGCAGTTCGTTGCCATCACCCAGGCGGCGTCCCTCCTCGGGCAGCAGAACTATGAGACCAGGGAGACCGAATTCGCCAAGGCACGGACTGCGTATTGGCATGGCGTCGACGTCAACGTGACGGCGAGGATGGGCACCAGCGTCAACCTGCAGGCTGGAACGTCGACTGGCCGTGGCGTGCGCAACACCTGCGATCTGTGGCGGGCCGTTCCCCAGCTGCAGGGCAACAATTCGTTCGATGCGTGTGACGTCACCGAACCGTGGTTGACGTCCTTCCGCGGGCTCGGCTCGTACCGCGTGCCGAAAGTGGACGTGCAGGTCAGCGCGACTCTGCGCTCGACGCGCACCACGGCGGGCGGCGACAACGCGAGCAATGGCACGTCGCTGAGCGGCAACTATCAACTGCCGAACTCGGTCGTGCTGCAGTATCTGGGGCGGTTGCCGGCGGGTCAGCTGGCCAGCGGCACGACGACGGTGAACATCGTGCGGCCGGGGACGTTGTACCCGCCCGATCGCGTGACGCAGTTGGATATGCGGCTCGCCAAGATCCTGCGCGTGGCCGGCCGTCGGCTCGACGTCGGCATCGACCTGTACAACCTGACGAACGCGAGCACCGCGACGGCGTTCGATGCGACGTACCTGTATACGGACAACGGCGCAAGCTACCTGAACCCGACCGCGATCATGGCACCACGTCTGTTGCGCTTCAACGCGACCCTGACGTTCTGAGGAGGCGGAGATAGAGGAGCGGAGGAGGCAGAGACGCGATCAACAGGCAGAGCAGCGGAGAAGCAGAGGTTCAGCTCGTCCTCGGCTTCTCAGTTGCTCCGTTCTGATCTGCTCGCTCTGCCCTTCTGCTTCTTGATCTGCGCCTCACGCTCGCGACACCAACCACCGCCAGCGTCATCCAGCTCACGATCACGAGCCACGGGTACCCGAACAGCCGGTAGCGGAAGTCGATCGTGTTCGCGCCGGCGGCGACCCTGACGGCACGGAACAGGAAATTTCCGACCGCAATGTCCGTCGGCGTTCCGTTCACGGTCGCGGTCCAGCCGCGCGACCAGCTGTCGGTCACGAGCAGCCATCCCGCCTGGTCGACGAGGACGCGCAGGCGGAGATGTTCGGGTGTGTAGGCAATCAGCTGCACACCTGCCCCCGTCAGCCGCTGTGCCGCGGATGCCGCGTTGATGTCCGCCGGGCAGCCTTGCCCCGGCTCGCTGGTATCCGTCGCAGTGGTGTTCATCACGGGCCGTTGGATGGTCAGCGGCGGTGCGCCAAGCCGCGCGGCAGCGGCGCGCAATGCGGTAAGGCAGCTCAGGGTGCGCGCCGTCTCGATCACCGCCGGCGAGAACCAGAGGCGATCGGCGCCGGACGCAGCGTCGAGCAGCACGGGCTCACGCAGGTACTCGGCGACGAGCGGTCCGGTGAGCGGTGCGTAACCGGACGCAGCCGGCACTTTCGCGATCAGCGTGAGGTTGGCTCCGTTATCGGCCTCGCGTGCGAGACCACGGCGCGTCAGATCGGGATTCGAAACGTGGCGAGCGGCAGCATTTTCCCAGGCGCCGCTGACCGGCCCGTAGATGACCGATCGTGTGGCGAATCCGCTGACCGCCATGTCGGCGCTCGCGATCACGACCAGCGCGATCGGGACGCTGCGCCGGACCCGGGGAAAGGCGAGGGCGCCAGTGATGCAAAGCACGATGATGCCGGACCATGCGACGAACGGGTGCAGCAGGCCAGTGACGCCGCCGGCAGCGGCAAGCTTTGGCAGGAGGAGGCGTGCGCCGAGCCACACGCCGAGCGCGATGGCGGCAGCCATCGCGCCGACGAGAAACGCACGTGCCGCTCTCCCGGTCGCGGGCCGGTCGAGGAGCGCCTGCAGGTCGATCGAACCGAGCAGTGCCAGCAGCGCCAGCGCAAACATTGCGTAGCCGCGGAACATCGCGGTGTTCCGAAAATAGCGTGTGGGCGGCACGATGTCGTACAGCCAGCCACGGACAGGCAGCGCGACGCCAAGCGCCGCCGCCCCGAAGGCGATGGCGGCGAGGAGCAGCAGCCAGCGGAACTGCCCGCGACCGTCCGCGAGTGCCATCGCCGCGAGTACCGGGATGACGGTCCCGACGTAGAGACTGCGCATCGAGATGTCGGTGTACACGTACGCGTCGGCCAGCGAGAATGCCGGGCTCGTCAGCGTGGCCAGGGCGAGCGGGTGCAGTGCATTGTTCCGGACCGCGACCTCGAACGGCAGCGCGCCGGTGCGATGCGAGTAGCCGCGGCCTTCGATCAGGAAGGCGAGATAGCTCGGCGACAGAATGACCAGGGCAATGAGTGCCATCACCGCGACGCAGCCGGCGGACCATACAAGTCCGCCGCGCAGGCCCCGGGAGCGACAAAGAGCCCAACCTGCAGCAAAGCAGCCGTTGAGAAAAATCAGGCCGGGATAGCCGGCGAGCGCGGACAGCCCGAACAGCGCGCCCGCTTCGACCGCTGGCCATATCCGCGCGCGTAGAGGACAGCCTCCGGGTGCGCCTTGTTCCAACGCTCCGCATAGAGGCCGACTTTCAGGTCGGCCTTGCGTGACCGCGACGTCGAGCCGCCACAAGATCAACGGCAGAAATGACATCGACGAGATCCACGCCGTGTGTTCCGCATGTCCGGTGTAGAAGCCGGACATGCCCCAGGCGACAGCGGCGACGTAGGCGCCCCACGCCGGCGCGCCGAGGTAACGCGCGAATCGCAGCAGCGCGAGAGGACCGAGCAGCCACATCACCAGCCAGTACGTCTCGAATCCGTAGCGGCTGCCGCCAAAGAGCACACCGAACAGCGTGACGAGCGGCGAGAACGCGCCGATCTGCGGATCGATGCCCGACGGCGCGCCAAACGAGGTGAACGGATTCCATAGCAGGAAGCGCCCGCTGCGGGCGTAATCACCGACGAGAATCTGGTACGGTCCAAAGAAATCGAGCCCGTCCCAGTGCGGCGACGCCCAGCCGAGCAGCACGGGCGCGAGCGTCGCGCCGATCAGTGTTGCGACGCCTGCCACCGCCCACGCATACGCCTGTCGCGGCGATGTGTGAGTTGAGGTGGTCGCGCCGGTGGAATCGATCGCGTCGGTCAAAAGAAGACGACGTCGACCGGCGTTCCCTGATCGACGCCGGTGACGTCCGCGGGAATGTCGATGTAGCCGTCTGCTCGCGACATGCTGGTGATGTCGCCAGATGCCTTGAACGCCGGCAGCACCACCCCTTTCTCGACACGCACCGTGTAGAACTGCCGGCGTCCGGTGACCGAGCTGATGCGCGCGCCCAGAGGCAAGGTTGCGACGTGTGGCTGCCACGGCGGCAGGCGCGCGATCTTGCGCAGCGCCGGCACCAGCAGCAGGTAGCCGTTGGTAAGACAGGAGGTCGGATATCCGGGCATCCCGAACACCAGTCGCGATTGTCCGCCGTCGAGCGACGTGCCGATCCGTCCGAACGCGGTCGGCTTGCCCGGCTTCACCGAGATCCCGTGGAAGAGGACCTCGCCCTTCGCCGCAATCACGTCGAGCATCAGATCGCGTTCGCCAACCGAGCTGCCGCCCGAGAACACGAGCACGTCCTCGCGGCAGCCTTCGTCAACGCCGCGCGACAGATCCTCGAGCGTGTCCATCGGCGTCCGATACGCGACCGGAATGCCGCCATGGCGCGACACCAGCGCGGAGACGGTGAACTTGTTGATGTCGTAGATCTGTCCGGCGGCGAGCGGCTGGCCCGGGTCCACGATCTCGTTGCCGGTGGACAGCACGGCGACGCGCGGACGCGCGTAGACGTCGACTTCCGTGAGCCCGAGCGCCGCGATGACGCCGATTTTGCCGGGCGTCAGCAGGTCGCCCGAGTACAGGACGGTTTGTCCCCGGTGGATGTCAGCGCCCTGCCGGCCGATGTTCTGGTTCGCCTCGACGGCGGTGAAGACGTCGATGCGATCGACGGTCGACGCCGTGTCTTCAACGATCACCACGGCATCGGCGCCGTCAGGCAGCGGCGCGCCGGTGGCGATCTCGATGCACTGTCCCGATTGCACGCGTTGCGGTGTGACTTGTCCTGTGAACACCTGGCCGATGCGAGTCAAGGAACGCGGTGTGCCGCGACTGGCGCCGTTGGTATCGGCGGCGCGGACGGCATAGCCATCCATCGCGGCGCGGGCAAATGGCGGCACGTCGATGGTCGAGCCGACGTCGTGCGCAAGCACGCGGTCGTGCGCGTCGGCGAGCGCCACGCGCTCGATGCGCTGGATCGGCTGCACCGCAGCCTCGATGATCCGCAGCGCGTCCTCGAGCGGAATCGTGCTCTCGATCGGCCGCATCCTCGTCGTCATTTCGCGAGCTGCTGGGCGACGTGTCCGAGCTCGGGGACGATCAGGCGCGTCATCGCCAGGCGGACGGCGCTCTCGGAGCCGGGAAGCACGAAGATCGCTTTGGTGCCGACGGTGCCGGCGATCGCCCGGCTCATGAACGCCGCGGAACCGATCTCCTGGAACGAGAGTGCGCGGAACAACTCGCCGAAACCGGTGAGACGCTTTTCAAGCAGGCGATCGACCGCCTCGAATGTCCCGTCGCGTGAGGTAATGCCCGTGCCGCCGGTGGTGATGATGACGCGCGGCAGCGGATCCGCCAGTTGCTTGCGGACGATGGCGGTGACCTGATCTGGATCGTCCTTCACCAGCGCGGCCCCGCTGACCTGGTGCCCCGCTTCCTCGAGCAGCGCACGGATCGCACGGCCGCTGGTGTCGGTCTCCGGCGTGCGCGTGTCGCTGACGGTGAGTACGAAACAGGGAACGCACACCGGCGCGCGGGCTTTGTGCTCGCCGACAGTCACGTCGGGATTATACGTGCACCAAAAACTCCCCACTCCCAACGGTTGACGCTTGTCCGACTCCCACTGTTGGGAGTTGGCTCCCGAATGAGGTTGGGCGTTGGGAGTTATCGCTCACGCATCAGGATCTGGCGCGTCCGACCCAACGTGAACTCGAGCGAGTCCTTCGGCAGGCTCGTCACGAATGGTCTGACGAGCCAGCCGAAGCCGAACGGAATGTCGCGCGTGAGCGAGATCGATTCGCATTCGACGTAGACGCCGGCATCACGCTCGAGCAGCCGCCAGTACGTATTGAGCCGCCACAGGTAGCCGTCGTCGTGACCCACCGGCCGTTCGTGCTCGCCGGGCATGTCCGCGTTCTCGACCTGCGCGATGCGCGTGCTGTGAATCCGGCTCTGCCCGCGGTCACGCGCGTCACGCGTGAACACCGCTTCGTTGTCGGTGTCGACGACGACCGTGATGATGCGCGTCATGGTGAAGCGCAGATGCATGCGGAAGCGGTCGCCGTCGCGGGCAACGAGCTTCGATCCGCGCACCGCCGGTGCGTAGATGCGCGCGTGGTGGTCGTAGTCCTGAAGGAGCGCCAGCGTTGCGTCGAGCGTCGTGCCGGGGACGAAGAGGGTGCCCGCCCAGTGATGGAGCAGCCCGTCGGGCACGTCGCGGTTGATGCCCGTCTCACTCGGATCGATCGCGTCGACCAGGAGTTCGCCGCGGGCGAGCGCGTCGTGAGCCGCCGAGCGCGCGCGGTCGCTGCCCGTATCGATGCGGAGGAACTCCGACCGCCGCGACATCTGTGCCTCGATCGCATGAACGTACCGATCGAAGGCCGCGACTGTCCGCGGCTGAAGATCGGCCGCGTGGCCGGTGGCCGGAGAGGCGAGGCTGAAGAGCAGCGCCGCACCCGTAAGTCGCGCGATTCCAGTCATGTACAGGAAGGTGCGAAGCACGGCCGATCCGGCTCACCGTGATATAGTGACTGTTTGTGCGCGCCGCGACCGACGCGGCCGTGCATCAGTCTTGCCCGATAAGCGCCCTTAGCTCAGTTGGATAGAGCGTCTGGCTACGAACCAGGAGGTCGCAGGTTCGAGTCCTGCAGGGCGCGCCAACTTCCACCAGAAATCTGACGATCCGATCGTGACGGTCAGCGGCGGCTGACGACGCCTGACCAATAGCCGATCCGCAACCGAACCGACACTCCGTTACTGCGAGGCTGCCGAGTGCCGTCACAGTCCGACGACGTTGCTGACGGCCTCCTCGCGGACTTGCGCAGCGGCCAGCCGGTGCCGCCGGGCATTGCGCACTTCCACGGGAACCACGGCAGACGCGACGCTCTGAGGGTGCCGCAAACGGCGGTCACAGAATTGATGCGGCCGGCGGCAATCACTTCGGCGGCAACTGCCTGAGCATCTCCCGGATCTCCGCCAGATTCTTTTCACCGTCGGACGTGTTCAATTCCCGCGTTCTGCCGCAACGGTCGATCACCTGACTGTGCGGAGGTACGTGATTGTCTCTGCCGCGGTGGCGTTGCGGAGACCATCGGTGATGTCGATCACCACGGCCTTCGTGTACCAGCCATCGGGATCCACAGGACGAATGTCCCGCACCGTGCCGATGGCTAAGACGCCTTTCGATTCGGGTTTGATCGCGGACGGAACTGCCACGCATTCGCAGGCCGACGCCTCGTGCGGGAGCCCGACTACGAGCGTGAGCAGGAGCACGAGCGGGATGGCAATGCGCATCAGCGGGCCTCGCGTCGATTACACCACCTTCAGCGGGAAGAGTGGTAGGAATGCGCCAGCCATCTGCATCGCTGGACCGATTCTCGAGTCGGGAGACCCGGGATGCATGAAGACGTCTCGAGGATTCCAGTCAAGCCCGGCGAGTTGCCATGAAATCGAACCGCAGGCTACGTGTACATTTTTTTGATCACCGCCGCGGTGGTTTCTCGCGGCCAGGTACGTGCTCGGTCGTCGCGTCGAGAGATTCCGGCGACTGTCCGGATCATTGACGGGCTGATCGCCGCGCCGCTGTCACAAAGTGCCGGGACCGCGGCGCGGGTCCCGGCCTATGGTCCGTGCCTCCCGGCGGTTCCTCAGGCCGCAACGGTCTCCCGTGCATGAGTGCTGATGGCCTTCAGCGTGTTGAGGAAGGCTTCGCCGGATACGGCCGCGTTCGGCCGGCACTCCGCACGCATCGCGACATCGTTCAACGACAGGATGCCGGCCAGGTGCCCGTGATCATCGAGCACCGGAAGGCGCCGAACCCGCGCGGTCTTCATCCTGGTCATCGCATCGTCAACGTTATCGGTCAGGCGGCAGGACGCAAGATCCTGTGACATCACGTCTCGCACGCGAACATCGGATGGCTTCGCGCCACGCGTTGCCGCCGCGATGCAGATGTCGCGATCGGTAAGCATGCCAACGACCCTTCGTTCCTCGTTGACAACCGGCACTACTCCACAATCGCCGTCCCACATCATCGTTGCGGCGGTCGCCAGGTCGGTGTCCGGACTACAAGATTTGACGTCACGAGTGACGAGTTCCTTGACAGTCATGGCTGCGTATCCTTTCTGTTGCAATGCTGGCCTCAATCGGCGCGGCTGCTCTGGTCACACGCCAGACGTCGCGCGATGACTGCGGGTCCTGCGAAGGTGGTGGATTGCCCGTTGTGATACCACCTCCGGCGTGCAATCGACTTGCCGGGGGGACGGACAAGTAGTGGACAGCGCCGTAAGACTACGCGCCCGGAGTTGGTTGCCGCGACGCAGCCGGCAACCGACACCGCATGGCGCGACGATGACAAGTGCTCAGGTGCCTGGGACCACCGGTGCAGGCACGACTGATGCTGCCGGTTGGCCACAAGGCCTCGATGCTTCGAGGCGCCATCCACGAAGCGGTTGCCAGTTGGATCACGCCCGCTTCGCGGCGTGATCTCGCGCGATCGGACCTTTCGTTTGATGGCCGCGCGAGCCGAACTGGCGATGCAGGAGGGAGGGGACGTGGCATTCACGGTGACGAGCTCGGCGTTCTCCAACGGCAGCGCCGTGCCAAAGCAGTTCACCTGCGACGGAAACGATTCGCCGCCGCCCATCAGCGTGGTGGATCTGCCCGACGAGACGAAAAGCTTCGCCATCGTCATGGATGATCCCGACGCGCCGAGAGGCACTTTTACGCATTGGCTGGCTTACGACATTCCCGCTGATGGCGGCACGCTGCACTCGGATCGAGGCAAGACACTGAAAAACGACTTCGGGCGAGAGGGGTATGGCGGTCCCTGCCCGCCGCCCGGTGACGGCGCGCACCGGTACCACGTTACCGTTTACGCCGTCGACGTGCCGTCGCTCGACGTCCGGGGCCCCGGCCGTGATGATCTGGAGGCCGCCCTGCACGATCACACCCTGGGGAAAGCCCGATTGAGCGGCCGGTACGAACGCGAAGCCTGATCGAGATGGCGGGAGCCTGACGCCACGGAACCCAAGAGGTGCCGACCAGGCTTGCCGTCGAGTTGTCGGGTGTGACGGAATGCCGGATGCATCGAGGCACTACATGACGACCAATCAGGCGCTCCAACAATTACTCGGCAGAAAAGCCGCCCGGCGATTGCGGGCACTGGCGAAAGAGGTCGCCGCCAGAGACGAGGATCGCGCCAAGAAGGGCAAGAAGAAACGCTGAGCGGCGTCGACGAGGCCTGCGCTCGTGCAGTCCCGCCGGGAACTGCACGAGCCATGCGATCAGGGTGGCACTAGTTCGAGTCGTCGAACGTCAGGCTCAAGAGGTACTGCACGACGTCATTCTTCTCGCCCGCACTCAAATTCAAATTCATGCACGTGTTGTAGTGATCGACCACCGACGCCAGCGTCGGGAATCGACCGTCATGATAGAAGCCGCCCTTGAGATGCGTGAACAGTGCGCCGATCGGCGAGCTGCGATACCGCAAATCAGGTGCGCGGTTCGCCTGAAAATCATCGATGCAGATGTCCGCTGGCGTGTGCAGGTTCCATCCGGGATCGGTCCAGAGCGGTTCGACATGACAGTTATTGCAGCCGGCCTTGCCGCTGAATAACTCGTCGCCGCGTTCCGCGGCTGCTTCATTGAAGCTTCCCGCCGGCGGCTCCGGCGACGGGAGCGCCAGCTGATAGAACTGCAGGTTCGACAGCGTTGACGTGATCTGATCATCATCCGGATCGATGTGCGGCAGATCGGCGAAGCCATGCGCGGCGGCGATCGGGAATTGCGCGGCGTTGTTCAACCGCGGATCCCAGAAGCGGCCGATGCCGTGCATTTCCAGGTTCGCCACGAACGCATTCCAGTACGGCACCGATCCCCAGCCGGTCCACGTGTGCAGGTTCACGCCGCCAAGGCCGAACGCCGGCGGAATCAACGTCGCGCCGGGAACGTTCTTGCCGGTAACGACTCCGTTGCTCTCCTGGGACGGATTGAACGCCTTGCCGTCGAGAATCAACTCGGCGTCGAACTTTCCCGGCCCCCAACTGTTCAGAATCGTGCGCACGGTGGCGTCATCGGTGCCGAGAAGACTGGAAAACGGTTGCAGGTTCGGCGCGAGCGCGACGATGGCGCCGACGTTCAGGTCACGGTTGGCCCACCCATCGAGGCGGCGCCCGATGCATCCGGTCCCGGGGTTCGGTGTGATCGCACCGAAGCACAGCGACGCGGCGGAATTGTCGACGGTCGCATGACAGAACGAACACGTGATGCCGACCGACTTGAGGGTGTCGCCGGAAAAGACTCCCTTCACCCCGACGACCGCGTCGAGCTTCAGCAGCGCCACGGTGACAGCGGGACTCTTCAGATCGACGGCTCCTCGCCGAATCTGCGCCCGCAGATTGTTCGGCAGCGCGTCGATGTCGATCTTGAGTCCGACAGCGAGGGCGGTCTGGGGACTGACGCCAGGACCGACGCCGCCCAGCGCCGCGCCTTCGATCGCGCGATGAAGACCAAGCGTGTCGCCCCAGAACGCCTGGTCGCCAAACGTGTCAAAGCGGAAGGTCTGCTGTCCGCCGGCGATCTTGTCGGCGGCATTGCCGAAGACGTCGTGAACAGCCTTGCGGTTGTGTTTGAGTTGCTTGCCGTACGTCGGGCGTGTCGTTGCCGTCAAAACCGCGAGCAGCCAGACCAGGGAAATCGCGAACAGCCACGTTCGAGATGCCGGTCGTCTCATCGTGTAGCCCTCCTTGCCGTCGAGGCGCGGTGCGCGCGTACTCGGCGGTCGGCACGGGCGGCAAACGCAGGACCTACTTGCGAACGTGAGGTTGTGTGGGAATCAGGTGATGTTTCGATTGTGCTCAGTTACCGACGCGGAAATGCGTTTTCGGTTCTGGAATGTGCGCGCGTTGCGTTGACGGCAGATAATTCCAGTTCATGCACACCGTTCGCGTCTTCATGTTGCTGGTGGCCGCGGCTGCTCCCGCAGCCGCGATGGTGTTCGCCACCTCACCGGTCTTTGCACAGAGCAGCGTCTTGTCCAGGGCGCTGCGGCTCGACAACAGCGGCCAGCACGACGAGGCCATCGCACTGTACCGGCAGGTACTGGCCGGCAATGCCCGGTCCTACGAGGGTCATTACGGCATCGCGCGCGCGCTCGACCTGAAGGGCAGCTACAGCGAGGCTCGCGAGCACTTCGCGAAGGCGATCGAGCTCGCAACCGACGACGGTTCACGTGATCAGGCACTGCGAATGATGGGCGTGTCCTGGACGTTTGTCGGCGACGCGAGACAAGCCACACCGTTCTTCAAGCGCGTGTTCGATCGTCGCGTCGCGGCGGGCGACTTTGCCGGTGCGGCCGAAGAGGCGAACGAGATCGGCCGTGTGCTGCTCGAGCTCGGCGACGTGAACGGCGCGCAGCAGTGGTATCGGACCGGCTTCGATACCGCGCGACGGGACGTGAAACAGTCAGCGGGGGATCGCGATCTCGCGACGCTGAGATGGGCGCACGCACAGGCACGCATCGCGATCAGACGCGGCAATCGCGCCGAGGCGCAACGACAGATGACCGTCGTGAAGTCGCTGGTCGACAAGGGCGCCAATCCCGACCAGCGCGTGCAGTACCCGTATCTCGCCGGCTACGTCGCGTTTTACGCGAAGGATTACAAGCGGGCTGTCGCCGAGCTGCGGCAGGCTGATCAGGCGGATCCGTTCATCCTGCTGCTCACGGCGGAGTCGTACGACCAACTCGGCGATGCGTCTCACGCCCGCGACTACTACAGGAAGGTGCTGTCATCGAATTCGCACGCCGTCAACAACGCGCTTGCCCGCCCTGTCGCGTTGCGCAAGCTGGGCTCGCGTTGAGAACCTCAACCGCGATGCGGCCGCAACGGCGGCGGTGGTCGGCCTCGGCCGCGCGAGGCTGGCAGTTCGGTTGCGTGACTCCGACGCGAGCGAGGTACGACCATGCGTGAGAATGCTTCGATCGCCGGCGACATCCTGAAGGGCGCGATCGCGGGAGCCGCGGCGACGTGGCTCATGGGACGGGTCACGACCTGGATGTACGAACGCGAAGACACGTCTGCCAGGGAACGGGAGGATCGCGCGCGCGGTGACGCGACGGCGTACGAGCATGCCGCGGAGAGGGCCGCGGCACTGGTCGAGACGCCGCTCTCGAAGGACGCGCGAAGCCGCGCCGGAAGCGCGATTCACTGGGCGATGGGGACAGCGGCCGGTGCTGCCTATGCGGTGCTCCGCCGTAAATGGCGACCCGCGGCTGCCGGCAAAGGACTGCCGTTCGGAGCGACATTCTTCCTGACCGTCGACGAGCTGATGAACCCGCTGCTTGGATTCACCCCCGGTCCGCGCGCTTTCCCGTGGCAGGCGCATGCCCGTGGCCTCGGCGGGCATCTCGCGTACGGCCTCACGACCGAACTGGTTCTCGAAGGCCTGGATCGCGTCGCCTGATCGTCTCGAACGAGACGGCCACGTCGAGTACGCTCTTTGTTCGTGAGCCGTGGCGCCAACTCTCTCGAAGCCGTCCTGCGGCACCCACGGACGCTGCTCGCCGGCGTCCTCCTGCTGGTCGTCGTTCCGAGCTGGACGTGGATCGTCCTGATGGCGCACGACATGTACGGCTCCATGCGCGGGCCGGCGGCCTGGATGATGACGCCGCAGTGGGACGTCCCCCACGTCATCCTGCTGTGGGCGATGTGGTCGGTGATGATGGCCGCGATGATGGTGCCGTCGGCGGCTCCTGTCGTCCTGCTCTATTCCCGCGCGATCCGAAATCGCCTCGGTGACGATGACGGCGCAGCGTCTCTTTATGCAATCACCGCGGGCTACCTGGCGGTATGGACCGTGTTCAGCGCCGCCGCGACGATCGCTCAGCGCCTGCTCGCATCGCGACTGATGCTCACACCGATGATGGAGCCCGCGGCACCGCGGATCAGTGGCGTCGTGCTCGCGCTGGCCGGTGTGTACCAACTGACGCCGCTCAAACGCGCGTGCCTGCGCGCGTGCCGCTCGCCGTTGTCAGTGTTGATGACGCATTCGCGCACCGCGCCGCTTCGCCTCGGCGTCGTCCACGGGATGTATTGCCTGGGTTGCTGCTGGACGCTGATGCTGCTGCTGTTCGCCGGCGGTGTGATGAATCTGTTCGTCATCGCGGCGCTGACGGCATGGGTTGCCGTCGAGAAACTCGCGCCGATGGGGGAGCAGGGCGCACGCCTGAGCGGCGCCCTGCTGGTCGTGGCCGGTGTGTGGCTCTATGCCGCGGCGGCCTGAACGTTGGACCAGTCGAAGTCGTACAGGATCCAGTTGGTCTTGTCGAACGACAGCGACAGTCCGCCGGCCTTGGCGTGGAAGGAGCCCTGACCGCAGTCCCCGCGCTTCCAGATGAAGCCGTCCGCGAGTTCGACGGTGGCGAAGTGCTCCTCCCCGGTCACCGGATTCTTGAAGGTGTCGCCTCGTCCCTCGGCGAAACCGTCCACTTTGAAGGTGCTCTTCTGCCCCTGGCCCTGGATCGAGATCTTCGCCTTTTCGAGACCGACGACCTCGAAGGTGGGCCCGAGCAGCTCCCACGGCATCCCGCCAAGCTTGCCCGTGAAGATCTGAGCCAGCGCATTGATCTGCGGATCCGTCGTCGCGGGATCGACGACGAACACCGCCTTGCCGTTGCCTTCGTGGATCGCTTTCGGCCAGTCGACAATAGCCGCGCACTTGATGCCTGAGAGATCGACGTCGCCGCACTTCCCGTTCATGATGTCGACGCCGACCAGGGCTCGACAACTGCCGTCCTTGGAATTCGGAAATCCGCCGAAGTTACAGCCGCAGCCGAAATCGCAGTTGCAGAACTCGTAACCGCGGCCGCGCATGTGCCAGGTCGTCGCCGGTGTCGTCGCCATCGTCGTGTCCTCCTCGCGAGGAAACAGTGCCTCGTGCTCGGCTGCCGATCCTATCAGGGAACCCGAATCGACAGCGGCACCATCGTTTCGCCCCAATGGAGGCGTAGCGTCGCGTCTTTGCCGTCAACCGTTGGAAAATAGAACGTCAGCGCCTCCATGTGCGGTCCCTGCTCGGGCCGGACGTCGAGGCGTAAGGCATCCTGGGCTTCCCCCGGGTACGGCGTGTGGTACACGTCCGCAGCTTTGCTGAATATTACCGTCCACCGGTCGGCCCGCGGGATCGCCCACAGGCTGTATTTCCCGGCGGCAAGTGGGGCGGTGTTGATCCGCACGTCGCGGCTGACCGCGATCGCTGTTGCCTGATCGGCGCCCGGGTCCCAGACCTCGTCGTACGGGACCAGTGCCCCGAACAAGGCACGGCCACGGGCGACCGGCCGGCTGTAGGTGATGGTGATCTCCGTGTTGGCGATGCGCTGCGATACTGCCGCCGCCTGACTCTTCGCCACCTGATCGAGCGGAAGGATTTCGGTCGAGGCCGCCGCGCCCGTGTTCGTGAGTGGATCCGGCATGCGCCGGACGTCCGACCTCGGCTCGCGGTGACAGGCGGCGATGATGGCGGCGATCGCCACAATGACACCGATGCGCATCGTCGCAGCGTACATCGTCGGACGTGTCTTGTTTCCGGTCGTGATCGTCGCGCCGTCCTTGTCTACGGCTTGCGCGGCTTTTCCGCGGCGGAAAGGATGGCGTTCATCGTCGGGATCTTGTCCGCCGGTGGTGCGTTCGATTTGAACGTGCGAATGTACGCGTAGATGTCCTTCGCCTTCGCATCACTCAGCGTCTCGACCGCGTAGTTCGGCATGGCCGTCGACGGCTGCAGCGGCGCCTGGTTGGCCCGCCCGCGCAGGAACGCGAGGAAGCTCGCTTCGGTTGCCAGGTTCGCCGGCCAGTTGGGCACGAACGCGCGCGCGCCGGTCTCGCCGTTGAAGCCATGGCAGCCGTAGCACGAATAGTCGTAGTACAGCTGCTTGCCTCGCACCGCGCTGCCCGTGACCGGGCTTGTCGGCGGCTTCGACGAGGTGACCGGAGCGGCAGCGCCACGCCCGCGGCCCGCGGGCGCCTGGGCGAGGACGGCCGCCGTCAGGCAGGTTGTTGCGAACATCGCTGTGGCAATCGTCAGGATTCTGCGCATCGCACTCACCGTGGCTGGGTAATGACGTCGATCATGTACGGCTGGCCCTTCTTGACCGAGGCCAGTCCGCGCTTCAACGCCGGTGCGAGCAGTGCCGGGTTCTCGATCGGACCTTCACCCGCCATGCCGTACGCCGCCGCCATCATCTTGTAGTTGATGAACGGATCGCGCAGCGATGTGCCTATGGAGCCACGGTCGCCGCCGCGGCCGCGCACGCCGCACATGTATTCGAGGAACATCAGTTCCTGGTGCCACGCGCGGTTGTTGTGCATTACGGTGAGCAGCGGCAGGCGATGGTGCTGCGCCGTCCACAGAACGCCGGGCGCGTAGTTGAGGTCACCATCCGTCTGCACGTTGATCACGATCTGCTTGCGGCTCTTCGCCGCCAGCGCGGCGCCGACCGATGCCGGCGCGCCGTAACCCATCCCACCCGCACCTTGGCCACCGAGATAGCTGTACGGCTTGTCGTGATCCCAGAGCTGCGCGTTATGTCCACCCGAGAAGTTCGAGGGCGACGAGAGGATCCAGTCCTCGTTCTCGATGAGCGGCCACAACTCTGCGTAGATGCGCGCCGTCGCAATCGGGCTCGCGTCCCAGCCGGCTTTCTTCTGATCGAGGGCCATCTTGAGGGCGGTGATGCGCGCGGTCTGATTCGCCGTCGCGTGCCTGGCCGAGCGCTCCTGAATCATGCGCTGCCTGTCGGGCGAGATCTGACGCCGGACTTCGTCGATGATCGCCGGGAGGCTCGCTTCCGCGTCGACGGTGACCGTGCGCGTCGGCTGCGCGGCGGCGCCGCCGGCACGGCCTCCACGGCCGCCGCCCCCGCGCCCGCCGCCGCGTCCTGTCCCTGGAGCGATACCGCCGAACCCGATGTTCGTTACGTCGCGCGCGAGCAGCGTCTGCAACCCTGGCCCCACCAGCGCAACGGTCCCGCCCGCCTGCTCGAGGCCGAGCGTGTAGTCGTACGACGTGTCGGCGCCGGGGCCGCACAGCGGATGGCGCTGGGGGAAGCTCATTGGTCCCTGCGTCGCCGCGGTGCTGGTGGAGGCGCCGACCAGTTCGGCGAGGACCACGGCGTTCTTCACGCCGTCGGGAGTTCGCAGGCGTCCGACCGCGATGCGTGGATTCTGTGCGTCGAGCAGTGACTTGGCGATTTCGCGCGCCGTGCTCGCGTCCACCCCGGTGATCTTCGGCGCCTGGTACTTCGGGACGGCGAGGTGGGGTGCCTCTTCCTTCTGCAGTTCAGTGTCGAGGACGACGAGCGTCGGGCCGCACGGCGGCGTAATCGCTTCGGTGTAGGCACGCTGTAGCGCGGTGAGAGCCTCTTCGAGCGTCTTCGGCTGCGCGTCCCACTTGGTGAAGCTCCGCACCATCCCGGCCATGTCGTTGGCCGAGTGCGCCGCAATGAAACCGAGGTCGCGACCGGCCAGCAGCAGCGCCGGCACGCGGTCGTAGTACGCCTGGTAGATCGACATCGAACCGTGCTGCACGCCGATGGTGCCGTGCAGCAAGGCACACATCGGCCGGCCGGTCGCCTTCCCGTACCCATGTGCCATCGTCACGGCCGATTCCTCGTGCAGCGCCGTGATGAATTCGGGCATGACGTTCGGCGGCTGGCCGTAATTGACCAGCGATTCCTGCAGGCCTTCGAAGCTGGAGCCCGGATTCGCCGCGACGTACTCGATCCCGAGATCGCGCAGCACCTGGACCATCAGGTCCGACCCGGGCCGTACCGCGGCCCGCTGGTTTCCGGACGGCTGCACGTTGCCGCTGTCGCGCGCGATTTGTTCGGGAGTCGGCGGTGGCACGGCACCGGCCTCGGCAGCTGCGCGTACGCCAGCCTCCGGCTCACGCGCATCGACGTCCGTGCCGAGGCCGGCCAGGATTCCTCCCGCCGTCGCGGTGCCGGCCGCCGCGGTCGCGGCGTCCCTGAAGAACTTGCGGCGATCGATGGTTCGCTTCGATGGTTTTGTCATCGCGTTCGCCTTCCAATTGTCGAGTGTGCAGTGCGTCCGGACGAACTCCGTGGATCGCGTGGAGGATACCCCCGAGTCCGGCCTGGACGAAAGGGCCTGCATCAGATTGAGAATCTGACCGCGGTTGGCGCGGCAGAAAGGTCCGGATCGAGCCGCTCCTCCGGCGGCAGGAAGATCCTCGGCCGTCGGTGACCGGTGACGAGACGATGATGGGTCCGACGAGGCCGCTGCCGGCATGAGCGACGCGATCGTCGACGTGAGTGCAGGCCAACACTCTCAACGTCCAGCGTTGTGCCGGCGGGTTCGAAGTTCCTCAGAATTGTGATGAGCGGTGCTCCGCGGCGATGAGTGCTGGCGCCCGCCTCGTCGACGCACCCTACACTGTTGCCATGGATGGCGGCGACGATTCCCGTTCGGTCGAGATCCGCCGGTTCGCGGCGGTGCGCGAGGCGCTGCGTCGCGGCGATCTCGGGGCGCTCCGCGACGCGGTCGAAGACCCATCGCTCTTACCGCACGGCGGACTGCCACGTGGTTTCGGCACGCCGCTGGTACAGGCGATCTACGACAGTCCGCTGGCGTTCATCCGCACCCTGCTCGACGCCGGCGCGAACCCGAGCGCGCCGGCAGACGACGGGTTTCCGCCGGTCATCGCGGCGCTGAGTTGTACGCGCGTCGTCCCGGGAGCGATGCCGCGTGATGACGTCGATGAGATCCTGCGGCTGCTGCTCGAACGCGGCGCGGATCCGAATCAACGCGGCACCAACGACTACACCGCATTGCACATGGCGGTTGCCGAGCGGAACGCGCGGGCGGTCTGGCTGCTGCTCCGGGCGGGCGCCGATCCGGATCTCCGAACCCGCATCGACGATTGCGAGACGCCGCTGGAGATGGCGCGCGCCTCGGGACAGCACGCAATCGCCGGTCTGCTCGAACGGCGAGGCGCTTCACTCGAACGGCGATTACGTGCGGGCCTCACGTTGCTGGAAGACATCGCCGGTGAAGGACCGCCGGTGGCACGCCGGCGGACGTACCGCGTGCGCCTGCGGCTCTGGCTCCATCGCGGCGAACCGATTCGATGGAATGAGACGTCGGCGATTCCCGGCGGCGGGGAGTTGGATGACCAGCGGACGACGCTCGTCACCGATCTGCGTATCGATCGCAGCTCGCTGATCGCGGGTCTCTTCTATGGCCTCGACACTATGCGCGTGGGTGGCTGGCGCCGCCTCGAGATCGCGCCGCACCTCGCGTACGGCGCCGCGGGCGTGCCAGGGCTCGTGCCGCCACATGCCGTCTTGGTGGCGGAGGTCTGCGTGGTGAGGGAAACCCTTCTTCCCGGCTACTTGGACGCATCCGATCCGACGTAGTGCTGCGCATCCTTGTCGAGGCAGACGAACTCGATCAGTTGCGTGTCGGGTAGCAGCCGGTTCTGCACGGTCGCGGTGAACGGCTTCGTGTAGGCCTTCGGATCGTCGACGGTCACTTCGATCTCCAGCCGGCCCACGCTCGGACGACGATAGCGCTCGGTCAGCTTGCCCTGGTTCGTGAGCGGACTGCCGCGGACGTCCAGCCAGCCGTCATCCATGAAGCCTATTGTCTCGACGACGAGCGTGTCGCCCTCCCAGTGTCCGACGGAGTAGCCGTTCCAGAACGGCTCGACGTCTTCCGCCTTCGGCAGCGGACGATCGAGAAAGATCTCGCGCACGGTGGTCCCGGACGCCTCGTAGATCATCAGGACCTCAGTCGGGGTCTGAATGATCTTCTTGGGGTAGGGATGCGACGTCATCTGCATCACGCCCATCGGCAGGCAGTGCGCGTCGGGATTGTCCTTGCTGTTGTCCGCCATCCGCTTCTTCACGAGGTCCGACGCCCACGGCTGATACGGCGCCTCTCTGCCGGGCTGCTGGATGCCGATGTTGCCGAACGGATTCCCGCCACCGGGCGGAAGCTGTCCGGTGCCCCGTGCAGCCGCTTGTCCGGACGCGGCCGGAGCGCCGGCGCCGCGCGCTGGTGCTGGTGGTGGCGTGCCGCCGCGCTGCGGTCCGGCCCCGCGCTGGCCTCCGCCCCGCTGCGGCGCACCGGCCGGACGCGGCGTGAACGTTTCCCACACACCCGAGAGATCGACGTGACCGTCAGGAGCTTTCGGTGCCGGCGCGTCGAGGTCGGGCTTGCCGTCTTTCATCGGCACGCCGGGGTTGAGGTGTTTGGGCCACTGCGCGTACACGGGCACCGTCATCGCCGCCACGCACGCGAACGTGATCATCCGCAGCCATTTCATAAGGGCCTCAATATACGCGATGGCCGGGGCGCCTGAGCCAATCGCCTTCGGGTAAACTGCGCCGCATGACCGAGCCGGCGTACGAGGTGTATGCCCTCAAATACGCGCACCACGACCGGCATTCGCGCGAGAACTTCCTGGTCGAGGACCCTCACGACAGCCTCTCGCCGCTGGCGTACTACGTGTGGGTCATCGTTGGCGGCGGCCGCACGATCCTGGTCGATACCGGCTTCGACGAACACATGGCGCGCAGACGGGGCCGCACGATCACGATCCCGGTCGCCACGGGGCTCGGCGCGCTCGGGATTGATGCGGGGTCGATCGAAGACATCATCCTCACGCACCTGCACTACGACCACTGCGGCAATCACGATGTCTTTCCGCGCGCGCGCTACCACGTACAGGACACCGAGGTCGAGTACGCGACCGGCCGCTACATGACGCATGCGCTCATGAAGATGCCGTTCGAGGTCGAGGACGTGGTGTCGCTCGTGCGGCGTGTGTATGCGGGTCGCGTCGTGTTTCACGACGGTGCCGGTGAGATCGCGCCGGGCGTGTCGGTGCACAAGATCGGGGGTCACTCGAAGGGATTGCAGTGCGTCCGTGTCACGACGCGGCGGGGGCCGGTCATCCTGGCGTCCGACTGCTGCCATCTCTATCCGCACTTCCTTGAAGGGCGTGTGTACCCGGTCACCTACCACGTCGGAGAAGTCCTCGAAGGCTACAGGACGATGCGCACGCTCGCGGCGTCGGACGATCACGTCGTTCCCGGCCACGATCCTGCCGTGCTCGAGCTCTATCCGCCGGTGTCGCAGGATCTCGACGGGGTCGCGGCGCGCCTGGATCTCGCGCCGCGCGCGGTCACCATGGTCGCGGGATGATGTCGCGTCGCGTGCTGATTGCGGCGGCCTGCCTCTGGACCGTGGCGGTCGCGTTTCCACAAGCCGATCAATCCGCGCGCGCGCCTCGTACGGCTCGGGCACTCGTGGCGCGGACCTTGTCAGCTCCGCGGGCAAGCGTGAAGAGACTCGTCCCGCCGGACCCATCGCACCAGCAGGACACGGTCGCGCACTACTGCGTGGCCTGTCACAACGATCGGCTGAAGACCGGCGGCCTGGTGCTCGACCCGCAGATGCTGGCGGACGTCGGCGCCAACGCCGAGCCGTTCGAGAAGGTCGTGAAGAAGCTGCGCGCCGGTCTGATGCCGCCGCAGGGTGCCGCGCGGCCGCCGGATGCCGACCTCACCGGCCTCGTGACGTTCCTCGAGAGCGAGCTCGATCGTGCAGCCGCGGCGTCGCCGAATCCCGGGCGTCCACTGCTGCATCGGATGAATCGCGCCGAGTACGCGAACGCGATCCGCGACTTGTTGCACCTGAACGTCGACACGACCACGTTGTTGCCGCCGGATGATTCGGCGTACGGTTTCGACAACATTGCCGACGTGCTTGGCGTGTCGCCCTCGCTGCAGGAACGCTATCTGTCGGCGGCGGCGAAGATCAGCGCGATTGCGGTCGGCGACGTGCACATCAGGCCGGCGAGCGAGACATATCGCGTGCGTCAGGACCTGTCGCAGAACCAGCACATCGAGGGACTGCCGCCCGGCACGATTGGCGGGCTGCAGGTGCGCCACTATTTCCCGGTCGACGGCGAGTACGACTTTCAGACGAAGCTCTATCGCACCAACCTGAACATCGTCCGCGGCCTGGTGTATCCCACCGAGTTCGAGGTGTCGATCGACGGCACGCCGGTGCACCACGTGACGATTGGCGGCAACGACGATCTCGCGGCACTGTTCCAGCAGCCGACGGACACCGGCGATGCGGTCGAGGCGCGCATGCGCGTGAAGGTGCCGGTGACTGCGGGTGAGCACGAGGTAACGGCGACCTTTATCGGCAACCTGCCGGTGGAGGACACGCAGCGGCTCCAGACCTTCCTGCGGAGTTCAGCGGACAACTTCGACTGGACCGGCCAGCCGCACATCCAGACGCTGGCGGTCACCGGGCCGTTCAATGTCAGCGGGCCTGGCAGCAGCGCGAGCCGGCGGGAAGTCTTCACCTGCCGCGGCGGCGACGCGGTCAAGACACGTGAGGGGCCGAAGTCTCGCCGAAGCTCGCCGGGAGTGGATGCGAGCGAAGCCGGATGCGCCCGTCAGATCCTCTCGCGCCTGGCGCGTCGCGCATATCGCCGGCCGGTGACCCAGGCGGACCTGAAGCCGCTGCTCGAGTTCTACGAGGAGGGCCGTGCGCAGGGCGGCTTCGACGCCGGCATCCAGCGTGGCCTCGAGCGTCTGCTCGCCAGTCCGTTCTTTGTCTTCCGCGTCGAGAAGGATCCGCCGGCGCCTGCGGCTTCGGCGAGACTTGTCGCTGGGTCGGCGCAGAACCTTGTTTATCGCATCAGCGACGTCGAACTGGCTTCACGGTTGTCGTTCTTTCTCTGGAGCAGCATTCCGGACGACGAACTGCTGCGTGTGGCAGAGCAGGGGCGGCTGCACAGCGAGGCGGTGCTGGCGCAACAGGTGAAGCGGATGCTCGCCGACCCGCGCGCCGATGCCCTGGTCGCGAACTTTGCCGGTCAGTGGCTGCAGTTGCGCAACGTGCGCAGTGTGCAGCCGAACTCGGACCTGTTTCCGGACTTCGACGACAACCTGCGTCAGTCGATGCGGCGCGAGACCGAACTGCTCTTCGCCAGCGTCATGCGCGAAGACAAGCCGGTGCTGACGCTGCTCACGGCGGACTACACGTTCGTCAACGAACGACTGGCGCGCCATTACGGCATTCCCGGCCTGTACGGCAGCCACTTCCGCCGGGTGCCGGTGAAGGACGAGGCGCGGCGCGGACTGCTCGGGCAGGGATCGATCCTCGCGCTGACGTCGCACGCCGAGCGGACGTCGCCGGTGCTTCGCGGCAAGTGGGTGCTCGAGAACCTGCTGGGGCTGCCGGTGCCGCCGCCACCGCCCGACGTGAACCAGAATCTGCCGCAGAGCAAGGACGCGCCGAAGACACTGCGCGCCCAGATGGAGCTGCATCGGGCCAGCCCGGTCTGCGCCAGTTGTCATCGCGTGATGGATCCGATCGGGTTCGCGATGGAGAACTTCGATCCCGT
>DATJEU010000014.1:0-152149 GCA_035496255.1 Vicinamibacterales bacterium
CTCCGACTTGCCCATTCTCCGGGCCTCTGCCATCACGTCCCCCCAGTCCAGAGTGCGCGCCGTACTCGGCCGCGAATGCAGTTCTGTGCGCGCCAACAACTGCCGCGGAATTTCGGGAAAAGCGCTGCCATGCTAGCGCGCGCATGGATCGGTGTCAACGAATGCCCCTGCGGAAACCGATGATTTTCGGCGCAAGTGCTAAGATTTTCGCGTCATGTCAAGCACCACGACGCTCGAGACGTTTCCGAATCCGAACCCGGAACGTGACTTCGAGATCGCCATCAGTTGCCCCGAATTCACCTCCGTCTGCCCGAAGACCGGCCTTCCGGATTTCGGTGAAATCCGCATCACCTATACGCCGGGCGATCGCTGTATCGAGCTGAAATCACTGAAGTACTACTTCATCGAGTTCCGCAACCGCGGCATCTTCTACGAAGCGGTCACCAATCAGATCCTCGACGACCTGGTCGCGGCATGTCACCCGCGCCGGATGACCGTGGTCGGCGACTTCACCGTGCGCGGCGGCATCAAGACGGTCGTCACCGCCACCCACACCGGCGCCAGGCCAGGATTGAAATCGGCCTAGGCCGACATCTCCTCATGGCCCACCGGGTGCCGATCGAACCGGCGCTCGACCTGCACGCCTTCGCTCCTCGCGACATTGCATCGGTCGTCGAGGAATACATCACGGCGGCGCACGACGCCGGCCTGCGCGAGGTCCGGCTGATTCACGGCCGCGGCAGGGGCGTCCAGCGCGCCATCGTCCAGAGCGTGCTCGATCGTCATCCGCTCGTGGCCGAATTCTGGGATGCCACCGAGACGCATCTCGGCGCCACGGTCGCCCGCCTGATCGACTCGCCGTTGCCGGCCAGGCCGACCTGAAGGGTCGGTCTCCACCATCGTCCTCGTCGTCGACGCGTATCTGCCGCGTGGCCCGTAGAGGCCAACCTTCAGATCGGCGTGCTTTGCAGGTCTCGCAACCACCGCCATCGAGACGACGCGCAGTTTCTGCATCACCGCGACGCTAAGTCACTGACAGTCGCACCAGCGGTTCAGGGAACAGGGCGTGCACATTGCTCCCGGCGTGAAAGCCGTCGAACCACGGTTTCGAACCGGCGACGCGGTGCGCATTCGCGGCGAGCGATGGACGGTCCTTCGTCAGACCCGTCACTCCGACGCGACGCTGCTGGAAGTGCGCGGGGCCGACGCGCACAACGCCAACGCCGCGGCCGGCTTTCTGCTGCCGTTTGAATCCGTCAGTGCGCTCATCTCGCCGTCGACGCCACGACCCGTCTCGCGCGCCGAATGGCGCCTCATCGCGCGCCAGTGGCTGGCGTCGGCGACGCCACAGATCGATTCCCTGAGGACGCCGGCACGGGCGCGCATCGATGTGCTGCCGTTTCAGCTCGAACCGGCGATTGCCTTCAACATCGGCCTTGGCTGTCGCGCGCTGATCGCTGACGAAGTAGGACTGGGCAAGACGATTCAGGCAGGACTGGTGGTCGCGGAAGTCATGGCGCGGACGGCCGATGTTCACGTGCTGGTGGTGTGTCCGGCAGCCTTGCGCATCCAGTGGCAGGCCGAATTGCATCAGCGATTCGGCATCGAAACCCGCATCCTCGATGCGGCCGGAATTGGCCGCATCGGATCGACCGTGGATGGCACCGCCAATCCGTGGGCGATCTCCCCGGTGATCGTGACGTCGGTCGATTTCGTGAAGCGCCCGGAAGTGATGCGCGCGCTCGAGGGCATGGTCTGGGACGTTCTCGTGCTCGACGAGGCGCACAATCTCGCGTCGAGGTCGGAGCGTGCTGCGGCGGCGGACGCACTGGCGCAGCGCGCACGCCACGTCGTCATGCTGTCGGCAACACCCCATTCGGGTGACGCGGACGCGTTCAACCGGCTGTGCGCGATCGGTGATCGACAGGGCCGCTTTCCGCTGCTGCTGTTTCGCCGAACCCGAACCGATGCCGGGATGCCGGTGCAGCGGCACATGCACTGGCTGCGCGTGCAGCCCTCGCCAGGCGAGCGCGACATGCACCACGCGATGCTGGCGTACGCCCGGCGTGCGTGGCTGGATTCCACCGGCAATCAGGCTGGCGCCCGGCTGGCGATCAGCATTCTCCTTCGCCGCGCGGCCAGCAGCGCCGTCTCGCTGGAGCGGTCGATCGAACGACGGCTCGCGCTGCTGCGAAGCGAGGGGCCGCTCTCGATCACTCAGCTCGCGTTGCCCTTCGACATGGCCGCCGTGGATGACGATGAACCATTGGCAGCCCTGGCCTTCCCGGCGCTGAAGAATAGCGATGAGGAAGAACGTTACCTCGAGCGGATCCTGTCGCTGGCTCGCCTGGCTTCGGGCGATGAGAGCAAAGTGCGCGCGGTGCACAGGCTGCTCGGACGAACGCGCGAGCCATTGCTGATCTTCACGGAGTATCGCGACACCCTCGTCCGGCTCAGGCAGTCACTGGACCTTCGTACTCGCCGCCCGCTCATCGCCGAACTCCACGGCGGCATGGCACGCGCGGAACGCGCGGATGCCGAGCGTTCGTTCACGGCCGGAGCCGTCGAGGTCCTGCTGGCCACGGATGCCGCGAGTGAGGGCCTCAACCTTCACCATCGCTGTCGCTGCGTCATCAGCCTCGAGGCGCCGTGGAATCCCGTGCGACTCGAACAACGGATCGGCCGCGTCGATCGCATCGGCCAGCAACGCCGCGTTCACGCCATTCAGCTTGTTGCCGCAGGCACCGCCGACTTCGACGTCGCCCGGCGCCTGCGCCAACGTGCGGCCCGAGCGGCGGACGCGCTCACGCAGCCGGTGACGGAACTCGACGTCGCGGACGCCGTGATGACCGGTGCAGACATTGCCGAACCGTCGTCCGCACCGGCCGGCACGTTCGTCCGGCCGGACCTTCGCGACCGCGCCACGGCCGAAGCCGCGCACATCGACGTATCACGACGAATATCAGCACCCGCGGTCCTGCTTCCGCCGCGACCAGTCATCGCCACATCCCGGCGAAAGCCGTTGCGACAGGTGATCCTCGCGCTCGAGCTGGTTCTGAGTGATGACGCCGGGGTGCCGGTGTGGTCGATGTTGGTCGGATTGGGCGGCCCATTCGCGCGGCAGATCTTTGGTTCAGTCGAGACGGCAGTACCGGCGATCGCATGGGAACAGCATGCGCAGGTCCTTGCCGGGATTTCGGATCACGTCGTGTCACGCGCCCGTACGACACTGGAGCCGCTGCTGCAGGTTGCCGCGACACGCGAACGGGCAATCGTCACACTGGTACGGCAGCGGCACGCGCGAATCGCGGCGGATTTGCTTCAGGCGGGCTTGTTCGACCATCGCACGGAACGCCGTGCGGCCGCGCAGACCGCCGTGCTGGAAGAGGCACTCGGCCGATGCAACGCACGCCTCGATACGCTCGCGCGGCTCGCCGGCCTCGCCGCCGAAGCGCCGGCCCTTCGATTTGCCATCGTGCTTCCGTGAATGGCGCCGCACATCCGCGGACGGCTGATCAGCGCGTCTTTCGCCAACGACCTCTTTCCCTCTTCTCCGCTCTTCGTGTCGCCTCCCAGGGACGTCCGCACGAGGTTTGCTCGCCATGCCGAACGCCTCGAAGAGACGCTGGGACCTTCATCCGGCGTCAGGAGCGTCACGGATGTTGCCGTCATCCCGCTGCTCGAACATCTGGGCTTTCGCGTCAACGCGCGCCACGACTCCGGCGACACGACACGGATACATACGGGCGTTCGGTCGCGTCCGGGACCGTTGACGATCGCGACGCCGTGGGGTGAACCACTCGATCGCTGCTGGCGATCGGCCGTTCATGGCGCGATCGCCAACGATCTGCGATGGTGCCTGTGCTGCAACGGCCAGGTGTTACGAGCGGTGGACGCACGTCGTACGTGGTCGCGGGATTACGTTGAATTCGATCTCGTCAGCGGCCTGAAGGACCAGGACACGCAGTCACTGCTCTGGTCTCTGCTCCGCGCCGACGCGGTCAGCGATACGTCGCCCGCGCTCGAGGAGGCGGTGCTCCTCTCTTCCCGCCATGGCGTCGACGTCTGCAAGGCGCTCGGCGCCGGCGTGCTCGATGCGCTGGCATTGCTCCTGGCAACCAGACAGACACGACATGCCAGCGTCGATGCGAGCCTCGTCTTCGAGCATTCGTTGACAGTGCTGTATCGGGTGCTCTTCCTGTTGTTCGCGGAAGCACGCGCGCTGGTGCCGCTCTGGCATCCCGTCTACCGCAATCGATACAGCCTTGCCGCGATCGTAGACGAACTGCTCGCGGGCCGGACGTATCGCGGCCTGTGGCAGGCACTGCAAGCCATTTCACGGCTCGCACACGCCGGCTGCACGGCTGGAGCGCTGAAGGTCACCGCGTTCAACGGGCGGCTGTTCTCGCCCTCTTACACCTCGGCATTCGATCGGCATCCAATCGCCGACACCGTCATGCGCGACGCGGTCGTCGCGTTGAGCGCCATGCCGGCCATCGCCGGACGAGCGCGCGCTCGTATCTCGTACCGCGATCTGGACGTCGAGCAACTCGGGGCCGTCTACGAGCAGGTGCTCGACTACGAGCCCGCCGCCGGGCCAATGCGGCTGACGCGCACGCGAGACGTCCGGAAGTCGAGTGGTGCGTTCTATACGCCGCGCGCGGTTACGGCGTATCTCGTCCGCCGCACGCTCACTCCGCTGGTGCGCCAGCGATCCGCCGCCGACATTCTCCGCCTCCGCATCGTCGATCCCGCGATGGGAAGCGGCGCATTTCTGGTTGCTGCCTGCCGGTTCCTCGCCGCGGCCGTCGAGGATGCACTGATTGCGGAAGGCCGGTGGCACGCAGGTGATGTGACGACTGCCGATCGCGCTGCGCTGCGCCGGGAGATCGCGTCACGCTGCCTGTACGGTGTGGATATCAATCCGATGGCTGTGCAACTGGGTCGGCTGTCGCTCTGGCTTGCGACGCTTGCGGCCGATAAGCCACTGTCGTTTCTCGACCATCACCTGGTCAGTGGCGACAGCCTGATCGGCGCGTCACCCGCCGACGTCCAGCGTCGCCCGAGCCGCGTCCCCGGTCGTCATGAACGCACCACCCGTTCACTGCCACTGTTTGACAACGCGGGGCTCGAGCCGGCGTTGGCGGAGGCGGTTCGCGTCCGAACACGACTCGCGCTCGAACCGGATGAGTCCGCGGCCATCGTTCGCGACAAGGAGCGCACACTCAACGCGCTCGCCGCAGCGACCTCGCCACTCGGACGCTGGACACGCGTTCTCGATCTCTGGTGCGCGGGCTGGTTCTGGGACGACGGCCGAGCCCCTGACCGCACGACATCTGCCGATCTCGTGCAGCGCATCCTCAACAACGCAGCAGCGCTGCCGGAGTCAGTGTCAGATCCGTTGCTGGTAAAGGCCGGACACATCGCCGTGCAGCATCGGTTTCTCCATTGGCCTCTCGCCTTTCCCGAGGTGTTCGCGGACGGCGGCTTCGACGTCGTCCTCGGCAATCCGCCATGGGACATGGTGCGTGGCGACAGCGGCACCGGCGACGCGCGCGTCGCGCGGCAGCGGCAGGCGCACGACGCCACGGCGTTTTTTCGCGAGGCCGGCATCTTTTCCGTCGAGTCGCGAGCGCACGTGAACCGCTACCAGTTGTTCGTCGAGCGCGCGCTGCAGTTACTGCGACCGGGGGGGAGGCTCGGCCTCGTCCTGCCGTCAGGCATCGCCAGTGACGCCGGATCGGCAGCGCTACGACGCCATCTGTTCACCCACGCCGACGTCGATTCGATCACCGGCCTCGACAATCGCGCCGGCATCTTTCCGATCCATCGCGGCGTTCGATTCGCGCTGCTCACGGCCACGAATGGACGGCCAACCGGCCAGATCGCCTGCCGCTTCGGCCTGACAGATGTGGAGCGGCTCGAACACGAGCGCGGCGCGATGCTGATCTCCCGACCCCTCCTCGAACGGCTCTCGGGCAGCGACGACCTCGGCGTACCGGAACTCGCGTCGATACGGGACCTGCAGATCGTCGAGCGCATCACCGCGACCGTGCCGTGGCTCGGCGCCGGCACTGGCTGGAACGTGCAGTTCGGGCGGGAGTTGAATGCCACCGACGATCGCGCAGCGTTCATTCCTCGTGGCGGGCACATTCGCGGGCGCCCGGTGCTCGAGGGCAAACAGATCGGACCCTTTCGCGTCGACCTTGCGCAGAGCACGTTGGTACTGCCGGTCGAGGCGGTCGTGTCACGCCGGGCGCCGCGCCGGATGCGGCTCGCCTACCGCGATGTGGCCAGCGCGACCAATCGCCTGACGCTGATTGCGGCACTGGTTCCCGCGCACGCAGTGACGACGCACACGCTGTTTTGCCTCAAGACGCCGTTGCCTCTGGGACACCAGGAGGTCTTGTGCGGGTTGTTGAACAGCTTCGTCGCCAACTACCTGATTCGTCTCCGTGTCAACACGCACGTCACCGCCAGCCTGATGTCACGTCTGTCCGTACCGCTCGTCGATCCCGAGCGTCCCGAGTTCGATCGACTGCGAACGCTGACCCAGACGCTCATGAGGTCGTCAGACGTCGAGAACGCGGCGGAATATCACGAACTGCAGGCGATCGCGGCCCGCCTCTACGGCTTGTCAGCGGCGGACTTCGAACATGTGCTGGGAACATTTCCATTGATCCCTGAGAACGTGCGGGCGTCGGCTTACGAGCGATTCGCCAGCCGGTCTGAAGAGCAAGACCGGCCCTACAGGTACCTGTAGGGCGCGTCTTGCTTTATAGACGCGCCGTGTCGCCGCGCGCGATCTACAACGCAAACCGCTGAATCGCCTGCGCCAGGCCGGCATCGTTCTGATGCCCGGTCACGTGCCATCCACGGCGGCGCAGTTCGGGATCCGCGTTGCCCATGACGACGGCGATGCCGGCGGCTTCGAGCATCTCGACGTCGTTGAAGTTGTCGCCCACCGCCATCACGTCCTCACGAGCGATCCCGAGTTGCCCGGCGCGCCACTGCAGCGCGCGACCCTTCGTCGCGGCTGGCGCGGTGATGTCGACGAGCGAGAAATCACGATGGATGTACTCCGTCAGCGACACGGAATATTTCGGCGCGTGCTCTGGTCCTGCCGATCGCCGCAACGACTCCGCAAGCATACGCATCGCCGGCGGGTCGCCGTTCACCATCACCTGAATTGGATCTTCGACGAGCGATGCCTCGAGTGGCACCTGCTGGTGAATCAGCCGGTGATTGCGCTCCCAATAGCCGCGACGGTTCGGATGACTCCAGTCCATCGACTCGAACACGATCTGCCGCGCTTCATCGCGATCGAAGATGACTGCGGTGTGCTCACGGACCGCGCGCGTGGCCTCGAGCACGCCAGCCGCGACCTCGCTGGCCAGGAGCCGGCGCGCCAATGTCGATCCGTCGGTGGCCCGCTCGATGGCGCCGCTGCTGACGATAAGAGTGATCGACGCCGGCAGCGGGTCGGCGACCGGACGGGCAAACGGATAACTCCGGCCGGTGACGAGGGCCACGTGAATGCCGGCCGCGACCGCGGCATGAATCGCATCGCGGTTCGCCTCGGGCAGATGCCCGTCACTATCGAGCAATGTGCCGTCTACGTCGATACCGATCAACCGGACCATGTGCAGATCTGTATTGTCCTCCGCACTTTACGGCGACCGTCCGGATGCCGAATCGATGCGCTGGGGTACTATAGAAAGGTTATGAATCTGGACCAGTTCGCGGGAGTGAATGCCGCGTACGTCTTTGAGCTCTACGAGCGGTACCGGCAGAACCCGGAATCGGTCGACCCCGCCACCCGCAAGGCGTTTGAATCCTGGACTCCTACTGATACCACGGATACCGGTGCGGTTACTGGCGCACCCACGGCAAAGCTCGGCGTCATCGTCGGCGCCGCCAACCTCTCGGAATCGATTCGGCGGTATGGACACCTCGCGGCGCGCGTCGATCCGCTCGGCTCGACGCCGATCGGCGACCCGTCCCTGTCGCCCCGGGCCCACGGCATCACCGACGACGACCTGAAGCAGTTGCCGTCGACGGTCGTCGGCGGTCTGGCAGCGGAAACGTCGGCCAACGCGCACGAAGCGATCGAGAAGCTGCGCCGCGTCTACTGCTCCACCACCGGTTTCGACTACGCGCACGTGTTCGTTCCGGAAGAGCGCGAGTGGCTGCGGAACGCCGCGGAATCAGGCCGCTTCCTGCCGCCGATGGACCAGAAGCACTCGACGGCCCTGCTTGCCAGGATTACGCAGGTCGAGGTGTTCGAGCGCTTCCTTCAGCGCACGTTCCCGGGGAAGACGCGCTTCTCGGTCGAAGGCGTCGACATGATGGTGCCGATCCTCGACGAGATCATCTGCGGCGCCGCCGACAGCGGCACGCGGCACGCGCTGATCGGGATGGCGCATCGCGGGCGCCTGAACGTCCTCGCGCACATCCTGCAGAAGCCGTATTCGCAGATTCTCGCGGAGTTCAAGGATCCGGTGAACGCGCACACGCTGCGACTGGACCAGGGCTGGATGGGCGACGTGAAATATCATGCCGGCGCCCGTGCCGCCGCGCCGCGCGGCCAGATGCACATCGCGATGGCGCCGAATCCGAGCCACCTCGAAGCCGTGAATCCGGTGATCGTCGGCATGGCGCGCGCCGCCGGAACGGTTGCCAACCAGCCGGGCAAGCCGCGCTTCGAAGGCGCCAGTTGCCTCCCGATCCTGATTCATGGCGACGCCGCCTTCCCCGGGCAGGGCATCGTCGCCGAGACCCTGAACCTGTCGCGTCTTGCCGGATACGACACCGACGGCACCATTCACATCATCGCCAACAACCAGGTCGGCTTCACCGCGACGCCAACCGAGTCGTACAGTACCAGCTACGCCAGCGGACTGGCGCGCGGCTTCAAGATCCCGATCGTTCATGTCAACGCGGACGATCCGGTCGCGTGTCTCGAAGCGGCGCGTCTCGCGTGGGAATATCGCGCACGGTTCCGCCGCGACTTCCTGATCGATCTGATCGGCTACCGCCGTTACGGCCACAACGAGGGCGACGAGCCGTCGTTTACGCAGCCGGTGATGTACAAGAAAGTCGGCACTCATCCGACCGTGCGCGAGATCTTCGCCGACTCGCTCCTCAAACAGGGAACGATCACCCCTGACATTTCGGAAGCGCTGGTCAAGAAGCACCTCACCAAGCTCGAGGAAACATTCGCGTCGCTGAAGCCCGAACAGGACTTCGTGGCGCCCATTCCTGAGCCGGTACCGGCAGGCATCGCCGGCAAGACGCAGACCGGCGTCGCGACCTCCGAGCTCCGCGCGATCAACGACGCGCTGCTCGCCGAACCACAGGGGTTCACCTTCCACAAGAAACTCGAGCGCGGCCGTGAACGGCGCAAAGCGATGTTTGCGAACCCCGACGAGCGGACCATCGACTGGTCCGCGGCGGAGGAGCTCGCCTTCGCCACGATCCTGGCCGACGGCATTCCGATCCGCCTGACCGGCGAAGACGTCGAGCGCGGCACCTTCAGTCACCGCCATGCGGCGTTTCACGACGCCAACACCGGCAAGGTGTTCATTCCGCTGCAGGAGTTCGCGCAGTCCCGGGCATCCTTCGAGATTCACAACAGTCCGCTCAGCGAAAACGGCGCGATCGGTTTCGAGTTCGGCTACAACATCCAGGAGCCCAATCGTCTCGTCATCTGGGAAGCGCAGTACGGCGACTTCATCAACGGCGCCCAGGTGATGCTGGACCAGTTCGTCACCTCCGGCCGGGCGAAGTGGGGCCTGAAGCCTTCGCTCGTGTTCCTGCTGCCGCACGGTTACGAGGGCGCCGGGCCCGAGCATTCGAGTGCGCGCCCCGAGCGCTTTCTGCAGGCGGCCGCCGACATCAACCTGCGGCTGGTCAACTGCACGACGGCCGCTCAGTACTTCCATCTTCTGCGCCGGCAGGCCGCCCTGCTGACGATCGACCCGCTGCCGCTGTTCGTGCTGACACCGAAGAGCCTGCTGCGTAACCCGCACGTCGCCTCGTCTGCGCGCGAACTGGAGGATGGCCGGTTCCAGTCGGTGCTCGACGACGCCGAGGCCAGGACGCGCGCGAAGGGCGTCAAGCGCCTGGTGTTGTGCAGCGGGAAGGTCTGCGTCGATCTGATCAGCAGCGAACGCCGCGCCGCCGCGAAGAACGTGGCGATCGTGCGTGTCGAGCAGTTGTATCCCTTCCCCAGAGTCGCGCTGGGCGACGTGCTCGCCGCCTATCCGTCGCTGGACGATGTGGTGTGGCTGCAGGAAGAGCCCGAGAACATGGGCGCCTGGGAATTCATGCGGCCGCTGCTCGAAGAGCTGATTGGCGACCGGGCGCCGCTGCGCTACATCGGCCGCACGCGCAGCGCGAGCCCGTCGGAAGGATCGTCGGCGTGGCACCAGCTCAATCAGAAGGTCCTGATCGAACAGGCGTTCGACCTCGAGAGCCACGCGTCGGAAGGCTCGATGGTGTTGTCGAAGCCCGTTCGTCGTCTCACAGGCAGCAAACGCTAATGTCCAATATCGTCGTCCCTGAACTGGGTGAATCCGTTGTCGAGGCGCGGGTCGCCCGCTGGTTGAAAAAGGAAGGCGACGCGGTTGCGCTCGGCGAGCCGGTCGTGGAGCTCGAAACCGAGAAGATCGACCTTGAAGTGAACGCCGATCGTGCCGGCGTGCTCACCAGCATCAAGCGGCAGGAAGGCGAGGACGTCAAGATCGGCGAACTGCTCGCAGTGCTCGACGAGAACGCCGCGCCTCAGGCCAAGGCAGCGCCGGCCGGCAACGGTGCCGCGGCCGCACAGGCCACCGCACCTGCTGCGCCCGCGGCGCCGCCCGCGCCAGCACCCGCCGCGGAAGAGCCGCGTTCGACGCCGACTGCGCGGAACGTCGCGAAGGCGCACGACGTGGACCTCGGTAACGTCCAGGGGTCGGGCAACGCCGGCCGCGTCATGAAGCAGGACGTCAAAAACGCCATGGGCGGTTCCACCCCGGCTCCTGCGACACCGGCACCTGCTGCCGCGCCGGCACGCGAAGCGCGAGTCGCACCACCGGCACCGCCTGTGAAGCGCGCGCCCGGAGACCGCTCGGAAACCCGGCAGCGGATGTCGAAGCGGCGCGCCACGATCGCCCGTCGCCTCGTCGAGGCGCAGCGCACCGCGGCGATGCTCACTACGTTCAACGAGGTCGATATGACCGCGGTGATGGCGTTGCGCGCGCGCCGGAAGGAAGCGTTCCAGAAGCAGCACGGCGTCGGCCTCGGCATCGCCTCGTTCTTCGTCAAGGCAAGCGTGGCGGCGCTGCGTGCGTTCCCGCCGGTCAACGGCGAGATTCAGGGCGACGAAATCGTCCTGAAGCACTACTACGACATCGGCATGGCCGTGGGGGCTGAAGGTGGACTCGTCGTTCCGGTCATTCGCGACTCGGACAGGCTGTCGTTCGCCGAGATCGAGCTGGCAATTCGCGACTTCGCCAACCGCGCGAAGAATGGCACGCTCACGCTGGAGGACCTGCAGGGCGGCACGTTCACCATCACCAACGGCGGCGTCTTCGGCTCGTTGATGAGCACGCCGATCCTGAATCCGCCGCAGGTCGGCATCCTCGGTCTGCACAAGATCCAGGAGCGGCCGATTGCGATCGCCGGTAAGCTGGAGATCAGGCCAATGATGTACATCGCCCTCTCCTACGACCATCGCATTGTCGACGGCCGCGAGGCAGTGCAGTTCCTGGTGAAGATCAAGGAATACATCGAAGACCCCGGCCAGTTGCTGATCGAAAGCTGATGCGCACTTTCCTGCTCGCCCTCGCGATGGGCGCGGTGGCACTCAGCGCCGCCGCGCAGACGCCGATTCCCGTCAATGCATTCGCTCCGCCCGCGGATCTGACCATGCCGCCGGCGGATGCGGTGAAGAGCCCATCGGGTCTCATCTCACGGGTCATCAAAGCGGGTGACAGCGCTGAAAAGGCGTCAGCCAACGACGTCGTCACCGTGCAATACACCGGCTGGTCGAGCGATGGACGGATGTTCGACAGCTCGATCACGCGCGACAAGCCGTCGATGTTTCCCTTGAACAAGGCGCTGCCCGGGTGGCGGGAGTGCGTGGCGTTGATGCAACTGCACGAGACGCGTCGCTGCTGGGTTCCCGAGAACCTCGCCTACAAGGGCGCCGCCGGCAAGCCAAAGGGGACGGTCGTCTTCGACATCGAGCTGCTCGACACGCGGCTGTCGCCGATGATTGCGCCGCCCGACGTGAAGGAACCGCCCGCCGACGCGAAGAAAACGCCCGAAGGCGTGTCGTTCAAGGTCCTGCGTGAGGGCACCGGTCAGCGCCACCCGACACAGTTCAGCAAAGTCACGGTTCACTATTCGGGCTGGACGACCGACGGCAAGGTCTTCGACAGCTCGGTGGCTCGCGGAACGCCGTCGACATTCGATCTTGGGGGCGGCGTCATTCGCGGCTGGACGATCGCGCTGCCGCAGATGGTGGAAGGCGAGCGCGCCCGCTTCTGGATCCCGCAGGATCTCGCCTACAAGGGAGAGCCCGGCAACCCGCGCGGCATGCTGGTGTTCGACATCGATCTGATTAAGATCGAATAAACGGCCGGCGGTACCGGCGGCGCTACGCTTCGCTCATGTACGCATACCGATAGTCGCGCGGCGGCGAGAACGTCTCCTTGATCGTTCTCGCGCTCACCCACCGCACCAGATTCAGTTTCGATCCAGCCTTGTCGTTCGTGCCGGATGCCCGCGCACCGCCGAACGGCTGCTGGCCCACGACCGCTCCGGTCGGCTTGTCGTTGATATAGAAGTTGCCGGCGGCGTTCCGCAGGAGCATGGACGCGTCGTGAATCGCCGCTCGATCGCGGCTGAAGACGGCGCCGGTGAGCGCATACGGCGACGTGCGATCGACGACCGCCAGCGTCTCGCGCCACTGATCGTCGGGATACGCATACGCCGTCAGCACAGGACCGAAGATCTCCTCGCACATCGAGCGATACGCCGGGTCCCGCGTTTCAATGAGCGTCGGCTCAACGAAGAACCCGGTCTCGTCTCTTGCGGTTCCGCCCTGGAGTATCGTGGCGTTCTTTCGGGCATCGCCGAGGTAACTGCCGATCTTCGTGAACGAGTTCCGATCGATCACGGCCCCGAGGAACGTGCGGAAGTCCTGCACGTCGCCCATCCGCATCTCGCGCATCATTGCGATGACGCGATCGCGAACCTCCGGCCACAGCGATTGAGGAACGTAGAGACGGCTGGCCGCGGAACACTTCTGGCCCTGATACTCGAAGGCACCGCGGGCCACGGCCACTGCGAGCTCCTGCACGTCCGCTGACGCGTGCGCGATGATGAAGTCCTTGCCGCCGGTCTCACCGACCAGCCGCGGATAACTGCGGTAGCGGCCGGTGTTGTCGCCGACCTTCTTCCACATGCTGTTGAAGACCGCGGTGCTGCCGGTGAAGTGGATGCCTGCGAGATCGGGCGAATCCAGCACCAGGTTGGAGATCTCGACCGGATCGCCAGGAACGAAGTTGATGACGCCCGGTGGCAGGCCTGCCGCCTCGAGCAGCCGCATGATGTAGTACGCGCTCAGCATCGCGCTCGACGCCGGCTTCCACACGACGGTGTTGCCCATCAACGCCGGCGCCGTCGGCAGGTTGCCGGCGATCGACGTGAAGTTGAACGGCGTGACCGCGTAGACGAACCCCTCGAGCGGACGGTAGTCGAGCTGATTCCACATGCCGTGGCTGCTGATCGGCTGCTCGCCATACAGCTGCTCGGCATACGCCGGGTTGAAGCGATAGAAATCGATCAACTCCGACGCGGAATCGATCTCTGCCTGGAACGCCGTCTTGGACTGTCCCAGCATCGTTGCCGCATTGAGCGTCGTCCGCCACGTCGTCGTCAGCAGTTCGGCCGCGCGCAGGAACACCGCGGCACGTTCCTGAAACGGCCACCGCTCCCACTCCTTCTGCGCATGCTTCGCCGCATCGATCGCCTGCTGGACCTGCATCGCATCCGCAGCGTGCCAGTCGGCGAGCACGTGCTGATGGTCGTGCGGCATGACCGTCTGACGCGTCCGTCCCGTACGAATGTCTTTGCCGCCGATGATCACCGGTATATCCGCACGCTCGGCGGCCATCTGCTTCAGTGCCGCCTTCAACGCCGCGCGTTCAGGTGAGCCCGGGAGGTAGGACAGATTCGGTTCGTTGAGGGGTGGAGGGATGCGCGCGGACATTGAAGGATCTTAACTCCCAACTCCCAACCGCTTCGTTCGAGCCAACTCCCAACGATGCATGCGTGCGGCAGTGCTGATGCATAGAGCATCGGTACATCTGAATGGCACTCGTCGGCTCCCTACGATCTGCGCCAGCGTTTATTCGCATCCGCGGCCTCACGGACACCGGCCGCGAGCGTGGGGCGAGCCTTGCCAGGCCCGACCGGCGGACGTGATTCGAGTTCGCATGCCTCATCGTTCACGTCGTGCAGTACCTGCACACTCGCGGGCCGATCGCCTTTTCACTTTCTGACCAACTGCTGAAAGCCGGCACGTCGGCCGGGGCCAACTACGAAGAGAGCGACGACGGCTCGAGTGACCGGGACACTCTCGCAAACCAGAAAATCGCGCTTCGCGAGGCCAAAGAGACGCGCTTCCGGCTCCGCGTCCTGCGGGAGTGCGATCTACTCGGTGCAGAACGTGACCCTGTAATTCACGAATCAGTGGAGCTTATTCGGATCATGGCGACCGTAATCCGCAACAGAAGCCGCTAAGCAGCACCTTCGGAGTTGGCCGCGCGCTAGATGTTGGGAGTTGGGAGTTATGACCGAGCAGTCCCCACATCCACCCGGATATCCCGCCATTTGCCCTGACGGAACCGGAGCCATGACAGGGTGCATCGGGTGATGTGGCCGACAACGATCGCCATCCAGATATCCGCTGGCTGAAGGCCGCGGGTGGCCTGGAAGATCGTGCACAGGCCGAGCGGGACGATGACCTGTGAAATCACCGAGATGTAGAGCGGGCTGCGCGTGTCGCCGGTTCCCTGCAGACCGCCGGTGTAGCTCAGGGCCACGGTGATGAAGAGGCCCGAGATACTCAGATAGAACAGGAGCTGCTGCGCCAGCGCCAGCACTTCCGGATCCTTCATCCCGAAGATTGCCAGCAGCAGGTGCGGCATCGTGACGAACGCCAATCCGACGATCGCGGCGACGGCGAGGCCAATGCGGGATGCGACGCGAACACCCTGATTCGCGCGCTCCGGGATCCCGGCGCCGAGGTTCTGGCCGGCGATCGTCGCCGATGCGCCGAGCAGGCCATTCGAGGTCCAGGTGATCAGCGAAAACAGCTGGGTGTAGCAGACCGTATAGGCCGCCTGGGCCGCGACGCTCTGCTCGAGCGAGCCGACAAAGCGCAGCATCAGCACGCCGCCGACGTTCATGGCAATTCCCTGCACGCCCGTCGGCAGGCCGAATTTGAAAAGCGATCGAATGATCGTGAAATCGATGCTCTTGTCCATTCCGCGTTCGAAATGGATCACCGACGACGGCCGCGTCATTCGCCACATCCCGTAAAGCGACACCGTCGTGCTGCTGGCAATCGTCCCGAACGCCGCGCCGATGGTGCCGAGCTTCGGAATCAGGATGACGTTGAAGCAGATCGTCAGCACCGTCATCGACAGGCCCAGGCGCAGCGGCGTGTGCGCGTCGCCGGCGGCGCGGAACGCGCCGCTCAGCATGAAGAACATCATCATGCCGAAGATGCCCATGAACATGGTTCGCAGGAAGGGCAACGCTTCGTGCTGGACCTCGGGAGCGGCGTTGATGATGTCGAGGAGCGTCGGCGCGGCGAAATAGCCAATCGCCGCCAGCAGGATCGAGAGCGAGAACGCCGCGATGAATGCCTGATAGACGACGCGATTGACCCTGTCGGACTCATTCGCACCGGCAAAGCGCGCCACCAGCACGCCCATTCCGGTGAACATCGAACTCAGGAAGACGACGACGACGAGGATGATCTGCCAGCTGTCGCCGAGCGCCGCGTTACCCTGCGCACCGACGAAGTTTCCGACCATCGCCTGGTCGATGACACCCTGCAGCCCCGCAATCACGTTCTGCAGCATCGTCGGCCATGCGATCTTCCACACGGCCGGACCGATGGGACCATCGATGATCGAACGATCGAACGTACGTGCGGGTTTCCTCGCGGCTACCTGGGACACGGGAACCGCAATCTTAATTCACAAAGCAGTGCGATTCCCGGATGTTCTAGACGTCCAGTTCCTGCGCGTCTTCGGCTCGCTCCATGATGAAGCGGAAGCGGGCGGACGCGTCCTTGCCCATCAGCTCGTTGATGATGCGATCGGTCACGATCTGATCGGAGATGTCGACGCGCAGCAGGCGGCGCGTTCTCGGATTCAGCGTCGTCTCCCACAGCACCTTCGGCATCATCTCGCCGAGTCCCTTGAACCGCGTGATCTCCGGATGACTGCGACCGTTGCCATACAGCTTCAGCAAACGGTCGCGATGCCCATCGTCCAGCGCCCAGTAGGTGTCCTTGCCGATGTCAATGCGATAGAGGGGCGGTTGCGCCAGAAATACCTTGCCGCCCTTGATCAGCTCCGGCAGGTGCCGATAGAGGAATGTCAGGAGCAGCGTCGCGATGTGATGACCGTCAGAGTCCGCATCCGCCAGGATGATGATGCGGCCATAACGCAGGCGACCGATATCGAAGTTCTTGCCGAGACCGCAGCCGAGCGCGGTGACGAGATCGGCCAGCTCCTTGTTCTCCAGCACCTTCGCGAGCGCCATGCCTTCGGTGTTCATCACCTTGCCACGCAGCGGCAGAATGGCCTGCCTGGCGCGATCGCGCCCCTGCTTCGCGGAACCACCGGCTGAATCGCCTTCGACGACGAACAGTTCGGTGTCTTCGCGGCCGGCGTGCGTGCAATCACTGAGCTTGCCCGGCAGATTCAGCCGGCCCGTCGTCGCCGTCTTGCGCGTGACTTCGGCCTGCGCCGCCCGGCTCGCTTCGCGCGCCCGAGCCGCCAGGATGATGCGGGCGACGATCGATTCCGCCACCGAACGGTTCGTGTTCAGCCAGTGCTCGAGCGCGGGTCGCACAGCCGAATCGACGATAGAGGTCACCTCGGGGTTGTTGAGACGATCCTTCGTCTGACCCTGAAACTGCGGCTCCGCGATGAAGATGCTGAGCACGCCGGTCAGTCCTTCGCGGATGTCTTCGGCCGTGAGCGTCACGCCCTTCGGCGACAGAGCGTGCGTGTCGATATAGTTGCGAACGGCTTTGCCGAGGCCCGCGCGCAGACCGTTCTCGTGCGTGCCGCCGGATCCCGTCGGAATGCCATTGACGTAGCTGCGAATGTGCTCGTCGGTGGCTTCGGTCCACTGCAGCACGAGATCGAGACGCGGGCCGCTGTCGCGCTCGAGGACGAACGCCGACTCGTGCACCGGCTTCGCGCCCCGTTCCGCGACGATCTTCTTCAGGAAGTCGGACAGGCCTTCCTGGTGCTGGAAGACCGCCTTCGTCCCGGCCGCCTCGTCCTCGAAAGTGACCTTCACCCCCTTGTGGATGTAGCTGACGATTTCGAGCCGCTCACGAATCAGGGCCGGATCGAATTCGATCTTCGGAAAGATCGTCGGGTCGGGATGGAAGTACACCGTCGTCCCGGTGCCCTTGGCGGCTCCGGCCTTCTTCAGCGGCCCGGCCGGATGCCCTCGTTTGAACGACATCTCCCACAGCGACCCATCGCGCCGGACGCTCGCGCGCAAGTCCATCGAGAGCGCGTTGACGACGCTGGCGCCGACGCCGTGGAGGCCGCCTGCCGTCTTGTAGTTCCCCTGCTCGAACTTTCCGCCGGCGTGCAGCACGGTGAAGATCACTTCGAGCGCGCTCTTCTTCGTCGCCGGATGTTTGTCGACGGGAATACCGCGGCCGTCATCCGCTACCGTGATCGAGCTGCCGTCCTGGTGCAGCGTGACCACGATGTTCGAGGCGTAGCCGTTCATCGCCTCGTCGACGGCGTTGTCGAGAATCTCCCAGACGAGATGGTGCAGGCCAGCGCTCCCGACGCCGCCGATGTACATGCCGGGACGCTTGCGGACGGGCTCGAGCCCCTCCAGGATGGTGATGTCTTTAGCTGTGTAATTGGACACGGACAGGGACGAAGGTATCAGGAATCGGGAATCGGGAATCGGGAATCGGGAATCGGGAATCGGGAATCGGTTGTACGCTACCGCGGTACGAAGTTCCTCATCGGCGGCCTCACGTCGTCGACCATGCTCCTGCTGTTCGTCGCGGGCATGTCATCTTCTGCGCCGGCGCGCCCATCCTGGATCATCACCAAGACGACGACGGCGCAGCACCTGATGGCGGTGTACGTCGATGCGCGATCGGACGCCGACCTGTACTCGATGCGCCGCGCCATCGTGAGGGAGCACGCCGGCTACGACGAGATCCTGATCTACGTGCGCACCGGCGCTGCCACGCTGCGGCGAATTCAATGGACACCGCAGCGCGGCTACACCGAACTGCTGATCAACACCTCAACGCGATGACTTCCGCGCCCGCGGCCTCGCGGCCTTGGCCGCCCGCGGCGCGCGCGGCGCGCGAGGAGCGGCGGCCTTGCGCTTGCGACCCGCCGACTTTTTCGTCGGCGCGATCGTGTTGCCGTTGATATCCTCCGGGAACGACTCCTCATCTTCGTCGGCACCGGCCACCTCGCCATCGACGATCGGCGGCTCGGCCACGGATTCTGGCTCGTTGACCGGCTCCGCCGACACCGTCTCTTCGACGTCCGCATCGCCCGGCGCCTCGACCACCGTCTCTTCGGTCTCATCGACCATCGTTTCGGGTACATAGGTCGGCGACGTGACCTTCGCTTCGAGGTTGACACCAGGGAAGACGCGCACGGCGCCGTGGCGATCGCGCTCGATGCGCAATACACCTTCCTTCCCGGCCGCACGCAGCAGATCGACGACCGAGGCGAAGCCGTACTTGCGTTCGTCGAAGTTCTCGATCGCGTTCCGCAGGAACTGCTTGGCCTGTCGCACATACATCGGCCAGCGCGGCGGGGTCTGGCTGCGGGTGAAGGCCTGCTGCACCGCGCGAATGCCATCCTGCATCGTCATCGGAGAGGCCGGCAGCGATTCCTCTTCGTCCTCGTCCGTGCCTGCGGGGGCAAATGCGACAGCAGTGGCAGCAGCCTCGTCCGGAGTTTCAGCTTCCTCCGCCGCCGCGGCGGCGGCAGCGGCGGCTGCGGCCGGCGTGCTGCCGGTGACCGTCGCGAGCACGTCGTCATTCGGCTCGACGAGCATGCTGCGGCCCGCCTGCTTCAGCGTGACCGCGCCGGTGAGCGCCACCTTCTCCATGAAGTCGCGGAAGCTGCTGCCACCGTAGTCCCGTTCGGAAAAGGTGGAATCGAGCTGCAGCAGCGTGCTCTTGAGCAATCCCAGCTGCGGCGTGACTTCGCGATCCGACAACACCTTCAGCGCGCGCTTCACCAGCGGCAAGGCTTTCACGATGCGGCCGTCGCTCTGGTCCTTCTTGCTCCCGCGGTCGGCGTGCCTGGCCGGCCGGTTGATGTTCACGAGGTTCTCGTAGGCGATGAACTCGTGACAGTTCTTCTGCATCGTCAGGCTGGTGAACTGCCGCCCGCCGACGACGATGACCTTGCGGCCGTACTGTTTCAGTTTTTCGACGAGCGAAATGAAGTCGCTGTCGCCGCCGACGATGACAAAGGCATTGATGTGGTCGTGGGTGAAGGCCATCTCCAGCGCGTCGAGCGCCATGGTGATGTCCGCCCCGTTCTTGTCGCCGCCCGGGGTGAAGCTGCGCTGCACCATCCGGATGGCGTGCTGCGTCAGGATACGGCTGTAGTCGCCGGCACGCTTCCAGTCGCTGTAGGCGATCTTGGTGACGATTTCGCCGCGCTCCTTGATCGCTTCGAGGACCAGGCCGATGTCGAACTGGCCGCCGATGGTGCTCTTGACGCCGATCTCGACGTTGTCGAAGTCGATGAAAACGGCAATACGCGTACTGCGTGCGATGGATTCAGTTGTGGTGTTCATTTACTCGATCGCCACGGTCTCGTGGCGTTGACCACGATGTTGTCGTGGTGTCCGGCTTCCCGCCCTCCGCTCAAGCGTCGGCGGACAAGGGGTCGGACTCTGGGTCCCGGAAGGTTTTTCGTCAACTACCGCTCAGGGCGCCCGGTGGCGCGGTTGAAAGTGGTCGAGCGGCAGGATCCGGGACGGTCGGTTCAGTATAGCGCGGGGACGGTCAAACGGGCACGGCAGCCGCCTGTCACGGAAAGGCGCCACGACGGCCGGCCCCTACGAGAGAACTCACGATTCCAGCGGCTGCGGGTTCTCGACCTCATTCGGAATGATCCGCGTGAACTGGCCGCGTTGCAGGAGCTCGCGGCCCTTGCCGCCGCGACCGGTGACCTCGTACTTGGCGCTGCTGATCGTCTGCTCCGCGCCGCGACTGGTTTCCACGCGCAAGAGGTCGCGCTCGCCGCGTGAGGCGAGGAAGCCGAGCACGCGATCGTCTTTCTCCGACAGCTTGATCAGAATCACGCCCTTGCCGGGACCGGACAGGTAGTTGATCTCCTCAGCGCTGCACAGCAGTCCGCGCGCTTCGGCCGTCGCAACGATCACCGTCTCGTCGCCGGTGATCCTCTCGACGCCGACCACTTCGACGCCCTCCGACGGCCGCGCGAACCGGCGTCCCGCGCGTGTGCTCGCGTCGACGAACGGTTCCAGACTGAAGCGCAGCGCATAGCCGTCGCTCGTCACCGCCAGCGCGTGCACCGGCGGCGGCTGGCCCTCTTTGCGCGTCTTGATGTCGCCGCCCACGCGCGGATCGAGACTGTAGGCCCCGACAATCCGCTCGCGATCCCGCAGCTTGAACAACTTCTGGATCGGTTCACCGTAACCGGTCGACGCGGGCACGTCGATGATGCGCGCCGTGTACGCGGTGCCGAGGCTGGAGAAGAAGACCACGGTGGCGCGCGTGCTCCCCGGCACCGCCGCCAGCACCGTGTCGCCTTCCCGCAGGCGCGTCGTCGACAGATCCTTCACTTCCTTCTGCCGCTTCACCCAGCCGTCGCGCGACACGATCACGACGTTGTCTTCCTCGACGATGAAGTCGTCTTCGGTGAAGGAGACGTCCTCTTCCGATTCAATCAGCGTGCGCCGCTTGTCGCCCTTGCCGTATTTCTCCTGAATCTCCTCCAGCTCTTCGCGCACAACCTTCCAGCGGGCCTCTTCGTCCTTCAGCAGACCGCTGATCTGCCGGGACCGCTTCCGTTTGTCGGCCAGCTCGTTCTGGATGACGAGAATCTCGAGCCTCGCGAGCCGATAGAGCTTCAGTTCCAGGATCGCGTCCGTCTGCTCGGCGTCGAGCTCGAAACGCTTCATGATCTTCTCCGCCGAGTCCGCCTTGCCTTCGGACTTGCGGATGATCTTGATGATCTCGTCGAGCGCGTCGAAGACCTTCTCGAAGCCTTCGAGCACGTGCATCCGCTTGCGCAGCGCCTCGAGCTCGTGTTCGAGTCGTCTCGTGACCACTTCCAACCGGAAATGCAGGAAGTAGTGGAGCATCGAGTGCAGATCGAGCCGCTCGGGCCGGCCGACCTCTGCGTTCTCGGTGGGGACCAGGCACGTCAGGTTGACGGCGAAGTTGGTCTGCAGCGGCGTGTTCTTGAACAGGTACGCCATCACCATCGGCGGGTTGGCGTCCTTCTTCAGTTCCAGCGCGATCCGCACGTCGTCGGTCGACACGTCCCTGACGTCGACGAGCGGCGGCAGCTTGCGCGACAGCACGACGTCGGCAATGCGTTCGACCAGTGCCGCCTTGTTGACCGTGTACGGGATGCTGGTGATGTAAACCGTCTTCGCGGCGCGGGTCTCGGGCCCTTCTTCCCACGTCGCGCGCAGACGGACGCTCCCTGAACCGGTCTTGTAGATCTCCTTGAGTTCGTCTGGAGAATTCAGGATCTGTCCACCGGTTGGAAAATCGGGTCCCTTCACCCAGCGGCACAACTGCAGGCTGCTCAATTCCGGATTGTCGAGCAGCCGGATCAACGCCGTGCAGATCTCCGACAGGTTGTGCGGCGGGATGTTCGTCGCCATGCCGACGGCGATCCCGGTGGTCCCGTTGATCAGCAGGTTCGGGATCCGCGCCGGCAGGACGACCGGTTCGGTCTTCGTGCCGTCGTAGTTCGGCCGGAAGTGCACCGTGTCGCGATCGAGCTCCTCCAGCATCTCGTCGGAGATGCGTGCCAGGCGGCACTCCGTGTACCGCATCGCCGCGGCGCCGTCACCGTCGAGCGATCCGAAGTTGCCGGAGCCATCGATCAGTGGATAGCGCAGCGAAAACGGTTGCGCCATGCGCACCAGCGCCTCGTAGAGCGCGGCGTCACCGTGCGGGTGATAACCGCCCATCACATCGCCGACAACGGTCGCGCACTTCCGGTGCTTCGCGTCGGCTGTCAGGTTCTTCTGCCACATCGAGAAGAGGATGCGGCGCTGCACCGGCTTCAGCCCATCACGCACATCCGGCAGCGCGCGCGACGTGATCACCGAGAGGGCGTAGTTCAGATATCGCGTCTGCGCCGCTTCGTGCAGGGCAACCCCGTCGGTCGATCCGCCGGACGGCGGCGTCGCAGCCGCGTCAGGTTGGGGAGCGTCGAAGAGCGATGGATTCTTGCGCGACTTGGCCATGATTCAGCAAATCATCTTAGCTGGTTGATGGTGTGGGGTCAGTAGTCGGCAGCCGGCAGCCGGTCGAGAGTTGTTACGATCGCAACCATGACGTCGCCGTTCACCATCAAGACGCTGAAGTTCCTGCGCGCGCTGAAGCGGAACAACGATCGTGAGTGGTTCCGTGAGCGCAAGGCGCGCTACGAGGCCGAGGTACGCCAGCCGATGATCGCGTTGATCGACCAGCTGGCAATCGACTTCAGCCGCTTTGCCCCGGAGTTCATCGCCGAGCCGAAGGTGTCGCTCCATCGCGTCTACCGCGATACGCGGTTCAGCGCGGACAAGTCGCCGCTGAAGACACACGTCTCCGCCCGGTTTCCGATGCGCGGCGTGCCCAAGGGCGCGGGCGGCGGACTGTACGTGGAAGTCGCGCCGGCGTGGGTCTGGATGGGAGGCGGTCTCTACATGCCGTCGAATCCACAGCTGCAGTCGATCCGCGCGCAGATCGCCTCCACTCACCCCCGGTTGCATCGACTGGTCACGACGCCGGCGTTTCGGCAAGCCGTGGGAACACTCGAGGGCGAGCGTCTGTCACGGGTGCCGCGCGGCTACGCCGCCGATCATCCGGCCGCCCATTACCTGCAGTTCAAGCAGTTCCTCGCCGGCCGGGAGTTCGAAGCGGAATTCGCCACCACTCGCGCTTTCTATCGAGAACTCCTGGCCACATTCCGGGCGGTCGCACCAGTCGTTCGCTTCCTCAACGCCGGCCTTGCAGCTACGCCAGCGCCGGACCTCCCTGCCGCTGCAACGCCTCGGCCAGGTCGGAAGCACACCGAATCGCATCCGCCGGTTCCAGCACCGATGTGGTGACGCGAATGCCCGGAGCCGCCTGCAGCCGAAACCGTTCGCCGGGCGCGACCGCCCATCCGCGGTCGGATAACTGTTGAACGATCGTCGCTTCGTGGCGCACCGGCACCCACACGTTGAATCCGGACACCGCGCTGACGGTGACGCCGTTCGCCGCCAGCGCCTGCACGAACGCTCCCCGGCGATAAGCATAGACATCAGCGGCGCGCGCCAGACGACGTCCGTTGGCCGGATCCGACCAGAGTGACAGGACCAGATGCTGGAGGAGACGACTGACCCATCGCGGCCCGGCCGCCTGGCGGCCGCGCACGCGTGCCAGGGTCAGCGCATCGCCGGCGACCAGCGCGACGCGAAGGTCCGGGCCGAGGTACTTCGACGTCGATCGCACCGCCGCCCAGTGAAGGCGGTCCTCCGTCAGCGTCGTGAGCGCCGCCCCCGTGATCGGCGCACACGGATCGTTTTCGATCACCAGCAGTTCCGGCTGCGCCCGCAGCAGACGACGAAGATCGATGGCGCGCGCGCGGCTGATCACCGCCCCTGTGGGGTTCTGCGCGCGTGGCGTCACGATCATCGCGCGCGGCCGCCGGCGGAGGGCCGCGTCGACGGGTTCGACGCGAGGACCTTCAGCGTCGACCGGTACCGGCGCCGGGACCATCCCCAGCGTCGTCAGGATGTCGAGGATGGCCGGTGCAACCGGATCTTCGATGAGCACGTGATCGCCCGGGCGCGCATGCTCGCGGAGAATCCGCTCGATGGCGTCGAGCGCGCCGCTGGTCACGACGAGCGATTCGGCGTTGATACCGTCGGCCGCGAACTCGGCACGCGCGAAGGTGGTCAGCGCCCGCACCTCCGGCGCCGCGTCGTAAAACGTCTGCACGCCGGCGAGCGCTCGCAGGGCTGCGTCCAGCGACGGCAACAACTCGGGATCGGGATTCCCCGTGGCGAGATCGAACAGCCCCTCGCGTACCACTGGCCGCGCCACCGCCCGCGCGTGGGGCTGCACGTGGCCGCGGACGCGGGTGCCACGACGGCCCTGGCCAACCAGCAGGCCGCGGGCCTGAAGCGCGCGGTATGCGGCGGCGACCGTCGCGGGGCTCACCTTCAGCGAGGCCGCGAGTTCGCGGACGGTTGGCACCACCTGGTCGGCAGCAAGCTGCCCGGCGTGAATCGCCTGCTCAACCGCCCGGCTGATGTCGACGGCGGATCGTCCAGCGATCCTTATTTGTTTCATCCTATATTTATTTTGTACTACTACATACTTCAGACACCAGCACGATGGAGCTAGCACACAATGGCGGCGTGACTCGCCGCGCCGATCCGCCGTCCCCGGCCGGGGAATACTCCGCCCGGAGGGCGACGTGGGCGGCTGCGCACGAGCGCCGATCGCGCCAGGACTCGCACCTCGCCTATGCACGCCTCGCGACCTTTGCCGCGGCGGTTGTCGTCGGAGTCCTCGCGTGGAAGGCGCATGTTTCGGGATGGTGGCTGGCGCTGCCGGGCCTCGTGTTCGCCTTCCTGCTCACCTCCCATGATCGGGTTCTGCGCGCGCGCAGCGCCGCCGCGCGCCTGGTTACCTTTTACGATCACGGCCTGGCGCGGCTCGCCGAACGCTGGGCGGGGAACGGCGAGCCAGGGGATCGGTTTCGCGACGATACCCACCCTTACGCAACCGACCTGGATCTCTTCGGCCGCGGATCGCTGTTCGAGCTGCTGTCGATTGGCCGGACGCGCGCCGGCGAAGAAACGCTTGCTGCCTGGTTGAAGCAGCCGGCAGCGATCGCAACCGTGCGCGGACGACATGACGCGCTCGAGGAGTTGCGGCCGGCACTCGATCTGCGCGAGGCGTTGGCGCTTGCCGGCACCCAGGTCCGCAGCGAGGTCAATCCTGACGCGTTGACCGCCTGGGCGGCCGCGCCGGCACTTTTTGCCACCAGCGCGCGAACGGCCGCAATCGTGACGCTGACCATCGTCATGGTCGCGCTGGTCGCGGCCGCGATCGTCGCCAACTCGCTGTCGCCGCTGGTGCTGGCGGCGGTCATTCGCACCGTCTATCAGCACTTCCACGGCGACAACGTCGAACGGGTGCTGCGACGAGCCGACGGCTCCGTACGCGAGCTCGACGTCCTGCGACCGGCGCTCGAACTGCTCGAGCGCGAGTCGTTTCAGGCGCCTGTACTCGCGGAGCTCCAGCACCGGCTCCGCACGTCGGGCGTTCATGCGTCTGCCGCGATCCGCCGGTTGTACCGCTACGCGGAAATGCATGGCTGGTCCCACAACCTGATATTCACGCCGATTGCGGCGGTGGTGATGTGGAACGATCACCTCGCCATCGCCGTCGAGCGCTGGCGCGCGACCTACGGAGGCCACGTCGAGAGCTGGCTCCTGACCGTCGGCGAATTCGAGGCGCTGTCGTCGCTGGCTGCCTATTCATACGAGCATCCCGATGATCCGCTGCCCGAACTCGCGGCACCACCACCCGGATTGTCACGCGGGCTCTTCGTCGGGACGGGGCTTGGCCACCCGCTGCTGCCGGCGGCAGGCATGATCCGCAACGACGTCTCGCTCGGCGAGACGGCACAACTGCTGGTGGTCAGCGGTTCGAACATGTCCGGCAAGAGCACCTTGCTGCGAACCGTCGGGATCAACGCCGTGCTCGCGCTCGCCGGGGCTCCGGTACGCGCGGCGTCGCTGCGCGTCTCACCGCTCGCCCTTGGCGCCACCCTGCGGATCCAGGATTCGCTGCAGGAAGGACGTTCGCGATTCTTCGCGGAGATCTCACGCATCCGCGAACTGGCCGACATGGCCGCCACGCAGCCCCTGCTCTTCCTGCTCGACGAGCTGTTCCACGGCACCAACTCGCACGACCGTCTGCAGGGTGCGGCCGGAGTGCTGCGGAATCTCGTCGACCGGGGCGCAATCGGCCTGATCACCACGCACGATCTCGCGTTGACCGCCGTGGCAACCGATCTCGGCGCGCGCGCCGCCAACGTGCACTTCGAAGATTCGTTCGACGGCGTCGATATGCGCTTCGATTACCGGATGAAACCGGGCCCGGTGACGCGCAGCAACGCCCTCGCCCTGATGCGCGCGGTCGGCCTCGACGTCCCGGAGCAGACGCCATGACCAATGATCCGGCCGTGACCTACGGCGCCTACCTGAAGGTCGACGAGCTGCTCGCGCTGCAACAGCCGCGATCGGCAGGACCGGAGCACGACGAACTGCTGTTCATCGTCATTCACCAGGTCTACGAGCTCTGGTTTCGCGAACTGCTGCACGAATTCGACCACGTCACGCGCCTGCTGACGGCGGACGAACCGCACCGCGCCCAGCACACGCTCAAGCGCATCCTGACGATCCTCAAGGTGCTCGTCGCGCAGCTCGACATTCTCGAGACGATGACGCCGCTCGAGTTCCTGTCGTTTCGCGAGCGGCTCGCGGCCGCCAGCGGCTTTCAGTCCGACCAGTTCCGCCAGATCGAGTTCGTGCTCGGCGTGAAGAGCGAAGGGGCGGTCGACCGATTTCCCGAGGGCAGCCGCGCGCGGGTCGCGCTGCAGCGACGCCTCGACGAGCCAACGCTCTGGGATGCCTTCCTGCATTACCTCTCGCGCGAGGGTTACCCTGTGGCGGCGTCACATCTCCATCGCAACGTCACCGCACCGACCGAGCCATCGACCGATCTCCAGGAGATTCTGATCGACATCTACCGCGCCGATCCGAAGAATGCCGAGCTCTGCGAGCGGCTGGTCGATCTCGACGAAGGCTTTCAGGAGTGGCGCTACCGCCACGCGCGCATGGTCGAACGCACCATCGGCACGAAGCGCGGCACCGGCGGATCCAGCGGCGCCGAGTACCTGCGCAACACCGTCGGCCGGAATCTGTTTCCGGATCTGTGGGAGATACGGGGGAGGCTATAGATCCAGAGGCTTCGGGCTTCGGGCTACGGTCTTCGGGCGGCGCGGTTGTTGCCGGTTGGTCGCGCATGAGTCGTGACCACCGCAAGCTTCGCGTGTTCCGTGATGCATACGCGCTCACCAAGGCTCTCTACAAGCACACCATCAAGTTCCCACGCGAGGAATGGTACGGTATCCGGCAGCAGATCCGGCGCGCGGCGGTATCCGTACCCACGAACATCGTGGAAGGATCTGCACGAAAGACGACGAAGGACTCTTGCAATTTCCTCAACCCAGCGCTGGCATCCGCCTGTGAGGTGCCGTATCTGGTCGTGTTGGCGTCGGAACTGGGCTTCCTTGACGCTTCCGGCCTTACGGTGCTCAAACCAGCGTCACAAGCAGTCGTTCGTCAACTGCAGCGCTTGTCGACCGAGATGGAAGCGATACTCCTCGAAGAACTCGCAGCCCAATCACGCCTGAAGTCCGAAGCCCGGAGACCGACGCCTTGAATGCGCTCGCCTCCTTCTACTCGCGCTTCCGTGTGGCCGACCGCCTCCTGCTCACCGGCCATTCGCACCAGGCCTGGCCCGATGTGGCGTTCGACGCGCAACAGCGCGCCTGGCTCGATGCGGCGGCGCTCGTGGACGCAAAGTGGGAGCGGGCGGAAGCGCAGGCCGCCCTGGTTCGCGCCGGCTTCGCACGGCTGCTCGGCGTGACGGCAGAGGAGATTGCGCTCGGACAGAACACCCACGAACTGGTGACGCGCTGGTTATCCGCCTTGACGTTGCGCGATCGGCCGCGGCTGGTCACGACCGACGGCGAGTTTCACAGCCTGCGGCGGCAGCTGGATCGAATCGCGGAGGAAAGGCTGATCGACGTCGTCAAGGTCAGCGCGCGTCCGGTGGAAACGCTGGCCGAGAGGTTGGCGGCCGCCGTTTCGCAGCGGACAGCGGCGGTGATGGTCTCATCCGTGCTGTTCGACACCGCCGCCATCGTGCCCCACCTGGATCACGTCGCCACGGCGTGTATGCAAGCGGGCGCGGAACTGCTGATCGATGCGTATCATCATCTCAACGTGATCCCGTTCGACGTGCGTGAGATGAACGTCGAGTCCGCGTTCATCACGGGTGGCGGCTACAAATACTGCCAGCTTGGCGAAGGCAATGCGTTCCTGCGGGTCCCGCCGGGACGCCAGTGGCGACCGGTACTGACAGGCTGGTTCGCCGAATTCGCCGGCACACGGCAACCACCCACAACTGGTGTGACCTACCCGTCCGGCGCCGCGGCGTTCAGCGGCGCGACCTACGATCCGACGTCGAACTATCGCGCCGCCGCCGTGTTCGACTTTCATCATGGACAGCACCTCGACGCCCCAGCGCTGCGCTCGATCAATCAGGCACAGGTCCGATTACTGAAGGATGCATTCGAACGGCTCGACGTCGATAGCGGCGTCGCCCACATCGAACCGATGCCCGACGACCTTCGCGGTGGCTTTGTCGCCCTCCGCGCGACGGACGCCACAGCGATCAGCGTTGCGCTTGCCAGCCGCGGCGTATCGACCGACGCGCGTGGCGACGTTCTTCGCCTGGGACCGGCGCCTTATCTGAGCGACGTGCAGTTGGGTGACGCGATCGGAATCCTCGGCGAGGTCCTGGCCGGTTTCCAGGCGCACCGATAAGCCTTCCAGGCCGGCCTGAAGGCCGGCCTCAACGTGGCGCTCAGGACCTGCCGCTCCGCGCGACGGCATCGACACTCCAACTGCCGCTGCCACGCACGGCGATATAGAGAAAGGCGAAGCAATTCAGCACCGCCGGCTCGCCGCCGTTCATGATCGGCCAGGGCGCGCGTGGAAAATGCTGCGTGAAGTAGGCGACAGCCATCATCCCGCTCGCGACGAACGCCGCCGGCGACGTGAATAAGCCCAACATGATCAGCGGTCCGGTCACGCATTCGATCACGCCACCGACTCCCAACAGGCTGCCGAGCGGGACCGGTCCGGCGAAACCGGGCATGCCGCCGAACATCGCGGCCAGCTTCTGCAATCCGTGCATCAGGAACAGCAGGCCAAAGACGCTGCGGAAGATCGCGTAGACCTGCGGCGCGTAGCGTGGCGGAATCACGGGCACTCCTTCAGACGAGGGAGCGCGATTCTACCTGCGGCCCGGCAAGCCATGCGAGCACGGCAATCGCAACGCCGTTCAGCGCCACCAGCGACATGGCCAGCCGCAGTCCAATCGCTTCGGCCACCACGCCGATCAACGGCGGCAGGACAATTCCCCCGACCTGCGCCATCGTCAGGAGCAACCCGAATAAGGAACCGGCGTTTCCAGGATAGCGATCGCCGGCAAGCGCCAGCGACGTGGCGAGCACTACGCCGACGGCGACACCTGCCGCAAACGGACCGGCGATCAGCACCGGCGGAATCGGCACGGCGATCATCACGAGCAGGATGCCTGCTCCGGTCAGGCCGCCGCGGACGATGGCAGCCCGTTTGTTGCGATCGACCCTGCCCGCAAACATCACCCGGCCAACGACCAGCCCGAACCAGTGCAGCGACAATCCGAGGGTCGCCACGCGGGCACTCAGTCCCGATGCCGACAGATAGCTCGACGTCCAACCGGCGAACGCGGTCTCGTTCGCCGCGTCACACACCAGCAGCAGGCAGAACCAGACGAAGCGTTCCTGCCCGAGAAATCGTCTGACGCTGTCGAGACTCGGCGCCGACAGGTGGCCACCGGTCGCGCCGGCGTTCAGCGCCCGCTGCGCAATCGCGGCACTGACAACAGCGCCACCAATGACGACGGCCTGCCACGACACGAACGCGGCCGCCGCTGGCATCGAGAGACCACCCACGCCGAACGCGATCGCCAGGCCGGTCATCCGGCGACCTCGTTCTTCAGGGAACAGTTCCGAAGACAAGGCGTTGGCAGCAGTGTTGAGAGGGGCCGAGACGAAGCCGAGTCCTGCGAGTGCGGCAAGCGTGAGCGGGTAGGACGGCGCGAGCGCAAACAGCGGCAAGAGCAGCACGAACGCCAGCATCGAACCCGCAATCGAGATGCGATAGCCGGCGTGGTCGACGATGGCTCCAGAGACGGCGCTGCCGACCAGAAGGCTGCCGAACAGCGCGGCGATGAAGATGCCGCGATCGGCCAGTGACAGGCCGAACCGTGCCGTGAACTGGGGCAGGCCAATGACCGTGCCGGGCAGCGCAAGGATCATCCCGTAAACGGCCATCCCGCAACACGCGATGAGATAGATGACGTGACGAGCTTCGCGCACCGGTTGGCAATGTTATAGATCGCGACGTGGGTCGGTACGATGTCGTGATCGTTGGCGGCGGCCATAACGGCCTCACCGCCGCCGCGTATCTGGCTCGCGCCGGGCGCAGCGTCCTCGTTCTCGAGCGTCGTCACGTCATCGGCGGCGCTGCGGTGACCGAAGAGGTGTTTCCGGGGTTCCGCTTCTCGGTCTGCTCCTACGTCGTCTCGCTCCTCCGTCCCGAAATCATCCGCGAGCTCGAGCTCCAGCGGCACGGCCTCGAGCTGCTGCCGCTCGACGGCACCTTCACGCCGCTGCCCAATCACGATTACCTGTGGCGCACCGACGATCACGACGCCACGCTGCGTGAGCTCGCGCGCCATTCGACGCGTGACGCGGCGCGATACGACGACTACCTCGAGGCAATGGCCAGGATGGCGCGATTCGTCAGGCCGCTGCTCGCCATGACTCCACCGAACCTGCACGCGCCGGGCGTGCGCGGCGTCATGGAGTTGATCGGCCTGGCGCGCCGGTTTCACGGTCTGTCGGCCGACGATCAATCCCTCCTGCTGCGGCTGATGACGATGAGCGCGGTCGATTTTCTGGAGCAGTGGTTCGAGTACGACGCGCTCGTCGCGACCATCGCGGCATCAGGCATCATCGGCACGTTCCTCGGCGTGCGATCGCCGGGTACGGCCTACGTGCTGCTGCACCACTACATGGGGGAGATCGACGGCGTGTTCCGTTCGTGGGGTCTGGCGCGCGGCGGCACGGGATCGGTCTCGACTGCCATCGCTGCAGCCGCACAAGAAGCGGGCGCGAGCATCCGCACGAATGCGGCGGTGAGTCGGATTCGCATTCGTAACGGCCAGGCCGACGGGGTGATGTTACAGGATGGCGAGACCATCGATGCACGCGTCGTCGCGTCGAGCGCCGATCCGCGTGTCACATTCCTTACCCTGATCGGGCCGTCGCAGTTGCCGGGCGATTTCGTCGACGCGATTCGCCGATACACGTTTCGCGGCGCTTCCGCGAAGGTCAATTTCGCTCTCGATGGACTGCCGTCCTTCGATGCCCTCCAGGGCGATGGACCGCATCTGCACGGCGCGATATCGATCTCACCGGGCGTTGACTACCTCGAGCGCGCGTACGACGCTGCGAAGTATGGCCGGTTCTCACCGCGACCCTACATCGACATCGTGATTCCGTCCTTGACCGACGAGACGCTCGCACCGCGCGGCAAGCACGTCATGTCGTGCTTCGTGCAATACGCGCCGTATCACCTCGAGGGACGCACCTGGGACGACGAGCGCGAAGCGCTGGGTGATGCCGTCGTCGACACCGTCGCCGAGTACGCGCCCAACATTCGAGACGTGATCCGGCACCGGCAGGTGATCACGCCACTGGATCTGGAACGCGAGTGGAGCTTGACCGAAGGCAACATCTTTCACGGCGAACTGGCGCTGGCTCAGTTGTTCTTCATGCGGCCAGCAGCCGGCTGGGCGCAGTACCGCACGCCGATCCGGAATCTTTACCTGTGCGGCGCCGGCGCGCATCCCGGCGGCGGCATCATGGGCGCCCCCGGACGCAATGCGGCGCAGAGGATTGTGGCGGAGACATGACCTCGCGTTACAATCCCATTCCTACTACGCTTGTCGTAGGCATTGGAGTTCGAACATGCGTTGGCGCCTCGTCCCCTGCCTGATCGCGTGCGTTGCGATGACAGCCCTCACCAGTGCGCAATCGCGTACTGCGGATGCGCGGAGTACGGAAACGACGCTTCGTGGGCGCGTCACCGCGATCGACAGCGGTGGGCCGCTACGCGGCGTCGAGGTTCGTGCCCGGGCGACGAATGGCCGGGACAACAGGCTCGTCACCACCGACGCCGACGGATACTTCGTGATCAGTGACCTCTCGCCCGGTGAATGGCAGGTCACCGCCTCCAAGGCCGGCTTCATCAGCCAGCAGGCAGGGCAGGAGCGGCCATTCGATGCGGCGCAACCGCTCACGCTCAAGGCCGGCACGGTCGACATGAGCTTCGCGCTGCGCCGTGCCGGCGTCATTGCTGGACGGATTGTCGACGAGTTCGGCGAGCCGCTCGCCGGTGTGAAGGTGCAGGCGCTGCGATCGAAGATGCAGCGTGGCCGGCGAACACTCGCCCCGGTGGGTGCGGGCGATCAGACCGACGACAACGGCACGTATCGACTCTACGGCCTTCCTCCAGGCGAGTACTACGTGGGCGCGAGCCTGCGGCTGGCACCGGTCGAAAACCTGGTCATCGACGCCGCCGGCTCGGTGCCGACCTACTACCCGGGTGTGTCATCGATTGGCGACGCGCAGCGCGTGATCCTCGCGGCCGGCGACGAGTCGTCGAACGTCAGCTTTACGGTCGCGCATCTTCGACCCGTCAACGTGACCGGGCGCGTGATCAGCGCATCAGGCGAGATTGTCACCGACGCGAGCATCGAGTTGGTGAGCACGACTGACGTGAACGTCAACGGCATACCGATTGGCTATGGCGGCGTCGTCAACGGCGATGGCACATTCCGGATTCGCAACGTAACGGCGGGCAACTATGCCGTTCATTGCGTCTATGTCAAGGACGGCGGTCAGGATATCGAACAGGGGTACGTCCCGATCATCGTCGGCCCTGGTGACGTCACTGACGTCGTTGTCCCACTCGTCAAGGCGGCAATCATCGACGGCGTCATCGCGATCGAGGGAACGACGAGCGTGGCCGCGAACCCGCGGTGGTCCGTCGTCGCCGCGTCCACGCGCGACACGCACGTGGAAACGAGCGTCGTGATGCCAGAGACACACCGGTTCCGCGTGCGGGCGTCTGGACCAACGATGCTCCGCGTCGATCAGATGCCGCCGAACATGATGTTGAAGTCGATTGAGATCGGCGGTCGTGACGTGGCCGACACGGTCATCGATCTGCCTGGTGGACAGACCTACGACGCACGGGTGATGCTCACCGACCGGCTCACCGAGCTGAGCGGCCGCGTGACTACCGATCGCGTGCCGGCCGCACGGGTTCCCGTCGTGGTGTTCGTCGATGATCCGGCGAAGTGGGTGTATGGGTCCCGGTATGTCCAGGTGACACGCACGGACGCTGATGGCGCGTTCAGACTGCGGGCGCTGCCGCCGGATTCCCGGTACCGCGCCGTTGCCCTCAACTATCTCGACGACGACGAACAGTGGGATCCTGATTTTCTCGAGCGCGTTCGCGCCGCGGCATCGACGGTGTCGATCGCAGACGGGGAGCGGAAAGCGATCGACCTGAAGGTGACGACTCGCTGACCGCTTAGAAATAGTCGCTGCGCCAGTAAAAGATGTCGTCGGCCGTCAGCGGTCGCGACGGCTCGACCAGAGAGCGCACCATCAGCAGGTCGCGCGAATCACCACGGTTCGAGAGGCGCAACTGCGGCGGCACTACGAACGAGCGCGGCCACCATGTCCGGATCAGCGGTGCACGCTGCGACGGCTCACGTGCCGCAAGGACTTGCAGCATCGCGCCGAGGCGGGCGCCGGCGGGATCCCGATCGCCCGCCTCCTCGAGGGTCCATCCGTTGCGGTTGACCGAGAGCAGCACGTACGCCACGGCACTGGCGCCTTCCTCCGCGACGAAGAACTCGACCTGCCTCAATCCCGACGGTCCCAGGCCTGCGAGCAGCCGCTTTCTGGTCAGGGCGTACTGGAATAGCGATGCATCCCGACGGAGAGCAAAGCGCGCAGCCGCCGAACGAATGCGATCCATCGCCACCACGTCGGGAATGTCGCGGTCGTCGCCCGCCCTGACGAGCATTGCCGGGGCGCCGCCCTTCAGTTCCACTTCAACGGTGACCTCGTCGAGAGGAACCACCGAAAAGCCCAGACGCTCGTAGAACGACGCGCCGATTTCCGAGAACAGGACGGCTGCCAACGCGCCGGCGCGCCGAGCTTCTTCGATCAACTGCGTGATCAATGCGCGGGCATGACCGGCGCCGCGCAGCTCCGGTGGCGTGAACACCGCCGCAATGCCGAGGACAATGCCGTCGCGACCATCGAGCCGCGCGTTGAAGCGGTAGCGCTTCGCCGTCGCGAGCAGTCGCCCGTCGTCATCGATCAGCGCGACGCGCTGCAGCCGGTCGCGGCCAAACCGCGTGCGCAGCTGGGCTCTATTCCATTTCCCATAGGCTTCGCGAGAGAGTCCCTCGCCCCACGTGGGATGCGTGAGATCGAGAATCGATTCGAGCAACTGTCCCTGGGCAACGGCGATGCGCATCAGGCGGGGCTTGGTTGAAACCGGAAATGCCAACGAGGATTGTACCGCTGCCAATTCGCGCCTCGTTCGAGGTACAACGTCCACGTGACTGCGAATCTTCGATACCCGATCGGTGAGTTCTCGCCAGCTCCTGAGTCAACGACCGTCAACGCAGAGGCGCTCGCCGATCTCGAGCAATTGCCCTCGCGGCTGCGTGATGCCGGCGCGAATCTGTCTGATCGACAGCTCGATACACCGTACCGCCCTGGTGGATGGACGGTGAGGCAGGTCGTCCATCACGTGGCAGACAGTCATATGAACGGGTTGATGCGAACGAAGCTCGCGCTGACGGAGAACGGCCCGACGATCAAGCCGTACGCCGAGGCCGAGTGGGCAAAGCTGGCCGACATGCGGTTGCCAATCGACGTGTCGCTGACCCTTATCGACAACCTGCACGTTCGATGGGTAGCGGTCTTCGGCTCGCTGACGCCGCAGCAACTGCAACGCGCGTACGTTCATCCCGAGCACGGAAGGGCGATGACGCTGGCGTGGCAACTGCAGCACTACGCGTGGCATGGCCGCCATCACGTCGCGCATATCACGTCACTGCGGCAGCGAGAGCGATGGTAAGATGCCGCCGGTGCCCAACGACAAAGTAGACGTCGGCGATGCGCTCGGCATGATCGAGACGCGTGGCCTCGTCGGCATGATCGAAGCCGCCGACGCCATGCTGAAGACGGCCAACGTCGTCCTGGTCAGTTGGCAGAAAGTCGATGCCGGGCTGGTCACGGCGATCATTCGCGGCGACGTCGGATCGGTCAAAGCGGCCACCGACGCCGGTGCGGCGGCGGCGCGCCGTGTCGGCGAGCTGATTGGCGTGCACGTCATCCCACGGCCGGCCGACGACGTCGAGAAAGTGTTTCCGATCCGCTAGATCGCTTCCTGCGTTCCCGTGCGACGAGGGGGCGCAGCGGCAGTTCCTCACCCACCATCAGCAATGCCTGCGCCGGCCGATCCAGGTTGAACAGACGGCCGTCGGCATTCCGCGCGAACAACTGGTCGCCGCCGATGAACAGGGTGAGGGGGCCGCCCTCCCCGATGGTCTCGTAGAGGCGTACTCCAAAAATATCCTTCAACGTCGTCAGCAGGCGACGCAGGCGCGGGACGGAGAACCCTCGCCGCCGCAGATCCGCGAGCACCTGCAGTTCGAGCACGTCCATCGGCGTGTAGCGGCGTTCGGTGAAGCCGCCGGCCGCGGTCCGGTGCGAAGGAATCGCCGGCGCAAAGAGCCGCCGTGTATCCCACCATTGAAGCTGGCGGGCCGTGAGGCCGGTGAGGCCGGCCACTTCGCGCGACGTGTAGAACTTCTTCAGACGCACTACAAACCGAACCTCGCGGGTTTCGTCAGCTCCAGCGCTTCATCTTCGCGCCGATCCAGCACCAGGTCGGCGACGAGTACGGCCGTAAGCGGTGTCAGCAGGATGCCGTTGCGATAGTGGCCCGTCGCGTGAACGACGCCGCGCATTGTTGACGAAGATCCGATGATCGGCAACTCGTCCGGCGTTTTGGGACGCAGACCAACGCGGACTTCCCCGAACGTTGCGGCATCCGCGGCGGGCAGGAGCGCGTGCACAGCGTCCAGCAGGTGGCGGACACCCTGCGCCGTCGGATGCTCATCGAAGCCGGCGTCTTCGACGGTTGCCCCAACCAGCACGGTTCCGTCGCTCCACGGCACCACGTAACATGAACCGCCCCAGACGATGCGCGAGGCGAGACGCGCGGGGGCGCGCAGGTGCACGAGTTGGCCGCGAATCGGTTTGACCGGCGCCGGCCAGGTTGTGACACCGGCGATCGCCGACGACCAACTGCCGGCAGCCAGCACCAGCGTGTCGGCGTCGATTGCCCCGTCAGACGTGTTGATCCGGACGCCGGAAGCCTTCTCCGGTCCGGAGCCGGATGACAGCCCCGACACTCGCACGGTGGTGAATCGCGCGCCACGGCGCTCCGCCGCATCGGCGAGGGCCATCGTAAGGCCCGGCGCATTGATGTAACCCTGATCCGGCAGCAGCAGGCCGGCGTCGATGCCATCACCGAGCGCGGGTTCGAGATCGTGCGCGCCGCGCCGGTCCACCCATCGGTGCGCAACGTTGGCCGCAGCCAGCGTTCGCGCCTGCTCCGCCAGGTGCTCCTGCTCGATCTCGCCGGCGGCGACCTGCAGCGTCCCACTGCGTTCGTAGTCGAAGGTGCGCGGGCTGTCGTGTCGCACGCGCGCGACGAAGTCGTCATACAAAGCGAGGCTGGCCAGCCCGAGCCGCATTAACGCCGGATCGTGTCCTTCGCTGTAAGGCGCCAGCATGCCTGCCGAGGCATGCGTGGCACCTCCGGCGATCGGCCGCGGATCGACGACCTGCACCTGAGCCCCTCGCGCCGCCAGCTCGTATGCGACGGCGCACCCGATCACGCCTGCCCCGATGACCACGACTTTCACAAAATGGATTGTATCGGGCTACGGACTTCGGGCTTGGAACGGCGATTCCGGCTGCGGTACAAGAAAAAGGCTTCGAGCCACTGCTGGCCCGAAGCCTGTAGTCTGAAAACCGGAGCGTCCTTTAGAAGCGGAAGCCCATGCCGATCTGCACGCGCCGCGGTGAACCGGCCGACGTGGGCTGACCGAAGAACTGGCTGTTCAAGCTGCTGATGTAGCTGCCGTAGTTGACGTGATTGAACACGTTGTCGGCCGACACGAACAGCTCGACGTTGTACCGGTTGCTGGTGTTGTTGTTGCCGTTGAAATTGCCGCCGCCACGGCCGCCGCCGCCCTGGCCACGCTGCTGCGCGCCGCCACCGCCACGACCACCACCGGGGAAGCCGCCACCGCCGGGGAAACCACCGCCGCCGGGGAAGCCGCCGCCAGCGTTCCGGTTGCCGATCCCGAACTGCTTCTGCAGGCGCATGCTGACCGTCCAGGTCGGGTCACCGCGCTTGGTATTACGGCCGGTGCCCGCCGGCCGATCGTTCAAGACGCCATCGTGGTTCTCGTCGAAACCAGTGGTGATCGTGTAAGGCGATGCCGACTGCCAGTTGACGTTGCTGTTGAAGCGCACGCCCATCATCAACGGGACGTTGAACTGACTCTGGATCCGGTGGCGGACGTCATTGCGCGCGATGCCCCACTCGGCGCCCAGATTGTTGCTGTCCATCGGCAGCGACGTTGCGCCGTCGTTGTCGTTCTTGGCGTAGCCGAGCGTGTAGTTGCCGCCGAAGAAGAGGTTCTTGTTCGGAATCCGATACGTGTACTGAATCGTGTAGCGATCGCTGTTGGAGCGGCCGGTCGACTCGAACTGGGTGATGTTGCCGACGGTCTCGTCCGGCCGATCCCAGATCTCCGTCTCCCGCCCGGTGACCGGATTGGTTTCGATACCGACGAAGAACGGCTGGTTCAGATTGATCGACCGCATCTGATCGCGGCTGCGCAGCATCTGGTAGCTGAACTGCACCGTCAGGTTCGCGGTCACCTGCCGTTCGATGCCGAGCGATGCCTGATGGGTCATCGGCATCTTGAGACCCGGCGCCGCCTGAATGCGGCCGCCCGGCTGTGGGTCGGCCTCCACCCCGGAAGTCGGATCCGGGTAACCCGCGTTCAGAATCTGCAGGTCTTTCTGGGCGATGCCGTTTACACGCAGCGTCTGGTCGTACAGGCTCGAGTCGTACCAGTCGTAGAACAACCCGTAGCCGCCGCGGATCGTGGTCTTGTTGCCCTTGGGCGTCCAGGTGAAGCCGACGCGCGGCATCAAGTTCGTCTTGTCGTCGAGCAGCGACTGCATCTCGTTCCGCGCGCCGACGCTGAAGGAGAACTTGTTGTTCACCCGGATGTCGTCCTGCCAGTAGAACCCGAGCTGCCACACGCTGAAATTCGTGTTGATCTCGCCAAGCCGCTGCTTGTAGATCGGCAGAATCGGGTTACCGAGCTCGTCCAGCAGCGGAGTGCCGTCGATCACCAGCGCCTGGTACGCCGCCAGCGACTGGAAGGTGTACGAGCCGTTGGCGTTGCTCTCGTCGAAGTACTTGTAGCGGCCGCCCTCGAGCAGCGCGCCGATGCGCATCTGTTGCTTCTTGCCGACGTTGAAATCGAAATTGTCGGCCAGCTCGTACTGCCGGTTCGAGTTGGTGTTGTTGGCACCCGCTCCCCCGGACGTGAACGCCTGGTTGACGATGATCGCACGGTCGTTCGAGAGCGACGTCGTGTCGCTGCGGTTGCCGGTAACCTGCAGTCGGATTTCGTTCAGCGAATTCTTGCCGATGACGCCCTGCAGCTGGGCACGGACCGAGTAGTTCTCACCCGTGCGCGTGGTGCCGCGGTCGGCGAGGTTGAAACCACCGACGCCACTGTTCTCGTTGCGGCTGTTGCCGCCACGCACCTCGAAGCGGAACGTCTGGTTGGCGTTGACGCCGTGCTCGATGCCGATGGTGACGTTGGTTTGATCCGACGGCTTGACCACGCCCTGCCGCAGATCGGTGCCGTCGGCCAGGTGCGCGAAAATCACGTCCGACTGCTGATCGCGCCGCCCGTCGACGTTGAAGCGGATCGAGGTGCGGTTCTTGATGATCGGACCGCGCAGGCCCATGTTGAACTGACGGTTCTGCTCGGGCGTCTTCGTGTCGGCGAACGCGTTCTTCGCGTTCATCGCGTCGTTGCGGTACTGCAGGTTGGCGTTCCCGCTCCAGTCGCGCACGTTCGGCTTCGTGATGATCTCGATCTGGGTGCGGCCGGCGTCGTGGTTATCCGCCGAGAACGAGTTGGTGCGCAGGCGAATCTGCCGGATCTCGTCGCGCGACGGCAGGCGGCCGCCCCGGAAGCCGTTCACCTGGAAGATGGCGCCGTTGGGTCCTGCCAACTGGGTCAGGTAGTCGGCCAGCTCGTCCGGATCCTCGGGCAGCGCGTCGATTTCCGCCTGCTCCAGCGTGGTGCTCATCGAGTTGCCGCTGCGATCGTCGGTCGCGGTCGTATCCTGCACCACCACCTGATCCTGGAAGCCCTCGAGCTTCATCGTCACGTTCTGGTTCATCGTGCCGCGCCGCAGGTTCAGCGTCATGTCGGTCGGCGCGAACCCGGGGAATTCCACGTGAAGCCGCGCGTTGCCGGGCGGAAGATCGGGCAGCGTCGCGACTCCGTGTTCGTCAGCCATCACCGTGACCGCTTTGCCGTTCTGCGGCGTGATCGTCACGGTTGCCGTCGGAATACCGGCGCTCGTCTCGTCCACGATGATGAGGCGCAGTTGCGTCTGGTTCGGATTCTGCGCGTAGAGCGGCGCTGCGATGAGCAGCGCGATGACAGCGAGAAGAATGCGTTTCATTATTTGGGCTGCGTAAAGGTGTTGGCCTTGAAATTTGGATTCAACTTGACGCTCTTGATGTTGATTTCTTCCTGGATTTCTCCGCCAAGTTCGCGGGTGATGTGGTGGGGGAGCTTGATGGCGCCTTCGGGCTTGTAGTCGCCCAGATACAGTTCCATCGTCACCTGCTGCGGCTGCGCACCGCCGCGGCGGCCACCCTGGGCATCGGCGGCCTGACTACCCTGCGGGTTCGGCTGCGGGTTCGCCTGCTGGCCACCTTGCGCCGCGGCGCCTCCGCCGGCGGCATCACTGCCTCCGCGCCGGCCGCGGCCGCCACCGCCAGTCCGTGGCGCATTCGTCTGGTAGGTCATCATCAGCGGCATGTGCGTCGTGATGTCGAGGAACAGGCGCGTCGTCGTCCCGTCGGGCGTCGTGAATTCGAGGACGTCCGCTTTCTCGTCCTTCGGCGTCACCGCGGTGCCGATCCATGCCGGCATGTCGCCAGGTGCGGCAAGGAAGGCCACGAGGTAGCGAGCCAGGTCGGTCTGCCGGGTCTTGCGCTGCGCTTCCTGCAGCGCCGCGGCGCGAGCCGGGTCGAGACCGCGGGCCTGATCCTGACCCTGCGGGAGCCCGAGCAGACCGCCAAGCCGGCCGCCACCGCCCCCGCCACCGCGGAAACCACCGCCGCGGCCACCACCGCCGAGACCGCCCGGGAGATTGCCGTCAGTCGCGTCCCAGACTTCGGCGCCGTTCAGGCCCTGCGTCTGGGTGATCGAGATCGACCCGCCCGGCAGCTCGATCTCGCGTTCGATCTTCATCTTGTCGGGCGACTCGATCTGCATCGTCAGGTCGCCTTCGAGCGTCTGCTGCGCGGTGACCTGCGTGCTGCTGCCCTTGATTTCGAGCCGCTTGATCGCGGCGAGCTTGTCGTCACCGCCGAGGGCCTTGCGTGCCTCGGCCATCAACGACGCGCCTTTGGCGGTGTCGTGAGCCGGAGGAGGGCTGTCCTTCGAGGGCGGCTGCTGCGCGAGCGCAGGCGCCACGAGACAGACAAACAGAGAAACCGGAACCAGGGAACGCAATGACATGGCTGGCCATTATTCCTGTGGCTTTGCAAGCGGAGGTTAAGGGAGGGCTAAGAGTTTGTTAAGAATGTAAAACCATGGAATTCAGTGATTTACGGCGATTTTCGCCATGCTATAGTCCGCCCCGTGAGGATGAAACGCCCCTCCGGCCTGACCCTGGTCACTGTGGTCCTGCTCGTGCTGCTGCCGGCGCTGGCCGTGCTTCAGTACCGCTGGGTGGGACAGGTCAGCGCCGCGGAGCGTGACCGCATGGAGCGCAACCTTGGCGTGGCGGCGTTCCAGTTCCGCGAAACATTCGACAGCGAGATCGGCCGCGCCCTGTCGCTGCTGCAGGTTGGCGCCGCCACCGTGCGCGACGGCGGCTCCGAACGCTACTCGGATCGGTACGATGCCTGGCTGAACACGGCGTTGCATCCGCGCATGGTCGCGAACGTCTACCTGCTCGACGATGTCGACAATCAGCTCCGGCTGCGGCGCTGGAACACGGAATCGCGCGTGTTCGAGTCGATCGCGTGGCCCCCGCTCATCGAGAAATGGCGGCCGCAGCTCGAACAGGAGCGGACCGCGTACCTGTCAGGACAGGACCGCCGCGGTCCCGTACCGATTGCCGAGGACGCGCTGCTGGTGTGGCCGGTGCGGAACCTCACCGGCCCGCGCGGTCAGAGCGACGGCAATACACCGCGCCAGCTTCAGGCCGCGCGACCGCCATTCGGATTGACGATCGCGGAACTCGATCTGGATTACATCGCGAAACAGATGCTGCCGGAGCTCGCGCAGCGGCACTTCGCCCAATCCGCTGGCGACGCCTACCGGGTCGCGGTGACGAGCAGCGATTCGCCGGTGCGCGTGATTTATCGTTCCAGCCCGGATGCTCCCACGGATCCCGCCAATGCCGACGCACAGGAATCGTTGTACGGACCGGATCCGCTGCGTTTCCTCCGTGGTCCGCGTGGCGGTGATAACACGCAACTGAACATCACGGTCAACGTCATTCAGGGACAGGACGGAACGCAGGCCACCGGCCGGCCGGATGTCCAGGTCGCCAACAGCGGTCGCTGGCGCCTGCTGGTGCAGCACCAGAGCGGCTCGCTCGAAGCGGCGGTCGGCGAAGTGCGGCGCCGCAATCTCGCCATCAGCTTCGGCGTCCTGCTGTTGCTCTCGGTGAGCGTCGCGATGCTGACGCTCTCCTCGCGCCGTGCCGAGCGGCTGGCGCAGCAGCAGATGGAGTTCGTCGCCGGCGTCTCGCACGAACTGCGCACGCCGGTGGCGGTGATCAAGTCGGCGGCCGAGAACCTGTCGCAGGGCGTTGTTGGCGGCGTCGATCGTGTGAAGCGTTACGGCAGCATGATCGAGGGCGAGGCGCGAAGACTCGGCGAGATGGTGGAGCGCGTGCTGCAGTTTGCCGCGTTCGAGGCCGGTCACGGCGGCGCGTCGCGGACCGCGCTCGTGCCCGAAGAAATCATCCAAGAGGCCATCGACAGCTCGATGCCGATGCTCGCACCCGACAACGTCGAGGTGCATCGGGACGTCGCGCTCGATCTTCCCGCCGTCCTTGGCGACGCGTCGGCACTGCGCTCGGCCGTCCAGAACCTGATTGCCAACGCGGTAAAGTACGGTGGCCGCGACAAATGGGTCGGCATCAGAGCGGAGTACGTGCCGGGCCGCCGTCATGGCGACGTGCGAATCACCGTCAGTGATCACGGCGAGGGAATCTCGCCTACCGAACTGCCACACATCTTCGAGCCGTTCTACCGCGGCGCCGACGCGGTGGCCCAACAGATTCACGGCAACGGCCTCGGCCTCTCGCTGGTCCGTCGCATCGTCGAGGCACACGGCGGCAAGGTGACGGCGACGTCCCGGCCCGGCACCGGCAGCGCATTTACAATCAGCCTGCCGGCTGCAAGTGCAAAGGCCCTGAGCGTCGGCAGCGAAGTTCAGCGCGCCGCCCAGGCATAGCAAGAGCGCCGGGCGGCCGCGATCGACTCCGCCCGACTTCCGGCTCCCGCCTAGCGGCGCTGCTTTCCGGGTGGCCGCATCCCGATTGAGAGTTATCCTCCGCACGTGCCTCGACTGTTGCTGGTAGAAGACGAACCCGGATTGGTCATGACGCTGACCGATCGGCTCATGGCCGAGGGGTACGAGGTCGAAAGCGCGATGGACGCGAAGACCGCCCTCGAGTCCGGAAGCAGCGGCAACTTCGACATCATCCTGCTCGACGTCATGCTGCCCGGCGGCAACGGCTTCGACATCTGTCGCACGCTGCGCCAGAAAGGCGTGCAGACGCCGGTGCTGATGCTGACGGCACGCGGCCAGGTCGTCGACAAGGTGGTCGGCTTGAAACTGGGCGCGGACGATTACCTCGTCAAACCGTTCGAGATGGCGGAACTCCTGGCCCGCGTCGAGGCGCTGCTGCGCCGCGGAGCCGCCACCGCGTCCGCCGCACCCGGGACGACTGACGGCTTCGTCTTCGCGGACATCACTATCGACTTCCGCAAGGCCGAAGTGACGAAGGGCGGCCAGTTGCTCGACCTTTCCGCCCGCGAATTCAAGCTGCTCAAGTACTTCATCGAGCACCGCGGCGCCACGCTGTCGCGTGACGAGCTGCTCAACGAGGTCTGGGGCTACAACGCGATGCCCTCCACCCGCACGGTGGACGTGCATGTGGCCTGGCTGCGGCAGAAGATCGAAGACAACCCGCGCCACCCGCAGTTCATCGCGACCGTGCACGGCCTCGGGTATAAATTCGTCGCGTAAAGGCGGACCGGGGACAACTGACCGGAAAACAGGGCGGCCGCCCAGCGTTAAGTCCCACGAAACAGGCCGGATTCAGGCGCTAGCAGAGGCACAGGCCTTGCTCTGTGGCTCTGCCGAAGGAGTAATTCCCGTCATGGAAATCAGCAAGGGCGCAATCGGCATTCTCGCGGCGGCATGCATTGCCGGCGGCGCCGGCACCGCGTATTACGCGACCCGACCCGCTGCACCGGCAGCGGCCACGGCATCCGCCGTCAGCCCTGACCCATCCAACGCCCCGGTCGAACAATCGGAAGGCGTGGTCAGCGAAACTGCCGCACCGGGCACGACTGTCTCGCCCGTCGCCGCTCCGGCCCCGTCGCCAGTTGCCAAGCCAGCACCTGCGGCGCCGCGTCCAGTCACACCCGCACCACGAACTCGTGACGCCCGCGTGACGTTGCCATCCGCGCCTGCGGCCGTGCCCACCAGCGACGTCGGCCCAGTGGATGATCCGCCGGCGCCGGCGCCGGCCGTCGCACGCGCGACCGGGCCCGAGCCGGTCCGTGCGTCCGAACCGCCGGAACCGAAGTACCTGGATCTCGTGATTTCGCAGAATTCGGTGATCGGTCTGCAGGTGGACACACCCGTCACCAGCGAGCGCGCCAGGGTCGAAGACGAAGTCGTCGCTCGCGTGACCCGTGACGTGCGTGTCGGCGATCGCGTGGCGATTCCCGCCGGTTCGAAGGCTCACGGCGAAGTAACCCTCGTGGAACGCGGCGGCCGCCTCAAGGACAAAGCGCGTCTCGGCATCCGCTTCACCTCGATCGTCCTCGACGACGGCACGCGCGTGCCGATCAGCACCGAGACGATCTACCGCGAAGGTGATTCACCGACCAACGAGAGCGCCGCGAAGATTGGCGGCGCGGCGATCGGTGGCGCGATTCTCGGCGGCATCCTCGGGGGCGGCAAGGGCGCGGCGATCGGCACCGCCATCGGTGCGGGCGGCGGGTCTGCCGCGGTGATGGCGGGCGGCCGCAACGCCGCGACGCTGTCCGCCGGTTCACCCGTCACGATCCGTCTCGAGGAGCCGGCAACGGTCACCGTCGAGCGGGAATAGCCGCACTTCAGCTCTCGCATTTGCAGGGCCGGCCATGCGCCGGCCCGAATGCTGTACGCGCTACACTGCTCGCGTTGACCCGCCGCGTTCTTCTGGTGCTCTGTGTGCTGGCGTCGCCGGCGGCCGCAGCAGCGCAAACTTCCAACGCTCACGTTGATCTCGCCGGCGTCTTCGTCGACTCGCTGAAACAACTGGCGATCGAACACGCGATTCGCATCACCACGCAGGAGAAGACCCGACGCGAGCTCGGTGGACCGTTCTGGTCCGACTACAAGCGTTCGCTGCGGCTGCCGCGTACGTGGGAAGACGGCGACGCCTGGTGGGTCAACTACATCGGTCATCCGATTCACGGTGCCGCCGCTGGCTACTCGTGGCTCGATCATGAGCCGGGAACGCCAGCCGACATCAGCCTCAATCGCCGGTACTGGGTCACGCGCGCTCACGCGCTGGCGTGGGCCGCGGTCTACAGCGCGCAATTCGAATTCGGCCCGCTCAGCGAAGCGTCGATCGGCAACGTCGGACTCGATCTCAGGACAACCGGGTGGGTCGATCACGTCACCACCCCGGTCGGTGCTTTCGGCCTGATCGTCGCGGAGGATGCGCTCGATCGGTTCTTCGTGAAGTGGGCCGAGCGACACACGACGAACCGCGTCTGGCGCGCGTCACTGCGCATGCTCTTCAACCCGGCGCGGACAATGGCGAACCTGACGAGCGGGAAGAAGCCGTGGAACCGGCAGGGCCGGTCCCTCGATTGGCGGTAGCGGGGGCCGCGATGGATCATGACGAGTTCCGGCGGCACGGCTACGCCCTCGTGGACTGGATCGCCGATTACCTCACGAACCCGACGCGTTACCCGGTGCTCCCGCGGGTCGCGCCCGGCGCCGTGCGGGCGGCCCTGCCTGATCGAGCACCAGACGAAGCCGAACCGTTCGATGAGATCATCGCGGACTTCGAACGCGTGCTCGTTCCAGCGCTGACGCACTGGAATCATCCAGGATTCTTCGCGTACTTCCCGACGTCGAGCAGTGCTCCCGCCATCCTCGCCGAGTTTCTCGCCGCAGCGATCAACCAGCAGGCGATGCTGTGGCGGACTTCACCCGCCGCCACCGAGCTCGAAGAGGTCTCGCTTGGATGGCTGCGACGCCTGGTCGGACTGCCCGACGCATTCGAAGGCGTCATCTACGACACGGCATCGATCTCCACGCTGCACGGACTTGCGGCGGCGCGCGAGGCGCGGGTTGCCGGCGTCCGTCAACACGGGCTGCCCGGCCGCGAAGACGTCCCGCGGCTGCGCGTCTACTGCTCCGCGCAGGCGCATTCGTCCGTCGACAAGGCGGTAATCCTACTCGGCTTCGGCCACGATGCCCTGTGTCGAATTCCAACGGACGCTCAGTTCGCGATGAATGCCGACGCGCTCGCACGCGCGATTGACGATGACATCGCCGCCGGTGTGTTGCCGGTGGCGGTGGTGGCAACGCTGGGCACGACGTCGACGACCAGCATCGATCCTGTCGCCACGATAGCCGACATCTGCGCGGCACGCGGCGTGTGGTTGCACGTCGATGCTGCATACGCCGGCGTGGCCGCGATGCTTCCTGACGTGCGGGTGCGATTCGCCGGATGGGAGCGCGCGGATTCGATCGTCATCAACCCGCACAAATGGCTGTTCGTGCCGGTGGATCTCAGCGCCTTCTATTGCCGCCGCATGGACGTCGTCCGCACCGCGTTTTCGCTGGTGCCCGACTACCTGCAAACCAGTGATACCGGTGTGCGGAACCTGATGGACACCGGGATTCAGTTGGGCCGCCGGTTCCGGGCGTTGAAGTTGTGGATGACGCTGAGGCACCTGGGAGCGGCGGAGGTGCGGCGCGTGCTGAGCCGCCACATCGAACTCGCCCAGCAGTTTGCCAGCCGGGTTGACGGGCACCCGGACTTCGAACGTGTGGCACCCGTTTCCTTCAGCGTCGTCTGCTTCCGTGCCCGGCCGCCAGAGATCGCGAACGAAGAGCTCGACGGTTTCAACGAACGGCTGCTCGATGCCGTGAACGCCTCAGGTGACGTCTTCCTGTCCCACACCCGATTGCATGGCCGTTTCGTCCTTCGTCTCGCGATCGGTCATCTGTTCACCACCGGCGAACACGTCGAACGGGCCTGGTCCCTGCTAACTGCTCATACCGCAGGCCTTGTCGGCAAATAGGTATCCCGCTTGCTGGTGCCTCCTCTGGACCCCGGCCGCGCACGAGGCGCGGGACGCACGGGTCCGGGAGGACTCATGATGGCGAAGAAGTCCCTGTTCGTGATGGTTGTCGCGTTACTGCTCGCACCTGGCGTGGCGCGCGCCGACTGGTTGATCACACCCTGGGCTGGCGGAACGTTCGGCAAGGACGCGAAGGGCCTCGAACATCTGACGTACGGCGCATCCATCGGCTGGATGGGCGCGGGCGTCATCGGCGCGGAAGCCGATCTCGGCTACACCCCGCATTTCTTCGAACCGAGCAACAGCAACAACACGGCGCTGGTCGGTTCCGATAACGTCACCTCGCTGATGGCGAATCTTCTCGTCGGCGCCCCGATTGGCGGCCAGAAGGGCGGGGGCCTGCGCCCGTATGCCTCCGGCGGGTTCGGGCTGCTGAAGACCAACGTGCCGGGCGCAACCGACTTCCTGAAAGTCTCCAACAACGACTGGGGCGTGAACCTTGGCTTCGGCGCCATGGTATTCGCCTCGGATCACGTGGGCGTCCGCGGCGACGTGCGCTATCTGCGGTCGCTGCAGACGGATACCAGCACGGCAACCAACTTCGCCCTCGGGAAGTTCGACTTCTGGCGGTGGAGCGTCGGCGTGACCTTCCGGTAGGTCCGTCGCGACAATCGGAGCAGAGGCGGGGGCAGGGGCGGTTCTGGCCTAACCACCGGTCAGGCGTTCCCGTCCGCCGCCTGCCCGACATCTCAGAGCCGGCGCCGTGCCGGTATTCTTGGCCTGATTCCGCTCCAGAGCACAGACGACCGCCCCCCTAATCAGGTATACTTGCGCGTTTCGTAGCCGCGGCGATTTCACCGACTTGATGGGCCGCGCGAACCCGGGGACTGCACCGGGCTTCAGCTATCTAAGTCGCGAACCCCTGGCCCGCGACGCGGGCCTTTTGTTTTTGAGGAGCATCAATGTCGCGTTTCACGTTCACGTCCGAATCGGTCTCCGAAGGCCATCCCGACAAGGTCTGCGACTACATTTCCGACTCCGTCCTCGACGCCTGCCTCGAACAGGACTCGAAGAGCCGCGTCGCGTGCGAAACCCTGGTGAAGAGCGACACTGTGGTGCTCGCGGGGGAAATCACGACCAACGCCAAACTCGATTACGAAAAGATCGTGCGGAAGGCGGTGAAGGAGATCGGCTACACGGACGTGTCGGAGCCCTTCTGCGATACGACCTTGAAGATCATCTCGCTCATCACCAAGCAGTCGAACGAGATCTCGCAGGGCGTGACCGAAGCGACGAGCCAGAGCGGCGACCAGGGCGCCGGCGACCAGGGCATCATGTTCGGCTACGCGACGGATGAATCGCCGGAGCTGATGCCGCTGCCGATTCTCCTCGCGCACAAACTCACGAAGGCGATGGCCGACGACCGCAAGGCCGGCAAGTACAACTGGCTGCGTCCCGACAGCAAGTCGCAGGTCTCGCTCAACTACGACGGCAACCAGCCGCTCGACGTCACTGCGGTCGTCATTTCGACCCAGCACACGCCACAGGCCGACCAGAAGAAGATTACCGAATACGTCCGCGAGGAGCTCGGCCCGAAGGCGCTGGGCAAATGGTGGAACAACACGCTGACGCTGTACGTGAACCCGACCGGCAGCTTCATCCACGGCGGACCGTCGGCCGACGCGGGCGTCACCGGCCGCAAGATCATCGTCGACAGCTACGGCGGCTGGGGCCGTCATGGCGGCGGCGCCTTCAGCGGCAAGGACCCGTCGAAGGTCGATCGCAGCAGCGCCTACTTCTGCCGCTACGTGGCGAAGCAGGTGGTGACCTCGGGCATCGCGAAGAAGGCGGAAATCCAGGTCGGCTACGCGATCGGCATGGCCAAGCCGGTGTCGGTGAAGGTCGAGACCTTCGGCACGGGCGACGAGCGCGCCGCCGCGGAGTTCGTGATGAACGCGTTCGACTTCCGTCCGCGCATGATCATCGACAAGCTCGATCTGCTCCGTCCGATCTACCGCCAGTCGACCAACTACGGTCACTTCGGCCGCCCCGGCCTGCCCTGGGAAGCGGTTGAAAAGGCCGCAGCCGTCGCCAAGTAACAACCTGCTGTGGGGCGAGCCTAGTCAGGCTCGCCTCGCGGACCCGACAGGGTCCGAGCCACGGATAGCGGCATGCGTCAGAACATCTCCAGCGGGCGTCCATGGGAGCCGATCGTCGGCTACTCACGGGCAGTGCGCGTCGGTCCTTACGTCCACATCTCCGGAACCACCGCCACCGGACCCGACGGCGCCGTTGTCGGCAGGGGCGATGCCTACGCCCAGACCGTGCAGGCGCTCCGCAACATCGAATGGGCGCTGCAACAAGCCGGTGCGTCGCTCGAGCACGTCGTCCGCACGCGCATCTACGTCACCGACATCCTGAAGTGGGAAGACGTCGGCCGCGCCCACGGCGAGTGCTTCGGCGCGATCCGTCCGGTCACGGCGATGGTGCAGGTGGCAGCGCTGATCGACCCTGACATGCTGGTGGAAATCGAAGCCGACGCGTACGTGGGTGACTAGGGCCACAGGCTTCGGGCTCCGGGCCTCGGACTACGGGCCTGGCAAGGACTGCAGTCCGCCCTGGCGTCCGGAGTCCTGAGAGTTGCAGCGCTGAGTTGGTTTCGAGTACCCTGTTCGGGCAATGGTTCTGAGCCTCCACCACGTGCATCACCACCACGGCCACCATACCGGCCGGCAGGCGGCATTCTGCGCGTGAGGGACTAGGACCACTCCCCAAGGCAATCGACACGCACGCAGCGCCCCGCCGGCAAGACCTGGCGGGGTTTTGTTTTGTACGGCGATTTCGCCCGGCTGATGCCGGGCATGACGAAACAATGGATTTCACGAAACTCGATGGACTCATTCCGGCGGTGGTGCAGGACTACCAGTCGGGCGAAGTGCTCATGGTCGGCTTCATGAACGAGGAAGCCTGGGACATCACGAAGAGAACCGGCTACGTCACCTTCTACAGCCGCACGCGCAACACGCTGTGGACGAAGGGAGAAACGTCCGGTAACCGTCTCGCGGTGCGCGACATTCTGATCGACTGCGATGACGACACGGTGCTGGTGAAAGCGGAACGCCAGGGTGACGGCAACGTCTGCCACACGGGCGCGCGCACCTGCTTCAACGTCCGCGCCGAGGGAGTGACGATCCCATGACACTGAAACTCGGCATCCCGAAAGGCTCCTTGCAGGACGCGACGATCCAGTTGTTCGCCCGTGCCGGCTTCAACATCTACGTCAGCTCGCGTTCGTACTTTCCGACGATCGACGATCCAGAAATCGAGTGCATGCTGATCCGCGCGCAGGAGATGGCGCGCTACGTATCCACCGGCATGCTCGACGCCGGCCTGACCGGTCTCGACTGGATCGCCGAGCACGAGGCGGGCGACGGCGTCACCGGCGTGCTCGAGCCGATTGCCGACCTGATCTACGCGAAACAGAGCTTCGGCAAGGTGCGCTGGGTGCTGGCGGCGCCAGAGGATTCGGCGATCAAATCGCCTCCGGACTGCGAAGGCAAGACGATCGCGACCGAACTGGTGCGCGCCACGAAGGCCTACTTCTCGAAAAAGGGCATCAACGTGAAGGTGGAGTTCTCGTGGGGCGCCACCGAGGTGAAGCCGCCGATGCTCGCCGACGCGATCGTCGAAGTCACCGAAACCGGCTCGTCGCTGCGCGCGAACCGGCTGCGGATCATCGACACGCTGATGGAATCGAACACGCAGCTGATCGCCAACAAGAGCGCGCTGGCGGATCCGTGGAAGAAGGAGAAGCTGGGCAACATCGCGTTGCTGCTGAACGCGGCAATCGCGGCGCAGGGCAAGGTCGGCCTGATGCTCAACGTCAAGCGCGCCGACGTCGACAAGATCCTGGCCATCCTGCCGGCGTTACAACGGCCGACGATCTCCTCGCTGAGCGACGACCAGTGGGTGGCGGTGAACACGATCATCGAGGAGCGCACCGTACGCGACTTGATGCCGAGGCTGAAGGCCGCCGGCGGTCAGGGCATTGTCGAGTACCCGTTGAACAAGATTGTGGTGTGAGACGCCGCCGGGCGGCCCTTCATGGTCCGCCTGTGACGCAAACGTAGGGCCCGGCTTCAGCCGGACAAACTGGATGCTCAAGATCGTTGATTCAACCAATCGCCGCGCCGTGAACGTGCTGCTCGCGCCCGAGCGCGTGCGAGATGCCGCGACGGACAAGCGCGTCGCGACGATCGTCTCCGACGTGCGCGCCGGTGGTGACGCAGCGCTCGTCCGCTACGCCAGGATGCTCGACCGTCTCGATGGCACGTTCGAGATCAGCCTCGACGAGATGCGCGCGGCCGCAAAGCGGGTTCCCGCCGACGTGCGCAGAGCCATCCGCGCCGCCGCACGCAACATCCGCGTCGTCGCGTCGCGGCAGGTCCCGCGCGGGTGGCGCGTCCGCGTCGCGCCTGGCGTCTCAGTCGAACAGCGGATCGTGCCGCTCGATCGCGTTGGCTGTTACGTACCCGGCGGGCGCTATCCCCTGCCCTCGTCGCTGCTGATGACGGCGATTCCCGCGGCGGCGGCCGGCGTGAAGGAAATCATCGCCGCCTGCCCACGACCGGAACCGGTCGTGATGGCGGCGGCGCTCGAGGCCGGCGTCGCGCGTCTGTTCCGCATCGGCGGCGCTCACGCAGTGGCGGCAATGGCCTACGGCACCGAAACGGTTCCGCGCGTCGACAAGGTCGTCGGCCCCGGTAACCGGTGGGTCGCCGCGGCCAAGGCGCTGGTTGCCTCCGACTGCGGCATCGATTTCTATGCCGGCCCGACCGAGATCGTCATCGTCTCGGCGAACGGACCGGCGAACTGGGTGGCCGCCGACCTGATTGCGCAAGCCGAGCACGATCCCGATGCGCGCGCGGTCCTGATCACGCCGAACCGCCGGCTGGCGGCGCGCGTCGCGATCGAAGTCGAGCGGCAGATGCCGGCCGACGGTCCCGCGCGCGAATCGCTTCGGAAACACGGCGGCATCATCGTCACGCCGTCAATCGCCGACGCCATTGATCTCGCAAACATGTCCGCCGCCGAGCATCTGGTGGTGGACGATGACACGATGGCGAAGCAGGTGCGCTGCGCTGGATCGCTGTTCGTCGGGCGATGGTCGGCCCAGGTCGCTGGCGACTACGCGATCGGGACGAATCACGTGCTGCCAACCGCTGGTGCCGCGCGTGTGCGCGGTGGACTGTCCGGCGCCGATTTCGTTCGCCAGATCACAGTCCAACGGGTCACGCCCGCCGGATTGCGCCGAATCGGCGGCGCGGTCGTGACGCTGGCGAACGCAGAGGGGCTGAAGGGACACGCCGAATCGGTGGCCATACGGCTGGCGGCGGGCGGACGGCGAGGGGCGGCGGCCGGCGGGCGGCGGAGGGCGCGACGATGAAACGAGCTCGACGGGCGGCGTTCGATCGGCGGACCACGGAAACGCAGATCGCCGGCGCGCTCACCATCGACGGCTCCGGCAAGTACGACATCCGGACGGGCATCCGCTTCTTCGATCACATGCTCGAGCTATTCACCCGGCATGGCGGTTTCGATCTGAAGCTGCGCGCAGCCGGTGACCTCGACGTCGACCAGCATCACACGGTCGAGGACGTCGGCATCGTGCTGGGCGAGGCGGTGTTGAAGGCCCTTGGTAACCGTAAGGGCATCAATCGCGCCGGCTACTTCGTCATGCCGATGGACGAGACGCTCGCCGTCGTCGCCATCGATCTCAGCGGACGGCCGCACGCCGTCGTCGATCTGCGGGTGAAGGTGCGTCTCGTCGGCGACATGCAGACCGAGCTCGTGCACGACTTCTTCGACGGGTTTGCCGCGGGTGCCCGCGCCAACGTGCACGCAAAGGTGTTGTACGGACGCTCGAGTCACCATCACGTCGAAGCGGTGTTCAAGGCATTCGCGCGCGCGCTGCGCGTGGCGTGCGCACGCGACACAAGGCTCGCGAAGATGCTGCCGAGCACGAAAGGGCTGCTGTGATCGCGCTCATTGATTACGGCGCGGGAAATCTGACGTCGGTCAAGAAGGCCCTTCGGTTCCTCGGCGCCGATTTCAGCGTCCCCGGGCAACCGTCAGAGCTGAAGGATGCTCGCGGGGTGATCGTGCCTGGCGTCGGCCACTTCGGCGCCACTGCACGGCTCGAAGGAGAATGGCGCGACACGATCGATCGCGTCACGAAGGCAGGAACGCCGCTGCTCGGCATCTGCGTCGGTATGCAGTGGCTGTTCGAAGGCAGCGACGAAGCTCCGGAGGTGAGCGGCCTCGGCGCAATGCGAGGGCGGCTCGGGCGGCTCCGAGGCGACGCCGACCGCCGGCTGAAAGTGCCGCACGTCGGTTGGAACGCGCTGGAGTTCGGCGGACCGGAAGCGTCCACCCTGCCGCGTCTGCTGCGCGGCATCGAGCCGGGTACCGAGGTCTACTTCACTCACTCGTATGCGGCACCAGTAACCGGCGATACCGCGGCGGCGACGACGCACCTCGATCGGTTCGCGTCGGTCGTCGAGCGCGACAACGTCTTCGGCGTCCAGTTCCACCCCGAGAAGTCTGGCGAGGCGGGACTGCAGATGCTGCGGAATTTCCTGGACGTCTGCGGGCGATGAAGCGCGGCTACTTTCTCGACCACATCGCGGCGATGCACGGTTACGTGCCCGGTGAACAGATCAACGATCCGGACGTCATCAAGCTGAACTCGAACGAGAACCCCTATCCGCCATCGCCAAAGGTGCTGATGGCGATCAGGACCGCGGCCGGGGCGGCGCTCCGCCGCTATCCCGAGCCGGCGAGCGATACCCTGCGACGGGCGGCCGCGCGCGTGTACGGCGTGGATGTCGAACAGATCATCGCCGGCAATGGCTCCGACGAACTGCTGTCGATGCTGATGCGGTGCTTCGTCGCACCCGGTGATCGTGTGGCCTACGCCACACCAACGTACTCGCTCTACGACACGCTGGTCGAAATCCAGGGCGGTACCAAGGCGGCGGTTCGCTACGACGATGGTTTCGGAATTCCGCCGGTCCTGGCGCGGCAACGTGCCGCGGTGACATTCCTCTGCAATCCCAACGCGCCGTCGGGCACGCTCGTGTCGCGCGCGGCGATCGCCCGGCTGGCTCGCGCCGTGCGCGGCATCCTCGTCGTCGACGAGGCGTACATCGATTTCGCGTCCAGCGCGGAGGCCTCCTGCATCCCGCTGGTCCAACGTCACGACAACGTCATCGTGCTCCGAACGTTCTCCAAGTCGTTCTCACTCGCGGGACTGCGGATCGGTCTGGCGTTCGCATCGAAGCCGCTCGTCGCCGGCATGATGAAGGTGAAGGACTCCTACAACCTGAACCGGCTCAGCGCCATTGCCGCGACGGCCGCCCTGAACGATCTGCGATGGATGCAGCGTAACGTGCGCCGGATCCAGAGCAGCCGTGACGTGCTGAGCGAGTCGCTGACGCGCCTCGGACTTCAGGTCTACCCCTCGCACACGAACTTCGTCCTGGCGCGCCGCGCCGGCATCGACATGGGGACAGTCCAGCGCGAGCTCAAGGCCAGGCGCATGCTCATTCGGCACTTCGACGTGCCCGAGCTCGATGACTGTCTCAGGATCTCGGTCGGCACGCCTGCAGAAACCAGGACCGTGATCAATGCGCTGCGACAGGTACTTCCCGCTGCGGGCGTGCGCCGCCGGTCGCGCTCCACCAGATGAACCCATGCTGAGCAAACGGATCATTGCCTGTCTTGACGTCCGCGACGGGCAGGTGGTCAAGGGCGTGCAATTCCAGGGGCTGCGCCACGCCGGCGATCCGGGTCTGCTGGCACGGCGCTACAACGTCGAGGGGATCGATGAGGTCGTGATCCTCGACATCACCGCAACGCTCGAGAAGCGTCAGGCGATGGCACGAACGATCGACGCTGTCGCGCGCGAAATCTTTCTCCCGCTCACCGTCGGTGGCGGCATCCGCTCGGAAGAAGACGCCGAAGCGGCGATCGAGGCCGGTGCGGACAAGGTCAGCCTCAACACCGCTGCATTGAAGAAGCCGGAATTGATCACGACGCTCGCGAATCGCTACGGCAGCCAAGCGGTGATCGTCGCGATCGATGCCAGGCGCCGCAACGATGGCTTTGCCGTGTTCGTCCGAAGCGGGACGGCCGACGCGGCACGCGACGCCGTCGAATGGGCCCACGAGGCGGAATCCCGCGGCGCCGGCGAGATCCTGCTGACGTCGATGGATCGCGATGGCACCCGCGCGGGCTTCGACTGCGAGATGACCGCAGCCGTCTCCACCGCGGTGGATATTCCGGTCATTGCCTCGGGTGGCGCGGGCACGTTCGACCATTTCACGGACGTCTTCACGCGCGGCCGCGCCGACGCCGCCCTCGCGGCCTCAATCTTTCATTACTCCGAACACGCCGTCAGCGACCTGAAGCAGCACCTGCGGCGTCAGGGGATACCTGTCAGGCTCTAGGGCGGTCGCGCTTCCCGGTTCTCGCTGCTGCGTTCGTGTTCTGGTTCGATCTTGCCGTCGGCAGGACCAGCCGAACCAGCACGATGCGGCATCGGGGACGAGAACCGAACCTGAACACGAACCGAGAAGCAAGAATTGAGAAGAGTGAACTGGTGCTGATTCCGTCAATCGATCTCCAGAACGGTCACGTCGTCCAGCTCGTTCAGGGCGAGAAGCTCGCCATCGAAGCCGCGTCTCCCGAGCCGTGGATTCAGAAGTTCTCGACGTTTCCGCGCGTGCAGCTGATTGACCTCGATGCCGCACGCGGCCGCGGCGACAACGCGGCGATGGTGGCCGACATCTGCCGCCGGCTCCCCTGCCGCGTCGGCGGCGGCATCCGTTCGATCGCGCGCGCGCAGGAGGTGCTGGCCGCGGGCGCACACGCAGTGATCGCGAGCTCGGCGCTGTTTCGCGACGGCGCCGTCGACGTCGAGTTCGCCTTATCGCTCGCCGACGCCATCGGCGTCGAACGCGTGATCGCAGCCGTCGACAGCCGCGGCGGCCAGGTCGCGATCCACGGCTGGAAGACGCTGCTGCCGCTCACCGCAGCCGACGCCGTCCGCGCACTCGAGCCGTTCTGCGGCGAGTTCCTCTACACGCACGTCGACACGGAGGGTCTGATGCAGGGTACCGACATGGACGCCATCCTGGCCGTGCGCCGCGCGACGGCGCGCCGCGTCACCGCCGCTGGCGGCATTACCACCTGGGCCGACATCGACCGGCTCGACGCTGCCGGCATCGACGCCGTCGTCGGCATGGCCGTCTACACCGGCCAGTTGCCGCTGCCGCGCCACCCCCGTACGCCGCCGTGGTAGGCTCGTGGCAGCCATTACGTAGATCTACGTAATCATTACGTATATCTGCGTAATGGTTGTGTAGATCTACGTAACGGCCATGGACAATCCCTTCATTTACGGCGAAATCGCGCCAGGAGACTCGTTCGTCGACCGCGAGACCGAGCTCGACCGGCTGGTCACGGATCTCGGCGACGCGCAGAAGGTGTTCCTGATCTCGCCGCGCCGGTACGGCAAGTCGTCGCTGATCCGGCAGGCACTGGCCAGGCTGGCGGGACGCGGTGCGCTGACGGTGGAGGTGACGGTCAGCAGCCACAGTTCCTACCTGTCGTTTCTCGAGGGCTACGCGCGGGCGCTGGCGACCGTGGAGACGAAGGCGCAGCGCGCCCGCGCATGGCTGACCGGGGCGCTGCCCGCGGCGCGGCCGGAGTTCAGGCTCGACTCCCGGCTGACCGGCGGCGGCATCTCGGTCTGGTTCCCGACCGTGCACAGCGCGCGCGATGTGGCCCGTCTTGCCAACGACGTCTTCGCGCTTCCCGGGAGGCTCGCCAGCGAGCGCCGGCGAACCGTGGTCGTTGCACTCGATGAATTTCAGGCCGTCGACGCGTTCAACGGCGGGTCGGTGGAGCACGCGCTCCGCGCCGCGACCCAGCAACAGCGCCAGGTCGGCTACGTCTTCGCCGGCTCCGAGCCGAGCCTGATGGAGAAGATGATCGGACCCAAGCGTCCGTTCTACAAGGCGGGGCCGGTGATGCGCCTGCAGAAGATCCCGGCGCGCGTGTTCGCGGCGTGGCTCGAATCGCGCTTCGCCAAAACAGGACTCAAGCCGGAAGAGGGCCTCGGCCACGCGATCGTCGACCTCGCCGGCAACCTGCCCTACGACGTCCAGCGGCTGGCGCACGAGACGTGGGACGACGTGAAGTCAGCGGGTGGACGGCGCGTCGGCCTCGAGGATCTGCACGAGACGCTCGGACGGCTGCTCGCCGAACAGGACACGGTGTTCGAGGCAATCTGGCAGCGGTTGACGCTGCCGCAGCGCGCCGTGCTGCGCGCCGTGGTGCTCGAGGGCGGCAGCGGCATCCTGGCTGCCGACACCCGACTCCGGCATCGTCTCGGCAGTCCGTCCAGCATCCAGACCTCGCTCAACCTGCTCGTGAAGCAGGACCTGCTGCACCGCGAAGACGGGCAATTCGTGGTCGTCGATTCGCTGTTGCGCGAGTGGGTTGCGCGCAAGACCTACTGATGGCGAAGCTGCTGAACGCGCTTGGGCTCCACCGGAAGGAGTTGCGTGCCTGGGCGATGTACGACTGGGCCAACTCCGCCTTTCAGTGCACCGTCATCGCTGCGGTGTTTCCGCGCTTCTTTGCCGATTACGCGTCTGCAGGTGTGACGCCAACCGAGGCGGCAGCCCGCTTTGCGTGGATCAGCACCGCGGCGGCCGTGGTCGTCGCCGTGCTCGGACCGGTACTCGGCGCCATCGCCGACTATCGCGCCGCCAAGAAGACGCTGCTGGCGGTCGCGATGGTGATCGGCGTCATCGCCACGGCGTCGATGGCGCTGATCACGAAAGGGGGCTGGCAGTTCGCGGCCGCGACCTTTGCCATCGGCAATATCGCGATCGCGGCGAGCCTCGTCTTCTACGATTCGATGCTGCCGCACATCGCGAGCCACGAGGAGATCGATCGCGTGTCCACCGCGGGCTATGCGATCGGCTACGTCGGCGGCGGACTCCTGCTCGTCGTCAACCTGGTGTGGATTCTGTCGCCGCACACGTTCGGCCTCGCCGACGCGGCGGCGGCGACCAAGCTGTCCTTCTTCAGCGTCGCCGTCTGGTGGCTGGTGTTCTCGCTGCCGCTGTTCCGCTATGTGCACGAACCGCCGGCGATCACCGGAGCGGCCACCGGCGTGAACGTCGTCACGGTCGGTTTCAGGCTGGCATGGCGCACGCTCAAAGAGCTGCGGACGTACCCGAACGCATTGCTGATGCTGACCGCCTTCCTGCTGTACGGCGATGGCATCCAGACGATGATCAAGATGTCATCGATCTACGGTGCCGAGGCGAACATCGACGCCAACGCGCAGATTGCGGCGTTCGTCATGGTGCAGTTCGTCGGCATTCCGTTCTCCTTTCTGTTCGGATGGCTCGCCGATCGCATCGGCGCGAAGCCGGCGCTGTTTCTGAGCATCGCCGTGTACACGGTGGTCAGCGTCATCGGCTACTTTCTGGCGCACACCTGGCAGTTCTTCCTGCTCGCGTTCCTCGTTGGCACCGTGCAGGGTGGCAGCCAGGCGCTCAGCCGATCGCTCTTCGCGAAGATGATTCCAAAGGAGAAGTCGTCGGAGTATTTCGGCTTCTTCTCGGTGTTCGAGAAGTTCGGGATGATCTTCGGACCGGCGGTCTTCGCCGTCACGGTGACGGCGTTCGGCTCGAGCCGCACGGCCGTGCTCTCCGTGATCCTGTTCTTCATCCTCGGCGCGCTCGTCCTGACGCGCGTCGATGTCGCCGCCGGCGAAGCGGAGGCGGCGCGACCGCTCCGCGGCGAAACCGGGACCGCTACGCGGATCCCGTCCTAAAGGACCATCAGATCGCGCCCCACGATCACTTCGCCGGCGAAAAACTTCCGGACGCCATCGATGTAGGAGCTGTCCGGGTACTCGGCGGCGTCGGGGCGATTGCTGCCTGGCAGCAGGTGCGTCAGCACCACCGTCTTCACGCCCGCTTCTGACGCCATCCGGCCCACCACCTCGTTGTTCGAGTGGGTTTCGACCACGTGCTGGGCCACGCTGATGTCGTTGCCGGCCGCCCGTGCGCGGGCAGCGGCCGCAAGGTTGGTGTCGTACTGCGGCTGATCGATGATCTCGCACACGAACAGGTCCGCGCCCCTCGCCAATCCGACGATGTTCTTCGAGTAGGCCGTGTCGCCGGTGATGACAACCGACCTCGCGTCAGCGTCGAACCGGTAGGCCAGGGCACGATACGGCATCGTCGCCTTCGCACGATCCGGATAATGCGTGCTCTCGACGGCGGTCACCGTAAGGCGATCGTCCTTGAACACCGGCAGCGGCGTGGCCTGCGCGGGTACGTCGTGTCCGTGAAACAGCTGTTCAGGGCGAATCGTCCGGCCTTCGTCCGTCATCCGGATCTCCGTATTCGCTCTGGTGAACGCGAGCGCCGCTTCGACCATCGCCGCGGTTCCGAACGGACCGTAAATATCGGTCGGCTGACGCTTGGCTCCCGTCCACTGCAACGAGAGCAGCGCCGCGACGTCGGCCATGTGATCGTCGTGCAGGTGCGTGATGAACGCGGTGTTGAGCTGCTGAATGCCCAGGCCGGCGGCCACGAGCGACCGCACGGCGCCGTACCCGCAGTCCACGAGGTACTGACGGCCGTCGACGACGAGGGCGTTGGAACCCTGCGCGCGCCGAGTGTTCACGTTCGGGCCGCCCTGAGTCCCGAGCAGCACGAGGCGCATGCCTGTCTGGCTTACCTGCGGTGCCGCAGCCGCGCCACCGCCCTGCACGCTCGCGTTCAGGGTTGCCAGTCGGGCCAGGGGCGCCAGCGCGGTCGCCCGTGCCGCGGTCATGAGCACTCGCCGTCGTGAAATCATGTCGGGCGGAGCTTAGCCGATCTGGCATAAACAGCATGATGCGAATTGTCGTCAGCGGCGGATCCGGCTTTCTCGGGCGGCCGCTCTGCCGGGCATTGCGTGACTCGGGTCACCGCGTCATCGTTCTCACGCGCCGGTTGCGTCAGGAAGGCGACCTCGCCTGGTCTCCTGACTTCGCTTCAGGTGCCTGGGTCGCGGCCGTGCACGCGGCGGATGTCGTCATCAACCTGGCCGGCGAGGGGATCGCCGATAGACGCTGGTCGGCTGCAAGGAAGGCCGCCATCCTGCAGAGCCGTGTGACCGCCACGCGCGCGCTGGCAGCAGCGCTCCGCGACGCCGTGCGACCTGCGGTGTTTCTCAGCGGTTCCGCGATCGGCATTTACGGCAATCGCGGAGACGAGTCGCTGGCGGAAGACACGCCCGCAGGCACGGACTTCCTCGCGCAGGTCTGCGTCGAATGGGAACGCGAAGCGACATCCCTGGGCGACATTACGCGCGTCGTCCTGCTGCGAACCGGCATCGTGCTGGCTCGCGACGGCGGTGCGCTGCCGCGCATGGCGTTCCCCTTCCGTCTGTTTGCGGGAGGAGCGCTCGGTTCGGGCCGGCAGTTCATGTCGTGGATCCATCGTGACGACTGGATCGCGATGACGATGTGGGCGATGAGTGCCTCCATCCGCGGGCCGATCAACCTGACGGCGCCGGCGCCCGTGGACAACGCGGACTTCGCACGGACGCTCGGCCGCGTGCTGCATCGACCATCTGCGTTACCGGTACCGGCGTTCGTCCTTCGCCTCGCGCTCGGCGAGCTCGCCGACACCGCTCTTCTCGGCAGCCAGCGCGCCGTACCGCAAAGAGCGCTCGCGAACGGGTTCGGGTTCAGGTATCCCGATCTTGGCGAGGCGCTGAGAGCGATCTATTCACGGTAGCGGAGGGGGCAGAGCAGCGCCTGGTCCACGTCAGCTCACCAGCGCCCTGAACAACCCGCTCCACGACAGGAGACCACTGGCATCGCCGCGTTCGGCGAGGAGGGCTTCGAGTTCGGAGCGCACGAAGCGGCCGGCGTTGGCGCGACGCGCGAGCAGATTCAGCATCCAGGCCTTGCCAGCCCAGTGCTGCCCCACCTGATACGCGTGGTAGCGCGAGCCGAACCGGCGACGGAATTCGTACTCGTAGAACTGTTCCACGCCATCGGCGCTCCGTTCGCCCATGAGCGTCTCGGAGATGAGGACCGCCGCCATCAGGCCGCTCTCCATCGCCTTCCCGATCCCCTCACCGGTCGCGGCGTAGGTCGCGGCGATCGCCTCGCCGGCCGCGAGCAGGCCCGGCCGTCCGAACTGCGCCTGCTGCAGCCCATTGCGCATCGGCGCGCCGCGAAATTCGCCGACCGGCGTCGCCGACTTCAGAATCATGGCGGCAATCGGGAACGTGCGGCAGAACTCGTCGAAGTACTCGCGGAGCCGGCCATGCTCGCCTTCGCGCCCGAACAGCCCGACGCCGATGTTGAATCGATTGTCCGGACCGGGAAACACCCACCCGTAACCGGGACACCAGCGCCGATCGAAGGCGATCGACAGGTGGCGCACCTGCGCCGCAACGTCGGGTGTTGCCTGGTAATACGCCCGGCCGGCAACCGCGTCCGGCTTTGGGGGCGCGGACAGTCCAAAGGCTTCGAGCACCGTGACGTTCGATCCGGTCGCAAGGATGGTGAACCGCGCGGCCACGTCGACCTCACCGTCCTCACAGCGAAGGCGCGCGCCGGCGATCCGATTGTCGTTGAGCAGCGGCGCTATCGCTGTGGCCACCGAGAATCGCGCGCCGGCTGCCGTCGCGGAGTCCAGCAGCAGCGCATCGAGGCGCGCGCGGGGAAGACAGGCGAATTCACCGCTTACGGACACGTGGTGACCCGCGGGCGCATACACGCGCAGCTCGTCGCCGCGGAATGCTTCGCGCAGCACCGTGTCGTCGGCACCCAGGATCATCAGCGCGCCGAGGGCGTCGCTGATCAACCCGTCGCCGCAGACCTTGTCTCGAGGAAACGCGCGCTGATCAACGATGACGACCTGATGTCCCGAGTCGACGAGCAGCTTCGCTGCCGCCGAACCGGCCGGACCAGCGCCGAGAATGAGCACATCGCAACTGGACGTCGGGCACACCGCTCACTATCATCCTCCAATGGCCGGCCGGCGTTCGACTCCCGGAAAACCACACGCGCGTGTTGCGACGCGAACGCCAAAACGCACGGCCCGGAAGCGGACGCGTGCCGCCTCGCCCGCGATCACCGCCCCACCTCGTCCGCGGGTGACGGGCAGTGGCCTCGCGCCGGGCATGCAATCAATCAATACGTATCTCGCCGTTGAAAACGTCGGCGCGTCGATCGAGTTCCTGGAACGGGCGATCGGCTTCACTCGCGGCGTCGTCCTGGCCGATCCGGACGGGCAGCCGCGTTATGCGGAGATGCGTCACGGCACCTCGGTGGTGATGTTGATTCGAAAGGGCGACGCGACGGCGCCGAGTGGCGGGGCGTCGGCGCTGTACACCTACGTCGAGGATGTCGATCGGCTCGCCACCCAGGCACGCGAGGCGGGTGCCGGCGTCAGCGAAACGGAAGACAAGCCGTGGGGAGATCGCGTGGCGACGTTCACCGACCCGGACGGCTACCGCTGGATGCTCGCCAGCTTCAAGAAACTGGTCCCGTTCGAGTAGACGCGCGTCCGAGCGCCGCCTCGTAGCACGTCTCGTACATCGGGACGACGCGCTCGACGCAGAACTGCTCGCGGACACGGCGGCACGCCGCTTCAGCGATGCGCTTGTGCAGGACCCGATCCGTCAGCAGCCGGACACCACTCTCGGCCATCGCGTCGAGATCGTCCGGATCCTGCAGGAATCCGCTGACACCGTCCTCGATGACCTCGGGCAGGCCCCCGACGCGTGACGCGACGACCGGAACTTCGCATGCCATCGCTTCGAGCGCCGCGAGTCCGAAGCTCTCCTGCGCCGAGGGCAGCAGGAACAGATCGCTGATCGAGAGCAGCGGCAGCACCTCCTCCTGCGCGCCGACGGAGTCGACGAGATGCCAGATCCCGAGCTCGCGCGCGAGACGATTCGCTTGTCCGAGCTCCGGACCATCACCAACGAGCAACAGACGCGCGGGGACCTTCTGGCGGATGCGATCGAAGATCCGCACGACGGCATCGGTGCGCTTCACCGGCCGGAAGTTCGAGATGTGCACGACGATCTTCGTCTGCTCATCGTCTTTCGTGAACCGGCAGCGCAGGCCCGGCCGTGGCGTGCGGCGGTGGACGCCGCAATCGAGAAAGTTCGGAATCACCTCGATGCCACGGGTGACGCCGAGCTGCTCGTAGGTGGAGGCGCGCAGGCTTTCCGACACCGCGGTCACACGATCCGAGTGCTGGATCGAGAAGGCCACGATCTCCGAGTACGAGGGATCGCTGCCGACCAGCGTGATATCGGTCCCGTGCAGGGTCGTGATGACACGAGGCGTCGGCCCGGGCTGTGCGCCGAGCACCTGCTGCGCCATCTGCGCCGCCGTCGAATGGGGCACGGCGTAGTGGGCATGGACGACATCGAGGCGGAACTCCCGCGAGACCTGCACGATCTTGTTGGCCAGGGAGAGCAGATACTGCGGCTCGCGGAACAGCGGATAGGTGGGCGTCAGGACCTGGTGGAAGGACAATCCGGCCTGGAACTCTCCAAGGCGGAAGGGCGTTTCCGTGCTGATGAAATGCACCTGATGCCCGCGCGCCGCCAGCGCCTTTCCCAGCTCGGTGGCGACGATACCGCTGCCGCCGACCGACGCATAACACACGATTCCGATGTGCACGTTTAATCCCTCGTCGGGCCTGCGCGCGAGGCCTGGCCTACCGTAGCAGGTCTCGCCGCACCACCGGTTCCCGAACGACGATGCCTTCGGCAAATTCGACGCCGGCCAGCGCGCCGAACTGCGCGTCGCGACTCTCGATCAGCCGCGAAAACGTCGACGCGGTCAGGCGCGTCGGTACCGCGTCTGGCGCGGACGGACGGAACTGCGTCACGTGAGACGCCAGCGCTCGACGTTTGGTTTCGTAATGCCCGCTGACGTCAACGACGAACGACGGCGGGGCCGCGTCGTTGATGAAGTAATAACAGACCCACTCCGGCTTCCACGCCTCGCCATCGGCTTGATACTTCCGCAGGCCGGCGTTGAACACCGCATCGGTCAGGACGCGACTCGCGGTCACATGATCCGGATGGCGATCGGACCAGTATGGAATCGCCACGACCCGCGGCCGCGCCCGCCGCACCAGCGAAGCGATGCGCGCGAAATGTTCCGGGGCCGACCCCAGCGCCCGATCCGGCAGACGCAGGTTGACCCTCCATGCTGCCCCGAGCACGACTCGCGCCGCCTCGCCCTCGGCGAGACGCTGCTCGACCGTGCCGTTGCTGCCCATTTCACCGGCGGTCAGATCACACAGGCCCACGCGCAACCCGAGCGTCGCGTGCTTCGCCACGATGCCGCCGATCCCGATTTCGATGTCGTCGGGGTGAGGACCGATCGCCAGCAGATCGACCTGGTCGACGGTCAGCGGGTCCATCCAAAGACCTCGTCGCCCTTCGCGGGCGCACCGGCCGCGGCGCGCGCGAGAAGGCGGGCGGCGACGAACGCGCCGGTCACCGAATCTGCGGATCCTCCGAGCGCGAACAGGTGATGCGGGTAATTGCGGTGCGGTCCGACATACATCACGCCATCGGCGGTCTCACCGTAGGACATCTCCCAGCCGAACTCCGCGCGCAAGCCGAGAATCGCGGGATACATCGTGAGGAACTCGTACATCAGTTCGCTGCTGCGCTCGACGACGACCTGCAACCGCTTGCGCTCGGGCACCTCGTTCTGATCACCGCCGGTGACGAGAAGCCGGTGGTCGGACGTCCATCGCACGCGATGCCGCGGCGAACCCGTGTCGGCCAGCGTGACCGTTGCCGGAAAGACCTGCTTGCGGATCGCGGCCGGCACCGGCTCGGTCATCACGTGATAGGTCTCACGACGGGTGAAGTGGCGGCGCAGCGGCTTGAACTCGGCGGTGGCCGACCCGGTGGTGACGATCGCCGTGGCTGCGCGCACCACGGCACCGTCCGCGGTCACCTCCACTCCCCTCGCACCGAACTTCACCTTCCGGACCGGCGTTCGCTCGCCGAAAACGGCCTGGCGCTTGCGCGCGGCAACGGTCAGTCCGACGCACGCGCGGTAGGGATCAATCGCGAACGCGTCGCCCGTTCGGATTGCCGCCTGGGCATCCGTCATCAGGCGCGGCCTGACCTGCCTGCCGGTCAGCCACTGTGCCGCCAGACCGGCGGAGACCCGCGCGTCGAACTCGCGGCGCGTGCGCTTCTCATCATTCGTGATCGTGACGCTGTCCAGCGTCTGCAGACCCACCGGCACGCCCAGCCGCCGCAGCAGCGCTGCCGCGTCGAGCGCGCCCTTCCGCCAGGCCTCGAACATCGCCCGGCCAGCACGGAGACCGTGCGCCTGCACGACGTCCCGGAAGGCCGGGCCAGGCTCGGGCAGCAGCAGGCCCGTGCTGCGACCGGAACTGCCGCGGCCGATGCGATCGGCCTCGAGCACGATCGTCGAGAGGCCGGCGGTTGCGCAGGCATAGGCGGTGGCCACGCCGGTGAGACCGGCACCGATGATCACGACATCGGCGTCATGGTCGCCGCGGAGTCGAGGGGGATTGGGTCGCCGGGAGTCGGGAAAGTCGTGAACCCAGGGACTGTCGCCGTACCGCGTTTTCGTCGGCATCGTTAAGATGCACATTATGCGTCGGCGCGTCGCGTGGACGGTTCTGGGCACGCTGGCAATCCTCGCGGCCGCTGGCGGCGGCGGCGCGTTCTGGATCCGGGGACGGCTGCTCGCGAGCCTGCCGCAGCTCGACGGACGCATCCAGTTGCCCGGTCTGCGGGCAGCCGTATCGGTCAAGCGGGATGCGCTCGGTATCCCGACGATCCGCGCGACCTCGCGCGAAGACCTGGCGCGTGCGACGGGTTTCCTCCATGCGCAGGATCGATTTTTTCAAATGGACCTGGCGCGTCGCCGGGCCGCGGGCGAGCTGGCCGAACTCGTAGGACCGGCCGCGCTTCCCGTGGATCGGCAGACACGACTGCACCGGTTCCGCGCGCTCGCACGAAAGACAGTCGGAGGCCTGGCGGATCGTGACCGTCGCATCCTTGCGGCGTACACAGCGGGCGTGAACGCCGGCCTCTCGCAGCTTGGCGCACCTCCGTTCGAGTATCTGCTGCTGCGACAGCAGCCACAGCCCTGGCGTGAAGAGGACACGATGCTGGTGGTGCTCTCGATGTTTCTCACGCTGCAGGACAGCGAAGGCACGTACGAGTCGACGCTGGCGACGATGCGGGACGTGTTGCCGGCGGCGATGGTCGACTTCCTCGCGCCCGTGGGCACGGAATGGGACACACCCGTGCAGGGCGACGCCCTTGCTGTCCCGCCGATTCCCGGGCCGGACATCTACAACCTGCGCGCCCGCCGGCAAGGCAAGCAGCCAATCCAGTTGCCGCCTCCGCGACCAGAGGTCGTCGACCTCCCAACTCCCAACTTTCCCCCCACAGTCGCCACTCCCGATACTTTTGGCAGTTGGACAGGCGAAGACCATTGGGCGTTGGGGGTAGACAATCGCAACGGCGCCATCGGCAGCAACAGCTTTGCGGTTGCCGGACGTCTCACCGCCTCGGGCTCCGCGCTCGTCGCCAACGACATGCACCTGGCCGTCCGCGTGCCGAACACGTGGTATCGCGCCACGTTCGTCTGGAGCGATCCAACGGGTAAGTCGCATCTGGTTGCGGGCGTGACGCTGCCTGGACACCCGGCGATGGTCATCGGCAGCAACGAGCACATCGCCTGGGGCTTCACCAACACATACGCGGACTTCGCCGACATCGTCCTGCTCGACATCGATCGGCGGGAACCGGACCGCTACCGCACCCCGCACGGGTGGAAGCCGTTCGAGCATTACGACGAGGTCATCAAGGTGGCCGGTCAGGCCGACGAGCATCTCGCAGTGACCTGGACGATCTGGGGGCCGGTAATCGATCCCGACCACGCGGGGAGGCCCCGTGCGCTGCGGTGGGTGGCGCACTCGATCGATCAGCAGATCACCACCGCGACGCCACTCGAATCGGCGACGACGATCGAGGAGGCGCTGGCTGAAGCGAACGGCCTGGCCGCGCCTGGCCAGAACATGGTGGTGGCCGACCGGAGCGGCCGTGTGGCATGGAGCATCTTCGGGTCGATCCCGCGGCGCAGCGGCATGACCGGTGACACGCCGCTGTCGTGGGCGGACGGCACACACGGCTGGAACGGCTGGCTCGACGACGATGAATATCCGCGCATCGTCGCTCCGCCGGGTGGGCGAATCTGGTCCGCGAACAATCGGGTCACGGACGAGAGCACCGGCCGTGTGCTCGGCAACGGCAACTACGAAGTCGGGTCGCGGGCGCGCATCATCCGGGACCGCCTCATGGCCAGCGATCGGTTCGAGCCGCGTGACCTTCTCGATATCCAGCTCGATACCAGTGCGTCGTTCCTTGCCCGCTGGCGCGATCTGATTCTGCGCACCTTGACGGCGAGCGATCTCTCGGGACGCGCAGACCGCACGGAATTTCGCGACGTCGTGCGAGGCCAGTGGAGCGGACAGGTCACGGCGGATTCAGCCGCGTATCTGCTGACCCGCCTGTTCCGCGAACGTGTGTCGGAGCGGGTCTTCGGCTTCCTGCTGTCGGAATGCTATGAAGCAGACGCGACGTTCGATTACCGCTTTATCCGCCGCCGCGAGGGACCGATCTGGAAGGCCGTCACCGAGCAGCCGCTGCACCTCCTCGACCCTGCGTTTTCCGACTGGCACGAACTGCTGCTGACGAGCATCGACGAGGTGATCGCCCGCGTGCGCGCTGATCATCCCGGACCGCTCAACGATCGTCAATGGGGCGAGTACAACGTCACGCGTTACCGCCATCCGTTATCCGGTGCCGCGCCCTTCCTGTGGCGCTGGCTGGACATGCCGGCACAACCGCTGCCGGGCGATCTCTACACGCCGAACATGCATTGGGGCATCAATGCGCCGTCGGAACGGATGGTGGTGTCGCCGGGCCGGGAAATCGAGGGCCTGATGGACATGCCGACCGGCCAGAGCGGTCATCCGCTCTCGCCGTTCTACGCGAATTCGCATCCGGCGTGGGTCGCCGGATCAATGAGTCCCCTGCTCGGAGGACCTGCGATTCACTCGATCACGTTCGCGCCATGACGGGGAGAGCAGTACGTCCTTGAACTCTGAATTCCGCGTTCCGCGTTCCGCATTCTGAATTCTGCATTCAAGGAACCGCCACCCCGTTGACCATCTGATAATCGTAGGTAACCGTCATCGTCGACGGCCCGGCCACGCGTATCTGCGCCTTCGTATCGAGGCGCACCGGCACGCGGATGCCGCCAATGCGGTCGTAGCGGCGGACGACGTCGACGCGGGTCGTCCAGAACGAAGGATTGCGCGCGAGCCGCCCTTCGACCCGAACCAGGTCGGCTTCGTCGGTCGTCACAAAGAGAAACCCGTCGATGAGCGAGACATCGCGACGTTTCGGCTTTGCAAACAGGCGGACGACACCGGGCTCGGCGACCTCCCCGCCGTTCAGGTCGTAGTTGGTGGCGGTCAACGCGGCACGTGCCGGGTCGGTCGTCGCGAACAACCTTTCTTCGTTCTCCAGCAGCGACCGCAACACGTGTTGGCGGATGTATTCCGAACCCTGTTCGTTGATGACCGTGTAGCTGAAGCGGCCGTCGGGCGTCAGCGTCGTCTCCGCGTCGAGCGTGCCCTGGAGGTTGAAGCGCGGGTTCGTCGCTTCCATGTGGCGCACCGCCCGATATTCCTTCAGCGGCTCATCCGGCCGCGACAGGAATCGCTCGAGCGCCGGTTCGACTTCGCCGGCCGCACCACCGGGCGACGCACCCAGCCAGGAGGTGCAGCAGAGCAGGACGGCGACCAGCGCAATGGAGCGGCGCACGTCCCGTCGTCGTGCAATTCGGACGCCGCCGCCGGCGGGCTCATCGGCGGTGACTTATCTCGCTGGATCGCATCGCCGCGGCGCGCGAAAGCCGATCACGATCCCTGTTCCCGTGGCCGGTGGGTAAATCAACCGGCGCGGGTGCGCAGCAGCGTCAATGTCGGCGACCATTTCGCCGGGTCCGCGACCGGGCGCAGGATCGGTTCCACCGGCAGAAACCAACCCGATGGTCCCGGCGGCGCCGCCTGCAGCGCTGCCCTCACCGGTATCGCGTCGGCGGACTCACGGCGTGCCGCATCTCTGACGGCGTTGGCCACGGCCACGTCCACGTGCGCGCCCCGCTCTGCCGCGCGTTCGAGACGCGCGGCAAGTTCACGTTCATCGCTCAGACCCAATCCGGCCAGCGCGGCGAGCGCCAGTGGATGGCGTGGAATTCTTCGGACGACTTCGTTGAACGCCGCTGCTGCCTGGTCTTGATTCCCGGCAGTCAGCGCCAGCGCGCCTTTCGCGTACCACGTCGCGGCCGAGCATTCGCGCGCATACAAATGGCCGCTCTCTTCGAATCCGAGCTCGCGATCGAAGTGCCGTTCCGCCGCGGCCGCGTCGCCCTGCGCCAGACACAGCAATCCTGAGAGCCAATGCAGGCCGACGCTGCCAAATGCCGCGCCCGCGCGCTGCTCGTCCTGTGCCGTGCGGCCGACGGCCAGTTCATGCTCCGCGGCGTCGAACGCCTGCCGGGCGACGTGGACGCTCGCCGCGAGCCAGTGCGCCAGCCCAAGACCGGGCATCAGGTGCAGCGTTCGCTGCGCGGCGCGCAAGCGGAGCTCGCCCCACGCGACGAACGCCAGGCGCAGGTGATGGCGCCAGTTGTCCGGTTCGAGTTCAACCGCGCGATGCACGGCCGCAATGCCGTGTTCGAGTTGCCCGGCGCGATGCAGGACGAAGCCGAGCGTCGCCCAACTCTCCGCCCATTTCGGATCCATCCGACAGGCTTCCCGCGCGTGCGTCAGGGCCGTCGCCAGGGCGATGACGTCTGGCGACTCGTCGACGCGCGACGCCTCGAACCTGAAGACGAGCGCATTCGCAAGCCCGACGCGCGCGGTTGGGTGATGCGGCGCCGCTTCGAGAACCAGCGCGAATGCCTGCTCCGCGGCGCCGACGTGCTGCACAGCGAGCGTTTCGAGCGCGGCGCGCCCCTCGAGCCATGCGCGATGCGGTGCGAGCATGGCATCCACCTCCGCGTCGGAATGTTTCGACGTCTCGCATGCGACCTCACCGGTGAGGCGGTAGCCGCGCCTCGGCACCGTTTCGATCGCGAGGCCGTGGTCTCCGCCCTCACGTGCGGCGATGGTCCGGCGCAGCAGCGAGATCACCTGTTCGAGGCTGTTGTCCGTCACCGCCACATCGGGCCACGCCGCCTGCACGAGTGCTTCCTTCGGGACAATCTCGCCAGGCTGGGCGAGCAGGCGCAGGAGTACCTCGAGATGGCGATCGCCCAGCGCGATCGCCGAAGACCCGCGCGTCAATCGCCGCGCGGCCGCATCGAGACGGAACCGGCCGAAGCTGTAGATCAAATCAGCAGCGCGTCACGGGCGGAGAGGACGCGATCCATCGCTTCGTCAACGGTGCGGGCCATCGCCGTGAGGTGGCCCATCTTACGACCGGGCCGCGGCGTGTGCTTGCCGTACAGATGCAGCTTCACATCCGGATTCCGGCATGCCGCCGCCCAGTTCGGCTCGCCCTCGGCCCACAGATCGCCCAGCAGATTGGCCATCGCGGCGGGACGCAGCAGCTCGGTCGATCCAAGCGGAAGACCGCACACCGCACGGACCTGCTGCTCGAACTGGCTCGTGACCGCCGCATCGAACGTCAGGTGACCGGAATTGTGCGGCCGCGGCGCAAGCTCGTTCACGAGCAGTTCGTTGTCGGTGCTGACGAAGAACTCGACACACAGGATGCCGATGTACTGCAGGCTGTCGAGAATCGTTCGCGTGATCTCGATCGCCTGTCGTGCCATCGCGGGCGGAACGGCGGCCGGCGCCGTGGTCACGTCGAGGATGTGGTTGTGATGCCGGTTTTCGAACACGGGATACGTCGCGACTTCGCCGTCGAGACCGCGCGCCGCAATCACCGACACTTCCGCCTGCAGGGAGATGAACTTCTCGACAACGGCCTCCTGGTGACCGATGGCATCCCACAGCTGTTCGACATCGGCGGCCGTCGTCAGTTTGTGCTGACCCTTCCCGTCGTACCCGAAGGCGGCGGTCTTGATCACTGCCGGCGTCCCGAGGCGCGTCACGCCTTCCCAGAGCTCGTCCAGCGATGCCGCACGCGCGAACGGCGCCGTCGGAATACCATGCTCCGCGAGAAACGACTTCTCGCGCGCGCGCTGCTGGGCCACGTGCAACGCCGCACCGGAAGGACGTACCGGCACCAGTTCCTCGATTGCCGCGACGGCGTCCGTCGGAATGTTCTCGAACTCGAACGTCACGACGTCGACGCGGCCGGCAAACGCGCGCAGCGCCTCGAGATCGTCGTAAGCGGCGGTCACTTCGACGTCGGCCACCTGACCGGTTGGCGTGTCTTCGTCCGGTGACAAGGTGTGGACGCGATACCCCATGCGACGCGCCGCGATCGTGAACATGCGGCCAAGCTGGCCGCTGCCGAGCACGCCCAGCGCCGCGCCCGGCGCGATCACGCGCGCGCCGCCCGATCCCCTGGACGTCGGCCGTGATGCGGGACCGCCCGCGGTCATGGAAGCCGTTCCTGAAGAACCGTCTGCGTCTGGGTGTCGCGGAACGCGCGGAGTTGCTCGCGCAGGCGTGGACGGGAACCCGACAGGATCGCGATCGCCAGCAGCGCCGCATTGGTCGCACCCGCTTTGCCGATCGCGAGGGTTCCGACCGGCACACCACCGGGCATCTGCACGATCGAGAGCAGCGAATCGAGACCCTGCAGCGTGGCGCTCTGCACCGGGACGCCGAGCACGGGCAGCAGCGTCTGTGCGGCAACCATTCCGGGCAGGTGCGCCGCGCCACCGGCGCCGGCAATCACGACCTCGATCCCGCGGCCCTCCGCACCATGCGCGAACTCGGACAACCACTGCGGCGTGCGGTGCGCTGACACGATGTGCCGCTCGTGCGGCACCTCAAACCGTTCCAGCACGTCGACGGCAGGCTTCATCGTCTCCCAGTCCGACGACGAGCCCATGATCACTGCGACGAGAGGTGAGTCAGGCAAGGCTCAGATCTTACCCTGCCAGCTCGATTTGAAGGACAATCACGGTTTGTCCGGAGAGTCATGAGCACAGCCAAGATCATCTACACGCACACCGACGAAGCGCCCGCCCTTGCGACGTATTCCCTGCTGCCGATCATCCAGGCGTTCACCAGAGCCGCCGACATCACGGTCGAGACGCGCGACATCTCATTGGCCGGACGCATCCTGGCCAATTTTCCCGAATGGCTGCCCGCGGACAAGCGACAGTCGGACGATCTGGCGTATCTCGGCGAACTGGCGAAAACGCCGGACGCCAACATCATCAAGCTGCCGAACATCAGCGCGTCGGTGCCGCAGCTCACCGCCGCGATCAAGGAGCTGCAGGCCGCCGGGTATCCCGTTCCGGACTACCCCGCCGAACCCCGATCGGACACGGAGAAGGACATCAAGTCCCGGTATGCGAAGGTGCTCGGCTCCGCGGTGAATCCGGTGCTGCGCGAAGGCAACTCGGATCGTCGCGTGGCGGCGCCGGTGAAGCAGTACGCGAAATCGCATCCGCATTCGATGGGCACGTGGTCGAAGGACTCGAAGACGCGCGTCACGTCGATGAGCGGCGGCGACTTCTACGGCAGCGAACAGTCGGCGCTGATCGAGAACGCCGGCAGCGTTCGTATCGAGTTTGTCGACACGAACGGCGCCGTCTCTTTGCTGAAAGACGCGCTCCAGGTCACGGCCGGCGAGCTCATCGCCGCGACCTGCATGAACCGGGCGGCGTTGTGCGCCTTCTACGACAAGGCAATCGCCGACGCCCAGTCACAGGGGCTGCTGCTGTCGCTCCACCTGAAGGCAACGATGATGAAGGTGTCGGATCCGATCATGTTCGGACACGCCGTCATCGCGTACTACAGGGCCGTCTTCGAAAAGCACGCCGCGACCTTCGCCAGACTCGGTATCGATCCCGACAACGGCGTCGGCGATGTCTACGCCAAGATCAAATCACTGCCCGAGGCAGAACGGGCCGCGATCGAAGCCGACCTGCAGGCGGTGTATGCGGAGCGGCCGCCGCTCGCGATGGTGGACTCCTCGAGGGGCATCACCAACCTGCACGTGCCGAGCGACGTGATCATCGACGCATCGATGCCAGCCTCGATTCGCGCGTCCGGCCAGATGTGGGGACCCGACGGCAAGCTGCACGATACGCTCGCCATGATTCCGGACCGCTGCTATTCGGGCGTGTACCAGGCGGTGATCGACGACTGCCGGACGAACGGCGCGTTCGACGTGCCGACGATGGGGACGGTGTCGAACGTTGGCTTGATGGCGCAGGCGGCCGAAGAGTACGGATCGCACAACAAGACCTTTGAACTCGCGTCAGCGGGCACGGTTCGTGTCGTCGATGGCGCCGGCAGGACGTTGATGGAACACCAGGTCGAAGCGGGCGACATCTGGCGCATGTGCCAGACGAGGGATATCGCCATCCGCGACTGGGTGAAGCTGGGCGTCGCGCGCGCGCGGGCGACGGGCGATGCCGCCATCTTCTGGCTCGACCATCAACGCGCCTACGACCGCAACGTAATCGCAAAGGTCCGGACGTACCTCAAGGATCACGACACCAGTGATCTCGACATCACCGTCAAGTCGCCGATCGAAGCGACGACGGCCACGTTGACACGGCTGCGCGCCGGTCAGGACACGATTTCGGTCACCGGCAACGTGCTGCGTGATTACCTCACCGACCTCTTCCCGATCCTGGAGCTGGGGACGAGCGCCAAGATGCTGTCGATCGTTCCGCTGCTCGCCGGCGGCGGCATGTACGAAACCGGCGCCGGCGGGTCAGCGCCGAAACATGTCCAGCAGTTCCTGCAGGAAAACTATCTGCGCTGGGATTCACTCGGCGAGTTCCTGGCGCTGGCGGTGTCGCTCGAGGATCTGGGTCTCAAGACCGGAAACGCGAAGGCCCTGGCAGTGGCGAAGGCGCTCGATGCCGCCAACGGGCGCGTGCTCGAGAACGATCGCGCGCCGCAACGGAAGGTCGGTGAAATCGACAATCGCGGCAGCCACTACTATCTGGCGCAATATTGGGCGCGCGCGCTCGCCGATCAGACGGGTGACGCGGAGCTCAAGGCCCGCTTCACACCGGTCGCGACCGAGCTCGAAGCGCAGGAGCCGACGATCCTCGCCGAGCTCAACGGCGCCCAGGGAACGCCGATGGAGATCGGTGGCTACTACCATCCGGATCCCGTCAAGTGCGCGACCGCGATGCGGCCGAGCGCTGCACTCAACCGGGTGATCGACGCGCTGCGCGCCTGAGGAGCACGCTGGATTCCCGCACGCGCCGCTGGCTCGTCCCCTCCATCGTCGCCTGGTTGCTCGCAGCGGCCGCGTACACGACGCTGCGAGTGAGCTTCGAGCGCGCTCCGGCGGTGCACATCCGGTGGGCGTCCGCCGTTGACGACCGCGCCAGGGCAGCACTGGAACAGCGTTTCGCGCTCACCAGCCCTGCGTTCGACTCGGGCCGGACATGGGTCTACGTCCTGCTGTCGCCAACGCAAGAGAACATCCGCGCCATCGTCCAGTCTCCCGCGGTCGATGACACCAACTTCATCGACCGGAGCCTGTTTCGCGTAAGCACGTCGGCACCGCGACGCGGGCCCTACCTCGCGCGGACGCGATGGATACCTGCGGCACTCCAGACGGCCATCGTGATTTTCGTATTCCTCGGCACGGCGGCGTTTCTGGTTGCGGTGATGCCCGCCGCACTGCGTGCGGTAACGGCAACGTTTTCTCCCGACACCGCCGGGCAGGGCGTCCAGTCGTTGGTGACGACCGACACGCTCGCCCTGGCGGCGATGTGTGCTGCGCTCGCGCTCGTCTGGCGGCAGTACTTCCGTGAGCTCCGACGCGGTGCAATATCGTCCGCGCCCTTCCGTGTCGGCGACTGGCTGGTGAGTTACGACACCGGCTTCGTCCGGCGCGGCCTGACCGGGTCGCCGATCCTGTGGGCGACGCAGGCATTTCATATCCAGCCGGAAACGATCGTCTTCTGGATACAGGTGGCGCTGTACACGTTGCTGTCGCTGCTGCTGTTCGCGTTGGCGCGCCGGCGGCGTGTGAACGTCTGGTTTCTGGCGTTTCTGTTCTCGCCGGCCGGGCTCCTGTTCCCGCTCTACGACGTGGCCGTCGTCGGACGCAAGGATCTTCTGTTCTTCGTCCTGTTTGCGCTCTACGCCTGGTGGATGCCGCGGCCCGGTCGCTGGCGGACGAACATCCTGACGTTTGTGCTCGGGGCGGCTACGACGCTCACTCACGAGCTGTTCTTCTTCTTCACGCCGTACTTCTTCGTGATGCGCTTCCTCGACACGAAGCCGTCGGGCGAACGCCGGTTCCAGCCTGAATGGTCGCTGTTCGCCGGATCCCTGATCGCGCTGCTGCTGGTCTCGACGGTGGGCGCGGACCTGCATGGAGAGGCGCAATGCGCCGCGCTGCTGCATCGCGGCTTCCACGAGGACCTGTGCGACGGGATCCTGCGGTATCCGGCGACGACAATCGCGGCATCGGTACAGGACATCGCAGTCGAGATCAGGAACGACCACTATCTGATCGCGTATCCGAGCGCGTTGCTGCTTGCCCTGCTGCCCCTTGTGCCGTTCGGCCGGTCGCTGCGATCGCGGCCGTCGCCGATGTTCTGGCGTGGTGTGCTCGGCGCATTCGCGCTCACCCTGCCGATGTTCGGTATCGTGCTCGACTGGGGCCGGTTGCTGGACCTGCACGTGATGGCCACAGCGATCGTCATCCTGGCGTTTGTACTCGAGGATCGCAGGACGCCCGGATCCATCTTCGGTGTAAGGCTCTGGTGGCTGCGCGCCGCGATCCTCGTTGCGGTGTCTGTGTATCTCACCACGTGGAGCATCCGGCACTGCTGCGTCGAGCCGTTCAGAGCGGGAATCTTTTCGTAGCGCGTTTTCTGGTTCGGTGACCCGCCCCGACGTGCGCCGTGCTCTGAAGTCCGCCCAGCGGAGGGCCAAGTTCACGATTAGGATCCGCCGCGGGCCTCACCATGCCCTTTACGATGAGTCCCATCGGGATCACGCGCACGACCGCGTTGCGCAATGCGCCGATCGTCCGGCTGCGCGACGTCGTGATGCGTGCGATGCGGGGACCGGACTTGACGATCGCCGTAGTCCGCCGGCGGCGCACCTCTTCGTAGCGCCGCAGCGCCGTCACCGTGTCGGATGTGTCGCGAAGCGCGCGACCCAGCGCGACAGCGTCTTCGAGTGCCTGGGCACCACCCTGGCCGGTGTGCGGCAGCATTGGGTGGGCCGCGTCGCCGAGCAGCGTCACGGTTCCACTGCCCCACCGCGCCAGCGGATCGCGCTCGAACAGTTCATCGAGACGGATCTCGGACGAGCCCGTGATGGCGCGAAACTGTGAATCGAATCGCGGTGACCATCGGCGCAGCACTTCTTCGGCGCTGCCGGCACCGGCCTGCCGCTCATCGTCCACGAACAGCGAGAGGAACCAATAGACGGCGTTCGGACCGGCCTGCACGATGCCGGACTCGACCCCCGTGCCGAAATACCAGATTGCCTGCAGGTCTCCGAGCGCGTCGACGCGTGACGCTGCGCCTCGCAGGGCGTAGTAGCCGCTCGGACGCGACGGGCATTCTTCAGGATGCAGTTGCGATCGGATGGCTGAATGAAAGCCGTCGGCGCCGACAATCACGTCGCCGGAGGCCATGTCGCCGTTCTGAAATCGCAGGCGCACGCCGTCGCCGGAGCTCTCGAATCCAACGACCTCATGGTTGACGCGCACCACGTCACGGCCGACCGCGTCCAGCAGTTCCCCGTGCAGTGCCGGCCGCATGATCAGCCGCATCGAATCGAGGGCCGAAGGGAGCGTCGCGGGATCGCCCTGGAAGCGGCGAAGCACCCTCCCGCCGACCTGCCGGATCTCGACGGTGGTCGGTGAATTCCATGTGACCGTGTGCGCGAGGACGGCTTTTGCGACGCCGAGCTCGCGCAGCGCGGCCATTGCGTTCGGGGCAAGGCCGATCCCGAATCCGAGTTCGCGCGGCGCCTCGGCGCGCTCGAAAATCTCGACATCCCACCCGATGCGATGCAGGGCAAGGCCTGCCGCGAGACCGCCGATTCCAGCGCCGACAATCAACGCGCGTGGCATGCCTCGAACTTAGACCGGCGACGGCGTCCCCGAGCCTAGAATCTACTCATGGGTTCGATGCATCCGGAAGTGGTGCACTTCGCGATCGCGCTGGTGTTCGTCGGCGTGGCGCTGCGGGCGCTGTCGCTGTTGACTGTCGCCCGGACGCGGCTGCCCTTCATCGCACCGTCGGCCGTCCTGCTGATCGTGCTCGGCACGATCGCTCTGGCCGTCGCCGCCTACACCGGCGAGGCCGGCCATCGCCCGGTCGAGGCGATGCCGGGACTACGGGGCGTCGTCACCAGCCACGAGGACTGGGGCGAACGGTCCCGCAACGTGTTCTTCGTCGTGTTGGTGATCGAAGTGATCGCGCTGGCGATGAGAGCCTCGCCGCGCGAGAGGTACGCCTTGATTGCCTCCACCGTCGTCGGCATCGCCGGGCTCGGCGCCGTCTACGAGGCCGGCCGATACGGCGGCGAAATCGTCTACGCCTACGCCGGAGGAGTCGGCATTCGCAGCGGCAACCCGGACGACGTGAAGCGGCTGCTGCTTGCGGGTTTGTATCAGCAGGCGCTGGTCGAGCGGCAGAGCGGGCGCAGGGATCGCGCATACGCGCTCATGACCCAGGCGGCCACGGAGTTTCCCAACGACATCGAAGTCCAGATGATGCTGGCTGAATCAGAGCTGCTCGATCGCGCCGACGCCGGGCGCGCGCTCGCGCGGTTACAAACGATTCACCCGCCGAAGGACGATCGCTTCATCAGGACACGCCACGCGACGTTGACTGCCGACGCGTTGCTCGCCACGGGGCAGCGTGAAGGTGCGCTCGCCGTGCTGCAGCAGGCGGCGATGGACGTACCCAGCCCGCGGCTGCAGCAGAAGATCGATCAGATCAAGAACGGACGATGAGCCGGCGGTGTTTCCACTGCACGCAGTGGATCGAGGACGGGCAGGCGCACGATTGCTGAACGACGACCGAGAGAGCACTCACGAAAGACTTGCCCGAGGACCTGCGCGACGCGTGGGAGCGGCTGCGCGAGGAGATTGGCGGGTTCGGCGAACAACGGATCTATGCGTCGCGCCACTCGATCATGTTTGCTCGACGGGCGTGCTATGCGTTCGTCCGGCCGAAGACGAAGTTCCTCGAGATCTTCTTCTTCCTCGGGCGCACGGTCCGGACGCCGCCGGTCCGAAAGTCGATGGCATCATCACGGCACAAGGTCGCACACGAAGTGCGCGTCGTGCATCGCGATCAGATTGAAGCGCCACTCACCGACTGGCTGCGCGAAGCCTACGAGCAATCCGACGCGTTGACGGCGCTTGGAAGGGCAACGCGCCCGGGCACCAGATCAGCCGGACGGGCTCGGACCGGGAACCGCCGCAAGACAGGAAGCAAGCAATCGCGAGGGCGAGCGCGATCAGCGCGACGATAACCGCCTGGCCGAAGGTTGCCCGGCGGATCCCGCCTTCGAGAGTTGTGCAAGTGGGGTACCTTTAGTCTCCAGGAGGCCCCTCGATGCGTCGCACGATCATCCTCGCGCTGGTGCTGCTGGCAGCACCGCTGAGCGCACAGGCACCCGCCCCGCCAACTGCCGTTCCCGCGAAGCTCGAAGTTCCGTACCGGCTGTTCACGCTGGCCAACGGCCTCACCGTCATCCTGCATCAGGACCGGAGCGTCCCGATTGTCGCGGTCAACATCTGGTATCACGTCGGCTCCGCGAACGAACATCGCGGCCGCACCGGCTTCGCGCATCTGTTCGAGCACCTGATGTTCGAGGGATCGAAGAACGTGAAGGAGGGCGAGTTCGACAATCTGCTCGAAGCGGCCGGCGGCAACAACAACGGGTCGACGACCAACGACCGTACCAACTACGTGATCGACGTACCGTCCAACGCGCTCGAACTGGCGCTCTACCTCGAGTCGGATCGCATGGGATACCTGCTCGACGCGATGTCACCCGAGCGGGTCAACGGCCAGCGTGACGTCGTCAAGAACGAGCGGCGTCAGAGCTACGAGAACCGGCCGTACGGCATGGCGGAGATCGAGCTCGATCAACTGCTGTGGCCAGAGAACCATCCCTACAGTTGGCCGACGATCGGCTCGATGGAAGACCTCACCGCTGCGAGCTACGAGGACGTCGTCGCCTTCTTCAAGAAGTACTACGCGCCGAACAATGCGAGCCTGGTGATTGCGGGCGACATCGATCTCGATCGCACACAAGCGCTCGTACACAAATGGTTCGACGAAGTACCGAGAGGGAAGCCGGTGGAGCCGGTCGCGCCGCCAGCCGCCCTGCTGACCACGGTGACGAGGAAGACGATGACCGACGACCAGGCCCGCCTGCCCAGGGTGTATCTCGCGTGGATCACGCCGCGGATGTTCGCGCCCGGCGACGCCGCACTCGACGTGGTGAGCTCCGTCCTCGCCGGTGGCAAGAACTCGCGGCTCTACAAGCGCCTCGTCTACGACACCCAGATGGCGCAGGACGTCAGCGCGTTTCAGCAATCGGGCGCACTCGGGAGTGAGTTCACGATCGTCGCCACTGCGCGGCCGGGCAAGTCCGTCACCGATATTCAGAAGGTCATCGACGAGGAAATGGACCGCCTGCGCAAGGAGCCGCCGCAGCCACGCGAAGTGGAACGGGCGGTCAATCAGATCGAAGCGAACTTCTATCGCGGGATGGAGCGCGTCGGTGGATTCGAGGGGAAAGCCAACCAGTTGAATGCCTACTACACCGCCGGCGGCGGCCCCGACTATTTCGCCGAGGATCTGGCGCGTTACACCTCGCTGTCGCCGAGCGACGTCCAGGCGGCGGCGATCGGCTGGCTGCCGGCCGATCGGCGCGTCGAGCTGATCGTCGAGCCGGAGGCCCAGAAATGATGGCCCGGGGAGAGATGGCAAGGCGCTCACTGCTGCCGCTGACGGTCGTCGTCGCCTGCGTGGTGTCGCTGGCGGCGCAGCAGCGGCCCGACCGATCGAAACCGCCAGCGCTTGGTCCGGCGCCGTCGCTGCACCTGCCGGCCATTCAGAAGCGAACGCTGTCGAACGGCCTTCCGGTGTGGGTGATGGAAGCGCACAAGGTGCCGCTCGCGCAGGTGAACCTCGTGGTCATGGCCGGCAGCGGTGATGACCCGTCCGGCAAGTTCGGCGTGGCCAACCTGACGGCGGCCATGCTCGACGAAGGCGCGGGCAGCCGATCGTCGCTGGAGATCGCTGACGCGATCGACTATCTCGGCGCCGACCTGACGACCGCGAGCAATTCGGATGCGTCTGCGGTGCGCCTCAATGTCCCGGTCGCACGATTGCGCGACGCGCTGCCGATCATGGCCGACGTGGCGCTGCGACCGACGTTCCCGCAGCAGGATCTCGAGCGGCTGCGGCAGGAACGGCTCACCGCGTTGCTGCAGGCGCGCAACGATCCTTCAGCGCTCGCGCCCCTGGCGTTCGCGCGCGTGCTCTACGGGACCATGCATCGCTACGGCACCGGGCAGCAGGGCACCGAAACGACGCTGAAGGCGTTCACGCGGCAGGATCTCGTGGCATTCCACGACGCGATGTACCAGCCGTCGAGCGCGATGCTGATCGTCGTCGGCGACATCACGGCCGACGGGGTGATGCCGCTGCTGGAACAGCAGTTTGGCTCCTGGAAGGCAACCACACCGTCACGACGAACGCTGGTTCCGCGCGCGCCGCAGCCGCCGCAGACCGAGATCACCATCGTGGACGTCCCGATGGCCGAGCAGTCCCAGATCCGCGTCGGCCTCGTCGGCGTCGCGCGATCGACGCCGGACTACTTCCCGCTCCAGGTGCTGAATACGATCCTCGGTGGGTCGTTCACTTCGCGGTTGAATCAGAACCTGCGCGAGCAGCACGGGTACACATACGGCGCCAGTTCACGATTCGACATGCGCCTGTCGCCAGGGCCATTCCTCGCCGGCGCCGGCGTGCAGACCGATAAGACCGCCGAGTCGCTGACCGAGTTCTTCAAGGAGCTGAACGGCATCCTGGCGCCGATCGACGCGCAGGAATTGAGCAGGGCAAAGAACTACGTCGCGCTCGGCCTGCCCGCTGAGTTCGAGACGATCGCCGACCTCGCCGCGCACCTCGAGGAGCTGGCGATTTACACGCTCCCGGGCGATTACTTCCAGACCTACGTGTCGAACATCCAGGCGGTCACCGCCGCGGCCGTGCAGAAGGCAGCGGCCACCTACATCCAGCCGAAAAAGCTCGCGGTCGTTGTCGTGGGCGATCGCAAGGTGATCGAGCCTCGAATCCGGGCCCTGAATCTCGGACCGATCCGCTTCATGACCGTCGACCAGGTGCTGGGATCATGAGCGTCCAGATCACGCTCGAGTCGCTGCTCTCCTACTCCGACCACGAACGGCGGAAGTGGCACGGCTGGATCAACGCTGACTCGTCGCGGCTGCGGATTCCCTTTCAACCGGGGCAACGTTTTCCCGATGTCGCCTCGCTGTTCGACCACATCTTTCTGGTCGAGCGACGGCATTTGTCGCGGCTGGAGGGCGGAACGCCGCCGGTATCCACCGGGGTCACGCCGGGTGACGCCGAGGCTCTCTTCGAGTACGCCGATCTCGTGCGCGCGGATTTCCGGAACTATCTCGACGGCATGGACGCCACCGAAGCGGGGTCGACGTTGTTGATCACCGGACTGCAGTCGAGCGGCGACATCTCGATGACCAAGCGGCGGCTCGCGACGCACATCCTGCTGCACGAGCTGCGGCATCTCGCGCAGATCGCATATGCCGCGCGGCTGGCAGGTCACGCACCACCCGGCCAGCATGACCTGTTCTACTTCGGCGACTTTACGTGACAACTCGCAGGGGCCGGGTCTTCCCGCCTCACGGTTTTCACCTCGCTTCGCTCGCGGGCGGACCTGAAGCCCCTCCCCTACAGAGGCACCCGCCATCCTGAATTACCATCGACGCGGGAGTACGACATGACACAGCCTGCACCGAAGAAACGCCGGAATGAGCGCGAGGCAACAGCGACCATGGGGTTCCTGGATCATCTGGAGGAGCTGCGCACCCGGCTGATTCGCTCCTGCATCGCGATCGTCGCCGGCATGGCGGTCGCGGCGCTGTTCGTCGATCGCATCAAGAGCTTCGTGCTGGCACCGGTGCAGGCGCACCTGCCGCACGGCACCTCGCTGGTGATGACGGGGCTCGGTGAAGGATTCGCCTTCTATCTCGATCTGACGCTGATCGGCGGCGCGATTCTCGCAACACCATTCGTCACTTACCAGGTGTGGCGATTCGTCTCGCCGGGTCTTTACGCGCGCGAGAAACGGCTGGTCGTCCCGTTCATCCTGCTCGCGACCGGAGCCACGGTCGCCGGCGCGGCCTTCAGTCACTACATGCTCTTCCCGTCGATGGTGTCTTTCTTCGCTTCGTTCGATTCGCCAGAAGCTCACCTGATGCCGCAACTGACCGATACGTTCGGGCTGTACAAGGACACCCTGCTTGCGATGGTGATCGTGTTCCAACTGCCGACGCTCGGGTTCGTGCTGGCTCGCACGGGCCTGGTGACGGCGCGCCTTCTCTGGCAGCAGATTCCGTACGCCGTGCTCGCCAGCTTCATCGTGTCCGCGGTGCTGACGCCGTCGACCGATCCGTGGAATCAGATCCTGTTCGCCATTCCGGTCATGGCCCTCTACATCATCAGCATCGCCGTCGCGTGGCTGGCGGCACCGCGGCATCGCGACGTCGGTGAGATACGGCCTGAGTTGAAGCTGGTATTCGCGGCGGCGGTCGTGAATGAAGCGTGGCGCTGGCGCGATCGCGGGCCATTTCCGCGCCGCATCGATCAGCGAACCTGAATCACCGGCCTTCGGCGGGGCGCGATCTCACTCCGCTCTGAGGACGACATTCGGGTCGAGACGCGAGGCGCGCCATGCGGGAATGGCGCCAGCCAGCGCCGCTGCCGCCGCAAGACCGGCAAGTGCCGCAACCACTGTCGGCAGATCAGCGGGTGACAGTCCGAACAGCAGTGCCTTGGCCGCATCCATGGCACCGAGGGCGAGCGGCACGCCGGCGGCGACGCCGATCACGATCGGCCACACCGAATCGCGCACGACCAGCCCGACGATCTGCGAACGGGTAGAGCCGAGCGACAGGCGAATCCCGATCTCGTTCGTGCGGCCGGCGGTCAGGTACGCGATCAGCCCGTACAAACCGGCCATGACGAGCACGAGTGCGAGCACTCCAAAGCCGCCCGCGAGCCAGGCGGTCATCCGATCGGCGGCGAGAGCCTGATCGACCGCTGATTGCAGCGGGAACAGCCGGAACGTGATCGCCGGATTCAGCCGCCGGACGGACCCGGCAATCGACGCGGCGAGCGCCGGGCGCCCATCGCTGCGGACGATGACCGGTGGCCACGGATACAGGCTCGGCATCTGCGCGATCGGCACGTAGACGATCGGCGGCCGCGGTGCAACGCCGGCGTCGCACAGGCAATCTTCATTGCGGAGCGTTTCGTATTTCGTGTCACCGACCACGCCCACGATCTCGAAGCTCTCTTCCGGATACCCCGGCTCGGTCATCCGACGGATCACCGTGCCAATCGGATTGCGGCCATCGAGATGCGTGCGCACGAAGCTCTCGTTGACGACGACCACGCGGCGCGCGCGCCGATCGTCGGCGGCGGTGAGCAGCCGACCGGCACGAAGCGGAATCACAAGCGTGTGAAAGTACTCTGGGCTCACATACGAAAAGCGCGAGGCTTTCTGCTCATCGTGAGCCGCCCCCTGGACGCGGAAGAAGTGCGACCACTTGTCGCCGCTCAGCGGCACAGTCGTCGTCGCGGCGGCATCGACGACGCCAGGGGCGGTGCGAATCGCATCCGTCAGCAGCGGCTGAAACGCCGCTTTCGCGTCGGGCATGAGATTCCGCGCGGACGGATCGCTGAACGCGAGGGCGAACGTATCCTTCGACGCAAACCCGAGGTCCACCCCCGTCAACTTCCGGAACGTCTGCACGAACATGAGCGCGGCGACGACGAGCACCATCGAGATCGCCATCTGCGCCGCGACCAGCACGCGCTGGAATCGCGCACGCGAGCCGTCGATGGTGACCCGGCGCGACGTCTGCCGCAGTGCGGCCGCGCCGTCCACGAATGACACGCGAAACGCGGGAACGCAGCCGAAGACCAGCACCGTCAATACTGCCGTGACACCGATGAATGCGGCGACACGCCAGTCCGCGGCGACGGAGAGCGTCACCGGCTTCAGGGAGGTATCGAGAAAAGCCACCAACGCCCGTGCGGAACCGGCCGCGATTGGAATCGCGAGCAGCGCTCCGGCGCCGGCGAGCAAGCCGCTCTCGATCACCATCTGCAGCACGAGGCGCCGGCGTCCCGCCCCCAGAGCCGCCCGGACGGCGAGCTCGCGCTCCCGCGCAGTCGCCCGCGCGAGCAGGAGGGCCGCGAGATTGCTGCACGTGATCAGCAGCAGGAGCGCGGTCAGGCCAAGGAGCAGGAGCAGCGAGGTCCCGTACGTGTCGCGCAGGTAGCTGACGCCGCGACCTCCGGTACTCGCGATCAGCGACAGCTTGCGATAGCCGTCGGTCAATTCGGCGCTGTATCCGTCGGGCACCGTCGCGGCGAAGATGCCGGGACTGAGCGCCTGCAGATCGGCGCGTGCCTGCTCGAGGGTCCACCCGGGTTTGAGCCGCGCGAGCGGCGTCAGAAACCATCGGTCGCGCTGATCGAGCGTCGGCCCCAGGAGCTCGCCGGCGCAAATCGGCAGCGCCACGTCGAAAGATTCACCGACGACGGGACCGGTGAACTCGCCGGGGGCGACGCCGACGATGGTGAAGTCATGGTCGGCAACCCGAAGCGTCTGGCCAATCACCGATTCGCGACCGCCGAACCATGTCTGCCAGAATCCGTGGCTGATGACGGCGGGACCAGCGCCGCAGCCGCGATGATCGTCTGCGGCGGTCAACAGGCGGCCCCGCTCGGCCTGGATGCCCAGCAGCGGGAAGAAGCCACCGCTCACCCACAGCCCGCGTGCCGGCGCGACCTCCGAGTCGCGTCCGATGAACCACTGTGCCGACCCCCAGGCTTCGACGCTCGAAAACGCGTGCTGTGCGCGGCGGATCTCCTCCCACAGCGGATACGTGGCCGTCACATACAGACCCTGATAACTGCCGAATGCCTGCGGTCCGTTCGGCTGAATTTCGACCAGCGTCTCCGGATGTGCCACCGGCAGGCTGCGGAGTCGAACGGCATCGATCAACTGGAAGATCGCCGCGTTCGCCCCGATGCCCAGTGCCAGCGACAGGATCGCGACGCTCGTGAAAATCGGGCTGCGCCGAAGGACGCGCAAGCCGTAGTGCACGTCGCGCATCAACGTATCGAGCCATGGGAGGCCACGCTGATCGCGGAGCGCTTCCATCGCCTGGAGGGCACCGGCTTCGCCGCGGCCCCGCTCCGCCGCCAGCTCCATGTGCGTCCGCAGTTCCTCCGCCAAATCCTCGTCCGCGCGGCCGGGAAAGACGGTTGCCCACAGCCGGCGCAGCCACTCGCTCAGGGTCGACATACTCACGCCTCGCCGTTCAACAGCGCCTGGATGATGCCGGCCATCTGATCCCAGGCTTGTCGCTCCTTCGCCAGTTGCCGGCGGCCGGCGGCGGTCAACGCGTAGTACCGCGCGCGGCGGTTCGTCTCGGTGGTGCTCCACGAACCCTTGATCTGACCGCGCTGCTCCAAGCGCATCAGCGCCGGATAGAGCGTGCCCATGTTCAACTGCAGCGCCCCGTTCGACACCTGTTCCAGCCGCGAGGCAATCGCGTAGCCGTGCTGCGCGCCCATGGACTCCAACGTCTGCAGCACCATCAGGTCCAGCGTGCCCTGCAGCACGTCGGCTTTCGACTCAGCCTTCCGTCCCATGGCATCGCCCGGCTTCATTCGCCGTGCCAATGGCCGCGGCCGTTCACTGCGTTGGTTTGTCTAATGGAGAACGCGGCGGCGCGCCTGCTGTGCGAAAGCGCGATCCGGAGTGTCCGGATGCGGACAGGAGGCGGGTCTGAAGACCCTGTTCGTCGTGGTTGTCGTTCTCGGCGTCACATTGCCTCGAACACGCCGGTCTCGCGATTCTTGCGGACCCGGTCCCACGCGAAGTGCTGCCCGTTCATGGCGATGTAGACGCCGGGCGGCAGCACCTGCACGAACGACAGCGCGCTGCCGAGATTGAACAGTCCGTCGGAGCTGCCGAACGCGTACGGGATCATGGCGCCGGTCAGGACGATCGTCTTGCCAGCCACCCCGCGGGCCAGCGCCGCCGCGGTCTCCACCATCGTGTCGGTGCCGTGGGTGACGACGATGCACGTGTCGTCGCAGTGGGCGCAGTTGCGGACGATCACGTCGCGATCCGCGTCGGTCATGTCCAGGCTGTCGACCATCATCAGCGTCCGCACCGACACCGGCACGTGTGCCCGGCCCAGCCGCAACATCTCGTGCAGGTGTGTATCGCCGAACGACAGCCGGCCCCGAATCTCGTCGTAGGCCTTGTCGAAGGTCCCGCCGGTCACGAAGATGCGGATCATCGCAGGTGCTTGAGGAAGCCGCCCAGGACCCACACCACGAAGAGGAGGGCGGCGACGACCAGCATGATCTTGCCGAGAAACACGCGGTCGATCGTACTATCGACCCGTGCCGGCGCACCCACCCGAGTCCTCACCCTCCAACCAACTCGTACGCGGTATCGGCCTCGCCCAGGCGACGGCGCTGAACATGATCGACATGATCGGTGTCGGTCCGTTCATCACGATCCCGCTCATGATCGCGGCGATGCACGGTCCCCAGGCGATGCTCGGCTGGATCGCCGGCGCCCTGCTCGTCGTCTGCGACGGCATGGTCTGGGCCGAGCTCGGCGCCGCCATGCCCGAGGCCGGCGGCCCGGTGCGCTACCTCAAGGCCATCTACGGCGAGCGTGCGGGCGGCTGGCTGTCGTTCCTGTTCGTGTGGCAGTTGACGTTCAGCGCGCCGCTCTCGATGGCCTCCGGCTGCATCGGCTTCGCCCAGTATGCCGGTTACCTGTGGCCGTCGCTGCGCGAGGTGATCACTTCGCACACGCTCGCGCTGGGACTCCCCGGCGTCGGCACGACCACGATCGAGCTCACGATTACGCGCGGAACCTTCCTCGCGATGGCGGTCGCGGCTTTCGCAATCCTGCTCCTCTACCGCCGCATCACCGCCATTGGCCGTCTCGCCGCATTCCTCTGGATCGGCGTCGTCGGCACGACGCTCTGGATCATCGGCACGGGTGTGCTGCACTTCAATGCGAGCCAGGCATTCGCCTTCCCGCCGGGAGCGTTCACGTTCTCGCGTGATTTCTTCACCGGCCTGGGCGCGGCGCTGCTGATTGCGGTCTACGACTACTGGGGCTATTACAACGTCTGCTTCCTCGGCGCCGAGATCCGCAACCCGGCGCGCGTGATCCCGCGGGCGATTCTGTTCTCGATCTTCGGCGTCGCGGCGATGTATCTGACGATGAACATCTCGATCCTGGGCGCGATGCCGTGGCGCGAGGTCGAGAAGTCGACGTTCATCGCCTCGGAATTCATGGAACGCATGTGGGGACCCGGTGCCGGCAAGGTCGTCACCGTGCTGATGCTGTGGACCGCGTTCGCGTCCGTCTTCTCGCTGCTGCTCGGCTACTCGCGCGTGCCGTACGCGGCGGCGGTAGACGGCGACTACTTCAAGGTGTTCGCACGGCTCCATCCGAAGCACGCCTTTCCCCACGTCTCGCTGCTGACGCTGGGCGGCGCAGCGATCGTCTTCTGCCTCTTCCGCCTTGCCGACGTGGTGACGGCCCTGGTCGTGATTCGGATCACGCTGCAGTTCCTTGCACTCACCATCGGCGTGGTCGTCCTGCGCACGCGGCGTCCAGACTTTCCGCGGCCATTCCGGATGTGGCTGTACCCCGTACCCGCGCTGCTCGCCTTCTTCGGTTACATCTATGCGGCGGTGATGCGGCCGAAATCGACACCGTCGATCGCACTCGCGATCGTCGTGGTGATCGTCGGGTCGGTGTTGTTCGCGATTCGCCGGTTGGGTTCGAAGCCTCGATCGGTGTAGCCCTACAAGGCAGCGGCCTGCTGCGTGAGTTGCGCGTCAGCGGCGGCAATCTTCGCGCGCGCGTCGTCCAGCCACTCGCGATCCTGCTGCAGCACCGCGCGTGATGCCGCGCCGGCGCGGGCGGTCTCGGCAGGCGCGGGCCCGCCGTATGTCGTCCGCTGCTCCACGAAGTGTCGAGCACTCAGCAGTTGCTGCAGTTGGACGTCGCGGTACCGGAGCGGCCGCCCGAGCACCTCGGCCGACACATCCGCCAGCGTCGTCGCGAGCGATACCGACGCGTCACGGCAGCGCGCCACCTGCAGACGGGAGGCGATCGCGTGCGCCGTCTTGAACGGCAACGCATGCTCCCGCACGAGGTGATCCGCAAGCTCAGTCAACGTCGTGCCACCTGTCGCCGCCCGTTCCTCGAGTCGCACGACATCGAACTCCGCGCTCCGTAAGGCTGCCGCGACCAGCGTCAAGGCACGGGCGACATCGCGGAACATGCTCGCGACCAGCGGCTGCAGATCGTCCTCGGTGTCGACGATGTCGCCGAATGGTGTGTTGTGGACCGCGACGAGGATCGCCTGTGCCTGTCCCACCGCCTTGCTCGCAATGCCGCGCGCGTGCTCGAGCGCGACCGGATTGCGCTTCTGCGGCATGATGCTGCTGCACTGCACGAAGCCATCCGACAACCGCAGGTAACCGAATTCCGGCGTGCACCAGAGCAACAGGTCCTGCACGACCCGACCGATCCCCGCCGCCAGCGTCGCCGCCGCGGCCACGTTCTCGAGCAGATAGTCCACCGTGGCGATGCTGCCGTACGTGTTGCGCGTGGGACCGGCGAACCCGAGCAGCCTGCTCACCGTCTGCCGATCGATCGGGAAACCCGTCCCGGTGATGGCACACGCGCCCATCGGGCACCAGTTCGTGGTCGCGTACGCCGCGCGCAGTCTGGTGATATCGCGTTCGAGCTGCTCGACGATCGCCAGCAGGTAGTGCGCGATGGTGGTCGGCTGCGCAGGCTGGGTGTGCGTGTGCGCGGCAAACAGCGTCTGTCGATGCCGGTCCGCGAGGTCGAGCAGCACGGCGCGCAGGTCGAGAACCGCACTCACGAGCGTCGTGACGAATTCCCGCTGCCGCATCCGGTACATCGTCATGTCGATGTCGTTGCGGCTGCGCGCGGTGTGCAGCCGGCCGGCGATATCCTCACCGCAGGCAGCCGTGAGCAGGCGCTCGACGTGGAAGAAGAGATCCTCGGACCGGCCGTCGTAAACGGCGCGGCGAACGTCGGCAACCGAGATCGAATCTAGAGCCGCACGCAAGGCGCGGGCATCGCTTCGCGAGACGATGCCGCAGTTCGCCAGCATCACCAGGTGGGCGTAATGAATCCGGATCAGCGGATCGAGGAAGAGCCTCTTGGCGTCCTCGAAATTCTCGCTGAGGACCTGCGAGACGTACTCCGGATCGAACGTCACGGATGTGAGTATAGGCGGGACTACCCTCGCCGAGGCCGACCGTCAGGTCGGCCTGGTTCTCCGTTACGGCCGCAGCCAGTGATTCATCAATTCCGTTTGCTGGCTCGTCGCAAAGGGCGCGACTTCGAGCTTCCAGTTGCGAGCCGGTTCGCGATCGAACGTCACGTCCACCCGCGTCAACAGCTCGCGCCGTGCGACCAGCACGCTGACCTTGTCGCCCGGCTTGTATTGCTGCAGGCGATCATCGAGGCGATCCGCGCGCACGCGGAAATCATCGATCGCCAGGATCTCGTCGCCGACGTTGAGACCGCCTTTCGATGCCGGGCCGTCGCGCCGCACCTGGGTGATCATGAGCCGGCCGCCGTCGTTGCTCGTGGTGATGCCGAGCCACGGCCGAGTCGAGACGCGCGCCGATGGTCCGAACCGCAAACCAAACGTGTCGAGCGCTTCGTCGTACTGCAGTTCGGCGGTACCGTTCACCGCATCTTCCCAGAACGGCTGGAGGCTGATGCCCGCGATCTCCTCGGCAGCGGCGCGGAACTGCTCCGGTGTGTATCCGCTGGTCCCCGAATACCGCTGGAACGCCAGCTTCATCACGTCGTCCAGACTCCTCGCGCCCCTGGTTGCCCGGCGGATCTTTGCATCGAGCAGGAAGCCAAGCACGGCGCCCTTCGTGTAGTAGCTAATCGACGTGTTCGCCGAGTTCTCGTCAGGCCGGTAGTACTTGATCCACGCGTCGTACGACGCCTGCGCCGCCGACTGGACGAGACGCCCGGGCGTGGTCTGGAGCTCGTCGATGTTGCTCGAGATCTCGTCGAGCAGCTCGTCGCGGGTCGAGACGCCGGCGCGCTGCAGGTTGAGCGCACCGTAGTACTCCGTGACGCCTTCGGCAATCCAGAGGCTGCGCGTCTCGTTTTCACGGTCGTAATTGAACGGACCCAGTTCCACCGGCCGCAGCCGCTTGACGTTCCAGGCGTGAAAGAACTCGTGACTGGCGGTCTCGATCCACGCGATGTACGCGCGGCGGGTCCGCGTCGCCCAGCGCGTTCCCATGATGACGGTGGAATTCTTGTGTTCGAGACCACCGCCCGACTCGGTGAGGAGGTTGAGGAACAGGTACTTGTCGTACGGGAGCGAACCCCACAGACGAAGGTTCTCTTTCACCACCGCCTCGAGATCGCGCGCGGCCTGCGCACCGTCGAACACGCCGGCTTCGCCCTGATTCACCAGGTAGTGCTTCTTGCCGCCGACCGTGAATTCATAGACGGCCGGATTGCCGAGGACGATTGGCGAGTCGACGAGCGTATCGAAATCCGGCGCGCGATAATGATGTTCCCCGCCGGCCTCCGGCAAGCCCGTCAGCGACCGCTTCCATCCCGCGGCGGGAACGATCGTCACTTCGTGAGGCACGTTGAGGGCGTCGGCACGCGTGATGAACGTGGGCGCCCCGTTGAGCAGCGCGAAGTCCGCCTCGATCCAGTTGGTGCGCACCGACATCTCGTGCCCGTAAACCCGATACCGGATCTCGATCGCGGGTGCACCGCCTGTCGTCACCTTCCAGCGATTCTTGTCGGCTTTCACGACCGGCAGAGCGCGGCCGCCGGCGCTCGCGGCGAGCGCCTCGACGTTGCGTTCGTATTCGCGGACGAGATAGGAACCCGGCGTCCACACCGCCATCATCAGCTCGACCTCGGGCCTGCCCTCGCTCGGGATGGTCGCAACGACTTCGACGTAATGGGTCTGGGGTGCAGGAAAGCTGACGGTGTAGTGAATCGCCTGGCGGCCGCTGGCGCTCTCGGCCTGCGACTGGGCTGCGGCTGGAGAGCCGACGACGGTGATCAGGGCGGCAGCCGCCAGCAGTACGGCGAGGGGGGCTTCCATCGCCGCATTCTAATAAAAAGAGCGGAACGCCCCCCGGTAGAGACGTCCCGCCCCCCGCGGCCGCGTGGAGGTTACGACCGTGGACCGCGGCCACCTAGCCACCTCGGCGTGGCATGTGCCATGTGTATCTCAAGGGAGGTGCCAGCCCGGAAGGCAAGAGTGCGATGCTGGTAAGTGCCGATAATTCGATGACTTCGGTGAACAGCGATACTCGCACCATGCCGACCGCGGCGGCGCAACATCGCCCCACTGCTGCAGAAACGCCCCGCCCGTCACGTCTCGGGTCGCGGCTGGCGCTGAGCGTTGCCGTCTCGGTTGCGGCAGTCGTGTCACTGGTTGCGATGGTCGGCGCCATCATCGCCAGCACGCAGCTCAAAGCGGACCTGCGTGAGACCGCACGGGTCATCGCCGTGGCCGTCGGCGACGAGCTCGAGCTGCGAAACGAGCCGCGCACCGCCGAACTGCTGCTGCCGGTGCTGCGCAACTTCACCGACGTCGCCGCTGACCTGAATGGCATTTCGGTCTACGAGGCGACTCCGCAGCGTCCACGGCTGGTCATCCGGATCGACTCGCGGATGCAGAGGTCCGACACCACGGCGGTGCCGGACGAGATCGTGCGGAAGGCGATCGCGAGAAATGAGGTCGAGTGGTTCACGGGGGATCAGAACATCGCGACGGTCGCTGCCCCGTTTGGGCCGGAGAACAAGGTCCTCGGCGCCGTGGCTGTGTCGGTCTCGCTGCGGGGTATTTCGCAACTGCAGCGAAACGCCGGCATCACCGCCGCGATCGGGGCGATCCTGTCCATCGGCGCGATCACGCTGCTGATTCACCTGCGCGCGCGCCGGCTGATCCTCGAGCCGCTCAAGACCATTCGCCACGTCATGTCACAGGCGCGCCGGGGCAATCTCTCCGCCCGCGCCGAAGTGCCGTACGACGACGAGCTGCGGGAAGTCGCCGGCGGCCTGAATGCGATGCTCGCGGAGCTCGAGGATCTGCACCGCACGCTCACCGAGCGCGTGGCGATGAAGACCGAGGAGCTGCGCGAGCGCAACGCCCAGCTCGTACGCTCGTACCAAAGTCTCGTTCACCTGCGCGAGACCGCCGCGCGCACCCAGGAGCTCGCCGCCGTTGGTCAGACGATGGCGAACGTGGCGCACCAGATTGGAACGCCTCTCAACCTGGTGTCGGGGCATGTGCAACTGCTGCAGCGGGAAGTCACGGATCCGGCGCTGCAGCGCCGCTTGACGATCGTGCAGGAGCAGGTGGACCGCGTCACCGCGGCGGTGCGCGACCTGCTACAGCGCGCGCGGCCTCGTCCAGCGGCCCGACGAATCGATCCGAGCGAGATGCTGGAGCGCCTCGCCGAAGCGACACGGCTGCGGCTCTCCGCGGCCCGCGTCCAGCTCGTGACCACGCTGCCGTCGTCGCTGCCGCCGATCATGGCCGAGGAGACGCAGCTCGAACTCGCGATCCTCAACCTGATCACCAACGCGATCGACGCCATGCCCGAGGGCGGGACATTGACGCTCGCGGCCAGCGCCGATCGCGACTGGCTGCACATCGTCGTCAGCGACACCGGCACGGGCATCCCGGTTGATTTGCTTCCGCGCATCTTCGATCCGTGGGTCAGCACCAAGTCCGCGGGACAGGGAACTGGCCTTGGCCTGAGCATCACGCGTGACGTCGTCGCCCGGCTGGGCGGAACGGTCTGCGCCGCCAACGCACCTGAAGGCGGCGCCAGCTTCACGATGGAACTGCCGATCGCCGCCGAGGCATGATGGCCAACCTACCCGACGTCCGCGTCCTGATCGTCGATGACGACCCCGAAACCTGCCGCCTGATCGCCGAGCTGATCGCCGAGCCTGGACGCGATCTCGAAGAAGCGCACACCGGCGACGCGGCGATCGAGCGGGCGCGTCACGAACGGTTCGACCTGGTCATCTCCGACATCAACCTGAACGGGCCCGACTCCGGTCTCGACGTGCTGAAGGCGTTCAAGCGCGCAAATCCGGACGGAGAGGTCGTGCTCATCAGCGGCTTCGGCACGCTCGAGACCGCGGTTGAAGCGGTCCGCGCCGGCGCGTTCGACTACATCAGCAAGCCGTTCAACATCGGCGAGGTCCGCAACACCGTCAATCGGGCGTTGACGCGGCGATCGCCGGCACTGCAACCCGTCGCGGTGGAACCGGTCCAGGCCGGGATCGTCGGACGCACCGCGGGCATGCTCGCGGTGTACAAGCAGATTGCCTACGCCGCTGATTCGCTCGTCCCGGTATTGATCGAGGGTGAGAGCGGCACCGGCAAGGAACTGGTCGCCCGGGCCATTCATACGCACGCGCGTCGCGCCTCACGACCGTTCGTCGCCTTGAACTGCGGTGCCGTGCCGGAAACGCTGCTCGAATCTGAACTGTTCGGCCATACACGCGGCTCGTTCACCGGGGCGATCGCCGATCGCAAGGGCGTGTTCGAGCAGGCCACCGGCGGAACGGTATTCCTGGACGAGATCGGCGAGACGTCACCCGCGATGCAGGTGCGGCTGCTCCGCGTCCTGCAGGACGGCGACGTGCGGCCGGTCGGCGCAACGCGGACTATTCACACCGACGCGCGCGTGATCGCGGCGACGAATGTCGACCTCGAACAGGCCGTAGCCGAAGGACGCTTCCGGCAGGACCTGTTCTATCGACTGAGTGTCATCGTGATTCAGCTGCCACCGCTCCGCGACCGGCGTGAAGACATTCCGCTGCTGGTTGAACAGTTTTTGCGGAACGCGTCGTCCCGTACGGGCAAGCCGACCACGATCGCGCCCGACGCGCTGGCGATGCTCGCCGACTACCGGTGGCCCGGCAACGTTCGCGAGCTCGAAAACACGATCGAGCGGCTCGTGGTCTTCACGCGCGGGCACATCACCGTCGATGATCTCCCCACGACGCTGGCGGCGAAGCCGCGGCTCGACGAGCAGTTGTTCCGGGATCTGCCGACGCTTGACGAACTGGAGCGGCGCTATCTTTTGCACGTGCTGCAGGCAGTGGGCGGCAATCGGTCCCGGGCGGCGGAGGCGCTCGGCATCGACCGCCGGACGCTCTATCGCATGGCGGAGCGGTTCGGGATCGATCTCAAGGACGAAGCTCCACAGTGAGGCGTTTCGTTCGTTTGTGGCGTTCTGCCACAGAACCGCCACGTCTTTTCCGCCGCTAATCACCGCTTTCACCGGTACGGCCGTTGCCGCTTGATCGTGTGTCCGCCCGGCGGCGGACCACGAATCATCATGTGGCGACGCCTGGCGCCTCTCGTCGGCGCGGTCCTCTTCTGCGCCTCTCTTGTCGTTCTCGCCCGTGAACTCGAGCAAATCGGGTTCGAGCGGTTGACGCACGCGCTCGCGGCGATTCCGGAAATGGCGCTCGGCGCGGCGCTGCTGTTCACGGCGCTCAACTACACGGTGTTGATGCTGCAGGATCAGCTCGCGGTCAAATACGCCGCCGCGCCCGTTCCGCCGACGCATATCGCCTTCGCGTCGTTCATCGCCTACGCCGTCAGTAACAGCGTCGGCTTCGCGATCCTGTCTGGCACCTCCGCCCGCTATCGGTTCTATTCGCGCTGGGACGTCGGACCAGGTCAACTCTCGCGCATCGTGCTCTTCTACACGTCGAGTTTCTGGATCGGTCTCGGACTGGTGGCCGCGGCCAGTCTGCTGATTGCGCCACCTCCGGGACTCGACATGCTGTTGCCGTCGTGGCTGATGACCGCAGCCGGCGTCGTGTTGGTCATGGCGATCGTTGTGTACGGACTCACCTGTGCCGTCGGTCCCGGTGCGATCCGCGCCTGGCGGTTCACTGTGCCGTTGCCGTCAGTGCGCCTGATGAGCGCGCAGGTTGCGGTGTCGGTGATCGACTGGCTCTTCGCGGCGGGCGTTCTCTTCGTTCTGCTGCCACCGGAGTCACGTCCCGCGTTCCTGCCTTTTGCCGGCGCTTTCGCGGCCGCCCAGTTGGCCGGCCTCATCAGCCACGTGCCCGGGGGCCTCGGCGTGTTCGAGGGGCTGATGATCGTGTTCCTGCGTGGCCCGATGGACGTCGCCGATCTGGCCACGGCGCTCGTCGCGTACCGGATCGTCTATTACCTCCTGCCGCTGGCGGCCGCTCTCGTGCTTCTGCTGCTGGACGAGACCCTGCAGCGCAACCTGCGATGGTCGCGATTCCGGCGGACATGTCATGCGATGGCGTCATGGGCAACACCACGCATCCTGGCGACGTTCACGTTCGCGAGCGGCGCACTGCTGCTGTTTTCGGGTGCGATACCGGGCGCACCCGGACGATTGCAGTGGCTGACCGGCGTGATGCCGTTGCCGCTGGTCGAAGCCTCTCACTTCACCGCCAGCATCGTCGGGCTGTTGCTCCTGGTCTTGGCGCAGGCGATCGCGCGACGCGTCGACGCAGCGTTCTACATCACGACCGGCGCGTTGGCGGTCGGCAGCGCTGCGTCGCTGTTGAAGGGCGCGGACTATGAAGAGGCCACGGTGCTCGCTGTCGTCCTGGTCGCCTTGCTCGCGTCGCGGCGTCATTTCACGCGGCGGGCACGAATCCTGGCCGAACCGGTGTCGAGGCGGTGGGTGATTGCGATCGCGACGGTGGTCGCGGCATCGGTGTGGCTCGGGCTGTTCGCCTACCGTCATGTCGCGTACTCGTCGGACTTGTGGTGGCGCTTTGCCGAGAACGCGAACGCGCCACGCTTTCTGCGCGCGACCGTGGGAGTTGTGATCGCCGCGCTCGCGCTCGCGTTGAAACGCCTGCTCGGCGCCGTGCGGCCCCGGACGCCGGCGGTAGATGTCAGCCTGGCAACGCCGGATCTCGATCGCGTCATCGCGCTGCAGCCGCGGACGCTGCCGTATCTCGTCTATGTCGGTGACAAGGCCGTGCTCTGGAATCCGGACCGCACCGCCTTTCTAATGTATGCAACCTCGCACACAACGTGTGTTGCCCTTGGCGATCCGGTCGGACCACCGGCCGCTCGTCGCGAACTCGTGCGCGGGTTCATCGATCTCTGCGAGTCGCTCGCACGCACTCCGGCCTTCTATCAGATCTCGCCGGACCTGCTGCCTGCGTGCGCGGATCTGGGATTGACGGCGGTCAAACTGGGCGAGGAAGCGGTGGTGGCTTTGCCGGAGCTGACGTTTGCGGGCGCGCGCTTCAAGGACATTCGTACGGCGATGAACCGGCTGGAACGCGAAGGTTACCGCTTCGAGGTCATCACGCCCGACGCCGTCACCGCGCGCGTCGATCAACTCCAGGAGGTGTCGGACGACTGGCTGGCGACGAAGAACGTGGGCGAGAAGGGCTTCTCGATGGGGTCGTTCGACCAGCGGTACGTGACGCGATTCCCAGCGGCCGTCATCCAGCGTGGCGATGTCATCGAAGCATTCGCCACTCTATGGCCGGGGCCCGGTGGCGTCGAACTCTCGGCCGACTTGATGCGCCATCGCGCCGACGCGCCTTCCGGCGTGATGGACGCCTTATTCGGTCACGCCATGCTGTGGGGCCGCGCCAGGGGTTATCAACGCTTCAACCTGGGCATGGCGCCGCTTTCGGGAATCGAGGGCGTGCGCCGCGCCGACACGTGGTCGCGCGTCAGCCAGTTCGTATACCGGCACGGCGCGCCGCTCTACAACTTCCAGGGATTGCGCTGCTACAAGGAGAAATTTCATCCAGCCTGGCAGCCGCGTTACCTGGCCTATCCGGGCGGCCTGGCGCTGGCGCGCGTGCTCGCGGACGTGACCGCCCTGGTCGCCGGCGGTTACCGGCGCGTTCTCCTCGGCGGGTCGAGGCGGGCCGCCTGACATGCGCGCGACAGGGCCGATCATTTTGGCGATGTTGCTGCCGTTGGCGCCTTCGAGCGGCACGCGCGCGCCTGCAGCGACCGCCGGGCAGACCGCCATCGTGCTCGCCGGTCACGCGCAGAAGCTGCACCTGTACGGCCCGCCGGACGGTACGCCCGTGATCGTGTCGAGCGGCGACGGCGGGTGGATGCATCTCGCGCCGCACATGGCAGAAGCGCTGGCGGTTCACGGCTACTTCGTGATCGGCTTCGACGCGAAGGCCTATCTGGCCGCCGGCACCACGGCGAGTACGACGTTGACGCCAGCCGACATCGAGCGCGACTACGGCACGCTGCTCGGCACCTTCGCGTCCGCACGCCGGGCAGTACTGGCCGGAGTATCCGAAGGTGCCGGCCTGTCGGTGATGGCTGCGGCCGCAGCCGCGAACAAACCACATGTCGCCGGCGTCGTCGCCGTCAGCCTTGGCGATCGCAACGAACTTGGCTGGCGATGGAAGGATTCGATCATTTACGTCACCAAAGGCGTGCCGAATGAGCCGCTGTTCAGCGCCACGGCACTGATGCCATTGGTCACGCCCATCCCGCTGGCGATCATCCGCGCGACGCACGACGAGTTCGTGCCGCGTCTTGAGAGTGATCGTCTGATCGCCGCTGCCGCGTCACCGTCGCATGCATGGACCGTCACCGCGAGCGACCATCGTTTTTCGGACAACGAGGCTGGCTTCGATGCGACGATGGCCGCCGCATTCGCGTGGATCAGCGACGCGCGTTAAACGCGTCCATCCGACGTTTTCGCTTTCATTGCGATGTCGCTGGCACGCCGATTGATGAATCTCGTCTTCGAGGGCAACCGGCCCACGAGGAGGAGCTTGGAATGGCCAGGCACGGAAAGCCGCTTCCAGCGCGGAAGGCGCGTGACCGGTCCCGCGACGAAGCGTCGGTCCTTCTTCGTTCAGCGGAATCGCTCGGCCGCGTAATCGGGGCGCTGCAACGGCAGCTCAATAGCGCGACGAAGCGACGAGCGAGTACCGCCGACGACGTCATCAAGGATTGGGGGACCGGTGATGGCAACGGCGTGCCGAAGAATGGCAAGTCCGGACGCAGGGCGGCAACGTCGAAGCGTGCGGCAAAATCGGCTGGCACGCCGAAGAAGGTCTCGCCACGCAAGACGCGTTAAAGGACCTCACGAACTACGCTCCTGCGCCTGCAGATGGTCGGCGGGCGCAGGAGATATGAACGGGCGATCGGGCCGGACTATCGACGCCGGCTCGCCGGCACGAACGGCGTTACAGCAGCAGCGCGATCGCCACGACCGCAAGCCCGCCAACCAGCAACCACAGCGCTGCGGTTCCACCGCTTCCGGCGTCGAGCGAAGCGCTGCTGTCGACCACACTCGATCCAAGTCGGCCCTGCGCCGAAAACGCAGCACCCAGCGCGCCTAACAGCAGCAGCCATCCGGCCGCGGACGTTCCGCGGGCGGCAATGGACATCGTTCCGAGCCGCGCGACCGCAAGCACGATTGCGGCAATCCAGCCGACGAGCGCCGCCCCGCCGATCAGACGCAGCCGCGCGAGCTCGCGCTCCGCCGCCTGTCGTCGCAACTCGAGCCGCATCGCTTCCTCGGCGCGACGACGCTGCTCTTCGAGCTGCGCTCGCTCCAGTTCGAGCCTGGCGTGATCGCGATCGAACGCTTCCTTGAGCGCCGCAACGACGACGTTGGTGAGACGTGTTTCAATCTGGCCGACGAGCGCCGAGCCGGGCGGCTGGGCCAGTTGCGTGCCCGGATCCGGCGGAGGTGGCGATTCACCCCTGAAACGCCGAGCCGCGTCGCGAAGCGCCATCGCGGCGTCGAACGCGCGAAACACCGAGTCGAGCCTCATCGGCCAGTCGACTTCAAAACGTGTTCCGCGCCGCTGAGCTCAGCCACGCCTCCCGAAAACGGCGTTGGGCATCGGCCAGTTGCCGTCCGATCGCCTCGACCGGAACGACGTCGACATGCGGGTCGCTGCCGACGGTCATGAGAGTGGTGGCCCGCTGCCCACGTCGGTCGAACGTGACGCTTACCTGTTGACCGGGTCGATACGCACCGAGCACGCGCGTCAACGTTGCCGAGTCGGGCACGGCGGCGTTTCCAAGCGCGACGATGACATCGTCGCGATCGAGGCCGGCGCGATAGGCGGGAGAGCCGAACGGAGCCGCGGCGGCGATGCGCGCGCCCTGAGCGTCCTGGAACCGCACGCCGATCCATGGACGGCTGGCGTCGGTCCGCCGCAGCACGAGGCCGGCGCGATCGAGCAGCCGTTCATAGTCGACGACTTCGTGACCTTCGATGTAGTGGCGGAAGAAGTCGTCCGCGAACGCGGTGTTCCCCGCAACCTCGCCAAGCGTCCGCCGCACATCGTCAATCGTGTAGGGATGATCGACGTAACCAGGAATCAGGCCGCCGGGCTTCCCGTACTTGCGCCAGAGGGCGCGCATGAAGTCGTCGAGCGTCACGCGCTGATCGGTCTGCTCCCGCAGCGACAGGTCGAGACCGAGCGCAATGGCGCTTCCCCACGTGTAGTACGAAATGTAAGTGTTCTCGAAATCCGTGCGATCGATCGACGTGGCCGCGTCGACGAACGGCGCCATCTGACTGATTTCTTCGGCCGTGCGAAACTGCCGGGCCGGGCTGTTCAGGACCGTGTTGATCGCGCTTCCCATGGCGAACGCGAAATCCTCCAGCGTCGTGAGCCCGGCGCGCTCGAGCACCAGCGGCCCGTAGTAGTTGGTGAAGCCTTCGGCCAGCCACAGTTCGCCCGACATGTTCTGGTCTTCGAAGTTGAACGGCTCGAGCGACTTCGGCCGGATCCGTTCGACGTTCCATGAATGAAAGAATTCGTGGGACATCGCGTCCAGCAGGTCCGCGCGATTGCCGCGGATCGATGATGTGCTGGTGATGATGGTGCTGTTGCGATGCTCCATGCCATCGCCACTCGCCCACGGCAGCCAGTCGGCGATGAAGGTGTAGGTGTTGCCCTCATAGGCGGGGAACTCGCCGAATACGTTGCGCGCTTCGCGGACCATTCGCTCGACATCGCGTGTCAGTGAATCGAGTTCGGCGTCGGTGCCGGTGTGATGCACCGCGAGCCGGAAGGTCGGCGTGCGGCCGCCGTCGGCGACCGGGAACGTCCGCAGGGAAAAGGCGCTGAACTCCGAGGGACTGTCCATCAGGTATTGCAGCGACGGCGCCGTGAACGTGAAGGCATCCGTGCCCGGCATGAGCTGTGTGGCGACACGCCAGCCGGATCCGGGAGGAGGCTCGAAATGAACGGTCGCTGGACGTTGTTCGAGTCCACGGACCCACATCAAGGCCGACGGCATGTTGATGTGGGCGTGGGTGGCGTCGACGGCCAGATACGTTCCGTCGATGCGATCGCCGAAGATGCGATAGTGCACGCGTACCTGCGGTCCATGTTGCGCCACGTCCCATTCGTGCGGGTTCACGTGCGCCACCGCAAGCGATCGGCCCTCAGCATCCATGACCCGGAGGTCGAAGACGTTCTTCGCGAAGTCGTGCAGCGCGTAGCGTCCGGGCGAGGCTCGGCTCATCAACAACTGCAGCGGCATGGCCGGCAAATCGCCCAACGTCATGTCGACGTCCATCAGCCGGTGGTCGCGATCCGGGAACGACAGCGCGTAGGCGATGGGAGCCTGCGCGAGCGCATCGGCAACGCCGGCAAACAGAGTCGCAAGACATACGGCGGCACGAAGAAATCGAGTCACGTCCGCGATGCTAGCGCAAATCGAATGGCGTACGATCGGCAGCCGGCGGGTCCGTTACGATCGTGACGTGCCGCCACTGATCGCCGTCGATGTCGCGCTGCTGCCGCCGGAGCCGGTCTGCCGGCAGGCAGTCGCGATCAATGCGGCGCTGCCCACGGCGGAGTCGCAGGGACTCCGATTCGACGCCACGCACGTTCCCCACGTCACGCTGACACAGCAGTTCATCGACGCCGGCGAAGTGCCGCGAATCGAAGCCGCGCTCACCGCGACCCTCTCCAGCCACCGGCCACTCGCCCTCGACGTTACAGGCGCCGGCCGCGGCAGCCGCTCGATCTGGATGTCGATCCAACGTACGCCGGAACTGGATCATCTGCACACGGCGTTGATGGACGCGCTGCAGCCGTTCGAGCGGACCGGCGGATCGATCGCGGCATTCGAGGGAGGAGACGCACGACCAGGTGATGTCGCATGGGTCAGTGGCTTCCGCCGGTCGGCCGCCTACGGTCGCTTTCGACCGCACATCACCGTCGGTCACGCGTCGCAACTGCCGATCGTCGCGCGGACATCTTTCACGGCTGGAACGATCGTGCTGTGTCGGCTCGGACGCTTCTGCAGCTGCATCACGAAACTGCGCACGTGGGGACTGGGTCCGGTGAAGGCAGCGTGAGACGTGGTGGTGCGAGCCTCGTCAGGTTCGCCGCGCGTCGGCCGTCGTCAGCGCAAACGACAGCGGCTTGCGCGTGCCGAATCGTCGAATGGTGTCGAGCACGACGTCCGCCATCATGTCGAGGAATATCGGATCGTCATTGACCGCGGCGGCGCGCGTCATCGGCAAGCCGATCGCCCTGCAGAGATCGGCGGCGTCACGATCGAGGTCGTACAGCACCTCGATGTGATCGCAGACGAAGCCGATCGGGCAGAGTACCGCAGCGGCGAGCCCCGCAGCGTGCTGTTCCCGCAGATAGTCACGGATGTCCGGCTCGAGCCATGGATCTTCCGGACGGCCGCTGCGGCTCTGATAGACGAGCGCCCAGTCGGGCAGACGCGCGGCTTCGGCGACGCGCCGTGCCGATTCGCGTAACTGCTCGCGATAGCGCGAGCGCGCCGCCATCGACAGTGGAATGCTGTGCGCCGTGCAGATCAATCGTGCCGCGCCACGAACCTCTGCAGGCAGTCGCTCGACGGCCGCACGGACGTGGCGCGCGTTGGCCTCGATGAACAGCGGATGATCGAACCAACTGCCGACGTAGGTCACGTCGATGTCGCCGTTGTCGCGTCCGCGCAGCTCGGCGCGGGCGGCCATGACATTCTCGCGGTACTGCTGACAGCTCGAATAGGAGTGCTGCGCCGCGGCGATGAATCCGATCGCGTGACGCCGCCCGTCGGTGTACATCTCGTGCAGCGTGTCCGCGAGGAACGGATGCCAGTTCCGCATGCCCACGTAGACCGGCAGCGGATGGCCGGCCGCAACCAGCCGATCGTGCAGTCCATCTGCCTGGCGCTCGGTCAGCTCGGTAATCGGCGACACGCCGCCGAAGAGCTCGTAGTGATGCGCGACTTCCTCGATGCGGGCGGGCGGCACGCGGCGGCCACGCAGGACGTTGGCGAGAAACGGCCGGACATCGTCGGGGCCCTGGGGACCGCCGAACGAGATCAGGAGCACCGAATCGAACGTCACTGGTAATGTTCTTCCGCCCAGACGAACGGCGTCTGCTTGTTCTGTGTCACCGAGTTGGTTGGACGTTCATCACCTGGAGGATTCTGCTGGAGATCAGCGAAGCCCGGCATGCTCTTGTGAATGGCCGGCGTGGCTCCCATGATGCGACCGGATCCATCGATGCTGAGACGAGCCACCGGCCGCTCGATTCTGTAGAGATTCCCGTCCGACGCCATCGTCGCCACGCGAAGTCCGAGAAACGCGCCGTCCTGGAACGGCACGAGCTGCTCCTCCGCCTCACGGGCGTTCAGCAACGTCGAGATCTTCAGCACCTCGACGCCGCCGGACCTCACGACCATCGGTACGCGCGGCGACACCACCGGCAGGTCGGGTGATATCTGTCGGACGACCGCCATCCACTGAGCGGTCTTGTCGGCGCCCCGCGCCCAGAACGTCGGCTCGATACGCAGGACGGCGGCGTCGCGATTGCCGGCGTTCGACAGGGCAACGGTCATGTACAGCTCGCCGGAGTTGGTGCCGTACGACACCTCCGTCACCATCACGTCGAGCTTCTGGTTCACGTACACGTAGCTGCGGTAGAAGCTGAATAGCGAGAGGGCCAGGGCAACGATCGTGGCGCTCTGTCCCAGGTCGATCCACGTCCGCCAGTTGAACCACCGGCGCGGCTGTTCGGTCTCTGACACCGCCCGCATTCTGTCAGGTCTCAGGAGCGCGTCGCAATTCTCCAGTGGAGATGGGCGTGGCGGCGGGAAATACCCGCAAGCGTCCGCTGTGACCGGCTCTGATGTGGCGGAGTGATGGTCGGTGGATGCCGTCCACCTCGCGTCTGACACTTCGGCGAGCAACGCGAATTGCCGGCCGTAGCCTGGGGCTTGTTCTTCGCGTGAACGAAGGTTGGCGGTGAGGCAGGGATTCGAACCCTGGGTAGAGCTTTAAGGCCCTACAACGGTTTAGCAAACCGCCGCCTTCAGCCGCTCGGCCACCTCACCGTCGGGCGCGCGGGACCCGCGCGGCCTTCAAGTATAGCGTGGCGGGCGGTCGTTACGGCTCCGACAGTTCGGGGGCGGCACCATCCCCCAGCCGCAACACCTGATCGCGCAGCAGCCGACCGACACGCTCCACCTCGCGGTCCTGCAGCGACTCGTACACCGGCACCTGCACGGCCGTCGACGCCATGTCGGCACCCGGTGCCGGCGCGCCGTGCCAGTTGAACAGCTCCATTCGCGTACAGACATCCACGTGCATCGGGGCCACATCAACGCCGCGCCGGATACAACGCTTGACGATCGTCTCGCTGTCCTGGACGTACGGACAGTACTGGTAGTACACGTGCGTCCGGCCCGCTGGAACCTGCGGAATGGTGATTCCGGGGACATCGCCGAGGAGCTGGTCCAGGATTCTGGCGTGACGCCGGGTCCGTTCGATGAACTCGGGCAGGTGCTCGAGCCCCGCCAGCCCGATCGCGGCCTGCACGTTCGTGAACCGACCGCGATATTTTTCCGGAATCGGATTCAGCGGCCGTACGTTCTCCCACAATCGCTGCTCCGGCTTGTGGCCGGTGAACGAGGCGACGTACCACACCGGGAACAGCGAATACGTGAACACCTTCGGTCGGATGAACGTGTGCTGCCACTTGCCCGACCGCAGGATCTCGTCCACCCGCGTCTCGGCCGGCCACGCTTCGGCATCGGCCAACTCGCCGACACGCCGCGCGACCTCGGCGTCGCGCATCCACGCCAATCCGCCGCCGTAGGTATTGAGCGGCTTGAACGCCTGGAAACTGAAGAAGCTCGCATCGCCCAGCGTGCCCACCATTCGCCCGTTGTAGGTGGCGCCAAGCGAGTGCGCGCAATCCTCGATGACCTTCAGGTGGTGGCGCCGCGCGATCTCGACGATCGCGTCCATCTCGCACGACATGCCGTAGAGATGCGTCGGCAACACTGCTCGCGTGTTCGGGGTAATCGCCCGCTCGAATGCGCGGGGGCTCAACGTGAACGTCGCGGGGTCGACGTCGGCAAACACCGGCTTCAGCCCGGCGACGCGCACCATCTCCGGCACCACCCAGAAAGTGAATGCCGGGACGATGACTTCGCTGTCCGGCGGGAGGTCGAGCGCCTTGAGGATGAAGTACAGCGCCATCCGGCCGTACTCCGTCGAACAGGTGCGTACGTGGCCGGATCCGAGGAACCGCGCGAACTCGTGCTCGAACGCCTCGATGTGCGGTCCCTGCACGAGCTGCTTCCGTGTGCGACACTGCGCGATGATCTGCGACAACTCCGGGACGACGCGGGTGCCAAATCTTCCAATCGCGGCCATAGTCGATTCCTGATCAGCGCTCCATTGCGCGACGTTCGTACGAGCCCAGCACCTTGAACAGGAGGAGAATCACCAGTCCTGCTGCGAGCGCGCCCCTCCAGCCGGCGAGGCCGTACTGCGACAAGTACACGGGACCAAGCCAGCCGGCGAGTGCAAGCAACGCCGTCGCCCACACGAACGCCGACAACAGGTTCAACGACGAGAACTTCACCGGAGGAACATCCACGGCGGCGCACGCCGCAGCGAGCGCGATCCGCAGGCCGGGCGCGAACCGGATCAGCAGCACCATGAAGGCGTGGCGGCGCCGCACGCGATCCATCAACGGCTCCGCCTTCTGCTGCAGCGACGGATAGCGCGCGAGCCAACACGGCACGCGCCCACGAAACACGTAGAAATAGGCCTGGTCGCCGAGAGCCGCGCCGAGAGCGCCGGCGACGATCACCGCCGCCGGCTGCAGCCGCCCCTCCGCGACCATCGCCGCGGCGCCGAGATACGCAATCTCCCCTTCGACGATCGCCGCCAGCAGGATGCCGGCATAAGGCGCCAACGCGGCGACACTGGGCAACATGGTCAGTCCCACCGCCGCGTCCTCAACACGACCGCCCCATCACCGCCAGCTCGCGCGCATGTCGCCTGCGAACGTGCGCGTCGAGCGACGCGACGAGCGCGCGCACGCGCGGTGCGCGAATGCGCAGGTAGTTGGTGAGAAACGACGGCCGCATGTAGTACTGCGTGTAGGCGCTGCCGAGCAGGAACGTCAGCTCGTCGTGCTTCAACGTCGGGTGCGCAAATGTCGGCGTGAATCCGTCGAAGCGTTCCCAGTCGGACTCCGTGATCGAGGGCTGCATGCGCTTGAAGAGCGGTGTCCCCGGGTACGGCGTCAGGATCTTGAACTGCGCAACGGTTGACCCGAGGTCGATCGAGTATTCGATCGTCGCGCTGATCGATTCCCACGTGTCCTCCGCGAACCCGATTACGTAGAACGCGGCGGTGACGATGCCGAGCTCGCGGCAGCGACGAAGCATCTCGCGCTGATGCAGCTCGGGAATCGGACGCCGACCGACCTTCCTCAGCGTCGCCGGCGCGACCGATTCGACACCGAAGCTCATGGCGCGAAGACCGGCCCCATGCATCGCTCTCAGCAGCTCGGCGTCGAGGCGATCGAGCCTCGTCTCGCACTCGAAGGTATGGGAGAGCTGCCGCGAGCGGATCCCCTCGCAGAGGGCAAGCACCCGGTCGCGTTCCTGCGAGAACAGCGGATCGCGGAACACGATATGAAGCGGTCCGCGCACGTCCTCGAGATACGAGAGCTCATCCAGGATGTTCGCGACCGACCGCGCGCGATAGGTCGCCTGGATGCGATGCGGACAGTACGTGCAGAACTCCGGGCAACTGCGGGATGCGAGCACCGGCAGCGACCCGCCGTACGGCCGGCCCGCGAACGGCACGCGGACGTGCCGCCTCGACGGAACCAGCGGTTCCCACCACGGGAACGGGAGTGAGTCGAGATCCTCGATCTGCGGACTCGGTGCCATGCCACGCAACCTGTCGCCGCCGAACAGCCGGCGCAGCGCAGCCTCCGGCTCGCCGTCGACGATGAAATCGGCGGCGTCGGCGAAGAGCTGCGAGAGCTTCTGTGACGCAAGACCGATGAAGCCGACGCGCGCGCCACGTGCACGCATCGCCGTCGCCCATTCGGTCTCGCGCCGATAGTCCACGAGCGACGACAGGATGATCCCGATGTCCCCGTCAACTGGCTCGCCCGACGAGCCGACCACTTCGTGTCCGGCCTGCCTGGCGAGTGCTGCCGCGTAGGCCAGGTGCACGCTCGGCAGCTCGTGGAAGCCACTCTTCATCCGCGCGACAACGCGCGTCACTTTCGAAAACGGTTTCAGCCTGGAGCCGTAACCACCAACGACGGTGTCCTTGCTGATGAAGCCGTCACCGCCCTTGATGTCCGCAAGTACGATCCGCATGCACACCACCTCGCACCGAGCCCCGGCTCACGGTCGTAAGACCGTGGCCACAATGACCTCGATGAACGCCAACGAAAAGTCCGCCTTCGCCCGCGCCTCCAGCGCGTGGCGACAGAGCGAACCGGGAACGAACAGCGGTTAGAGGAGAGGCAGCGCGGGCGGAGGGCGAGGAGCGAAGGATCGATGCGCGGCGAACGTGCGGCGGCCACGGGCGCGATGGGGAGCAGAGGGCAGCGAAACGCCGGTCGTGGGTGCGCGCGGCGAACCGCGCACGAGCACCGAGGGAGCAAATGCCGCGCCGCTGAGCACACCCGCGGGCTCGCCGTTGCCATCCTCGACACGACGCTGCGTCGGCGTCGTCAGCTCGTGCGGAACGCTGTGGCGCGGTCGGTACTTGCGAAAGCCTCTGCGGTGTGGAGTCCAGACCTGTATGTGCGCTTGGCTGTCGCGGGCGATCAGCTCGGGCCGATGATCCCCGTCGAGATCGGTTGCGGCGACATTCTGGAGGGGGACGTGGGAGTAGAGAACCTGGAGCGTGTCGGAGCCCGACAGCCACACGCGAAGCACGGAGGGCTGCTGGGTATCGATGAGGACGCGATCGTGTCGGCCGTCACCGTCGAAGTCGATCGCCAGCGCCGGTTCCGCCGCTGCCACCACGTAGGGCAACAGCAACAAGCAGGCGCAAGCCATCCAGAGAACCCGGCGCGGCGCAAATGCGGTGTGGCGCATCCGTACCGCGAGTATACCCGGAGCAAGAAGCACCGGCGACGGGAGTCGCATCGCCGGGGCAGGCCCGCGCATCGCGGCGCGGGACAGGCTGGCTATCGGTTTCCCGGTACGAGCGTGATCTGCACCCGTTTCTGATACTTCACCGGCTTGCCGTTGGCCTTGGCGGGTTGATACTGCCAGTTCCGGGCGGCAGCCAGCACCGTGCGGTCGTATTGCGGATCGAGCGGCGTGAGCATCGACGCCGACTCCACGCTTCCGCGCTCATCGATGAGGAGCTGGACAATCGCGGTCTTGCGCTGCGTCACGGGCCGGGAATAGGGCGGGATGGTCTGCTTGACGGCCACGGGCGGCGTGACATTCGCGTCGTCCGGCGTGTAGATGGGCGGATGCGGCGGCACGATCGGAGCCGCAGCGGCGATGGCGGCGGCGGGTACGATGGCCGGGGGCGGCGCCAGCGCCTTCTGCGCCAGGTCGCGGAAGCCGTTCGACAGCGTACGGAGATCCGCGAGCGGCGACTGCGCGGCAGCCGCTGCGACATCGGGATCGTCCAGGCCGTTCAGCACCAGCGAGAATCCAGCGACCGCAACCGCGAAGTCCTGACGGTCATATGCGACCTTCGCGTCGTTGAACTGCTGCTGCAGAACCGAGGGTAATAGTCGGCGGCGCGTGTCGGTGACCGTGGTGCGGATGCGCGGCGAGAGATCGTCGAGCGGCGGACGGTACAGCGGATTCTGCGTGACGAGCTCCTCCACCGCGCGATCGCCGTCGTTGGTCCGGCCGAGGCCGTAGAGGCACAGCGCGCGATACAGCGCGACGGCGCCAGGCTCGGTGATCGCGTCCTTCTTCGACGCGAGGTCATTGAGCTTGCTCAGCGCCTCGTCGTAGTTCGCCGCGGCATAGAGTTCACGCGCTGCCGCCAGCTCCTGGCCGGAGGCGGTGCGGCCCGCCGCAACCACCATCAGGCCCGTCAGGGCCGCCCCGATAACCGTGTGTCGTAGGTTCATGGCTTTCTCCGAAGGTCAGCACTGACGCGCGCCGGCGCATTCAGCGTCACCGTCACCGTCGTTCGCTGCTCGCCAAGTTCCGGATGCCGGAAGACCACTTCATGCGCGCCGATGGCCAACTGCACATTGCCGATCGGCGTTTCGCCCACGCGCTCGCCGTCGATCAAGACTTCCGCCCACGGCACCGCGTTCACTGACAGAGCGCCCTTCGGCGGATCAACCTTGACTGGCGTGACTTGTCCCGGCGTCACCGTGATGCTGCGGGTAATGCGGTATCCGAGCGCGTCATTGACGATGTCGAGGTCGTGTTTGCCGACCGCGGCCATGATGCGCTGCTGCCGGCTGCTGCCCAGGAGCTGCCCCTTCTCGAACAACTGCACATCGACTGGTGCCGTGACCGCGATCCAGCCGGACACCGGCGCGCCCTCAGGCGCGTTGAGCGGCACCACGAGAGAGGCGGTACTGCCGCTTTCGATCGTGACTTCCTGCGTCATCGAACCGAGTTGTCCTTCGACCGTCACCATGTGCACGCCGGGCATGAGGCTGTCCACCGTCAACGGCGACGTTCCACGGCGCTGCCCGTCGATGAGTACTTTGGCACCGGACGGCTCCGTTCGGATTTGCAGTTGGCCCGTGGCCGCGACGGCCTTCGGCAGATCGATCACCTCATTCAGCTGCGCGCCTGGTGTGACGTTGACGCGGACCGTCCGTGACGAGCCGTCGAGGCCGACCTGCAACACGTGGTCACCGGGCGGAACGGGCACGGTCAGCGGGGTGTGGCCGCGCTGCTGGCCATCGATGACGACGGTCGCACCTGCGGGCGTCGTTGACACGGCCATCATGCCGTCGACGACGTTGGTCGAGGGCGAGAGATATCGCTTCGCCGCGAACGCGCCACCGGTGGTCAGCAGCATGAGAATCGCGGCGGCGATACCAACCGTGCGCCGCGTCATCGGCTTGAGGAATTGCCGCACGCGCGAAGCCGCAGGCTGGTGCTGTGGTTCGTCTTCCTCTTCCGGCTGCGGCCACGTGGCCGGCTGGATTGACGATTGGGCCGCGTGTGGTGCCGCGTGTGAAGACTCTGCAGCCGGTGTCGGCGCCGGCGCCGGAGCAGAAAATACCGTCCTTGCTGCGGGCGTCTGAACCGGAGCGGCGGTCTTCACGGGTTCCGGCCGGCGAGGTGCCGCAACGGCAGGCTGACCCGCGGTGAATGCCGCAATGGCCTGCCGAATCGCCGTCTCGTCGAGCCGCGCGAGGATCGACGCGAGTTCGAGCCGCGCTTCGTCAATCGTACCGAACGATTCCGAGCCGGCCAGCTGCAGCGCGCGCGACAGCCAACGCGACACATCGTCAGGCAGCAGATCGATCGCGGTGCGAACGGACAGCGGCGCGGATCCCGACGTCGTCTCGCCGATGCGATCCGGGTACCCATCGCCGAGTGGACGGCCAACCAGCATCGCGAGCGCGACAGTGCCGGCCTGAACGACGTCGCTGCGCTGATCGAGGCCAGCGGCGCCGGCGGGCGGCGCGACGACGCGAAGCTGCTGCCAGCACTCGCGTGACGTCAACGACAGCGTCCGCAGCGGGGCGCCGAGCACGTGCTCCATGACCAACAGGCGGCCGTCGCCGGAGACGAGAATGCGTTCGGGCGCGAGGGCGCCGTGCCACCCCCCGGAGACACCGCGGTGCAGCGCCGCCAGCGCGTCGACCAACTGACTCGTCAGGCCAAGGGCGCCGGTCGTGTCAACCGCGTGTCCCTGTTCCAGCAGTCGCGACAGGCGCGTGCCGGTGACGCGATCCGACACGACGCCAATGCCTTCCAGCTTGGGGAGGCGCGCGAGACCGCGGACGCGAACGAACGACGGATGCTGAAAGCGCGCGAGCTGCTCGATGCGTTCACGCAACGCCGCTTCGAACCCGGTGGCCGCAGTGAGCTCGCGCTTCAGCACGAGCACCTCCACCGGATCCTTGCTGGCGCTCACGACCAGGTGCCGCCGGCCAAAACCGTCTTCGAAATGATCCATGGCGGGACCCCGCAGTGCCAGTTCCGTACCCTCGTGTCGAGGTCGCGAATTGCCCCGCAAGTGATTCGATCGAAAGGCCTCTGCGCCGATTTACCCGATCGAGGGGATTACGCGGTGGATCACAAGATCCGTCAGTCTGCTTACAGCACCGTCGTCGACCCGCAGTTACAGGTCCGTGCGTGAAAGGCATAATCCCGAAAGTGACCCCACGCGTTCGCTTTGCGCCTTCTCCTACCGGCTACCTGCACGTCGGCGGAGCGCGCACCGCGCTCTTCAACTGGTTCTATGCGCGCCGGCACGGCGGCGTCTTCATCCTGCGCATCGAAGACACGGACGTCGAGCGGTCGTCGGCCGACATGGTCACCGGCATCCTCGAGGGGCTGCGCTGGCTTGGTCTGACCTGGGATGAAGGCCCGGAGGTGGGGGGACCTCACGCGCCGTACGCCCAATCGGGGCGTCTCGATCGGTATCGAGCGGCGGCGGAACGCCTGCTCGCGTCCGGCCATGCCTATCGCGACGAGGGGGCGATCCGGTTCAGGCCGCGCGCTGGCCTGGTCGCCTTCGACGATGCGGTGCACGGACGAATCGAGTTCGATACGGGAGACATCGAACCCTTCGTGATTCTTCGGTCCGACGGACATCCCACGTACCACTTGTCCGTCGTGGTCGACGACGCGCAGATGGCGATCACTGATGTCGTGCGCGGCGACGATCACATCTCGAACACGCCGAAGCACGTCCTCCTGTTCGAAGCACTCGATGCGCCGATTCCGCGTTTCGCGCACGTGCCATTGATCCTCGGCGCGGACAAGAAGCGCTTGAGCAAGCGGCACGGAGCGACATCGGTGACGGAGTACCAGCGCCAGGGCTATCTGCCGGAGGCGATGGTCAACTTCCTCGCGCTGCTTGGCTGGTCGCCTGGTGACGATCGCGAGTTGATGTCGCGTGAGGAATTGATCGCGAGCTTCTCACTCGAGGGCATCAGCGGTGGCAACGCGGTGTTCAACACCGAAAAGCTGGACTGGATGAACGGTCAGTACATCGCGCGGATGCCGATCGCCGAGCTCGCCGACCACGTGCGCGCGTTGCTCGATGCGGCAGGTCTGGCCGATTCGCGACTCGCGCGCGATACCGTCGCGTTCCATCGTCTGCTCGAGCTGTTGCGGCCGCGCGCAAAACGGCTCACCGATTTTGTCGAGCAGTCCGCGCCACTGCTGTCGGATACGGTCGAGTACGAGCCGATGGCGGTCGAGAAACACCTTGCCGCACCGGATCTCCTCGCAAACATCCGCGCGCTGGTAACAGCGTTGACGCACGTCACCCCGTTCGACGAGCCACATGTGGAAGCGGCGGTGCGTGGAACGGCAGAACAGCGGAGGATCAAGGCCGCCACACTGATTCACGCCACACGCGTCGGACTCACCGGACGAACGACAAGCCCGGGTCTTTTCGAGCTGATCGTTTTACTCGGTCGTGACGGCACGATCGATCGACTCGACCGGCTCGCCTCATTCCTCGCCGCGCGATCCTAAGAATTCCTCTGTGAAATTGCCGATCGCGCGAATACGTGCCTCGGCGTCCGCACAAATTCAGCCTCGTCCGTACGCGCCGACCTCGTCTTTTCCTGCGCGAGTGTGTAGCTAAGTTCCTTCACAGTTGAGAGTTACGCGCGTTTCCCTCTTGAGCCGTGGCACCTCGGTTGCAGCCCCGGTCCGAGCGAGAGGACCTGTGCGCCGGTATTCGGCGGCGGGCGGAGGAGTGGATCAGGAGGTCAGTGTGGCTAAAGAGGATCGCGGATTCGCCTCGATGGAACGCGCGAAGCAGCGTGAGATTGCCAGCAAGGGTGGCAAGGCGGCACACCAGAAGGGAACCGCCCACGAGTGGACCAGCGAGGAAGCGCGCGAGGCCGGCCGCAAGGGCGGAATGGCGAGCCATCGTCGGCGCAAGCAGATGATGGAGACTCCAGGTGAGACGACGAACGAGTCCACCGGGGGTGCCGATATGTCCGACGCGTCGGGCGACCAGGACGAGCAGATTCCATAATCACCTCGTCATCCTCGCGGTTTCATCAGCGGCCCGTTGCCTCACGGCGGCGGGCCGCTTCTTGTTTCGGATCGGATCGAACCGCTTCGCGGCGGGGGCGGGTCTGAAAACCCGCACCTGGCCACGATGAATGTCTACGACCGGCGATGCAGCACGCCACCATGGAGCAGCGTGTAGCTGCCGATCGATCGCTCCGTGTCGCCCTCGCGCGCGAGCAGTTCCAGTTGCACTTCGACGGCCGGCACCTCACGGATCCAGGCTGCAGGCACGGCGTGAACGATCTCGCCGGATGAATCACCGGCAACTTCGCTCGTCACGCGCGCAACCTCAGTACCCGCGATGCGCCGCGTCAGCGTGACCTGACGCACGCCGCCGAAATCGCCGCGCAGCCGCAGCGCCATCATTTCGTCGTCGTCCCACACGGCGCACGGCACAATGGCACCGGGAGTCAGCGTGTAACTCCTGACCCGCACACCATCGCGCGAGAGCCGATTCAACACGGCGTCGGTCACGAACCCGCCGACGCCCGCCGATCGAATGGCCGATCGGATCGCCCGTAGCAGCCCGTCGAACTCCGCTGCGCGGGCACCGCAATCGACGCACGAGAATACATGCTCTTCGAGCGCGGCGGTCGCAGTGGCGTCACATTCACCGCCAGCGTAGTCGGTCAGGTCCGCAACAGTGATCTGTTCGCAGCGGGACGCGGTCACAATCGTGCGCCTCCCAGAACGCAATCGCGCAGGCGCGCCATTGCCCGATGCCGAATCGCACGCACGGCACCAGACGTCACCCCGAGATCGTTGGCGATACGCGGCGCTTCCGCATCGGCGTAGAACGTCAGCATCACGACCAGCCGATCGCGTTCCGCGAGCGCTCCCAGGCACGCGGCGACGCGCGGACCATCGAGGGCAGCGTCAGACAACGACGTGACCTCTTCCTTCCCAAGGCCAAACCTCGCTGACAACTGCTCGCGCCGTCGCGTCGTTCGCCGCCCGGCCTGAATCATCGTGCGGCTCGTCCCCAGGATGAACGACCCGATTTGCTCCGGCCGCCGGACTTCCCCGGCGCGAAGCCGTTCGATCGTGAGCAGCAGGACCTCCTGCACGAGGTCATCGCTTGCTGCTTCGTTCCGGAGGTGACACCGGCCATACAGTCGCACGCGAGGCGCGAACCGGCGATACAGCTCCGCCTCCTCGGCGTCCGTCGAGCCCGGCGGGCCTTCGGCGATCCGGCACGCGAGTGATTCATCGCTATTGGCCTCGAGCGTGGGATGCGCATCCGGCATCAGCCGGACGGTACTCAGGCCATCGAGCGTCCGTCAACCTTCGCCTCCGGCGCTTCACCAAGACGACGTCGCAGCATCGCGCCGGCGGCGCGAAGCGCGGCCACGCCGTCTCCGACGAACGTCGACCCGTGCATCGCTGCGAGCACGCGCGGCTGCAGGTCCGCCAGTTCGTTCAAGCGGCGTTCGGTCGCGGGCGTCAGCGGCACGTAGTCCATCAACACGGGATGCGCCTGGTACGCGGCAATGGCGGCATCCCAGCGTCCCAGCACGTCGGTCGATGTCACCGGCTCGACGTCGCCGACCTGATGAAAGAGGTCGGAGCACAACAGGACACCTGACGTCTCCTCGAAGAGGACGCCCGCGTCCCAGCCGTGCGGGAGATGCGGCGTCGGGACGAACCGGTACTTGTGCCGGCCGGTCTCGATCACATCGTCCTTCGAGAGACCGCGGGGCGGGCGCGCGGCGAAGTCCTCGATGTTGACCATCGCGCCGACCTGGCTGCAGACCGCCTGCGCACGAGGCGCGATGGCAAGCCAGTCGTTCAACGCCCCACACTCGTCCACCTCGAAGTGGCTCCAACTGATCCACCGCAGGTCGGCCGGATCGATCAGCCTGGCAACGGCGTCGCGCACCTCGGGGAACATCCGCCGCATGCCCGTGTGAAACAGGAGCGGTTCATCGTCCTTGATGAGGAAGTGATTGAACTGCAGGTCGATCTGCGGCAGGTAAACGGACACTCGGAACAAGTCGGGCGCGATCTCGTCGATCCGGGCCATCGAAACACCTCCTGAGGCGATGCTCTTCACCGCGTTCTGTGTGGAAGTGTCGTGACCAGGCTATGTGTTACACGGCCGTTGCCCGCCTCTGGAAGACCTTTCATGGCGGACCCTCGACAGCTACCGACTGCGAGTCACCTCGGGTCGCACCTGCAGGACCAGGGCGGTGGAGATGAGAACAAATCCGCCGCGGGGCACAACAGACGACACCAGCACCGCCGCAGCAAACGTGGCGAGGATCACCAGCGCCTCACCGCTTGGGCGGTCGGGCCGATCTCTCCGGTCGTCCACGGGATGGTCACGTATCGCGATTCTGGCGACGCAACCACTTCGGCACGCCGTGTAACACACGCCAGAGATACAACGGCGGAAGCAGGATATTCGACTCCACGCCGTATCGCGCCCGCATGTAGCCGGCGGGAGGCAAGAGGTGCTCACGAAGCAAACGCCGGCGCGTTTGCCAATCGGGAAGCGCCTCGAGATCGCACCGCAACACATCGAGCTGGGTACGGCGCTCCCGGTATGCCAAAGCTTCGACCTTTGAAGGCCTCGTCCCGTCGCCAAAGGTGCGATCGGTGAGCGCGAGTCCTTCTGCAACGATCTCACCGAGACCGCGAGCCGCCGCGATCGCTTCGAACTGCCGCCTTCGATCGTCGTTCAGTCCCGCCGCCAGCAATTGCAGATCGTAGATCCACAACAGATTGCGCGAACCCGGATGATGCCCGGCACGATGAATCAACGCCAGCAGGAGCGCGTGGACCGCATCGACGGTGACGGCCGACGGGCCCAGTGCCGGGAGCGGCACCCGCAACGCCCAGAGCTCGGCATGTGTGAAGCGATCCGCCAGCGCCTGGAAATTCGAAATCTTCCAGTGCACGTCGAGGGCGTGCGTGATGCCGTGACGATCGGCGCGCTGGTAGTGACTTTGGTACGACACGAGACGCCCGGACGTCTCGGCGGGCCGAAGGTAGCCGAGACGACGCAATACATCTTCTAACGCGGGTAAGTGATCCTCCGGCACGAGAAGATCGGTGTCGGCACGCGGCCGAACATGAGGTGCTGGATAGTGCGTCTGCGCGAGCGCGGCACCCTTGAACACCAACGCAGCGACACCGGACGCCGCGCATGCGCCGAGCACCGCCGCAAGCTCCGCCTGGCGAACGCAGTCCACGCTGATGGCGGCGCGCTCGGCGCGCTGAAACGACTCGACCAACTCCGCTGGCCAATCCTCGAGAGTTCCGGCGGCGCGGAGAGTCCACCCCAGGAGCAGGAGAATCCGGTGACGGCTTGCCATGTCGATGAGCGCGAGTACGTCACGAACAGACAATTCGGCCGACGGCGGCTGCCCGGAGCGCAGTCGAAGAGCGGGCTCGCGCAACGCTCGGGCGAGAATCGACACGGGATCGGACCCGTGAGCACCAATCGTCATCGGCCGTGTTCGGAAGCGCACGATGAATTGACGCGTCTCTAGGTGAGGATTGACACGAGATTCTCTTTCAGGAGCATGGCGACGAGCAGGCGCACCATGTTCCCGTCCACTTTCGCCGCCACGGCGGCACTCAGCGCGCCGATCGGCATGGGCGATCCGTCAGCCAGTTGCTCGACGATCCATTGCATTCCGCCTGGAAACCGGTAGCGGCGTCCCGCCGACCGCAACTCGAACGAGCCGGCCGCGGATACGTGGCCCGGCACCAGCCGATGGACATTCAGGCGGACACGAAAATCATGGCCGGGCGGCAGACGCTCGGCCGTGGCGCTCCAGGGCAGGCTGAACGAGGGCCGCGGTTTGAAATTCGAACCCGCGTCGGCGACGTACTGTTCGACCAGGTCGGCATCCAGGCCGTCGAGCAACACCGACCGAAGGCGTTCGCTGAAGTCGATTCGCGCGCGACTGTCTGCCAGCAGCGGCAGATCTGCGTCGGCCAGGCTCGTCGCGCCGACCCGGTCCACCAGCCAGCGCCACACGTCACGGCCGCGAGGGTTTTTCACCCCGAGAGTCAAATGGAGCGTCGGCTCGTCGATCGGCACCGCCAGGTGATAACAGCCTCTCGGGATGTAGAGAAGGTCGCCGGGCTGCAGCACCTGGTCGAGTTCTGCGCCTGGCGGCGGCACGGACGTGCGGCTCAAATCGCCGCGTTCGATCCCGTCCACGGAAAAGCCGTACACCAGCCACCGCTTTCGGCCGTCGAGTTGGAGGATGAAGATCTCCTGGTTATCGCGATGCAGGTCAAGACCATGCAACGCGCGCCATCCGGCGTAAATGTTGATCTTCGTGCCGCCTCGAAAGAACGCCTCGAACGCTTGCGCCAGCCGCGTCAGCGGCTCGTGCAGTTCGTCGATGGCGTCGAACGACAGCGTGGCGCCGCGGCGAAGGTGATCGGTGACATCCCTGGCGCGGATTCGCGGCGTATAGCCGTCGAGATCGGCATACGAGGCCGGCTCGAGGTCACGGCCCTGCAGTGCGAGCCGGAAGCGGAAGGTCTCGCGCCAGTGATGTTCGAGAATCGTGTTGAGTGCCGGCCACGAAAGCAGTCCGGCAAATCTGTCTGACCGGCCACGGCAGAACAGATGGCGCGTGCGCCAGTACGTCGACAGGAAATCATCCACCGGGACCGGGCTGAGGAAATCTGACAGCCACGACGGCGAGTCGCTGCGAGAATCCATTCCCCCCAGCCTGGCGGTGCTATGACGTGAAGTGTCTGTTCGGATGGCCGGAGCCGTCGACCTTGGTGCCTGAGGTCAGGCCCTTCGTGATCTCGGCGATGTCGCCGTACACCTGCAACTGCGGCTTCTCGTACGTCTTGCGCGCCGGCGCGGGATTCGCTCGTTCACCAGCGGCGGCGGTCTCCTCCGGTTTCATTGCGTATCTCCCTTCGTCAGTTACCGCGTTCGCGGAACCAGTAGTTCAGTCCGTGTACCCGTAACGCGGAACGCAATTCGATTTCGGTCCGCGGCTCCGGCGGCACCTTATCTGCCTTCACGTACGTCGCCAGGTGCGGCGAGGCGACCAGCCGCGGCATCCCGGACGTGCGCATCCGGACGAAGTCCGGACTGGTACGAAGCGCGGTCTTCCTGCGGCGCAGCACCTCGCGAGGCAGCACCGTCCGCATCGCTCGACGAATGATCAACTTGTTCCGGCACCACGGCATGGCCGGCAGAGCGAGCAGGTATTCTAGCAGCCGTACGTCCACGAATGGATGCCGGATCTCCGTATGACTCAACGCACCGTTGATGTCGCAATCCTCGAACAGCGCCTGCCATCGCGCGTGATGAAAGACGTCGTACGCCACCGGCCTGACCCGATGCCGTGATGACGACCGGCGACGCCCCGCTTCCCATCGCTGCACACAGTCGGTACGAGCAGCGAACCCGTCGTTGAGCCAGGGCGGGAAAACGTCCCGCGCGTTCCGATGGTTCCCCGGCGTCAACAGCCGCCCGATCGACGTTCGGAGCGGGATCCGCCGATGCATGGACACATCGAGCCACAGCGCCCGCAGCAGCGCTCCCGGACGCCGATGGGTCAGCAGGTGCGACAAGTACGCGCGCCACTCGTACCGCAAGGCGTCGTCGGGACCTTCGCCATACAGCAGCACCTGCCCCTCGGTCGCCGTGTGGCGAAGGAAGGCGATGCCCGCGGCGAACGCCGGCGGATTCGCGACGGGCTCCGGTGTGTGCACCCGCACGCGATCCCAATCCGCAATCGAGATTTCGTCGTCTCTCACGTCATAGTGGATTGGGATGTTCAAGTGTCGAGCGGCGAGCGTGGCGTAGTGCCGCTCGTCATCGGGAACCAGCCGGTCGTAGACGGAGGTGATCGCCCGCACCTCGCCATCGCCGGAGGCGTCGCCCACCAGATCGCGGGCCACCGCCGCAAGCGTCGTGGAATCAACGCCTCCGCTCATCAGGACGCCGACACGATTGGTTCGAAGGCGATCACGGATTGAGGTTCGGAGCAGTGCGGTGAAGCGTTCCTGATATTCGTCCGTCCGCCTGTAGACGATCGGTTCGGCGATCGGCAGCGACCAGTACCGACGCCGGCTTACCGTGTCGTCGCTGACGGTCAGGCAATGGGCGGGAGGCAACCGCTGGATATCTCGAATCGTCGTCGTGCTGTGGTCCTGGTTGATGCCGAAGAGCAGAAAATCGGCGACGGCCGACTCGTTCAACTCGCAGGAGAGGCGCGGGTGCAGCCGCACGCATTCGAGTGTGTTGCTGACGACCATCGCTGGTCCGATCTGCGCGTAGAACAATGGCTTCACGCCGAGGTGATCGCGCGCGCACACGAGACGACGCTCGACGCCGTCCCACACGGCGAATGCGAAGTCGCCGAGCAGATGCGCAACGCAGTCGTGTCCCCATGTGGAATATGCGCGCAGGATCAGTTCAGCATCGAGGGCGTCCGCACGGATGGGTTGCCGATCGCGGTCACGAAGTGCGGCGATGAGCGCTTCCCGCGCGTCGACGCGGGCGTCGGCCACAATCCAGCGCCGGCCGTCCAGCGTGAACGGCTGGTGCTCGTGCGTCGATTCGTCCGTGACGCGAAGGAGCGCGTGACCGAGGCCCACGGGCCCGGCGACCTCGACGCCGCAGTCATCCGGCCCGCGGAAACGCAGGTACTCGGTCATCCGATGCAGCAGGCGGGCGTCGATCGGTGAACCATCACGGTTCACCATCGCGACGAAGCCGCTCATGAAGGCGGCGACGGATCAGGGCTGCCGACGTGGATCAACTGCTGCGCGAGAAGCTGTTCGACGAAGTCCTCGACGTCCGCACGTAACGTCGCCTCATCGACGTCGTACTCGGTGAGCAGTTGAACGCAGGCCGCCTGGATCGAGCGGGCGTTGCTCAACACCTGCCACATGCGTGCACCAACCGCATTCAGCCCGAGGTACCGTTCGGTGGCCAGGTTCACGAGCACACCTTCCTCACCGACAAGACGGAACATTACGTCCGGGGCAACACTCACACGCGCAGCAAACGCAACCGTCATCACGCCTTCAATTGGACGTCTGTTCGAGATCGGCCAAAACGGCGGCTCGAACGTCCGGCAAGCGATCGAGCACTCGGGGATAACTGAGCGTCTTGACCGGCACACGCTCCGCCAGCGTCGCCATGGCGCTGAACTGGCGCACCATCCGATCCTGACCGACGATGCGGCGATTGAACGTGGCTTTCACCAGGGCGACGAACGCCTCCCGGCGCGAGAGCGGCTCGAGCCGCACGTCTGTCGTCCGGCAGGCATCCCGCGGCGACACCAGTGAATAAATCGCCCGCAGTTCGACAGTGCTCGCACAACTCGACGGCTCCTCGAGTGTCAGGATCCGCTTGTCGGTGCCGTCGTTCATGTGCGGCGTCATTGCTGGACACAAGGTCAGCGTGCTTGCGACTTTCGAGAACAGCTTGATCCGCGGCGGGCCGGGATAGGCGACGACCCGATCGGAGGAGGCCTGGACGACCAGCATATCGTCGGTCAACTGGGGATACCCGGCGCCGAGGAAGCTCGCGGCCAGCGTCGACTTGCCGAAACAATTGCCTCCCAGAAACGCCACCGCCGTGCCGTTGACGACAACAGCCGTCGCGTGCAGCGGTTCGAAGCCCTGCATGACCAGGGCAAACGACAGCGCCTGTCCCAGCAAGTACACCTGAAACGACTCGTCAGAGGCTTCGTCGTCGGGACGGCAGACCACGCGGCGGCCGTCGGCGCTGACGAGAAACTGACCAACGGCGTCCCAACGCACGTACGTCGATCCGTCCGGGAGAAACGCGTACTGATACCAGGAACCACGCGGCGAATCGAAACGGGCGTTGCGAATAGCCGCGGCGAATTCCGCCTCGTGCCCGGCGACGCACTCAACCTGCGCGAACGCGCCGTGCGAATACTCCGGCAGCCCGAGCCGCAGGTTGCTGCGAATCGCGACTCCGTACACGCCGTAGCTGTGTCGTTCGGAACCGATCATCTGCGCTGCCCGTTGGTCCACCTCACGACCGGGACGTATTCGTCGCCGGTGGCACCAATGAGAATGCGGTCGCACCGAGCCACCCACGCATGCGCCTCGAACGCGCCGCCCGTATCGTGGCGGACGCCGATGGTCAGGGTGACCGGTTCGACATTGGCGTCGAGGACGAGTTCGGCGACCAGTGCTCGAACCAGGCACGTGCTGAGGCGGCCGAGACGACGCCCCGTCGCCTCGATCGCCCATACCAGCCGCTCGTCGGACCCGTTCACCAGCAGACGCACGATGTTGCGGGAGCGCAGGCTGCGCGCTCGCCACGATTCCAGCGACAGGAGACGCAGCGCGGCCGCGGTCGCCACCTGCAGCGCCGTCACGGCGACGAGCAGCCGCCAGTCCCCGGCCGTCAACTGAGCGCGTTCCATCTCACGTCCGCACGCATCCCGACTGGAATGGTCCCGGTAGGGTACACGATTGCCGGCGGCCGAATAGCCGGGTTCAGCTTGCAGTTCCGGGCATTCTCGCGGACCCGCGACCTCCGTTCTCGGGTCAACACCTGATTGCCGCCGGGTATCCCCGGCAGTAGGGTAGGCGCCTCCTGCGCGCATCTCGACGCGGGAGTGTCCCCCCAGATGCTGTCCCCCGTGAACGCTCGCCGTGGCCTGGTGGCCGTTACGCTGGCCACGTTCGCGGTGGCCTACTGCGTCCTGCAGGTGGCCAGCTACACGCAGAAGTCCGCGACCTGGGACGAGCCGGTTCACCTCGCCGCCGGCTACCTGGCGGCGGCGCACGGCGACTATCGGGTCGAAGCCACACATCCACCGTTGATGCGGATGTGGGCGGCGCTTCCGCTGGTGTTCATGTCGAACGTGAAAGTCGATCGCGGTGTGATCGATCGCACCGATCCGGCGGCATGGCACTCCGGCTCCACCGCGTACACCTTCGCCACGAAGTTTCTGTTCGTCGACAACGACGCCAACCGGCTGCTCGGTGCGGCCCGCTTCATGATCGTGCTGTGCGCCGTCGGCCTCGGCATCCTGATCTTCTGCTGGGCGTACGAGTGGCTTGGTTTCGCTCCCGCCGCGTGTGCGCTCGTCTGTTACACGCTGTCGCCGAACCTCCTCGCAAATTCGTCACTGGTTACCACCGACGCCGGGATCACCTGCTTCATCTTCGGCGCCGTCTATTTTCTGTGGCGGACGTCGCGCCGTTTCTCTGCGGTGAACGTCGCCGCCGTTGCTGCGTTCGTCGCGGCGGCCGTAGTGACGAAGTTCTCGGGCCTGATCCTCGGACCAATCGTGGTCGCACTGCTGATTGCGGCGAGTGGGAGAACCACGATTACGCCGCGGCGCGCCGCCGCGATCGTCGCGACGATCGCGGCGGCATCGTACGTCGCGATCTGGGCGGTCTTCGGCTTCCGTTATGCGCCGAGCGATTCGCCGACATGGGTGCTGCACCTGGAGCGGTCGACGCTGGCGCGGACGGTGCCGTCCATCGCTGCCGTGACCGGCTGGATCGACGGCCATCACCTGCTGCCGAATCTCTTCACCGAGGGATTCCTGATGTTCGCGCAGTCGATGGCGCCGCCGAACTACACGTTCCTGGCTGGCCACTACAGCAGCAACGGGTGGTGGTACTACTTCCCGGTGGCCTTCCTGATCAAGACGCCGATCGCGTTCATCGTGCTGGTCGCGAGCGGACTGGTCGTGAGCATCCGGATGCGCCGGAGCCTCGGCGGCATCAACGAGACGTTCGTGCTGCTGCCGATTGCGATTTATCTCGTGCCCGCAATCACCAGCACCTACCAGGTCGGCATCCGTCACATTCTCCCGCTATATCCATTTCTGATCCTGATTGCCGCAACCGCGGTCAAGGCCATGCTCCGCCGACCGGTCGGGCGCGTGTCGCTCGCAGCGTTGTCGCTGGCCTGGGTCGTCGTCTTCTTCAGCGTCTATCCGCACACGCTGACCTTCTTCAACCGGTTTGTTGGCGGTCCGAGCGAGGGCTATCGCTACCTCGCCGACTCCAATCTGGATTGGGGACAGGGATTGAAGAACCTGCGCCGGTGGATGGGCCGCCACGACGTCGCCACGATCGGGCTGGCCTATTTCGGCTCGGCGGATCCCGCCTACTACGGCATCAAGTACACACCGCTGCCGGCCGCGACGCCTGGGTTCGCGTTGCCGGCCACCACGCGGTGGGTTCGTCCGCAGCTGCCGGGATACGTCGCCGTGAGTGCGACGGTCCTCAGCGGTGTGTATCTCGATCCGCAGTGGCGTCTGTTTTATGAGGGGCTTCGCCACATCGAGCCGGTCGCGGTGCTCGGCAACTCGATCTTCGTATACCGTCTCGATCGCTGGCCTGAACCGCCGCCGGTCAACGGGGCCGATGACGTTGACCGCGTGCTGGCCGACGATCTGCTCAAGGCGCAATGGTACGAACGGGCGGCACTTCATTACCGGCGATCATTGAAGCGTCATCCCGACGAACCGGCAGTTCTCGTCAACCTCGGGGCGGCGCTGTTGTCCACCGGCAGGCCGGCGGAAGCGATCCCTCCGCTCGAACGCGCGGTCACCGTGGCCCCGGACGTCGGCATCGCCCAGTTCGTCCTGGCGACCGCGCTGTTCCAGTCGCGGCATGACATCGACAAGACGGTGCGCCACGCGCGACGCGCCGTAGCGTTGCTGCCTGGCGACATCGGCGCGCTCGTCCTGCTGGCGCGCGCGCTCGCCGTTCGCGGTGATCTTGGCGAGGCCGCAACGGTTGTCGGGCGCGCGCTATCGATCGACGCGAACAACGCCGACGCGCAGGACCTGCGCAGCCGGATCGAGATGGTGATGGCGAGCCGTCGTCCGCCAGACAGTTAGCGCTGGTGAGCGTCAGGAGTTGCCGCGAGCCTGGCCTCGGGCCGTATCGGCTGGAACAGCTCGATCGGATTGCCCGACGGGTCGTCGACGATGATCTGCTTGCCGCCGACACCGGTGACCAGATCGTTGCGGAAGTGCACGCCCGCCTCACGCAGCTCGTTCACCGTCGCTTCGAGATCGGCGACCTCGATCGCGAACCGGTTCCACCCGCCAGGCGTTTGCCTCGTTCCGTCCGGCAGCGTCTGACCGCCTCCCGCCGAACCGCTGGGCGCGCTCAGCACGAGGCGCAGATCACCGCGCGAGAGCATCGCGAACGTCGGCGCCGGGTGCATGTCCTCGTGGAACCCGAGACGCTGACAGTAGAACGCGATTGCCGCGTCGACGTCGTTGACGATGTAGCGGACCTGGACCGTTGCGGTAGTCATGGTCTCAAGAAGCTAGCACGCGATGAAACAGTTGCGGGTAATCCACCACGATGCCGTCTTCATCGACAGGAAGTTCGGCCTTGAATCCACTGCCGTCGAGGTTCTCGAACAGGTACAGCCGGTCGGCCACACGTGTATAGGCCTGCGGCTGCGCGCACACGGTCAGATCGGGCGCGAGGATCCAGGCGACGCGGAACTCGCGCCGCTCGCCGACAGGGATTGGCATGCGGCGAATCGGGAAGCTGTTGGTGAACGGCGTCGGCCAGATGTCCACGTCGATGCAGCCCTCGAGCGCGTCGAGGAGCGGACCATCGGCGTAGCGCCAATGACCGCTGCCATCCGTATGGAGATGTAGTGACTTCGCCTGGTGTCCTGAGAGCACCGCCAACTGCACATCGCGAACTCGCCACGATTCATCCCACGTGAGGCGATAGGAGAGTCGGAATGCGCCGCGCTCGTCGTCGAAGCCGAGAACAATGCTGTCGGCCATCCGATCGCCGAGGAGCAGGTGCTCCAGGCCTGAGCGCTCCGCGTCGTTGTTCCAGGTTGACGTCCAGCAGATCGTGCGGCGGTGTACCTTTGTCATCGACGATCCCGTTCGGGCACCGCTGATTTGAGGATGCTGATGACCCGTCAACGGGAGCGACGATCAGGCTCGAGACTTGGCTGGGAGGCAGGGATTCGAACCCCGATAACGGCGTCCAGAGCGCCGTGTCCTACCGTTGAACGACCTCCCAGTCGGGCCTTTGGCCGGGGCAGGAAAACTCCATTCTACCGGCATTGTTGCAACGCACACAAGAATCCCGCGCCACTGGTCATTTGCGTTCGCGAAGCGCTTCGCGCACCAGGCTTCGCGCCGCCCATCGCGACAGCGCCTCGCCTTGGGTGGCGTTCAGGCCACAGATATCGCGCTGCACGATCAGCGCTTCCCATCCCACGACCATCGCCACAGCACAGACGAGGCGTCGCCATCGGCGCGCCCCAAGGCGCGGACGCAACGGTGCGAGCGCGGATTCAATCCAGTCGATCCGACGGTAACCACGACGAGGTGCGGCGGCGCGCTCGGCTGACGGCGGCGGATGGACGGTCAACCGGATGAGCGATCGGCCAAGCCGCTCGGTTTCCGGCGTGACGCGATGCAGCGCCCGCACCAGCGCGTCGATCGATGCCTCCGGATCGGCGCGGGCCGCCGTCTTCGCCAGCGCCGCGGCCACCGGCGCCTGGCTGAGTACACCAAGCGTCGCATCCATCAACAACTGGTCGAAGCTGGGGAAGTAGAGGTACACCGTGCGCCGCGAGACGTCAGCCGCCGCGGCCACGTCGTTGACCGACGGCGTTCTTCCGCGGGCCAGCAGCGCCATCGCGGCATCGACGATCGCCTTGCGGGTGCGCCGCTTCTGCGCCAGGCGTTCACCCGCGCCTCCTGAGGGGCGCGTCCGGTTGACAGGCATCGGGCGATCACTATACCGTGATGTCGTCATTGCACTTGAGTGCAATTAAGAATACTCGGACAAGGATTTTCTGATGTCGAATGCAGCCACCGCCGGTCACGCCAGCTTCCTCGCACCGGGCGAGGGACAAGCCATCTGGTTTCTCCGCAATCACATGACGGTCAAGGCGACCGCCGCCGGCACGAACGGCGGGTTCGGACTGATCGAATCGCTCATCGCGCCGGGGTTCTCGCCGCCGCTGCACGTCCATCACCGCGAGGACGAGTCCTTTTACGTCCTCGAGGGCGCGGTGACGATGCGCTGCGGCGACCGGACCTTTCGCGCGACCGCCGGGGCGTTCGTCTTCCTGCCGCGCGACGTCCCCCACACGTTCATCGTCGACGGCGATCGTCCCGCGCGCATGCTGACGCTGCTCACGCCCGGTGGCGGCGAAGGCGTGTTCATCGACGCCGGCCGCCCGGCCGAGCACGCAGGCCTGCCGCCCGTGACGCCGCCGGATATCGCAGCACTCAAGGCGGTCAGCCTCTCGTACGGCGCGGAGATCGTTGGGCCGCCGATGGCACCGGCAGCCCACGCCGAAGACGCGACACGACCCTGATTCGGTGCGCGCAGCAGGGCGAGGCGGACCACCTCCGCTGAAGCTACGGTGGTCCGCCCTGCACATGCATCGGTGTCCGAGATGTCGGGCCAACCTGAATGTCGGCTCTACGGACGCGGCGGCGGCATCAGCGCCGCGACTTCGCTGCCAGTGAGTTCGCGCCACTTGCCGATCGGCAGCGTGCCGATGCGAATCGACCCGATCTGCACGCGCACCAGCTTCAGCACCGTCGCGCCGAGCGCTTCCACCATGCGTCGCACCTGGCGGTTGCGTCCCTCGACCAGCGTGATTTCGAAGTGCGTGTACTTCGCGGAGTCGCGAACACGCGCCACCAGCGCCGGTCTCGTCCTGCCATCCGACAAGTCGAGACCGTCGCGCAGCTCCTGCAACTGCTCGTCGCTCAGGACCATCGACGCCTTCACCAGATACGTCTTCGGCAGGTGCGACTCGGGATTGGTCACGCGCTCGGCAAACTGACTGTCATTCGTCAGCAGCAGCAGACCGGACGTTTCGAGATCGAGTCGTCCGACGGGTGACACGAAGGTATCGACACCGGTCAGCAGGTCGTAGACCGTCGGCCTCCTCTGCGGGTCGCGATAGGTGGTCAGATACCCGGCCGGCTTGTAGAGCAACAGATAGACTCGCCTCCGAGCCGTCAGCGGTTTGCCGTCGAACCGGACGTGGTCGCGGCTGAAGTCAATCCACTGGTCGGGATTGCGAACCACCTGGCCGTTCACCTGCACGCGACCGCCGTGGATCCACCGCCGGGCCTCGACGCGCGAGCCGAGACCGGCCTTCGAGATCACCCGTTCGAGAGTCTTGGCGGCAGGCACCTGTCTATTACAAACTGAACACTGCCGAAGGAAAACCCGTCGAATGAGCGTTATGAAACCGGCCGTCGCCGTATTGTTCGGGCTCACCGTCCTCTGCGGCACGCTCGCCGCCCAGTCGGGACCTCGCTTCGACGTCGCGTCGATCAAATCATCCGCCGAACAAGGCACGACCGATACGGTGGGACTGCGGATTACCGGCTCCCAGGTCCGCATCACCTCGCTCTCATTGCGCGACTACATCGCCATGGCGTACAGCACCAGGCCGGCGCAGGTGATCGTCGCCGATTGGGCGGCGCAGGAACGGTTCGACATCGCCGGCAACCTTCCCGACGGCGCCTCGCGCGATCAGGTCCCGGCGATGCTGCAGGGGCTGTTGGCGGATCGGTTTCAGTTGAAGGCGCACACCGAACAACGTGAGTTTCCGGTGTATGCGCTGACCGTCAGCAAAAGCGGATTGAAGATCACCGGCAAGCCTGTCGATCCGTCGGCAGCGGCCGGCGCAATCGAAGCGGGCGGCGGTGGTGGCCCCGCCGGCCTCACGCTGAAGGTTGGCCAGGGAACATTCTCGCTCGCCAACAACAAGGTCGACGTGCAGAACATGACGATGCCGGAGCTGGCGAATATCCTGTCGCGGCTGACCGACCGGACCGTGCTCGATCAGACCGCGCTGACGGACCGTTTCACGTTCACGCTCGACCTGTCGCCGCAGGACTATCAGGCGGCATTGATCCGCGCCGGCCTCGCCAACGGCGTGGTGCTGCCACCGCAGGCGCTTCGGTTTCTCGACACGATGCCGGCGAACGTGCTCGGGCCGTACTTCGAGCAGACCGGCCTGCAACTGGACGGCCGTCGCGCGCCGCTCGACGTCATCATCGTCGACTCGGTGGCGAAGGAACCGACCGCCAATTAACGCGTGATGATCGAGTCCTCGTCGGGAATGTCGGAGAGGGCGACGCGCAGGTTGCCCGCGTTCGTCGCATAGAGGAAGGCCGTCTTCATCGTGATCGTATCCGCGCGCACCAGCTTTTCGAGCTCGCCGTCGAAGTACTGCATGCCGTCGAGCTCGCCGTCGCGCATCGCGTCCACCAGCGAGCGCCCTTCGGATTCGCCCCGCTCGACGTATTCGCGCGTCCGCATCGTCGCCTTGAGGATTTCGAGCACGGCGACGCGGCCGCCTTCCTTCTTCGGCACCAGGCGTTGCGAAATGAAATAGCGGAACGAGGCGGCCAGCCGGCCGCGGATCGCCTGCTGATCGCCGCTCTCGAACGTCCCGACGATGCGTTCGACCGTTTTTGAGGCGTCGATCGTGTGCAGCGTCGAGAACACCAGATGCCCGGTTTCGGCAGCGGTCAGCGCGATCTCAATCGTTTCCCGATCGCGCATCTCGCCCACCAGGATCACCTTCGGCGCCTGACGCAGCGCCGCGCGCAGCGCCAGCGCGAACGTCGGCGTGTCGGCATGCAGCTCGCGCTGATGGACCGTCCCCTTCTTGTGGTTGTGCAGGAATTCGATCGGGTCTTCAATCGTGAGAATGTGCTCGGCGCGCGTCTCGTTGATCAGATCGATGATCGCCGCCAGTGTGGACGACTTGCCCGATCCGGTTGGACCCGTGACCAGGACGATGCCGTTCTTCAGCGTCGAAGCGTCGGCGATGCTTGCGGGCAGCGAGAGATCGGCGATCGACGGAATCTTCGAGGCGATGACCCGCATGATGATCGCGAACGATCCGCGCTGACGGAACACGTTGACGCGGAACCGGGCGGCGTCGGGCAAGGAATACGAGAGGTCGCAGGCGCCTTGATCCCGAAGCGTGTGCAACGCCTGCTGGTTGGCGCCAATCAGGTCCGCGGCGATGCGCTTGGTGTCTTCGGAGGTGAGCGCCGGCACTTCCGGTATCGCGACGCCGACCAGCTCGCCGTGCTTTTCGACCTGGGGCGGCCTGCCCGGGGAGAACACGAGGTCGCTCACGCCCTTGCCGTCGGACACCATGCGCCGGATCACCTCGGGCGTCGGCAGTCGAGGCGAGGGTAACGGACCGAAGAGGTCGGCGCCGGCGGGCCCGGCGGTCAGGGATTCAGGCATGGAAATGGGCAGATTATGTGTCGATCCAGGGCCGGGTGGTTCGACGTGCTGATGCAGGCGCAAGAACAACCTGACCTGGAGGGTCCAATGACACGCCGTCGCATCGGCTACATCCTCAGCGGGATCGCGATTCTCTTTCTCTCGTTCGACACGGCGGTGAAGTTGCTGCACGCGGCGCCAGCAGTCCAGGCCAATGCGCAACTGGGCCTGCCCGAACCCCTTATTCTCGTCGTCGGGCTGATCGAGCTGGCCTGCCTGATCGCGTACGCGGTGCCGCCAACCGCTCTTATCGGCGCGGTCCTGTTCACCGGATACCTCGGTGGCGCCATTGCCCTGCAGTTGCGCGTCGGCAATCCCCTGCTCTCACATACCTTGTTTCCCACGTATGTGGCGGCGCTCATCTGGGGCGGCCTGCTCCTCCGCCATCCACGCCTCGTGGGCATTCTGACAGGAGAACGCACATGAAATTCATGCTGATGATGCACGCGCCGCGCGGGACCGGCGACTGGGACGTCGCGAAATGGGCGCCCGCCGACGTCAGGGCCATGGTCGGTTTCATGCGCGATCTGAATGCGGACCTCAAGGCGAGGGGCGAGCTCGCCGGCGCCGAGGGCCTGACGCCGCCCGCCGGCGCGCGGATCGTCCGCGCTGGCGAGAACGGCACGCCGGTGGTGACCGATGGGCCGTTTGCCGAGACGAAGGAATTTCTCGCGGGCTTCTGGATCGTGGAATGCGCCTCGGCGGCACGGGCGTACGAGATCGCCGCGAGGGCGTCGTCGTGTCCCGGGCCGGGCGGCGCGTCGATGAACATCCCGATCGAGGTTCGCGCCGTCGGGAGCGCACCGGAGGTATAACGTAGGCGCGTGAGCGTCGCGACCACTCCGAAGATCAACACGCCGGCGCAGGTCCTGTTCGCCAGCTTGATCGGCACGACCATCGAATTCTTCGACTTCTACATCTTCGCGACTGCCGCCGTGCTGGTCTTTCCGAAGCTGTTCTTCCCCGCTTCGGATCCCGCCTCCGCACGCCTGCAGTCGTTCGCCACGTTCGCCGTCGCGTTCCTGGCGCGGCCGATCGGCTCCGCGATCTTCGGCCACTTCGGCGATCGTGTCGGCCGCAAGGCGACGCTGGTCGCAGCGCTGCTGACGATGGGCGCGTCTACCGTCGGAATCGGATTGTTGCCGACCTATGCATCGATCGGCCTCGCGGCGCCACTGCTCCTGGCCATGTGCCGCGTCGGTCAAGGCCTGGGCCTGGGCGGCGAGTGGGGCGGCGCCGTGTTGCTGGCGGTGGAGAACGCTCCCCCCGAGAAACGCGCGTGGTACGGGATGTTTCCACAGCTCGGGGCACCGATCGGCTTCTTGTTCTCCGGCGGGGTGTTCCTCGCGCTCTCCACGTGGCTGACCGACGAGCAGTTTCTGTCGTTCGGGTGGCGCATTCCGTTCATCGCCAGCGCTGCGCTCGTCCTTCTTGGACTGTATGTGCGGCTCACAATCACCGAAACGCCGGTCTTTCAGGCGGCGCTCGCACGGGGCGAGCGGCGTGCGCGGGCACCGGTGGCGGTCGTGTTCAGGCGTCATGGCCGCACGGTCGTCGTCGGCGTGCTCGCGTCGCTCGCCACGTTCGTGCTGTTCTATCTGATGACCGTCTTCGCGCTGTCGTGGGGCACTACGGCGCTCGGCTACAGCCGCAATCAGTTCCTGATCCTTCAGTTGATCGGCATCGTGTTCTTCGGGATCACCATTCCGATGTCCGCACGAATAGCCGAAGGCGGCCGGCGGCAGACGCTGCTCTGGGTCAGCGTCGCGATCGCGGTGTTCGGCCTCGTGATGGCGCCCCTCTTGTCGGCCGGCTGGCTGGGCGCGCTGGCGACCATGATCGTGGGGTTATCGCTGATGGGGTTCACGTACGGCCCCCTCGGAACGGTCCTCTCGGAGCTCTTCCCCACCGAGGTCCGCTATACGGGCAGCTCGGTGACCTTCAATCTGGCCGGGATTTTCGGGGCCTCGCTCGCCCCCTACGCGGCAACCTGGCTCGCGCAGCGGTTTGGCCTGCAGTTTGTTGGGTACTACCTGGCGGCTGCCGCGATCCTGACGGTGGTCGGGCTGCTGGCGGTACCGGAAACAAAGGACGAGTTGCTCTGAGGTTCTTCGGTGGATTTTCGCTATCGGATCGATTGTCGCACCCCTGAAAAGTTCGTTATCCTATTTAACCCACAGTGTTTTACCGGGAGTTTCCGTCAGACTCCCCGATCGGCCCTATTGGAACTGGTATGCGGCGGCGGTATCAGTTGTCGTAATAACGAGAAGACCCCGTTACAAACGAGGTAACTCGAGTGTGGTCGCAGTTATTCCGGAGCGCTTGATGACCAATCGATCATTCCTACTCGGCTGCTTGGCGACGCTGTTGCTCGCCGTGGCCGTCGCTGCGCAAACAGCGGCGCCCCAGCAGCAGCCGCGCCCGAGCCGCGCGGTCCCCGCGACACGCGCGCAGAAACCGGCAGCACCCGCGCCAGCGGTCAAGCGGGTTGCGGCGACAGCGCAGTCCTCCACGTCCACGATGACTGCTGACGACGAGCGCAAGCTGCTCAACACGTACTGTGTCTCGTGCCACAACGAGAAAGCCAAAGCGGCGCTGGATTCGTCGCGCAAGCTCCAAATCGATGCCCTGGATCCGGGTAACGTTCACAAGGACGGCGAGAAGTGGGAGCTGATTGTGCGGAAGCTTCGCGCCGGCATGATGCCGCCAGCCGGCATCAAGCGGCCGGAGCCCGCGGTGTACGACTCGATGATCTCGTATGTCGAACGCGAGCTCGACAAGAACGCGCCGCCGTACATGCCGCCGCCGGGCCTGCACCGCTTGAACCGGACCGAATACGCGAACATGGTTCACGACCTGCTGGACCTGGACATCGACCCCAGTCAGTACCTTCCGTCCGACGACTCGACGAGCGGCTTCGACAACATCACCGCCGCACTCGGCCTGTCTTCGACGCTGGTCGAAGCGTATGGCAATGCGGCCCAGAAGATCAGCCGTCTCGCGCTGGCTGAAGCCGAAGCACCGACACTGAAGGTCTATCGCACGCCGGAAGACACCTCGCAGGACTACCACGTCGAGGGCCTGCCGTTCGGCACGCGCGGCGGCCTGCTGGTCGATCACCTGTTCCCGTCGGACGGTGAGTACCAAATCACGGTCACGCCGATCTTCGGCGACAACATGTCGCCCACCGGGTTCGGATCCGTGCCGTGCGAGAAGCTCGAGATCCTGCTGGACAACGAACGCGTCGACCTCATGAACTGGAACGGCGGCGGGCGCAACACACCGACGAACTGCGGCGGCGAGGCCCCGGCGCGCGGCCAGGGTGCCGGGCCGAACGGCGCCGCGGCGCCGCGCGGAGCCGGAGGCTTCGGTGGCCGCGGTGGCGGTAAGCCGATGCAGGTCAAGGTCAAAGTGACCGCGGGCGAGCACAGCATCGGGGCCACGTTCCTCGCCACGAACTTCGCGCCGTTGCTCGATCTCGATCAGCACTTCATGCGCTCGACACTGCAGACCGGTCCGACGCCGGGGTACACGTTCTTCCCGCACGTCGGCACGATCCGCATCGAGGGTCCGTTCAACGCGGTCGCGGCGAAGACCTCGCCCAGCCGCAGCCGGATTTTCATCTGCACGCCGGCGACGCCCGCACAAGAAGCGCCGTGCGCGCGCCGGATCATCACCAGCCTCGTGACCAAGGCATTCCGCCGTCCGGCGAAGGCGAGCGACGTCGACACGATGATGGAGTTCTACAAGTTCGGCCGGCAGGACGGTGGGAAGTTCGACGACGGCATCGAGATGGTGCTGTCGCGCATCCTCGCGTCGCCGCAGTTCATCTACCGCATCGAAGAAGAACCGGCAGGTGTGAAGCCGGGAACGCCGTATCGCATCACCGATATCGATCTCGCGTCGCGGCTCTCCTTCTTCCTCTGGAGCACCGGGCCCGACGACCAGCTCCTGAAAGTCGCGGCGGCGAACCGGCTGCACGAGCCAGCCGTGCTCGAACAGCAGGTGCGCCGGATGTTGAAGGACCCGAAAGCGGAGGCGCTCTCGGTCAACTTCGCCGGCCAGTGGCTGAACCTGCGCGGGTTGTCGGCTGACAGTCCGCTGCCGCTGATCTATCCCGACTTCGACGATCCGCTGCGTCAAGCGATGCGGAAGGAAGTGGAGCTCCTCTTCGAGAGCATCATCCGCGAGGATCGTCCGGTGACCGAGCTGCTCGATGCCAACTACACGTTCGTCAACGAGCGCCTCGCCAAGCACTACGGCATTCCGAATGTCTACGGCAGTCAGTTCCGCCGCGTCGAACTGCCGAAGGATATGGACTTCCGCCGGGGCCTTCTCGGCAAGGGGTCGTACCTCGTGACCAGCGCCAAGCCGGAACGGACGGCGCCAACCGTGCGCGGCAAGTGGATCATGACGAACATCCTCGGCATGAGCCCGCCGGACCCGCCGCCCGACGTGCCGCCGCTGCCGCCGCGCGCCGCGGACCCGAACGCCAAGGAGCCGACGATGCGCCAGAAGATGGAGACGCATCGCGTCCGCCAGGACTGCACGCAGTGCCACAGCATGATGGACCCGATCGGATTCTCGCTCGAGAACTTCGACGGCATCGGCCTCTGGCGCAGCCACGACGAGGGACAGGACATCAACCCGGTCGCACAGTTGTTCGACGGGACGAAGGTGACGGGCCCATCGGATACGCGCAACTGGATCGTGTCAAAGTACTCGAACCAGTTCGTGCAGGTCGCGACCGAAAAGCTGCTGGTCTACGCGCTCGGTCGCGGGAAGGATTGGCAGGACATGCCGCTCATCCGCTCGATTCAGCGGGATGCCATCAAGAACGGAGACAAGTTCTCATCCATCGTCCTCGGCGTGGTGAAGAGCAAGCCGTTCCAGATGAATATCAAGATGTCGACGCCGGCCAATACGGCGCAGACGGCCGACGCCCGTCCCTCGACCCGTACTCGGGAAGCCCTGAAGACGGCCGAAGGGCGTATTCATAGCGTCAGGGAGAACAACTAACCATGTCGTTCATCACAAAGAAGCACCTTCCGCGGCGAACCTTTCTCAAGGGCGCCGGCATCACGCTGGCGCTCCCGCTGCTGGAATCGATGATTCCGGCATCGACGGCGTTCGCGCAGACCGTCGCCGCGCAGCGACCGACCCGTTTCATGGGGATCTTCTTCCCGCATGGGATGGCGCCGGGCTACTGGGAGCCGAAGGGGGCAACGCTCGACACGCTGCCGTTCATCATGGAACCGCTGCGGAACGTGAAGGACCAGACGGTCATCATCAAAGGCCTGTGGTCGAAGTCGGCGGAACCGCCTGAGGGAACGACGGGTTCGGACCACTGGGTGGCGGCCGCGTATCTCACCGGCATCAAGCCGAAGAAGACCGCCGGGTCGGATGCCAACGTCGGCAGTGCAACCGTCGATCAGCAGATCGCGACGAAGATCGGCCAGGAGTCGCTCCTCCCGTCGCTGCAGTTGGCCTGCGAGGATCCGAATTCGAGCTCGAGCAACTGCGGTGAGGGTTACAGCTGCTCGTACACGAACTCGATTTCGTGGATCGAACTGCCGCCGGAAACGGGTCCTGGCGCGACGCCTGGCGTGCGCACCAGCCCGCTGCCGATGGAGCTGAATCCACAAGTGGTGTTCGAGCGCCTGTTCGGCTCCGGCGCAACCCCGGAAGTGCGGGCAGCCCGCATGAAGCAGAGTCGCAGCATTCTGGATTCGGTGACCAAGGAGCTCGCGAGCTTGCGGCGCGACCTGCCGCCGGCGGACATCCAGACGCTGAACCAGTACACCGAGGAAATCGCCGAAATCGAACGCCGCATCCAGTTGGCGGGCAAGGCCTCGGGCAACGTGCCGGAAATGGACCTGCCCCCGGGCATTCCGGAGCAGTTCGACGAGCACATCAAGCTGCACGCGAAGCTGGTCACGCTGGCCTTCAAAGCGGACATCACCCGTGTGGCCACGCTGCTCGGCGCGCGCGACCTCACCAGTCGCGCGTATCCGTTCCCGAAGGGCGAATGGTTCCCCGACGGCGGCACGAGCGTCAGCTTCCACGGCGGGTCGCACCACCAGGACGATCCGGTGCAGATCAAACGCTACTCGCTGCTCAACCGGTATCACGTCTCCACGCTCGCATATCTCGCAGAGCAGTTGAAGGCAACGCCGGATGGCGACGGCACGCTCCTCGATCATTCGCTGATTGCCTACGGCACGAACATGGGCAACTCGAACCAGCATCAGCACTACGATGTGCCGCACATCCTCATCGGCGGCGCGAGCGGACAGCTGAAGGGTGGTCGATCCCTCGAGTTCGAGCGAAAGACAGTGACCACGGGCAACCTCCTCGTCAGCCTGCTGAGCATGTACGGTATCGACAAGAAGCAGCAGGGTGACAGCACCGGGCCACTTGCTGGCCTGGTGTAAACGACCAGGAGCCGCAATGCCACGCACGATTCTTGGGAGCGCCGTTCTGGCGCTCCTCTTTTTTTCGACCAGCGCCTTCGCCGCGCCGGCCAGCAAGTCGGCCGTCGCAGACGCCGCCGCAAAGGGAGACCGGGCGGCGGTTCGCACCCTGATTCAGCAGAAGGCCGACGTCAATGCGCCGCAGACCGACGGTGCGACCGCCATGCACTGGGCGGTGTACCGGGAAGATGCGGAACTTGTCGACACGCTGATCCGGGCCGGGGCCGACGTGAAAGTCGCCAATCGCGACGGCATGACGCCGTTGATGATGGCGGCGCTGTACGGCAATGCCGCGATCGTCGGCAAGCTGTTGAAGGCCGGCGCCGACCCCAAGTCGCTCGGACCGAACGGCGAGACGATGCTGATGTTCGCGGCGCGCAATGGCAACCCGGACGCCGTAAAGGTGCTGATCGAAGCCGGCGTCGACGTCAATGCAAAGGAACACCTGCGGCAGACGACCGCGTTGATGTGGGCTGCCGAACAGAAGCATCCGGAAGCCGTAAAGGTGCTGCTCGCCAATGGCGCTGACCCGTCAGTCCGATCCGGGATCGCCGGGACGCCGCGCAACTACATGGCGAATCGTGTGAATACCAGAACGGTTGAGCTCGCCGCGGAGCGCTATAAGCGCGCCATCGCGGCAGGCCGTACGTACGAGGAAGAGCTCGCCGTCGAACAGCGTGAGGGTCGCGACCTCGGCGGCCAGCGCGGTTTCCAGCCGGTCGATGCCAATGGGAATCCGGCGGCCGGAGGCGCTGCGGCCGGTGGTCAGGCGCCTCCAGCCGCGCAGGCTGGCCGTCCGACAGGAGCCGCAGCCCAGGGTGGGGGGCAGCAGGGTGGCGGCCCCCGCGGGCGTGGCGCGGGCCAGAACGGGGCTGCCGCGGGCCGGCAGGCCGGTGCCCGTCAGGGTGGCGCCCGGCAGGCCGGACAGGCCGGAGCAGCGGCGGCAGCCGATGCGGCTGACGCTGACGCTGACGCTGACCCGATCGTTCAGGCCGGACTCGTCGGTAACGAGGGCGGCGGCCTGACGGCACTTGTGTTCGCGGCGCGCGAAGGCGACCTGGACAGCGCGAAGGCTCTGCTCGACGGTGGCGCCAACATCAACGAGGTGACCAACTACGGGTGGACGCCGCTCCTCACCGCGGTCAACAACCGCCACTACCTGCTGGCGAAGATGCTGCTCGAGCGCGGCGCCGATCCCAACAAGGCGAACAACGGTGGCTGGACGCCGCTCTACCTCGCGACCGACAACCGCAACATCGAGGGCGGCGATTATCCGGTGGCCAAGGGCGATATGGACACCCTCGAGTTCATCACGTTCCTGCTGGACAAGGGTGCCAACCCGAACACGCCGATTCACCTGAACACGCTGACGCGGACCATCTTCACCATGCAGTGGTTCTTCGAAGATGGCGCGACCCCGTTCGTGCGCGCCTCGCAGTCGAGCGACACGGCACTGATGAAGCTGCTGCTGCAGCGCGGCGCCGACCCGAAGCTCAAGACCGCGTACGGCGACACCGCGCTCACCGCCTGCGCCGGGATTGGCTGGGTGGAGGGCGTCACCTACGAGCGCTCGGCGAAGGAGAACGTCGAGGCCGTCCGGATGCTGCTGCAGTTGGGGCTCGGTCCGAACGACGCGAACCAGGACGGCCGCACGCCGCTGATGGGCGCGGCGCTCAAGGGTCGCGCGGAAGTGATTCAACTCCTCGTGGATGCCGGCGCGAAGATCGATCAGCGCGATCACGGCAGCCGCGACACCGACAAGGTCGGCTCGCTCCTGGCCGGACACACGTGGGAAGCACTTGATTACGCCGACGGCCTCGTGCGCACCGGCGTGCAGTCAGCGGTACAGCGTCCCGAAGCAGCCGCACTGCTGCGCAAGCTGCTGATGGAGCGCGGCCTCCCGGTGCCGCCACCGAATCGCGTCGTCGACTCCATCTGTGTCGTGGCGCTGTGCGCCGAGCGCACACCGGACCCGCCGAAGACGCAGAACTAACTCGCGTCCAGGGCGGGGCTGAAGACCGCCACCGGGATCGGGACACGCAACAAAAAAGGCCCGGCCGTCCGAAGGGACGCCGGGCCTTTCGTGTTTCATCCGGCCGAAGCCGACTTCGCGCGTCGCGCTACTGCGCGAAGTTTCTCGACAGGTAGGCGAGGACGACCGGGTAATCGGCGTCGGACAGCGGCGCGCCCTCGTTCAGCATCGAGTTCAGCGTCTCCATCCATTCCTCCGGCGACCGGCGACCCTGGCGCACGCGTTTGAGGTCATGGCACATCGTGCAGACCTGCAGCACCACCTCCTTGCCGCGACCTTCCGGCATCGGTCCGAAGTGCTCCGCCAGGTAATCGACCAGGACCGGAATATCGGCGTCGGCGACATCCGCGCCCTTCTGCAGCATGTTCTGGACGATGTCGTTCCAACCGTCCTTGTCGCGGGCGCTGGACTGAAGCGGGCGCAGGTCGTGGCAACCGCCGCACGACTGGTTCATGATGCGCTCGCCCTTGTCGTCCTGGGACGCGGCAGGGACGGCGGGACTGCCATCCTGGGCGGCGGAAAGGACCCGTTCGCTGCCGACCATCAGGAGGGCCGACGCCGCAACGGGCAGAGCAAGCATGAAAAAGGACCGGGACCGCATGATGTTTGATGTTACCAGATGGCCTGTGGGCGGCGGGGCCGGTATCCTAGGGCGTATGCCGCTTTATGAGTACCAGTGCCGCGCCTGCGGCCGTGAATTCGAGAAACTGGTGCGCCCCGGCGACAGCGCGCCGGCGTGCGACTGCGGAAGCACAGACCTGGAGAAACTGTTGTCGCAGCTGGCGGTGAGCACCGAGGGCACCCGCGCTCACAACTTCGCGAAAGCCCGCCAGCGGGCCAAAAGGGCGAATCGCGACAAGGAAATCGCGCAGTTCGAGTACGAGGAGAAACACCGGCATCACGACCATTGACTGCTGCTGACGCGCCGGACCATGTTCGCCTCCGCATCTAGCCTTCGTTCACCGTCAGAAGGACCTTGAGTCGCTGCGTGGCGAGGTTCAGCGCGTCGACCCCACGTTCCAGCGGCAAACGCTCCTGAATCAGCGGACGCACATCGACCTCACCGTGCTCGAGCGCGACGAGCGCGCGATCGAATGGTCCACATCGCGACCCGATCAGCGTGATCTCGTCGATGACGAACGACGCCCACGGCATCGTCTGCGTCCCGGCGACGGTCGTCTTCAACACGATGGTGCCGCGGGGACGAACGAGCGAGATCGCCGCAGGCAATCCGCTCTCCGATCCCGTGCACTCGACGACGACGTCGGCCCGCCGGTCGGTAGGCGCTTCCGCGAGCAGCGCTGTCCGGATTCCGAGCCGCTGCAGCAGCGCGAGTTTCTCCGGATGCTTGCCAATCACGAGCGTGTCGGCGGCGACGCGCGCGAGTACCTGGGCGCACAGATTCCCGAGCCGTCCATCGCCGAGCACGATTACTCGATCGGTACGAGCCACGTTCAGTTGCACGAGGATCTGAAACGCCGCGGCCACGGGTTCGGTGAACACTGCGATCTCGGTCGGCATCGGATCGGGCACCGGATGCAGGTTGCGTTGTGGCACAACGAGATAATCGGCGAATGCTCCGTCGTGGTTCGCGATGCCGAGGACGGTTCGATTGACGCAGTGCGTGGGCAACTCGCGCGCGCACAGGTCACATGCTCCGCATGCACAGTTGATCTCGCCCACAACCCGTCGGCCGGCGAGCGGGCCGTTCTCGGCGACGCCGACAAACTCGTGACCGAGAACGCCACGGTAGCCCATGTAACCTTTGATCAGTTGCAGATCCGTTTCGCAGACGCCGGCCGTGAGAACACGGACCAGCACGTCGGTCCCGCTTGGGGACGGCTTCGGATAATCCGCTCGGAATCGGACGATGCCATCGAGCGCCAGCGCACGCATTCTGGCGACGCTATCAAAGTTTTGACCGATCATTGAGCCGTTTCGCGGCAAGCCCCGTCTAAGAATCGTATCTCTGGTGTCTTTACCCAAGGAATCGATGATCGGTCTCGCTCGGCTGCGGCGAACGACCCTTGCCCTGGCCGTCTGCCTCGCGGCAGCCCTCCCGGCGATGGCTGTAGCGCAATCGCCTGCCGCCGGCGTCAAGGCGTCCGCGGTCGGTGACGATGCGGTGTTTGCGGCCGACGAGCCGGCGCGCAACGACAAGACCGGGAAGGTCATTCATGCGCGCCGCATCATGGACGAGCCGCCGCAGATAGACGGCCGGTTGAATGATGAGATCTGGAACGGCGCCGATGCCGCCACGGGATTTGTCCAGCGCGATCCCGACAACGGCAAGGCGATGACCGAGGAGACGCGGATCCAGATCGCCTACGACAGCCGCAATCTGTACATCGCCGTGACGTGCCTGGACTCGGGGCGGGTGTCGAGCGGTATGGGCCGCCGCGATGAAACGCCGCCTACCGACATCGTCAACATCGGACTCGACCCGCGACACGATCACCTGACCGGCTATATCTTTCAGACGAATCCGTCGTCGTGGCAGGGCGACATGTCGGTGTTCGACGACGACAACACCGACCGCGATTACAACGCCAACTGGGAAGTGCGATCGCAGGTCACCGGCTTCGGGTGGACCGCGGAATTCCGGATTCCGTTTTCACAGCTTCGGTTCACGGCGCAGCCGGCGCCAGGCCAGGTGTGGGGCTTCGATGCGCTGCGCACCATTCGGCGCAAAGGCGAGACCGGCTTCTGGGTGCCGCGACCGCGTGGTGAGCGCGGCGACGCATCGCGGTACGGCCACGTGGTGTTCGACGAGCCGCTCATCCCGCCGGGCCGTCTCGAAGTCACGCCCTACTCGCTCGGCCGTGCGACCTACAAGGACGGCCGGTCAGGCGACTTTGGCGGCGCAATCGGAGCAGATGTGCGTTACGGTCTCGGACCGGGATCGACGCTCTCCGCGACGATCAACCCTGACTTCGGACAGGTGGAGCAGGATCCCGCGGTACTCAATCTCTCGATTTACGAGTCGTTCTTTCCAGAGAAGCGGCCGTTCTTCCTCGAGGACAGCCGCACGTTCATTCCGCCGTATGGTCTCTTCCAGGTCTTCCACTCGCGGCGCATCGGCCGTACGCCTGGCCGCTTCAGCATCGAGTCCGGTGATTCACTGATCAGCCAGCCGGCGGACACGACCATCCTCGGCGCCGCGAAGCTCACCGGCAAGCGGTCCGGCTGGACTTACGGCGCGCTGACGGCAGCGACATCCGGCGAGTACGCCGAGGTCACGGCCGCCGCCGACAGCAGTGGCATCAACGCGCGCGAGTCGCGGCTCATCGAACCGGCCACGTCCTACAACGTCGTGCGGCTGCAGAAGGATGTGCGCGGCTCGTCGAACATCGGCGTCATCACAACGGGCGTCATGCGCGAGAACAGCGACGACGCCTACGTCGGCGGGTTCGACTACAACCTGCGATGGAACCGCTCGCGGAACTATCTCAATGGACATTGGGTGATCACACATGCGCCCGGAACCGACGGCATGCGCAACGGCTTCGGCGGTGTCGCCAACGTTGGCTTCAACCGGAAGCACAGCAACGGCGGCATTCACGCCGATCACTTCGGCACGAACTTCCGCGTCACCGATCTCGGCTTCCTGCGGACGCGGACGAACCGCAATCGGCTGGACGGCAACGTCGAGATCTCTCAGCCGGATCCGGGCAAGCACCTACGGCAGTATGGCGTCGGCCTGAACGGCGGCCAGTCGTGGAATGACGAGCACCTGGTGTTCGAGCGGAGCGCCGAGACGTATTTCTTCTACCAGTTCCTGAATTTCTGGCGCGGTCACATCGGGACGGGAGGAAACTTCGAACGCATGGACGACCGCGACACGCGCGGCGGGCCACCGATCGTACTGCCGCACGATCACTACATCTTCTTTCACGTCGAAAGCGACTCGCGGCGGAGCTGGCAATGGGTCTGGAACTTCGTCGGCGGCAGGAGTCGCGTCGGCTCGACCTTCACCAACTACTCGACCGGCCTCGATTTCCAGCCGTCACAGCGGCTGCAGTCGTCGATCAGCGTCAACTACAACAAGGGTCGCGACGACGCGCAGTGGCTCAGCGGCGATTCCTCGGGCAACAACATCGACGTCGATCTGGATGGCGACACGGATTATGTCTATGGCACGCTCAGGCGGAACGTCGTCGATATCACGATGCGCGCGACGTATGCGTTCACGCGCGACCTGACGCTGCAGGCCTACATGCAGCCGTTCGTCGCAACCGGCGACTACTCGAATATGCGGAAGCTGGCCCGCGCGAGCTCATACGAGTTTTCGCCGGTCACGGTCGGCTACAACCCCGACTTCAACGACAAGTCTCTGCACAGCAACGTGGTGATGCGCTGGGAATATAAGAAGGGCAGCACGTTGTACATCGTCTGGAACATGCAGCAGGCCGATGATTCGCGTGCCGGCGCCTTCCGCGCCTTCCGCGATCTGGGCACGGCCTTCGGCGGAGGACATGCGGACCATGTGTTCATGGTGAAGGCGACATACTGGATGAATCGCTGAGCCTCGAGGGCCAGACAGGAGGTCGCCCCATCGGAATGCCCAGGTTGGCCTGAGGCTGGCATCTGCGGCGGCGCGTGAACGTCGGCCCTGGTGGTGGTGCCGCTCTTGCACTTCGCGACCGCGGCGATGGCGGGCAAACCGAAGCGACTCCACTGGGCGAGGCACCACCGAGTTCTTGCCGGTGTCCTGATCGTTCTCATCCTGGTCGGAGCCGGCCTCGTCATCGCGCAGGATCAGGAGACGCTGCGGATCCGGAGTTCTGTCGCGGTGCAGGATCCCCGCTTCCCCGACTACCTGGCGCGCCTGCTCGGACATCAGCTCACCACCGGCGATTCCTACATCGTCCACACCAACGGTGACGCGGCGTTCCCGGCAATGCTCGCGGCAATCGGCGGCGCCCGCCAACGCGTCGAATTCGAGAGCTACATCTATCAGGACGGTGATCTCGCCGACCGATTCACGTCGGCATTCGAGGCGGCGGCCCGTCGCGGGGTCGCGGTGCGCGTGGTCGTCGACTCGTTTGGCTCGAGCCGCATGAGCAGCAAACAGATCGATCGGTTGAAGAAGGCCGGAGTGTTGCTCGGCTGGGTGAACCCGTTGCTCGGTCGAAGCATCGAGGAGGCGAACTACCGGTCGCATCGCAAGGCGCTGGTCGTCGACGGCAGGGTGGCGTTCGTCGGCGGCATGGGCATCGCCGACCAGTGGATCAAGGACGAAAAGATGCCGCGCTGGCGCGACACGCAGATCGAGCTCCATGGCCCGGTGGTCGGCGACATCGAGGCCGGGTTCAATCAGAACTGGATTCTCACCGGCGGAACCGTCGACCCGCAGGTACCGCCCGAAGGACCTTCGACCGCCGGCAAGGCGGCATCGATCGTCGTCTGGAGCGCTGCGCGAAGCGGCGCGAACGAGCTGAAGCTCCTTTATCTGCTCGCGATTGCCGGTGCACGACATCACATCGACATCGAATCGCCCTACCTGATCACAGACGAATCATCGCAATGGAGCCTGAGCGAGGCTCGCCGCCGCGGCGTGACGATCCGCATGCTGGTCGAAGGCGACAAGACCGACGCGAAAGCCGTGAAGTTTGCCAGCCGCGGCGACTACGAACATCTGCTGGAGATGGGCATCGAACTGGCCGAATACCAACCGACGATGATGCACGCGAAAGCGATGGTCATCGACGGTCTACTCAGCATCATCGGCTCCGCGAACTTCGACAATCGATCGCTCGAACTGAACGACGAGCTGAATGTCGCGGTCTTCGATCCGGAACTGGCGGGCAGACTGGAAGGCGACTTCGAACGCGACCTGACCAGGTCGAAGCGGCTGTCGCTCGAAGCGTGGCGGTCGCGCCCGATCGTCGAGAAAGGGCGCGACTGGCTTCTGAGTTACTTCGGCGAGGTGCTCTGAAGGTTCGGCCCGACGGTGTTGCCGGGGCCGCTGCCACGCGGATTGGTGTACCACCCGCGCGAGGCGTAGTCGGTAAGCGTCAGCGCGAACATGATCCCCAGGAAGAACAGCGCGGTCACGATCGTCAATTTCGTGAGACGGCTGCTGTACTTCACGTGCATGAAGAACAGGATGACCAGCGTGGCCTTGGCGATCGCGATCGAGATGGCAACCGGGAAATTGAACGAGCCGAGCGGCGTGAACGCCGCGGCGATCGTCAGCCCGGTCAGCAGCATCAGTGTGCCGAAGATCCCGAAGTAGAGGCTCTTGGGTGCGACGTGTCCTGACATGGCGCTACGCGTAATGCCCCGCCCGGTCCACGAGGTAGAGCAGCGGGAACAGGAAAATCCAGACGATGTCGACGAAGTGCCAGTAGAGGCCGGCGAGCTCAACCGGCGTATACCACGCGGGTGAGAAACGCTGCTTCATTGCCATCCAGAGGATGACGCTCATGATGCCGAACCCGATCACCATGTGCAGCGCGTGCAGCCCGGTCATGGCGAAATAGAGCGTGATGAACAGTTCGACCTGTCCGGCGTGTGCTCCCTCGAAGTGGAAGTTCGGGCCCGGCACGTGTCCGACGTCGAACTTGTGTTTGTACTCGAAGAACTTGATGACGAGGAACACGAGGCCGAGAATGATCGTGAGAATCAGGTTCCTGATCAGCGGCCTCTGGTGACCCGTCTGGGCCGCGCGCACCGCGAGGGCCATGGTCAGCGAGCTGGTGATGAGCACCACCGTGTTGACGCTGCCGAGCACGATATCGAGCTCGAGACTTCCCTCGGACCATGCCGCCGGGTACCACATCCGGTAAATCAGATACGTGGTGAACAGCCCGCCGAAGAACAGCACTTCGGTGGCGAGGAACAGCCACATGCCGAGCGTCGCCGCTTCGGCCTGCTGCTCCATCGTTTCGAAATGGTGCTGGTGGGCCGGATGGGGCTCGTGCACATGCACACCTGCCGCGCCGTAGCCGTGCGGAGGCGGGTGCCCGTGAGGATCGACGTGTGCGGCCATCGCGTCAGGCAACTTTGATCTCCCGCTTCGAATACTCGTAGGCGCCTTCGGTGACGACGGGCTGGACGAGGAAGTTTTGCGGCAACGGCGGCGACTGTATCGTCCATTCCAAGCCGGTTGCCAGCCATGGATTTGCGCTCGCCTTCTCGCCCTTGAAGAACGAGTAGGTCAGGTAAATCATCGGCAGCAGGTAGCCGATGCCGAGCACCATTGCTCCGGCCGTGGACGCCAGGTTCAGCACCTGGAACTCCGGCGGGTACTCGTGGTAGCGCCGCGGCATCCCGAGATAGCCGAGGATGAACTGCGGGAAAAAGGTCATGTTGAAGCCGATGAACACCAGGAGTGCCGACAGCTTCGCGAGGTTGTCGTTGTACATGCGGCCCGTCATCTTCGGCCACCAGAAGTGGAGCCCCGCGAAGAACCCCATGATGGCGCCGCCGACCATGATGTAGTGGAAGTGCGCCACCACGAAGTAGGTGTCGGTCAGGTGCACGTCGAGGCCGAGCGACGCGACGAACAGACCCGTGAGGCCGCCGATCAGGAAGAGGCCCATGAAGCCGAACGTCCACATCATCGGCGCCTTCCACCAGATCGCGCCGCGGTAGAGCGTCGCCGTCCAGTTGAAGGTCTTGACGGCCGATGGAATCGCGACGGCAAACGTCAGGAACGAGAACACCATCGCCGAGTACGGCGAGATGCCGGCGACGAACAGGTGGTGCGCCCACACCAGGAAGCCGAAGATGGCGATCGCCAGGCTCGAGAACGCGACGAACGAATAACCGAACACGTTCTTGCGCGAGAAGCAGGCGATGGTCTCGCTGATCACGCCCATCGGCGGCAGGATCATGATGTAGACCGCCGGGTGCGAGTAGAACCAGAACAGGTGCTGGAACAGCACCGGATCGCCACCAAGCTTGGGATCGAAGAAGCCGAGGTGCAGTGCGCGCTCGGCGGCAACCATCGCCACCGTGATCGCGATCACCGGCGTGCCGAGGACCATGACCAGGGCCGTCGAGTACACCGCCCACACGAACAGCGGCAGCCGGAACCAGGTCAGGCCGGGCGCGCGCATCCGGTGGATCGTCACCATGAAATTCAGCCCGGTGAGGATTGAGGAAAACCCGGTGATGAACACGCCGATGCCGGCGGCAAGGACGTTCGAGCTCGACCCGTCGGTGCTGTACGGCGGGTAGAAGGTCCAGCCGGTGTCCACGCCGCCGTAGACCATCGCGAACAACGTCACGCAGAGGCCGATGACGAAGACGTACCAGCTGAGGAGATTCAGTCTCGGAAACGCCACGTCTTTTGCGCCGAGCATCAGCGGCAGCACGAAGTTGCCGAGGATCGCCGGCACCGCCGGGATCAGCACGAAGAACACCATCGCCACGCCGTGCATCGTGAACAGACGGTTGTACATGTCGCTCGACACCAGGTCACCGGCCGGTGTGGCGAGTTCCGTGCGGATCAGCGCCGCGAAGACCGCGCCGATGATGAAGGCGATGGTGACGACCACCATGTACATCAGGCCGATGCGCTTGTGGTCCTTGGTCAGGAGCCACGACGCGAGGGTCGTCTGATGATTCAGGTAGTTCACCGGTGATTCGGCCACTGTGGTGATCATGGGGTCCTACTTTGCTGCTGCGGCGGGCGCCGGGGCCGCGCTGGCCTGCTGCCCGCCGGTGCCGCCGCTGCCGAGCGACTTCACGTACTCGATCAGGCTGAGCACGCCTTCTTCGTTCACGAGTCCCTGGAACGTCGGCATGATCGGCTGATATCCGTTCACCAGCTTCGCCTGCGGCGTCAGGATCGATTCACGCACGTACGTCTCGTCTGCCTTCACCGCCTGTCCGGTTGACAGCTTCACCGTCGACCCGAACACGCCGAGCAGCGACGGGCCGCGCCCGGTGCCGTCATTGACGTGGCAGGTGCTGCACGCCATCTGCTGAAAGAGTTGCTCGCCGCGTGCGGACATCGAACCGGTGAGACCACCGCCCGAGAGCCACGCCTGGTAGTCCTTCTCCTCCATGACGTAGACGGTGCCGATCATGCCGGAATGCCGCGTGCCGCAGTATTCGGCGCAGAACAGATGGTATTCGCCGGTCTTCGTGGCCGTGAACCAGATCGAGCTGTAGCGTCCGGGAATCGCGTCGGCCTTGACGCGGAACGCCGGGATGAAGAGGTCGTGCAGCACGTCTTCCGACGTGAACGTCACCTTGACCGGCCGCCCGACGGGAATGTGCAACTGATTGATTTCGCGTTGCCCGTCAACGTGCTGGAAGCGCCACATCCAGCGCTTGCCGGTGGAGTAGACCTCCAGCGTCTGATCCGGCGGCCGCACGATGTGGAAGAAGACCGCGGTCGCCCACACGAAGATCCCCATCGCGACGAAGAACGGCACCAGCGACCAGCCGATTTCGAGCGGAATGGAGCCGGTGATCGGGGCGCCCACCTTGAGACCGGTGTCGTCCCGGTACTTGATCGCGAAATACAGCACCAGTACGACGACGAGAATCGCGAAGAACGCGGTGACGCCGAGGAGGAAGAAGTAGAGCGCGTCTACTTCCGGTGCCAGCGTCGACGCGGCGGGGGGGAACAGCGGGATTCCAGACAGCATAGATATCAGGGGCTCAGGGATGGCCGGCGGCGCGTTTCTCGCGCCGGCGGGAGATCACGATGAAGCCGACCATCGACGCGACGGTCAGCACACCGGCCGCCCGAACCATGTTCATGATCATGACGCCGTAGCGTCCACTCTCCGGGTCGTAGTGGTAGCAATAGAGCAACAGCTCGTCGATCGGATTCCCGATGTGGCCGTTCCCTGCTTCCACCAATGCCAGTCGCATCTCCTTCGGCGAGTACTCCACGCCGTAGAAGTAGCGCGACAGCTTGCCTTCCGGCGTCGTCACCAGAACGCCGCTGACGTGGGCGAACTGCTGCGACTGCGCATCCCACCGGTACGAGAACCCGGCGGCGTCGGTCACGCGCCTGATATTCGCCTCTTGTCCGGTCAGGAAGTGCCAGCCGCCGGAGGTCTGTTCCGACGCCCAGTACTTCAGATGCAGCCGCTTCTTCTCCGCCGCGGCGGCCGGCGTGTCACGCGGGTCGAAGCTGACCAACACCACGTCGAAGTCCTGTCCGGCGGTGAAGGTCATCGCCCGGATCGCGCTCGAGATGCCGTTCATCACCTGCGTGCACAGCATCGGGCACTGGTAGTAGACGAACGCCAGAATCACCGGCCGCTGCTGGTTGAAGTAGCGCCCCAATTCGACCTCGCGGTCGTACTCGTCGCGAAACTTCGTGTCCAGCGGCAGCATGGTGTTCAGTTGCTGCTTGAACGACACTTCCTTCAACTGGTCCGGCTTCAACGACGAGGGCCGGGACTGCTCGGGCATGGTGCCGTTGAAGAAGTTCGGACCACTCTGCGCGTCCGCGGATGCAGCGTGCAAAATGCACAATGCAGACACGACGAGCGCCACGAACCAGCTCGAATGCTTCTGCATTCTGAATTCTGAAATCTGCATTGCCTTGTCCCTTTACTGCCTTCGCCGCTCCATCACGCGACCCGAACTCGCATCCGACGGCATCAGACCGGGCGTCTCCTCGGGCGCGCCCGGCTCGGCGGGACGCGACTGGAACACCCCGCGCTCGAGCGCCAGCTTCATCGCCTGCTCGATCGGAATGTGCACGACGCCGGCGTCCTTGTTGATCCAGCCGTAGCTTTCGAGCTGTTCCTGTTCGCCCACGCGGAACTGGTAATACTCGGTCCGCGGAAACTGCTGCAGTCTCGGCTCCGGCGGCAGGCGCGACTGGGTCGTCGAGGCGAGCGGGTAACGCTCCTCGCCGGTCTTCTTCGCCTGCTCAATCTGCATCCGGTACATGAGACCAAGACCAACGTGAACGACGAGAGCCGTGATCGCCAGCCAGATACCGAACTTGATGATCTGCCAGACGTTCGCGTCGGTATGTTCGTAGGCCGCGCCCTCGGGCGTGGACATGTACTGCTCGTCGGCCGCGGTGATCGGCTCGAGCGGCTCCGACGATCCGAAACTGTGACCGTGAGCCATCAGTGGCCTCCGCTGCCCTGCTGCAGCGATTCGTAGAGGTAGGGATCGCCGATCGCCAGCAGCGGCCGGTTCGCGAGCTGGGTGAAGAACATCCACATCCACAGGCCGCCGATGGCGAGCGGGGCCGCCAGATCGAGCCAGTGGATGAAGAAGTGGCTCTGCGCCTCGCCGCCGAGCATCGCCAGGTTCGGGCCCGTCGACGAGAACTCCGGCGAGACGAGCATCACGATGTCCGCCCAGCGCACGAACAGAATCCACGCGGCCAGCCACAGTACGCGCTGCGGCCGGCGCTTCAGATCGCGATTGAGCAGGAACAGGAACGGCACCGCGAAATGGAACACGACGAGAAACAACGCGAGGAACTGCCAGCCATGATGAATGCGGGTCACCATGTACGGGACTTCTTCGACTTCGTTTGCCGCGTACGTCAGCAGATACTGCGAGAAGTTGAAATACGCGTAGAGCATGACGAAGGCGAGCGCCAGCTTGCCGAGGTCATGGAAATGGTGCGGTTTCAGAAACCCGAGAAACGGTTCGCGCCTCACCAGGAATGCGGAGATCAGAATGGTGAACGCCAGCGCCGACAGCCCTTGCCCGCCCATCGTCAGGAACCCGAAGATGGTCGAGTACCAGTGCGCGTTGAGCACCATGATCCAGTCGATGCCGGCGAACATCACGCCGATGCCGTAGGCGACCAGTCCGGCGCCACTCAGCCGCTGCAGTTTCAGGTTCACCGAGACGTCGCCCGAGTCCTGTCGCAGTGACAGGTTGTTGAGCACGTTCGCGAACCAGATCCAGACCGCGAAGTAGATGACGTACCGCGCGACGAAGAACCCGGTATTCAGGTAGAGCTCACGATGGTGAAGGATCTCGTCCTTCGCGGCGAAATCACCGTTCGCCCACGGATACAACGTGTGCGTCCCGAGCAGAATGGGTATGCCGAGAATGGCGAGCAGTGGCAGCACGCGGCTGGCGGCCTCGAACACGCGCCGGAACACGCCCCACTGTCCGCCGGTCAGGTGCTGGACCATCACCGCTGCCAGCGACCCCAGGGAGATGCCGAGAAACAGCCAGAATGAGATCAGCCACGCGCGGAAGAAGTGCTCGCGATCCAGGAAGAACCCGAGCGCGCACAGCGCCAGGCCAACCAGCCCGATGATCAACGCGCGCGATTTGCGGGCGTCGATCTCGGCGACCGGTGGCGTGAACGTCATGATTTCAGTCGCCACCTATTTCGCCTCCTGCTGCCCTGGCGCCGCTCCGGGCGGCGCGGCCGGTGGCGGCGGCTGGGGATTGCGATCCAGATCCGCTCGATGCTCTTCCGGCACATCGTCCATCGACGCACGCTGGCTGAACTGCAGTGCGCGGATGTAGGCGGCAATCGCCCAGCGATCCGCCACCGGCACCTGCGCCGAGTAGTCCTGCATGGCCCCGAAGCCGTGCGTCATCACGTCGAAGAAGTAACCGACCGGAGCGTTGCGCAACCGGTCTTCCATGTACGAGGGCGGATGGCGGAACCCGCGCTGCACGATCATGCCGTTGCCCTCACCCGTGCGGCCATGGCAGGGAGAGCAGAACACGTTGAAGCGTTCCTGGCCTCGCGCAAGGACCGCCGCCGTCACCGGCATCGGGAAGGTGTCTGCAGGCTTGCCGTCGACGATCCCTTCATAGAGGTGCCGGTCCTCTTTCAGTTGCCCGCGCGCGACAGTGTTGGCGACGAGGGTGCGCGCCGAGTGCCCGTCCGTGAAGAACGTGCTCGCCTCGAGCGGCTCGTAACGCGGCGCGTCGTGCATGTCCTGACGGCAGGCTCCAGCCACCGCCGCGACGACGACGAGCGCGGCGATACGCGCCAGATAACTCCCAACTCCCAACTGCCCTGACGATCCAACTCCCATACGCTCCGCATCGGGAGTTGGGAGCTGGTCCAGCGATAGCCGTTGGGAATTGACTCGCGTCAACAGGCTACGGAGCAACTTCGGACACTCCTACTGGATGAAGCCCTTCGAGGAATTTCCAGGTCTCGTCGCGGTTGAATCGCGGGTCCGTGGCCTCGATACACAGGAAGAACCGATCGGTCGACGCGCGCGAGAACGCCGGGACGTTGAAGACCGGGTGATACGGCTGTGGCAGCTTGTTCAGCGCCCACATGCCGAGGAAGCAGGCCAGCGCCGATCCGAGCACCGTCGTTTCGAACGTGACGGGAATGAACTGCGGCCAACTGTGGAGCGGGCGACCGCCGATATTGAGGGGATACGCGATCGCCGCGCAGTAGTACTCCAGGCTGTAACCGCCGATGCCGCCCAGCAATCCGCCGAGGAAGACGAGCTTCGGCAGACGGGTGCGGGGCAGACCGAGGGCTTCGCTCAACTCCTCGATCGGAATCGGCGAATACGCGTCGGTGTTCCGGTAGCCGGCGAGGCGCGTCTTCTCCGCCGCCGCGACGAGCGCGTCGGGCGTTTCGAATTCGGCCATCAGGCCGTGGAGCGCCGGTGCGGTCGATTCCTCGTGCGACATGACGTTACCCGTGATGCTCCGCTTTCAGCTTCGCCTGCGGCACCATCGTCCGCACTTCGAAGATCGCAATGGCCGGCAGGAAGCGGACGAACAGGAAGAACAGCGCCAG